>JBMTQX010000030.1:0-34452 GCA_049446715.1 Pseudohongiellaceae bacterium
CGGCAAAGTCGCTGAAGTTGTCGTCCTTGGCAGCGAAGTCGGTTTCGGAATTGACTTCAACCATCACACCGTAGCTACCATCATCGGCGATCTTGGTCAGCACCAGGCCTTCCGCGGCGGTGCGACCGGCTTTTTTCGCAGCCTTCAGGCCACTTTCCTTGCGCAGATCCTCAATGGCTTTTTCGATATCGCCATCGGCTGCCTGCAGGGCTTTCTTGCAATCCATCATGCCAAGCCCGGTACGTTCTCTTAATTCTTTCACTAATGAAGTGGTGATTTCTGCCATGTCTGGCCTCCCTTAGGTAATCTGAATGCAATCCGGCGACCGGCAGCCTGTGGCCGCCGGCCAGTCGATCCGGGTTGTGAACTTACTCGGCTTTGGCCTTGGCCTTGGCTTTCGGTTCAGCTTTGGCTTTGGGCTCAGCTTTGGCTTTGGGCTCAGCTTTGACCTTGGCTTTCGCTTTCGGTTTGGCTTTGGCCTTGGGGGCAGCTTCTTCAGCGGCTGCAGCCTCGGCGGGAGCAGCTTCTTCTGCCGGGGCTTCGGCAACTTCTTCCACAGGTGCCTCGGCAGCTACTGCTTCTTCTGCAGGAGCTTCGGCTTCTGTTTCAGTGGCTTCGGCCTTGATCTTGGCAGCCTTGGATTTCACCTTGATCTTGGAGTCTTTTTCGGCTTTGTCATCGTCAACTTCGACGAACTCGCCTTTGCGGGCTTCGTCTTCCATACGGGCCTTGCCCATGCCATCAACACAGGCATCCGCCATGGCACCCACGTACAGTTTGATGGCACGGATGGCGTCATCGTTGCCCGGGATAACCATGTCAATGCCTTCGGGGTCGCTGTTGGTATCAACAACGCCGATCACCGGAATACCCAGTTTGTTGGCTTCGGTGACGGCAATGCGTTCGTGATCGACGTCGATCACGAACAGGGCATCAGGCAGACCGCCCATGTCCTTGATACCGCCGATGCTGCGCTCAAGCTTTTCCTGCTCGCGGGTACGCATCAGAGCTTCTTTCTTGGTCAATTTGGCAAAGGTGCCATCGACAGCCTGGGTTTCCAGGTCCTTTAGCTTCTTGATGGAAGCGCGGATGGTCTTGTAGTTGGTCAGCATGCCGCCGAGCCAGCGCTGGTCGACGTAAGGCATGCCGGCGCGGGCAGCTTCAGCCTTGATAATCTTGCTGGCAGCGCGCTTGGTGCCGACAAATAGCACTTTCTGTTTGCGCTCAGCCATATGGCGAACCTGTTCCATGGCCCGGGTCAGGGCTGGCAGGGTGTGCTCAAGGTTGATGATATGGATTTTATTGCGGGCCCCGAAAATGTACTGATTCATCTTGGGGTTCCAGTAGCGGCACTGGTGTCCGAAATGCACACCGGCCTGCAACATGTCTTTCATGTTTACAGAGGTCATTTAAATGTCCTGGGTTAGGCCTCCATACATCCTTTGGGTCTAACCTGCAACCTGTTGATTATAAACAGATTTGTGGCACCCAGCCCAAAGTGTCGATGTATGTGCGACGGTTTAAAAATTATGCTAACAATGTTGTTTTAGCAGGCATTTCCTGCTGGCGTTTTCCCCACCCGGGAAAAACGTGCGGCTTTATAACATAAGCGGCGACCGACTGGAAGTTAAATGTATGAAATCAAGGGGGTTTATGGGGCCAGATCAGGGGGTGTCTGCGGGCTGGCGAGGAAGGGAGAAAGGGAGAAAGGGAGAAAAAGACGGCAATGCCAACCTGAAGGAGATGGCCGCTATTTGGCCATGGTGGAAATAAAGTAATTTTTAAGCTTTTGACCCCTTAACCGACCTCTCCGTAAATCAACGGATATCCCAGGCGGGCTATTCGCCCCCGCCTCCCTTACTCCTTTCCTCCCTTTCTCCTTTTAACGCCGTATCCTTTCCCCTAAAATACCCCACTTTCTCGCACACCCCCTGAAACAGACCTTTAAATGCCCGTAACCATCAAAAGCCCTGACGATATCGCCAGGATGCGTGTGGCAGGCCGACTTGCTGCCGAAGTTCTGGAAATGATCGAGCCCCATGTTGTGCCCGGCATCAGCACCGGCGAGCTGGACCGCATATGCCATGACTATATCGTCAACACGCAGCACGCCATCCCGGCCCCACTGAATTACAACGGATTTCCGAAATCCATCTGTACCTCACCGAACCACGTGGTATGCCACGGCATTCCCAGTGATACCGCCATACTGAAGGATGGCGATATCCTCAATATTGACATTACCGTCATCAAGGACGGTTTCCATGGCGATACCAGCAAGATGTTCCAGGTAGGCAATGTCGCCCCCCATGCCAGCAAGTTAATCCGTGTCACCCAGGAATGCCTCTACATGGCCATCGACATAGTCCGCCCCGGCACAACCCTGGGCGATATCGGCCATATCATCCAGCGATATGCGGAGAGCCAGCACTACTCGGTGGTTCGCGAATACTGCGGCCACGGGATCGGCCGCATCTTCCATGAGGATCCGCAGGTCCTGCATTACGGCAACCGCGGCGCGGGTATGCCAGTGGAAGAAGGCATGACCTTCACCATTGAACCCATGATCAATGCCGGCTCGCGCCTGACCAAGCTGTCGCGCAGCGATGGCTGGACAGTCACGACACGTGACCGCCGCCTGTCTGCGCAGTGGGAGCATACCCTGGCGGTCACCAGCGATGGCTGTGAAGTGCTGACACGTCGCAAGGAAGAACCGTTCGGCTAGGTAATGACAGCCCCGACCAAAACCACCCCTGCCCGCCGCGCCCTGTTCGACGCCAAATCCTTTCGGGAAAAACTGGCGGCAAGCCCTTCTCCGCTGATCTGCTACCGCGAAGCCGTGCAACATGCGCGCGCCCTGCTGGACGAGCGTTTTACCGCCAAGGGCGATATCGAAACCATCATTCGCGACCAGACCTGGTTCGTCGATCAGTTGTTGATCACGGCCTGGACTGTCTATGACTGGCGTGATGCGAAGGACATCAGCCTGATTGCCGTTGGCGGGTATGGCCGGGGCGAACTGCACCCGTACTCCGATATCGACCTCCAGATCCTGCTGGCCAGGGACAACAAGGACAAATACAAGGCTGATATCGAGCACTTTCTGACCTTCCTCTGGGACATCAATCTCGAGATCGGCCAAAGTGTGCGTTCAATCAAGGAAAACCAGCAGGAAGCCGCGCGCGACATCACGGTGGCAACGGCCCTGATCGAATCACGCACGCTTTATGGCAACGAGGATCTGCTCGCCAAGGTGATGACGCAGATCGAGAAAAAGAAAGTCTGGAATCGGCAGCACTTCTTCAAGGCAAAAAAAGAAGAGCAGGAAATCCGTCACAGCAAACAGGAAGACATCGAGTCTGCACTGGAGCCCAACCTTAAGGAAGCTCCCGGCGGGTTGCGGGACATCCAGACCATTGGCTGGATTTCCAAGCGCCATTTCGGCGCCACGGACTTTCACGACCTGGTGGAACGCAAGTTCCTGGAGAAAAGTGAACATCGTGACCTGATCCGTGGCCGCAACTTTCTCTGGAAACTGCGTTACGGCCTGCACATGATCAATGGCCGTCGCGAGGACAGACTGCTTTTCGAGCATCAGCGCAAACTGGCCGCGATTCTCGGTTACGAGGATGACGCCAAGAGCATCGCCATCGAAAAGCTCATGAAAGAATATTACCGCGTAGTGCTGAACCTGCGCGAACTCAACGACGTGTTGCTGCAGCTGTTTGATGAAGAATTTCTGCGAAAGAGCGAAAAAGCCAAGATCGTGCCGATCAACAACCGCTTCCAGATTCGCAACAACTACATCGAGGTGAAGAACCGCCAGGTCTTCGAGCGCACACCATTTGCATTGATTGAAATTTTTGCGCTGTGGGCGCAGGACCTTTCGATAGAGGGTATTCGCGCTTCCACCATTCGCCTGATTCGCAACAGCAAGCACCTGATTGATAACAATTACCGGCGCGACATCCGCAACACCAGCATGTTCATGGAACTGCTGCGCTCACCTCATTACATGGTGGGCCGACTGAGAAAGATGAAACAGTACGGCATTCTCTCGGCTTACCTGCCAGAGTTCGGCCGCATTGTGGGCCAGATGCAGTATGACCTGTTTCATATCTATACCGTTGACTCACACACCCTGCAGGTGATGGAAAACATGCGCCGCTTCCGGCATTCCGAAGCCGCAGACAGGTACCCTATCGCCCACCGCCTTTTCCACCGCCTGCCCAAGATCGAACTGCTGTATATCGCAGGCCTCTACCATGACATTGGCAAGGGCCGTGGCGGCGATCATTCCATTCTCGGCAAGCGTGATGCCGAATTGTTCTGTCGCCGGCATCGCCTGGGCAAGTGGGATACCGCCCTGGTGAGTTGGCTGGTCGAATATCACCTGACCATGTCTAGTATTGCTCAGCGTCAGGACATCCAGGATCCCGAGGTGATCCGGCATTTTGCCAACCTGGTGGGCGACCAGACCCGCCTCGACTATCTCTATGTCCTGACCGTGGCCGACATCAACGGGACCAATGCCACGCTCTGGAATACCTGGCGCGCTGCCCTGCTGAGAAACCTGTATCAGTACACTAAGAAGGAACTCGGACGCAGCCCGGAAAACACGGTGGGCAAGGCCGACCTCATTCGCCAGAACCAGAAAGCGGCCATCGCCCTGCTGGAGAAAGACGGCTTCAGCAATAAGCAGGTGCGCGATATCTGGAACAATCCCGACGAGGATTACTTCCTGCGAGAAACACCCGAAGACATCGCCTGGCAGACCCGCGCTATTGCCCAGCACAAAAGCAACAGCCAGCCGCTGATCCTGATCAAAAACAATTCGGAGAACCGCCACGAAGGCGCAACTCAGGTTTTTATCTACACGCAGAATTCCAACTTTCTGTTTGCCAACATTGCCACCGCGTTTGACCGGCTCAACCTGAATATCCACGATGCCCGCATCTACCTGACCGACAGTGACTACGCCATGACCACCTTCATGGTACTGGAAAGCAATGGCCAGCCCATTGGCAAGAATCCCCAGCGCCTGGAGGAAATCAATCGTACGCTGAACGAATACGTCAGCGCCGACAGCGCCCTGAAACCCGCCGAAAGACACCGCACGTCACGCAAGCACCGCCAGTTTACGCGCAAGGCAGAAACCAGCCTGACGAATTCACCGCACATGCCCTACTCCGTACTCGAGGTGCTTTGTCCCGACCGCACAGGGCTGCTGGCAAAAGTCGCCAGCCTGTTCGTGGAAATGGAGATCACGCTGCACAATGCCAAGATCACCACGCTAGGGGAAAACGTGGAAGACGTCTTTTTTATCACGGACAGTGACAACCAACGCATCGATGACGCTGAACTCGGCAAGAAGCTGCAGGAAGAAATCCGCAACCTGCTGGATGCCGAGACGGCCAAGTAAGCCCTCGCCAGGAGTTCATGATGACAGCCAAAGCCACGCTTTACGGCATACCCAACTGCGACACCGTCAAGAAAGCCCGGCGCTGGCTCGATGAGCATGGCGTGGACTATACCTTTCATGACTACAAAAAAGCCGGTATAGATGCCGATAGGCTGAAAAGCTGGAGCAAGACTTTCGGTATCGACAAACTGCTCAACACCCGTGGCACCACCTGGCGCAAACTGGATGATGCCGACAAGCAGGACATGACCGAAGCCAGGGCCATCACCCTCATGCAGACACATCATTCAATCATCAAGCGCCCGGTCCTGATCGCCGGCAAGCACAAACTCATCGGCTTTGACGAAGGTGCCTGGCAATCACTGCTATAATCCTTCCTTTATCTGACCCAAGGACAACAACGACATGTTTAGTTTTGCTCTCGGTGTCGGCACCAAAGACCGTGCCGGCAACTGGCTGGAAGTGTATTTTCCCCAGCCGCAGCTCAATCCCGACACCAACACTATCGCCCCGTTGATCGCCAAAACCGGCTACAGTGGCGGCAATTGCGCGCTGGCATTGTCCAGTGTGGATGTCTCCGAGTGTACCAGGGAAGTCACCGACCCGGCCCTAAAACAGTTGCTGGAGAGACTGCAGACAACCGATCGCCCTCTGGTGGCGGTATTTCTGGAAAGGGATGACAAGCTGTCGTCCGTTCCCGAGGCCTACCTGAAACTGCACCTGCTGTCCCATCGGCTGGTCAAACCCCACGGCATCAACCTGGATGGTATTTTTCCCTGCCTGCCGAACAATGCCTGGACCAGCGAAGGCGCCATCGCCCTTGATGAGTTGGCTGCCCGCCAGTTGCAGGCGCGTCTCGATGGCCGCACCCTGGAAGTGTTCTCCGTCGACAAATTTCCGAAGATGACCAATTACGTTGTGCCTAGCGGCGTGCGAATTGCCGATACCGCCCGCGTCAGGCTGGGCGCCTATATCGGTGAAGGTACCACCATCATGCACGAGGGATTTGTGAACTTTAATGCCGGTACATCAGGTACCGCGATGATCGAAGGCCGCATTTCAGCCGGCGTGTTTGTTGGCAACAACAGTGACCTCGGCGGCGGCTGCTCCATCATGGGCACCCTGTCCGGTGGCGGCAAGGAAGTCATTTCCGTGGGCGAGAACTGCCTGATCGGCGCCAATGCTGGTCTCGGTTTCCCCCTGGGCGACCGCTGTACCATCGAGTCAGGTCTCTACGTCAGCGCCGGCACCAAGGTGACCATCCTGGACAGTGGCCTCAATCCGGTCGAGGTGGTTAAGGCGCGCGAGCTTTCCGGCAAGAGCGACCTGCTGTTCCTGCGCAATTCCAACACGGGCGTTGTGGAATGCCGGACCAACAAGTCCAAGGTGGAACTCAATGCAGAACTGCATTCACACAACTGAGCAATAACCGATGTCTGCCACACTGGACCTGAGCTGTGACCTGATCAGCCGCGCTTCTGTCAGCCCCCAGGATGAGGGGTGCCAGCAGGTGCTGGCCGCGCGCCTGGAAAAACTCGGCTTCACCCTGGAGCCGATGCCGTTTGGTGACGTGCAAAACCTGTGGGCACGCCGCGGCAACACCGGTCCGCTGGTATGTTTTGCCGGTCACACCGACGTGGTGCCGCCCGGTGACCGCAGCCTGTGGCAAACCGAACCTTTCACCCCGACTGTGCAGGACGGCATTCTTTACGGCCGTGGCGCCGCCGACATGAAAGGCAGTATTGCGGCCATGGTCACTGCCACCGAACGCTTCCTGGCTGCCGCGCCGGATATCACCGGCAGCCTGGCTTTTCTCATCACCAGTGACGAGGAAAGCGTTGCCGTGGATGGCACCAAACGGGTGATCGAAACCCTGCAGGCGCGGGGTGAAAAGATTGACTACTGCATTGTGGGGGAACCTTCCAGCAGCCAGACCCTGGGCGATGTCATTCGCAATGGGCGCCGCGGGTCGCTGAACGGGACACTGACCGTGCATGGCACCCAGGGCCATGTCGCCTATCCTGACCTGGCCAACAATCCGGTGCACCGGTTTTTGCCGGCGCTTGCCGAACTGGCCGCCCATGCCTGGGACCAGGGCAACGAGTATTTTCCGCCGACCAGCTTCCAGATTTCCAATATCCATGCCGGGGAAGGCACTAACAATGTCATCCCCGGTGAATTCACCGCGCTGTTCAATTTCCGCTTCTCATCGGAAGTCACGGCCGCAGAACTGCAGAGCGTCACTGAAGCAATCTTCAACCGGCACTACAACGATTACACCCTGGAGTGGCAGCTGTCCGGCAATCCTTTCATCACGCCGGTCGGCGTGCTCACAGAAGCGGTCAGCCGCGCCATTGCCACCGTCACCGGCATCACCACCGAGTTATCGACCGGTGGCGGTACCAGTGACGGGCGTTTCATTGCTCCCGCCGGTGCCCAGGTGGTGGAACTGGGTCCCTGCAACCGCACCATTCACAAGGTCAACGAACACGTATCCGTGGCCGACCTGGACCAGTTGTCCAGCATCTACGAGCAGGTTTTGGTCAACCTGTTGCGCTGACCCCTGCTGCGGCTTATCGCGCTGTCAGGAACACCTGGAAATGGCAAGCCTTGCCCGGGACCTGGAAGTCAGGTTTCACGGCAGGGGTTTTCTCGGCCTTGCCCGGCCTTTTCAGCACAACACGCTTGCCAGCCTTCTCCCGTGCCAGCGCTAACAATGTGGCGACGTCATCATTCGGGGGTAACAGGCCCTGCATCAGGGCCATGTCCTTTTTGACCAGAGCTGATTTCTGCCTCGGGGGGAACATGGGGTCCAGGGTAATCACATCCGGCAAAGCATCCTGAGGCAGTTGCGCCAGCACCTGGTGGGCATCCCCGGCCTGGAGTTGCATCCGGGCCAGGATCTCTGCCTGGGCGGGATCGCGAGCCGCGCGCCGCAAACCGTCGGCCAGCAGTGCCGCCATGACGGGATGTTTTTCCACCAGAGTCACCCGACACCCTTTTGCGGCCAGCAGGTAGGCATCCGTCCCCATGCCGGCCGTGGCATCCAGCACATGCAGACCATTCGGGTATCTGTCCAGGCCCACAGCCTTGGCCAGACCGTCATGACGCCGGGTTGTCCTAACACGATGCTGCAAACGCGCCGAGAGGAAATCCACCCGGGTGGGCGTCGTGTTACCACTACCCGGTGAGGATAGACTCAGGCCATCATGGCTGATCTGCAGGAGATAGGCATCAGCACCAACCTCCTCCGGCAGGGACGTGACAATGCCTGACAACGCCCTGAAATCCAGGTAGTCCGAGAGCCAGGAAATCTCAACTGAATCAGAGTTTTGTAGCCACAATTTCATCATTATTCAAACTAATTCTGTGTAATTTTTGCAGGGTGCCGATGCTGCTGACCGCCCCATCCAGACTTTTTTTATAACTCACTTTAGAATTTATACCTATATTACTGTTTTATATAATTTTATGGTTTTTTATTCTGGCTGTATTATGCCCAGTCTGCCGTCCAAACGCATCAGTTTTCAAACGCCGTCTGCCACAGGTGCCACCCTGCTGTTTCGCCTCTTTGATAATGCCCTGCCCATCGGCTATGGCCGGCTGGGTATTCTACCGGTAAAACCCCGCGTTTCCCTTCCCGTGACGGTGGCTGCGAAAGCCACGTGACCCGCTACAACCGGCACCAGCACCTACGAGCTGAAAATGATCGAAGTGGCGCAAAACTACCGGCATGCCGGCCTGGGCACTGGCACGGTTTGAAGCGTCAGCGACAGCAAATGCGCCCCCTGAACGTCAGCATGGCCGCGGCCGCGTCCGGGATTTCCTGGTCCCGATTGGTGTACTCATCGGCAGCTTTCTAGGCTTCATGCTGTATACCGGCAATGGCGACCTGATCGCCGGTTCGGGCTCGGTATCAGTGCTCTATGCCGTGCTCCTGGCTATTGCCGTGGCCGCCGCGCTGCTGCTGCGGGGCGGGCGTTATTCCCTGCGTGAACCCAATGGGACCATCTTTCGGGGCATGGGGAAATTGCTGCCGGTCGTATCGATCATGCTCCTGGCCCTCGCACTGGGCACCAGCATGCAGACACTGGGTGCCGGTCCCTTCATGGCCGGTATGATTTCAGCATCGCTGCCAGCCTGGCTGATTGTCCCGGTGATCTTTATCACGGCCGGCATCATCTCTTTCAGAACCGACACCTCCTGGGGAAGGTTCGGCATCCTCGTACCCGTAGCCATGCCGATCGCCCTGGCCATGGACCTGTCGCCTGCACTGTTGCGGGCAGCGGTGCTGGGTGGCGGCACATTCGGGGATTACTGCTCGCCCATTTCGGATTCCACGGTTCTGGCCTCCCTGGCGGCCGGCTGCGAACACCTGGACCATGTGCGCACGCAATTACCCTACGACCTCTTTACAGCCGCCATCACCCTGCCGGTGCTGGTGCTGCTCAATCGGTCATCGCCATGCAGGCAAGGCGCCGTATCCGTCCTCTAAAAAGACTGCAAAATCAGAGGGATGCAGTGCACCCGAATTCATAATAGACTCCCGGCAAAGACAAGGGGAATACCATGGCTACACTCACGATCAATGGCGCCACCATCACACCTGCAGCCAGCGACGATACGCCGCTGCTCTACGTACTCACTGATGAACTGCAACTGCAGGGACCACGATTTGGTTGCGGACTGGCGCAGTGCGGTTCGTGTTCGGTGCTCGTCGATGGTGTCGAAACCCGGGCGTGCGTCACCCCCGTGGCCGCCCTGGACGGCAAACAGGTGACCACCCTGGAAGGCATCACCGCCTATTACGCGGCAGCAACCAACACACCGTGGCGGCCAACCACCCCGCTGCAGGAGGCGCTGGTTACCGAACAGGCCATCCAATGCGGGTATTGTGTCAACGGCATCATCATCAAGGGGACCGAACTTCTGCTGAACAATCCCTCCCCCTCGGAAGAGGAAATACGTCAGGCCATGAACGGCCATCTCTGTCGTTGCGGCACGTACCCGACAATCATCCGTGCCATCCAGCGCGCTGCGCGCACCATGGCAACAGCGTCATCGGCAACCGCGCAGGGGGGGGCAACCGCATGAAGGCGGCCTTTACCATCACCCGCCGTGAACTGCTCAAACGCGGTGGCGCCCTGGTTGTCAGTTTCAGTCTGCCCGGCACGGCCTTCAGCCAGAGCGGCCGTGCACCGGTGACGGGGCCACCGGATCCGGAACAGATAGACAGCTGGATCGCCATCCACCAGGACAACACGGCCACGGTATACATCGGCTTTGCCGAACTCGGCCAGGGTTGCTCCACCGCCCTGTTGCAGGTAGCTGCCGAAGAGCTGGATATGAGCATGGCCCAGCTCAACACAGTCGGACTTGACACCCATATCACCCCCAACCAGGGCGGCACTTACTCCAGCTCAGCCATGCGGGTTGGTGGTCCACAGATTCAACGGGCTGCTGCCGAAGCGCGCCAGGCCCTGCTCAGCCTGGCTGCCACCGCACTCAATACGCCGGCGTCGTCACTTTCTGTGAGCAACGGCATCATCCAGACTGCTGATAACCGACGGCTCAGCTATGGCGAGCTGATTGGTGAGCGCCTCTTCAACCAGCCGTTCACCGGGACAGCCCCGGTGAAGGATCCTGCAACCTATCGCCTGGTCGCCACACCTGTGCCTCGCAACGATATTCCGCTCAAGGTCAACGGCACCTATCGCTATCTGCAGCACCTGCGCCTGCCGGGCATGCTACACGGCCGTGTTGTCCGCCCACCGGGCCAGGGTGCTTATGGTGACGGCATTCGCGTGCTGTCTGTGGATGAAAACTCCATCGCCCAAATACCCGGTGCCCGGGTCCTGCGCCAGAACGATTTCATCGCCGTGGTTGCAGCAAAGGAATGGGATGCTGTCAGGGCCGCACAGGCCCTTGATGTGGTGTGGGAAAGGCCTGATTCCCTGCCCGGCAACGATGCCCTCTTTAACCGTATGGAAAACGGGCCAACCAATGAGCGGATTGCGGTGGATGAAGGCGATGTTTCCACCTATGCCTTGGCAGCCGTGCGCAGCAGCTTCCAGGCTACAGGCCCCTACCAGGCACACGTGCCGTTTGCCCCCAACTGCGCGCTGGCCGACGTCTCCGATCAGGATGCCCTGGTCATGTGCTCCACCCAGGACGTCTACAATACCCGCACCAGCATTGCCGAGCTGCTTGAGCTGCCACCGGAAAATGTCCGCGTGCAATATCATGAAGGTGCCGGTACGTTCGGCCACAGCTGCTGGGATGATGTGGCGCAGGCCGCCGCGCTGATGTCACGGCTGGCCGGCCAGCCCGTACGCGTCCAGTTCATGCGCTGGGATGAACATGGCTGGGACAATTTCGGGCCTGCCCATATCGGCAAGGCCCGGGTGTCAGCCGATCGCAATGGCAAACTGGTCAGCTATGAATATGAAGGCTGGCAGCATCACTGGAGCCTGATTGAAACCACCGCCCAGACAGCCACCAACACACCCGCGCAGGAATGGCCGGCGTTTCCAGCGCAACAGATCAACCCGCGCACCCTCGGCGGCATGTACGAGATTCCCAACCGACGCTTGCTGAATCATCATGTCGACGGCCTGGGCTATCTGAAGGGTGCCTGGCTGCGCTCACCGCTTGACCTGAGCTTTGCCTTTGTCTCTGAGCAGGCTATCGATGACCTGGCCTTTCAGCTGGGCATGGATCCCTGGCGCTTCCGTCAGCAGAACATCACCAATTACCACTGGCGTGATGTGCTGAATGCCGCGGCCGAGGCGGCCAACTGGCAGGAAAGACCGGCCGCTTCGATTGACCAGAGCGGTACCCTGTTGCGGGGACGCGGTATTGGTGTCGGCACCCATCTGGCCTCCTACGGTGGCGCGGTGGCAGAGCTTGAGGTCAATACGGCCACTGGCGATGTACGCATCCTGCACCTGACCGGCGCCATCGATGCCGGCCTGGTGGTCAACACCTCCAACGTGGAAAGTCAGATCATGGGTCAACTGGTACAGACCGCCAGCAGGATGCTGCTGGAAGAAGTCACGTTTGACGCCCGTGGCGTAACATCTCTGGACTGGTCGACGTACCCCATACTGCGTTTTGAGCAATGTCCCGAGATTACCCCCGTCATCGTGCAACGGCTGGACGAGCCACCATCAGGTGCCGGCGAAGAAGTCATGGCGGCAGCGGCGGCCGCGATTGCCAACGCGTTTTTTGATGCCACCGGCAAGCGCATGACCCATTACCCGTTTACCCCGTCGCGGGTACTGGCAGCCCTGGCCTGATTTTTATAGCCGGCGTTGTCAACCAGATGCCGGCTCGGGCGTTTTGGCTGGTCACTACCCTGCCAAAAGGATGCCCCATGCCACGGTTTTTCACCCTTACAGCGGCCCTCTTCGCCACACTTAGTTTACTGCTGCCGACGGCGGGCAGAGCCGATGAACTGGCCGATGCCAACCGCTTGTTCAGTTTTGCCGAGTCACGATACAGCCAGTATTTTGCCCCTGCCGACCGCGACACGGTCACCTACCAGGGTTACCTGGTGCGTTACTACCCGGACACCAATACCTATCTCGGCGTGCTGGCAGGTGGCGTCTATGTCTACAGCAAGGCGCTTGGTGAAGGCATCAAGTATGTCGGCGATATATTTGACTTCATCAGCCCGGAAGACAGTGGCACCGACGAACCGGGCGGCACCATAGACCTCACCGACCTGATTCTCACCGACCGCAGTGGCAACTGTGCCGAGTACGCCGGCGACTATATTTCATCGGTCAGCGATGTCAGTCGCAGCCTGAGCTTTGACGGCAATCTCACCATCAGTGTGGATAACGGCATCTGCACCTTCACTTCCAACAACATCCCCAATCACGATATGGGCCAGGGTGGCGCGTTTGCCACGCCGGTGGCGGCTGTCAGCAACAGTTACCAGGTAACAGCTGACCCGCAACTGGCCTCCCAGCCCACTGCTCTCAGCCTGGATTGGGACAATGCCATTCTGCTCAATGGCGTCAAAGTCGATATCTTTGCGGCGGCCTGTTACGGGGTAGGCGATGGAAAAACTGGTTGCTTCGACATCAACCAGCCCTGGCGCCTGGATCCCATGTCACCACTCAACAAATTTGGTACCGACAACCACAATGCCCATACCCAGCCGAACGGCGCTTATCACTACCACGGCAACCCCATGGCGCTGTTCGATTTTGACAATGCTGTCGAGTCGCCGGTGGTGGGTTTTGCTGCCGATGGCTTTCCCATCTTCGGCAGCTACTTTGACGATAACGGGGTCGTCAGGAAAGCCGAAAGCAGCTATCGCCTGAAAGCGGGCACCCGCCCGAGCGGGTCGGGCAACCCGGGAGGCAGTTACGATGGCACGTACCGGGATGACTACGAATATGTGGCGGGTCTTGGCGACCTGGATGAGTGCAACGGCATGACTGTCGATGGCGTATACGGGTACTACATCATTGATGCTTTCCCCTGGCTGATTAACTGCTATGCAGGCACGCCGAACACGTCCTTCCGCAAAGGCGCCAGCGGTAAACCGTGACAGGCAGGATCAGATGAGGGTGTAGACGGTGTCCAGGCAGCCGCAGTAATAGCTGCGCCCGAACAGGTTGAGATGGTTCAGCTGGTGGTACAGTTTGTAGAGCTGGAAGCGGCGCTCATAGCCTTCCTGCAGCGGCCACACTTCCTGGTAGGCATCCTCGCACTGGCTGGTAAAACCACCAAACAGGCGCATCATGCCGAACTCGGCTTCCCGGTGGCCGTAGTAACTGGCCGGGTCATAAACCACGGGACTGCCCTGACCGTTAGCCGCGGCGTTCCCAGACCACAAATCACCATGCAGCAGCACCGCCGGCTCTTGATCGGGTACCAGGATGTTATCGAGGCAGGCCAGCAGGCTCTGAAGGGCTTCCACGAGGGGATCGTCATGCGCGGTATGGGGCTGCAACAGGCGCAGCTGGTAACCCAGACGCTGATCGCGCCAGAACTCCAGCCAGTCGGCTTGCCAGTCATTGACCTGGAGAGTTGTCCCGAGAAAATTGTTGGCGTCAAAGCCGAAGCTGTCCTGCCGGGTCGCACGATGCAGCAGCGCCAGCCCCCTGCCAAGCTGCTCCTGCCAGTCCGGTGCCGGCTCCCCCTCGGCAAAGGCCTCCAGCACCAGGTACTGCTCGTCATAGGTCACCACGGCAGGCACCTGCAGGGTGCCGGGCTGGGCCAGCAGTGTAAGCGCCCTGGCTTCCGCGGCATACATGCCATGAAAAACGTCTTTTTTATGGGTTTTGACAAAAAGCTGGCGACCATCGGCCAGAGTGAGCAATTCGCAATCGTTGATGCTGCCGCCGGGCAACGCATGGCGCTGTGAGATGACAACCGGCTCGTTGAGCAAACGGCCGAGATGGGAATCGGTGATACGGGGGTTCATACTGGCAAGATGATAGATTTTCCTGGCCTGTGAAGACAGAAAAGCCGGCACTGTGGCCGGCTTTTCGAGCATGTCGATGTTATTCAACGATCTCGACAACGATACCACCACACTGTTCTTCCTCGGTAAACAGGTCGCCGCCACCGGAAACCACGCAGTCGCCATCGTGATTGGTAATATGGGCAATAGCCGCTGGCACAGAGACTTCCAGTTCCACGCTGCCATCTTCAAAGGCCGGACCATGGTTGTTGTCGGAAGGCGGTGTATGTTCAATGACGACCTTGGTGTTCTTCTCACCCGGGCCGGCAAATACCAGGCCAGTGGCAGACATCAAGACGGTGGAAATAACAGCAAAAACCGGTTTCTTGTTCATCAGTGGAACGCCTCTTGTGAGCACCTTGAGAACGCCTCTTATGAGCAACTTGAATATGAGCAACTTGAATATGAGCAACTTTGGGACACTGAACACCCTTTACGGGTGAATTGCGTGGATCCTAGAGAGGCGTTACAAGCGCAACAATGGGAATTTTTCCCGACCTCCCGGCAACCACCCGACACATATTGACGTCATTTTCTTCAAGACAGGCACGGAAGTCCTTGGGTAGTATGTGCGAGGGATTACCCACAACAACAAAAACACCATAAGCACAGACGGCAGGACTGTCGTCACATCAGCTGGGGGAAAACATGATCAACGGCCCGAAAACCCTGCAAGCCCGCTTGCGCCCTATCCTGCTCGGCATCACCACCCTCCTCGTGTCAGCCCTGTCAGCAGCATTGCTGGCACAGGCGCTACCCGGGGATATTCATCCTGACACGCTGTCGCGGCTGCCCCCGGTTGACCGGGAACAACTCGACGATTACGGCAAGTCGGTCTATGACCGGGTCGTTGGTCGCTATCCCACCGGCCCCATCACCGGCCCGGCCTCCTTTTCGCCCCACATGCCGCGGGTGGCTGACGGCATGGACCTGATCAACCAGTACCTGCGCATTGACAGCGTCATCGGCCGCGACAATATCGAAACCGCCATCCTGGTCGCCGCGCGCTTCTTCGATCAGCAATACGAATGGGCTTCTCACGAACCGGCAGCTCTCAGCGCCGGGGCTCCGCAGGCCGCTGTCGACGCCATCAAGTTCAACCGCCCCACCGATGGCCTGCCCGCGGAATCGTCCATGATCATTCGCTTTGGCCGGGAGTTACTTGAGGAAAATCATGTCTCTAGCGCCACCTGGGCGGAGTCTGTGTCACTGTTCGGACAACAAGGCACACTGGAAATCGCTGCCATTATGGGGGATTACGCCATGGCCGCCATCATTCTCAACGCGATTGACCAGCAGGTGCCAGATAACCGGCCTGCCAGGATGCCCATCGAATAAACCGGGCTGGCGCGTCAGGGCCCCTCGTCACAACCGTTCACGGTCGTTGAACCCGGACGCGCCCTTCTGTATCATCCCTGTGATACAGAAGGAGCCGCCATGAAACTTGTTCTCGACAGCGATGCCGCCACCCCAGTTTTTCAGCAGATCATTGACCAGATCCATTTCCAGATTAATACCGGCGAACTCAAGCCCGGCGACAAGCTGCCCAGCATTCGCACCCTAGCCGCCGAGCATGACCTGGCCACCAATACCGTCGCCAAGGCGCTGCGCCAGCTCGAATTCCGGGGCCTGATCACGGCCCAGGAACGCAGTGGCTACCATGTCTCTGGGGCGGCCGATAATGCCAGCCGCTACCAGGCCCGCGGGGTGTCTTCCGACAAGACCGAGGTCCACAACGTTGTGGATAACCTCGATCACGGCCTGTTCAGCAACGCCTTCTGCAAGATCACCGAGGATTACCTCACCGGCAACCCGGAACAGTGCAATGTCATTCATGCCGATGGCAGTGGCACCAAATCCATCCTGGCTTACCTGGCCTACAAGGAAACCGGCAATACGGATGTGTTCCATGGCATTTCCCAGGATTCCATTGTCATGAACCTGGACGACCTGCTCTGCGTCGGCGTCAACGGCCGCATCTTGATTTCCAATACCGTCAACCGCAACGCCCTCAACTGCCCGGGCGAAGTCGTTGGCGCCCTCATTGCCGGCAGCGAGCACTTTCTCGCCAGGTTACGCGAGGTTGGGGTGAACATTTATTCCGGCGGCGGCGAAACTGCCGATGTCGGCGACCTCACCGGCACACTGGTAGTCGACAGCGTGGCGGTGTCGGTCATGAAGAAAAAGGACGTGATCACCGGTGACGGTATCCAGCCCGGCCTGAGTATTGTTGGGCTCTCCTCCACCGGCCAGGCCACGTACGAAGAGCGTGAAAACAGCGGCATGGGCAGCAACGGCCTGACCAGCGCCCGGCATGACATGCTCAGCCATTACTACGCCGAAAACTATCCCGAATCCTGGGATGCCAACGTCGACAAGAGCCTGATGTACTGCGGCCCTTACAAACTGGAAGATCCCCTGCCCCATTCCTCCATGACGGTCGGGGAAGCCCTGCTCAGCCCGACCCGGACCTATGCCCCGGTCATCTACAAGCTGCTGGATGAACACGCCGGTGTCATCAAGGGGCTGATCCACTGTTCGGGCGGCGCTCAGACCAAATGTATGAAATTTGGCCGTGTCGCCGATGGCCAGAGCGTGCATTTCATCAAGGACAACCTCTTTCCCACCCCGCCGGTGTTCAGCGCCATTCAAGCCGCCTCGAAAACTGAGTGGAAGGAAATGTACAAGGTCTTCAACATGGGACACCGTATGGAGGTGTACTGTGATCCGGCCGATGCCGACACCGTCATCAACGCCGCCGCCCATTTCGGTATCGCTGCCCAGGTCATCGGGCGCACCGAGGCCAGTGGCAACGGTCCTCGGCTCACGCTGTCCCATGACGGGCAGACATTCAAGTACCAGGGGTAAAGCCTTCACACGGCGCCGGTCATGAAGCACTATTCCGTCAGGCAAGACTCTTCCAGGGGCGGCTTCAGGCCGTAAGCAACATCATGAAAAAAGTATCACTGGACGGCAGGAAAGACTGGAACAACGCATGGTATGACACCGAATCCACCGGTGGCCGGTTTGAGCGTCATGACTCCTTGTTCCGGAACTGGATAACGCCAAACGGTGAACCGGGCCCCTGCGGTGCCGGTGGCTTTGAGCCCGAAGCCGGCCGCTATCATCTCTTCATCTCCCTGGCGTGTCCGTGGGCGCATCGCACGCTCATCACGCGCAAATTGAAGCACCTCGATGACATCATCACTGTGTCAAATTCGAACAGCTACATGGGACCGGACAGCTGGACCTTTGAACCCGACGCCGGACGGATTTTTTCAGGTGAGGGTGACGATGACGAATACATCGAATATCTGTATGAACTCTATCGCCTGGTCGATCCCGACTATGACGATCGTGCCACGGTCCCGGTGTTGTGGGACAAGAAGCGCCAGACCATCGTCTCCAACGAATCAGCCGAGATCCTGCGCATGTTCAACAGTGCGTTCAACGACCTCATCACCGATGACGAGATGCGCCAGCGCGATTTTTCCCCGGCCCATCTGCGCCAGGATATCGATACGCTTAACCACTGGATCTATCCCAACGTCAACAATGGCGTTTACAAATCCGGCTTTGCCACGACGCAGGAAGCGTATGAAGAAGCCGTCATCCCCCTTTTCAAGACCCTCGACAAGCTGGAGGGTATGCTTGCCGACAAGCGCTTCCTGCTTGGAGACAAGCTGACCGAGGCCGACATTCGCCTGTTCCCCACCCTGGTGCGTTTTGATTCGGTCTACGTCAGCCATTTCAAATGTGCCCTGCGCCGCATAATCGACTATCCCAATCTGTGGGCGTACACCCGTGACATCTACCAGTTGCCCGGCATCAATACGACCGTGGACATCGATTACAACAAGGCGCACTACTACGGCAGCCACGACACGGTGAACCCCCACCTCATCATTCCCGTTGGACCGGCTATCGACTTCTCCACGCCGCACGACCGCGAAAAACTGGCGCAGGATAAATCGCCCTTCTGAGAGGCAGGAGACAGGAGGAAAGAGGCAGGTAAAGACTCGTCGAACCTGCGGATAATTTACTGGTATACGCTCAAGAGCTGATATTTAAATCTTCTTCTGGAGAAAATGATGCATGGATGGTGAACGTGTTGTTACCTGACTCTTTCCTCCTGCCTCCTGCCTCCCTACAATACGCCCTCCTTCCAACCCCCAGACCTGAACGGCGCCAAATCGAAAGCCGTGGATATCCGGCTATGGTGAAAGATTGGCAATACAACCCGACCACCCTTGGGGTGTTGCTGCGTATGGCGGTCCCGATGGTCGTGTCGCAGGGGGCTTTTGCGCTGATGATCTTCACCGACCGCTGGTTCATGGCGCAGCTGAGTCCCACCCACATGGCCGCCACACTGGGCGGTGGCGTGGCCTGGTATTTCACGCTCTCGCTGTTCAACGGCATTCTCTCCTATGCCACGGCCATGACCGCGCAATACCTCGGTGCCGGCGACCTGCACAAATGTTCGCGTGTGATCTCCCAGGGCATACTGATGTCGCTGGCCTGCATTCCGATCTTCTTGGTCGTCGGCGGCATTCTGAAAAACATGTTTGCCTGGATGGGCCATGCCGATGAACTGCTGGCACTGGAAGAAACCTATTACGTCATCATGACCGGGTTCAGCGTGCTCATGCTGATTCGCACCTGCCTGTCCTGCTTTTTCTCCGGCATCGGGCGCACCAATGTGGTCATGTTCTGTGATGTGGCCGCACTCATCTTCAACGTGCCCCTGACCTGGGCCCTGGTGTTCGGACATCTCGGCCTGCCGGCCATGGGCATCGCCGGTGCCGCCTACGGGTCGGTGCTGAGCATGGTGTTTGCCATCGTGCTGTACGGCGCGTTCTACCTGGCCCGGGACAACCGCGAAAAATTCGCCATTGCGCAATCGCTGGTGTTTGACAGGGGCATTGCCCGGCGCTACCTGCGCCTGGGCTTTCCGTCGGGGATGGAAATGTTCATGAACATCGCCGCCTTTAACCTGTTCCTGCTCATGTTCCAGTCTTATGGCATCGTTGCGGCGGCTTCGGCTACTATCGTCTTTAACTGGGACATCCTGTCCTTTGTGCCTCTGCTGGGTCTGAACATTGCAGTCATGAGCATGATCGGCCGTTTTGTCGGTGCACGAGACATGACCCGGACCAACGAAGTGACCTCCGCCGGCTACATCCTTGGCCTGGGGTATTCGCTGGTCCTGGCGACCTGCTTCATCGTGTTTCGCAATACCCTGGTGGATGTCTTCATCTTTCACGACGACCAGGCCGACGCCATTCGCCAGCTGTCACGCTATATGATGGTCGGCCTGGGAATATACGCGTTTTGCGAGGGTGTGCTGCAGGTTGCCGCCGGCGTCCTGCGGGGTGCCGGTGATACCCAGTGGGTGATGCGCGCCTCAGTCACCCTGCACTGGAGCATGCTGGTGATGGAGTACTTCATCATCAAGGTGTGGGACTTCGGCCCGCGCGTGGCCTTCCTGGGCTTTGTCGGCATGGTGCTGGCCATCTGCCTGGTGTTCCTAGCCCGTCTATGGGGCAACAAGTGGCGCGATCCGGACCGGCTCGACACCGTCATGGCGGAATAACGGTGATCCTGATCTGGGCCAAGAGCTAGCCAACCGGAATTCGCAGCACGACGATAACCCCTTCATCCTCGATCAGGTTGTCGGCATAGACGAAGCCACCGTGATACTCAGCGATCATGCGGGCGATGTGCAGCCCCATACCCAGGTGTGGTTGCTTCTTCTTCCCTTCAGGGCGCACCGAGACCATGGAATCGAATATCCGATCCTTCATGTCGTGATCCAAGTAGGGCCCTGAATTGGCCACACTGACGATGGCTTCGTCATTGTCTTCGTAGCATGCCACCCGAATCGGTTTATCCGGATAGGAAAATTCCACCGCGTTGGCCACCACCTTGTCCATGAACTGGGCGATATAGTCGGCGTTGCCCATGATGCGCACCGGCTGCAGGGAAATCTTGGTTTCAAATTCCACGTGCGGGTAAATCTGCTGATATTCCTGCACACAGGCATCGATGACTTTGGTGAGGTCGGTTTCTTCCTTGTCGGAAGACTGCAGGATCTGCTCCAGGCGCGAGGCCTCGCTCATGTTAGTGAGAATGAGATTGAGCCGGGTAATGCCTTCTTCCGCGCGCTGGATATAGACTTGGGCGTCTTCTTCCTGCGTTACCATGGCAAGATTCTCGAGAGACGAGCGCACCACGGTGACCGGTGTGCGCAACTCATGGGACAAACGGGATGACATGTTTTCCAGGTAATGGGTGTACTGGCTCAGGCGATCGACAATGCCGGCAAATGAGCGCGACAGATCACCCAGCTCATCGGCACTGCGCGAAGGCATGATGGTGTTGGAGATGCGGCCGGCATCATCGATGATTTTCTCCGCCTGGTAAGCCAGGCCGCGAATTCTTCCCGACAGACTGGTGGCAAACAGGAACAATGCCGCCATGGTAAAGACCAGGATGCCCAGCATGGTGTCGAACAGGGTTTCCAGGGCCTGGTTGCGGAAGGTGCGGATGCCGTTCATGTTCTGGTCGACAATCACGGCACCGAGAATTTCATCGCCATCCACAATCGGATAGGCCGCTTCCAGAATGCGGGTGACAGTGTCCTCCCCTTCGCCGACTTCCTCGCTGAACACGGTGCGGTAGCGTGTGGTGGCCTGTCCGGTCAGCGCCGGAATCAGGTGATCGCCATCCACGACGCCACCCTGGTACAACTCGTCTACGAATTCCGTCGTGGGTTGGGTCAGGACCTGGTGATACAGCGGATGCAGGATATTGTTCTCCAGCCAGCCAAGTACGCCGGTATTCACCGGCTCTTCCTCGGCCAGAATCAGGCCGGTGGCGGTGCGAATGTCGCCGACACTGAGCAGCACGCGCTGGCTGCGATCCACCACCTGCACCCGGGAGTTGGTGTGCCCCATGCCGGCCACGATACGGTCAATTTCCGGGGTCGGACGCCGCAGGGTGCCCAGCTCCTCCGGATGATCCATGCCGGAAGTCGACACGATCGCTGCCATTGAGCGGCTGTCGGCATTGTCGACATCATAGACCGCCAGACCCAGCTTGCTGCCTACCATGTCGATCGGCATCTGCAGTTCGACTTCATACCCCTCAGGAATGCTGCGCCAGCGACCGCTGATACGGGGTTCGTACATTAGGGCCGAAATGTCGGTGATGTCGTTACCGATGCGAAAGGGATAGATGATTTTGTCGTCGTAGGGGGCAATCACATAGCGCTCGAACACGCCATCGCGATTGACCACGGACAACCTGAGTGAATCACTGCGGTCCACCCGCAGCCCGGCGGAATCACGAAAGACCACCTGTTCATCAAGAACGCGGAAGTAGATAAACAGGGAGCGGTTGTTCTCGCCCAGCATGAGCCGGAAGCTGAGCGGATCACCCAGACTTTCCTGGCCACGAAAACTGGAGAGCTGGTTTTCTGGGTTCGGAATCAGACTGGATTCGCGGTAATGCTGTTCGTATTGCTGGTAGTCCTGCCAGTCACTGAGACTGTCATCCTCCAGGCTGAGCGGATAGACCACCGGGTAGACATACAGGTCCTGCCCGCTTTCGGCGCGGCTGTAACTGCTTTCGTTAAACAGTTCCGGGCGTTCACTGAGCGCCGTGGCCAGTGCGGCAGCAGTGCCCAGCACGGTCTGTTCCTGGCCGCGGCTGAGGTACTCCTCCATTTCCAGGATGTAGCGATTGCCCAGCCAGGGGATGACCAGCAGCAGGCTCGACAGCAGGACCAGCTTGAAGCGAATGCTGAAGACATGTCTGAATACGTTGGTCATGGCGGTACCGGTCAGCTGCCCCAGCGGTAGCCCATGCCGTACACGGTATCGATGCAGTCGAAACTCTCATCGGCCTGGATGAACTTCTTGCGCATCCGTTTGACGTGAGACGTGATGGTGCTGTTGTCGACGAAGATCTTGGATTCCTGCATCAACGCGTCACGGCTTTTGACATGGCCAGGATATTTCACCAGTGCATGCAGCATCCAGAATTCGGTCACGGTGAGCGGAATGGTTTCCCCCTTCCATGTCACGCTCAGCCTGCTCAGGTCCATGACGAGATCACCGCGCTCCAGCAGGCTCTCCGGCGCTGTCGGCTGCCCCATGGCATCTTGACGCCTGAACAGGGCCGCGATGCGTGCGGTCAGGTGTGGCAGGGAAATATCCTTGGTCAGGTAATCATCCGCGCCCATGCGCAAACCGCTGACCGTATCAAAATCATTGTCACGTGCGGTCAGGAAAATAATCGGCAGCGTCCCGGACTGGGAGCGCAGCGACTGGCACAGCAGGAAGCCGCCATCGATCTCATCTTCCAGCCCGATATCGATGATCGCCAGATCCGGCAGGCGGGTGGCAAAGGCCTCCTGTGCCTTGCGCCGGTTCGGGTAGGTGGACACGTCATAGCCCTGCTTGCGCAGGACATCCGCGTAGTTCTCCCGAATGGCAGCTTCGTCCTCGACAATGGCGATACGTTTACTCATACACATTCCAACACCTTGTTGAACAGGCTAACTCACTGATTTTTAGTCTGATTTGCTCATGACTGGCGCAAGGATACCGGAAATGCCCTGGCGAATGCAGTGATAAACCCCGCTTCAGGGCAAATGCCCTTTTTCCGCCATATTTGATCAGCACCCCGCCCCTTTTTCTCCCCGGCGTTGCTAGACACAGGCCCTTTAATAAGCAACCAGGTTGAAACGTTCCCGCTGACCCCGGGACAACACTGTCTGACAACTGTTTTCACAAGGAGAAAACCATGAAAAAAGCCACCACACTGTCTCGCACATTGCTGTCTGCCCTGTGCAGCCTGACGCTGCTCTCTACCACCGCCCCGGTCTTTGCAGAAGACAACCAGGCGCTGGTCAGTGACAAGGAAAAACGGCGCCATGAAACCACCGGTGTGCTCGGGGGGGCAGTGATTGGCGGCCTCGTGGGTGGACCGATCGGTGCCGTGCTCACCGCCGGCTTTGGGGCTTGGGTCAGTGATCTGACTGTCGCGAAAAAGGAAAATTCCCTGATGGCCGCCTCCCTGGACGAACAGCGA
This sequence comes from Pseudohongiellaceae bacterium, assembly GCA_049446715.1. GTDB lineage: Bacteria > Pseudomonadota > Gammaproteobacteria > Pseudomonadales > Pseudohongiellaceae > Eutrophocola. The sequence goes on from JBMTQX010000030.1 coordinate 24,000, forward strand.
GAGGCGTTTCTGGCGCTGCAGGCCGAGTACCGCGCCCTGGAAGCCCGATACCTGGTGACCAGCCGCGATGTGCAGGCAGCACGCATTCGTCATGCCAGTTTTGAGGCGCAGGCCCGTGAGCAAACAGTCTGCTGTGTTGACAGTGAGTTGTCACTGCATTTCAAGACCGGCTCCGCTGATATCGAGCCGTTGTATGACAGCAAACTGAACGAATTTGCCGCGCTGGTAAAAAAAATGCCGGAAGCGGTTATCGAGATTACCGGCCATGCTGATCGCCGCGGTGAAGACGCCAGCAACCTGGCGCTGTCACAACGTCGCCTCCAAGCCGTGGAAAAACGCTTGCGCAATCTGGGTGTGCGCAGTCGCGGCATACAGACCAGCGCTTTTGGCGAAAGCCGTCCGGTCAGCGCGACTGACAATTTTGAAAACAATTTCTTTGACCGCCGTGTCGTCGTGAAGGTTGTCTCGCCAGACAACGGCATGCTGACACGGGCTGACGACTGATTCACTCCTGGCACAGCTGATGCCAGTCCGACTCCAGAGAGGAACGCCACTCATGAACGACCTGCACCTGATCACCGGGAACAAGAATTTCTCACCCAGTTCACTGCGCCCCTGGCTGCTGTTACAGGAAACGGGAATTCCCTTCACGGAAATTGCCATCGACCTGTTCCGCAGCGACTCGGCGGAAAAACTCGGGATATATTCGCCTTCACTGAAAGTGCCCGTCCTGATTCATGACGGCATCAAGGTCTGGGATTCCCTGCCCATCTGCGAGTACCTGTCGGAGACCTTTCTGGAGAACCGAGGCTGGCCGAGCCATCTGAAGAAACGCGCCGCAGCCCGGTCGGTAGTGGCTGAACTGCACAGCGACTTCCAGCACTTCAAACGTGAGTGGCCCATGAACTGCACGCTACAGGTGAAGATGAAACCGGACGAAAAGCTGGAACAGGAAATCTGTCGACTGGACGCTATCATGTATTGCTGCCGCCGCAAGTACGGTGACGGCGGCAAATACCTGTTTGGCCAGTTTTCCATCGCCGACTGCTTCCTAGTACCGGTAGCCATCGCCTTGCGCGCCTATGGTGCCGAGCTGAGCTGGAAAACCAACCTCTACATAGACACCCTGCTCGCCAACCCCCACCTGCAGTGGTGGCTGGAACAGGCGCAGCAGGAACAGGAAATCCAGCCGCTGGAAAAAGCCAGCTGACTAGCAAGCCGCATACATGATACTGGATTGCAAAGGGTGGGAGGGTCGGCAGGAACTGCCGCTATTGTCTGAAAACGTGTTGACCTTGAGCGGCGATGCTTTGGCCCGGTACTGCAAATACCGGGCTTTTTTTTACCTGCTCAGTGCGCAGCAATCGTGAATGACGGACCGTTTTCGCTCCACTTGCTGGGCTTTTCAATCGGCGTGAGGACCTGGGTCGTGCGAATGGCAGGCGCCAGGAGAGGCCTGAACACCTCGACATCATGAAATGACGGTGCCAGCCAGCGGTTAATCAGCCGTTCATCATCCATGGGTAACATAAGCGGCATGGACTTGGGATGGATGGCTTCCCACTCGGGTAATGGCGGCAGCGTAATGATGGACGCGCTGTGGATGGCTTCCCCGCTCTGTTTGTCGATGGTTTCCCGGTGCAGCCCGCCAAAGGCAATGGCTTCGTTTTCCAGGGCAATCCGGTGGTAGGTTTTCTTATCACCCTTACCTTCCAGGAACGCTGTTGCCGGAATGATGCAGCGGGATTCGCGGTAGGGCTGGTAGGCTATGGCGCGGGGACTGTCCAGCTTGTCCGAACGAGAATTGAAGGAGGCGTATTTGTAATTGGGTTTGCCGGTAACAGGATCGATCAGCAGCCACCAGATGGCCTGTGTCACGACATTGCGGTCCTTTTCCCGTCGAATGATCGAAATGCGGCTGCCAGGGGCTTTATCCGACGAAAACAGGATTTCGGCCTCCGGGACATCCAGTCTGTTGAGAAGCTTTTTTGACTGCTTGTTTTTTTCGATCTGGAAACGTCCGCACATGGCGGCAGTGTAAGTCGATTCCCGACACCTGACTACTGCTGAAGGCCGCATATGGTGCCGCCTGGCTGCCCGTGCAATAAATGTGCAAATAGTGGCTAATTGACAGGCGGGCTTTTATACTGCCCCAGTAGTAAAAAGAGACTGAACTAAGGGGCAGTGCAGTCGAAAACAACAGTTAGGAGACCCAGCATCGATCATGAAACACCTTTCCTTACGTATTTTTCCATTATCCCGCTGCCTGGGATTTGCGGGCAGTCTGGCACTTTGTGCACTGGCCCAGCCAGGCTTTGCGGCCAGCAATGACATTCCTGATCTCGACGGACTGTGGTCATTCCCATCCTGTGAAGACGGCCGATTCAGTGGCTGTACCACATTGCGCGAGGATGACGCGCGTCTGACCGAGCGTGCCAAGGCTTACCAGGCGGCATTCGATGAAATCGCCCAGCCCAAATACGACTGCGCTCCGATGCCGATCCCGCACATGTGGACCGACCCTTACAGCTTCAAAATCGAGCAGTTGGAAGACCGGGTCCTGATCTACTACGGCAAGGATGATGTCGTGCGCACCATCTGGCTCAAAGGCAGTGACCATGATGAACCTGCCATCAACGAATTTTTCTATTTCGGCCATGCCGACGGCCACTATGAAGATGGTGCCCTGGTCGTGGTTACCGACAAGTTCACCTTCGACCCGCAGGGCTTGAATGCGGATTTCCGGATCCCCTCTTCCACCCAGAAACAGCTAACTGAGCGCTTTTACCTGGATGGTGAAGATCTGGTGCTGGAGGCCTCCACTGTGGATACGTTTTTCCTGAAGGAACCCTGGGAATTCAAGGTACGTTCCACCCCGGTGATGGAACTGGATGCGAACTGGACATGTGAACTCAGTGGCGCCCGCCGCAGCCTGATGTTTGAAATTTCAAAGTACCCGGACGATCCCGAGCCGGTCCGCGTCAATTACTGATTTAGAGGAGCTGACTCTCATGACTACCAGCAAAAAATTACTCATCGCCCTGCTTGCCACCGTGGGTCTGGCTACCCAGGTCTTTGCCCACCACAGCACCCGTGGCATCTATCACGAAGACCAGGAACTGGAACTGACCGGAACGGTCAAGGAATGGGCCTTTATCAACCCACATCCTTACCTGACCCTCGCAGCACCGGATGCCAATGGCGTCATGCGTGACTGGGACATCAGCTACGGTGGTGCCGCCGTGGTTCACCTGGGCCGCCAGGGCTACACCAAGGACACCTTCGCACAGGGTGAAACCATTACCGTGAAGGGCCACCCAGCCCGCAAGGAAGGTGTTTACGGCCTGCTGATGGAAGGCGGCGGCAACATCCCTACCCGCGAAGACGGTACGCCCGTTGTCAAAGGTGGCTCGATGTTCTGATTCACTTTTAGAATCGCATAAAAAACCCGGCTTATGCCGGGTTTTTTATTTTTGCTGCGGTAAGAATTTGGCATCGCTGCGCGATGCTGAGGGAGGGATGATGATCAATTATCTTGAGGCGAATTGATCACCCTTCGGGCGCAATGTACGGCGCGCATTCGCGTGCGGCGCGTCAGCGCTGCTGACGCTTGTCGAACCCAGGGTTCTCATCGATCATCCATCACCGCCATAAATAAAAAACCCGGCATAAGCCGGGTTCTTTATTTATGGCGGTGAGAGAGGGATTCGAACCCTCGATACGTTGCCGTATACACACTTTCCAGGCGTGCTCCTTCAACCACTCGGACACCTCACCATATTCTCAAAGCAAAACAGTGCTTTTGAAGGGGCCGCACTGTAAAGGATGCGCCCTGCAAACTCAAGAATTTTTACCCCCACTGTTTCACGTAATCGGCGATGACATTTTCCGGGATCGGGCGATCTGGTACGGTCGGCGTACCGATGTACAGGAACGCCACAATTTCATCACGCGGCTGAAACCCCAGCGCTTTTTTCACATTATCGTCGAAGGCCGGGGCACCGGTGCGCCAGATGGAAGAGTAACCCAGCGCATGTATGGCCACGCTCATGTTCTGGACGGCGGCAGCGACAGCACAGATCTGTTCGACAGCCGGGACCTTGGGATGATCCTGGATTTCGGTCACTGCTATGAGCACCATAGGGGCACGAAGCGGTGCATTCAGGAGTTTCGTGCGTCGCTCTTCCGTATCAGGTGCCATGCAATCCACATACAGCTGGCCCAGTTTGGCGCGGGCATCCCCTTCCACCAGCAGGAAGCGCCAGGGACGCAGCATGCCGTGATCGGGTGCGCGCAGGCCGGCCTTGAGAATGGTTTCCAGCTCATCCGCTGACGGCGCCGGTTCTACCAGGCGTGGCGAGGCGGTACGGGTTTGTAATGCAGCAATAGCGTCCAAAATATGTCCTTAGTTGATCGTCATAGTATTGTCTTCAAGGCTTAGCGTTTATCTCGATGCCTGTCACCATCCGGAGTCAAACCATCACTGGCGCACATACCGGGGAAAGGCCAGGTAATCAAGCCCGGACTCCGTGGTCCGTACCGGATTGATATCCAGGCCGCCACGACGCAGGAAATTGGCCTCCACGGTCAGTGCCTGGGGCTTGAAGGCCGCCTTGAGGTCGCAGAATATCCGCTCCACACAATTTTCATGATAATCATTGTGTTGGCGATAGGAAACCACGTATTTCAGCAGGTTTTCTGCAGGAATCCGGCGGCCGCGGTAGCACACGGTCAGCGTGGCCCAGTCCGGCTGGTTTGTGATCGGGCAGTTGGACCGGAACAGGTGGGTATACAGCACCTCTTCAGTAATCTCTTCAAACAGCACATCGGAGTTTACTGCTAGCAAGGCAGGCTCCACCTCGTAACAGTCGGTCTCAATGTCCAGTTGGTCGATGCACTGCCCTGACGGCATCTCAGGCATGGGCATGTCATTTGGCATCAGCAGACTGACATCGACTTGCGCCCCTGCCACCCCGGACAGATCCTTGGAAATGGTCTTTACCAGCTGACCAATTGTCTCGACTCGCTCCTGGTTAAGCGAGTTCAGATACAGTTTTAGCGATTTGGATTCGACCAGGCACTCACTGTCCGCCGGGAACACCACTCGCCCGCAAAGTGACACCGGTTTGCCGCCGCTGTCGAGGCATGAAATTTCGTAGGCATTCCAAATATCAGCGCCCTGGAAAGGCAGCGTGTCAGCTGACAGTCCCAGTGCTGCACGATTGTCAGCACGCGGTATCGGCACCAGCAGTTCAGGCGCATACGTAGCGGGATAAACAGTGGGTTTTCCTAGCGGGTTATCGGCCATGGCTTAGTGTCTGAGCCCTTTGCCCCGGCGCAGCAGGAACAGGGAGAACATAAACAGGGTAATGGTAAAGATCATGAGCATCATGAAGGCATACCAGACATTGACATCGGACACCCCGAGAATGCCGTAGCGAAAGGCATTGACCATGTAGAAAATCGGGTTGAGCTTGGATACCGCACGCCAGAAATCAGGCAGCAGTTCGATGGAATAAAACACCCCGCCCAGGTAGATCAGCGGTGTCAGCACAAACGTGGGAATGATGGTGATGTCATCAAACTTGTTGGCGTAGATCGCATTGATGAAACCGCCCAGGGAAAACACGATGGAGGACATCATCACCACCATGAGCGTGATAAACAGGTTGTGCATATGCAGGCCACTGAAAAACAGCGACATGAACGTGGCGATAACCCCTATCGCAAGACCGCGGGCAACCCCCCCGATTACAAAGCCGGACAAGATGACGTAATTGGGCACAGGCGATACCAGCAGCTCTTCAATACTGCGCTGGTATTTCTGGCTGAAAAACGAGGACACCACGTTGGCGTAGGAGTTGTTGATCACCGCCATCATGATGAGGCCGGGTACGATGAACTCCATGTATGTATAGCCGCCCATTTCGCCAATGCGATTGCCAATCAGGTTGCCAAAGATGACAAAGTACAGCGAGATCGTGATCACGGGCGGCACCAATGTCTGTACCCAGATGCGCAACCAGCGTCGCACTTCTTTCCAGACGATGGTCTTGAAGGCCGTCATCTTGTAATTCAGGGACAGGCTGCTCATGACTTGGACTGCTCCGGTTTTTGCCCGGGCTTCTGTAACAGGGATATAAACAGTTGCTCGAGGCGATTGGACTTGTTTCGCATGCTTTTTACCTGCACACCCAGGGTCTGCAGTTCGGTGAAGACATCGTTGAGATCCTGGTGACTTTCCAGGACGACTTCCAGCGTACCGGGGTCCACCAGTTCACAGGGAAAACCTTTCAGGGTCGGTGCCCGGCTCAGCTCTTCGCGGACATCAAGCAGGAAATGCTCCTGGTGCAGTTTTCGCAGCAGCGACTTCATGCTGGTGTTTTCGACAATCTCGCCACCATCGATCATGGCGATGTTGCGGCAGAGGGTTTCGGCCTCTTCCAGGTAATGGGTTGTCAGGACGATGGTGGTGCCAGCCTGATTGATCTGCTTGAGGAAGTCCCAGGTGGATCGGCGCAACTCGATATCGACGCCGGCGGTGGGCTCGTCCAGCAGCAGCAGCCGCGGTTCATGCACCAGCGCGCGGGCAATGAGCAGTCGCCGCTTCATCCCGCCGGACAGGTTGCGCGCCTGCTGGTTGTGTTTTTCCCACAGACCCAACTGCCTCAGGTATTTTTCCGCCCGCTCCTTCGCCAGTTTCACGGGCAGGCCGTAGTAGCCGCCCTGGGTGACCACGATGTCGAAGACTTTCTCGAAGTGATTGAAGTTAACCTCCTGGGGGACCACGCCCAGGTTCAGCTTGGTCTGGTAGCTGTTGGTGTCCACGTCTTCACCGAACACCTGCACGGTACCGCTGGTTTTGCGCACCAGGGTCGACAGCACGCCGATGGTCGTGGACTTGCCCGCACCATTGGCGCCAAGCAGGGCAAAAAAGTCGCCCTCAGCAACGTCCAGGCTGATCCCTTTCAGGGCCTGAAAGCCATTGTCGTAAGTCTTGTAGAGGTCTTTGATGGAGATAGCGGATGTCATACGATAACTGCGGGTCTGAAAACAGCACCGCAGTATAGCAAATTATTGCCATAAGCCGTGGACAGAAATCACAGGCTTGTCCTCAGCAAGGGCAATACGGTGGTCGGCACAGGGTCAGGGTAAAAAGCTTCCGGAAGCTGACACGTCCCTGTGTCATCCACAAAGTAGTGTGGTTTTGGCTTTTTCGCCAACCTGCGCTGACGTTTGCGAGCCGGAGTGCGATTTGTTGCCTCGACCGCCCCGGGGTGGCTTGATAGAATTTCTGCCCTACTCGTTCACGGTGCCGGTATGTCCCAGATTCTGATCGTCCTGTTCGCTGCTTTACTGGTGACTCTGCTCATCCGGTTACTGCATGCCGCCCAGGCCAAAAAATCCCGCGAAATCGCCGACCAGAGCGATCCCCTGCCGCCACTGACTGACAGCGAACCGCAAACACCGCCTTTTAGCCTGGAATCAGGCCCAGCCGTCATGCCCGCAACGTCCTCGGGGGCCGGTGCCTGGCAGGATGAAGTGAAGGCGCTGCGCGATGCCGGGCAGTTCCGGGAAGCCCTGGCATTATGCAACCGGCAGTACCCGAAGATGCTGGCCTTCCGGCAAACCCTGATCACCCTGCGCAGCCAGCTCAAACAGGCCAAAGAAACCCCTGATGCGTCCCTGGAAGACATCTACCGCACCGCCCTGCTCGCGGATCTGGCCAGGGCCACCCGTGAGCTGTCCCAGACCACGGATGAGATCAAGTTGGCCATGCCCGCTCTGGACGATGCCCGCCGTTACTGGCCGGCTGTCGGCTATGAAAAGCTGGACCTGCTCACCAAAACCGATCGTAACTTGCTGGAAAGGCACTGGGGCGCTCCCCAATCACACCATCACGTCAGCGAATGGCTCAACACCGCTGCCAACGTCCATGAGACATCAGAACCCCTAAGAGACTGACACCCATGCTGAAAGAATCCCAGGCCAAAATCATGCTGCTCCTGCAGGCCAAAATGAATGCCAAGGTCAATCCGCAATGGGTCGAAGCGGCCTACCCCTACCTGCGCGCGGTAGTGGTTGAGGGTGCTGAAGCCATAGAACACCATGGCTGGAAGTGGTGGAAAAAGCAGGAATGCGACCAGGAACAGCTGCAGATGGAACTGGTCGATATCTGGCATTTCACACTCTCCCACATCCTGCTGGAAACCCGCGGCGATGAAGCACAGGCGCTGGCGGACCTCATGGCCATGACCCAAACTGAGGACGACCTGGAGTTTGACGGAAAAACGATCAAAATCAGCGAGCTGGACCTGCTCCAGAAGCTCGAACTGACCATCGGCCTGGCCTCAGCCCAGCGCCTGAGCGTGCCTTTGTTCGCCGCCCTGCTCGAAGACTGCAACATGGACTGGAACGACCTCTTCTGCCAGTATGTGGGCAAGAACGTCCTGAACTTCTTCAGGCAGGACAATGGCTATAAGGAAGGTACCTACCAGAAGGTCTGGGATGGCCGGGAGGACAACGAACACCTGGTGGAAGCCATGGCTGACCTGGACTCGGAGCATGCCGACTTCCAGCATCTGCTGTACGAGTCCCTGCGGGACCGCTATCAGAAATTTTCCGAGTAAAATCAGGACAGTTTTACCCCGTTAATTGAAAAGACCGCTAACGGTGGCTGTGGAACGCATTCGCCATGGCAGATTCCAGCTCACCCTCATGAATGGAGAAATCCGGCAATATGCCCAAGGCCTCCCTGTGAGACGGAAAGGCCCTCTGCATCAGGCATAGATGCGCCATGAGCTCGTCCAGATTGGTTTCCTGGATGAGTTCAAGTGGTACTTTGACTGCGTTTAAATCATCAGTATTCATAATCATTGGCCAAAATCCATTTGCCCTATCTATGCATTTGAAAGAGTGTAAATTGCTCAACTTTTAGCCCCTCTTTTCTGGAAACTAAAATGTGCAGTCATAAATAACCTTCTTTTAAAAAGGGAGTTTTTTTACTTAACCTAGGCACATAGCCTTACCAGCGTTGACAGCCTTTTTAATTCAAGTCTTGCTTTTAAACAGTGCCGATAAAAAAACCCTAATCAAAAGCAGCCCCCCGCTCGGCCTTTTATTTATCCGCTAGCTCGGCATTAGTTCAATTGAGCTTTTAACATACAGCCAGTTAGTTTTACTCACCTTCTCTTTGATGAAACTTTATTACGCTTCATGCTTTTTTGGTTTATCGGGAATTACCTGCCAAGCGTTTCGCTTAACCCCATTTGGCCAAAATCAAAAGGCAATCATCTCAAAATTTCTAGTCACTTGCTCTGTACCACTTAGCATAAGCTTATTTGCAAGTTCAATTTTCATCACAGGATTTCAGTACATTTCTTATTCGTGCACAAGAGAACCAGGTCCTTATTACTGGATAGTTCAGTTTTATACGCTAACAATGATTATCACGGCTTTTGGCTTGCTGTTTTTCTCAACAAGAAAGAACCCTCGTAATAGCACTAACTCTAAACGTGCTAAAGCTCTCCTAGTCGCAATTACACCGTTATTTGTATTTGGTCTTGCGCTAATTCCTCTAATGCAACTGGGAGTGCCAATATATGCTTACGTTCTATTTCCTATATTTACTGCATATTCCCTGCTAGTGCTGGTTCATACTGAAAAGCGAGAATCACTATTCTCAATTCTCATGAAGATGCTCTTTTCCGACGAAAGAAAGTCTTTAGCAAACATTACAGAGGTAATCCAAAGTTACTTGATCAAAACTGAACTACGTAAACATGCTAATAACAACGAGAGCCCCCCTTAAATCCCTTACTTTATCTATTGAAAACAAGATCGTGGAATGGGCTGTACAAATGAGTGATAGTAGCCAAGTATAAGCAGCTAATGTGTTAGGTGTCTCAACTAGCAGTGTCTGCAGAAAAAAAAGGAAGGAAGAAAAAAGAAAAAAGAAAAAAGAAAAAAAGAAAAAAGAAAAAAGAAAAAGCTTGACCAAATTCTAGTCAGATTTAATACCAAATATTATTGATGTGCATACATGATTGCTTAAGATCTTAAAACTCTTCAATAATAGAAATAAAAAAGGCCTTTACTTATATAAAGTAAAGGCCTTTTTATTTGGGGTGGCCGATGGGGCTCGAACCCACGACAACCTGAGTCACAGTCAGGGGCTCTACCAACTGAGCTACGGCCACCATAAACGGTTGTGAGACACCGAACCAACGGTTCGGTGCGGCCAGACAGGGTTGGTAATCTGGCACGCCCGGCAGGACTCGAACCTGCTACCCTCGGCTTAGAAGGCCGATGCTCTATCCGGATGAGCTACGGGCGCTTAACTCGAGTTCACGTCACAATATAGCAGGTTGAAATTGGTCGGGGTAGAGAGATTCGAACTCCCGACATCCTGCTCCCAAAGCAGGCGCGCTACCAGACTGCGCTATACCCCGAA
>JBMTQX010000031.1:0-33699 GCA_049446715.1 Pseudohongiellaceae bacterium
TACTGTGCGCTTTAATGTCAATCAAGACATTCGGCGACAATGCCCAGGCGGGCTGAAGCCGTTATCGGGATGGATTCGGAAAGGGAAGTGTCCTGAACCGCAGGAATGCCGCTCAGTGATGGTCTTCGAGGTGCTTGCGCTCGTACTCGCGCTGCGCCACGTCCTGCTCTTTCTTGACGGAATTGGCGCGCGCCCTGGCAGTCTGGAACGACTTGGCCCGGGTTTTCGAGGTGCTCACAGCGGCCACGGTAAACTGCTTTTCGAGATCACTGCTGTCGCACTCGGGACAGTCAGGTGACTCGTTCAGCTTGACGATTTTCTCGAACAGATTGCCGCAGTTGCGGCATTTGTACTCATAGATTGGCATGGCGCCAAGGATACACCAGCTTAGCCACCGGGTGTAGCCATCGCCTCAGATGAACCAGTCTGTCGGCCTGTCATCGACCAGTACCGTGATCATTGGCCTTGTCGTGGTGATTATCATGATGGCTGGCTTCATGCTGGGTGAAAAAGCCGCCGCCTGCCTGCGGTTTTTTTGCCCTGCGGAAAATGACACGATCAGCGGCAGTGCTTATAGTATTCGCCTTTGATGAGAGCTATTCCCTGTGCACCCCTGACCCCATGTCCAGAAAGATCATTCATTGTGATTGCGACTGTTTTTTTGCCGCCATCGAAATCCGTGACGACCCGGGCCTGGCAGGGCTGCCCGTCGCGGTAGGTGGCTCGGAAGACCGACGCGGGGTCATCGCCACCTGCAACTATGAGGCACGTAAATACGGTGTGCACTCGGCCATGGCATCCGCCACCGCCAAACGCAAATGCCGCGACCTGATCATCATTCCCGGCAACATGGAAAAATACCGCGAAGCCTCGAAACAGATGCATGGCATCTTCCAGGACTACACCAGCCGCATCGAACCCCTATCCCTGGACGAGGCCTTCCTGGATGTCTCTGACAGCGAACAGTGCCGTGGCAGTGCCACCCTCATAGCCGAAGACATCCGTCGCCGCGTGCGCGAGGAGATTGGCATCACTCTGTCGGCGGGTATTGCCCCGAACAAGTTCCTGGCCAAGGTCGCCAGTGACTGGAACAAACCGGACGGCCAGTTTGTCATCACTCCGGACCAGGTCGATGCCTTTGTCACGCGGTTGCCGGTACGCAAACTTTATGGCGTCGGCAAGGTCACGGCCCGCAAGATGGAACTGCTGGGTATCGAGACCTGTGCCCACCTGCAGCAGTACCCGAAAACCGAGCTGGTGGAGATGTTCGGCAGCTTTGGCGAGACACTCTGGCACCTGAGCCGCGGCATCGACAACCGCGAGGTGCAGACGGAAAGCCGGCGCAAATCGATCAGCGTGGAGCACACCTTTGCCGAGGACCTGCCCAGCCTGGAGACCTGCCTGTCCACGTTGCCGGAACTGATGGCGGAACTCGATACCCGAATCAGGAAGTCAAAGAAAAAAGTCACCATCGGCAAGCAGTTTGTGAAGATCAAGTTCAACGATTTTGTCTCGACCACGGTGGAACAAAGCAGCAACAGTCTCGACCTGGAAGCGTTCAGGTCGCTGTGCCAGATCGGTTTCGAGCGCGGCAACAAACCCGTACGTCTGCTGGGACTGGGTGTGCGCATGAAGGAAGCGCCATTGTATACTCAGCTGGAGTTGCAACTCCGACAACAGGAACTCAACCGCTAGGCCCGCTTATTCATGTCCCGTTATCGCCCCCCTGCCAAACCCATGTCAGCCTATATCACGCCGGAAGGCGAGATGGCGCTGAAAGACGAACTGCATTTTCTCTGGAAAGTGGAGCGTCCCCAGGTGACCCAGCAGGTATCCGATGCCGCCGCCCTGGGTGATCGTTCCGAGAATGCCGAATACATCTATGGCAAGAAACGCCTGCGGGAAATCGACCGACGTGTGCGCTACCTGCGCAAACGCCTGGAAGTGCTGAAAGTGGTCAACCAGCTGCCTACCGATACCAGCAAGGTCTATTTTGGCGCCTGGGTGGAACTGTATCGTGATGACGGTGCCACCGTGCGCTATCGCCTGGTCGGCCCTGACGAAATCGATCCGGCCAAGCACTACATCAGCATCGATTCCGTGCTGGGCAAGGCCCTGCTCGGCAAACACCTGGATGATGAACTCAGCATCGAGACACCCTCCGGCGAGCATCGGTATGAAATCGTCAGTGTCGACTATGCCGGGCAGGACGCCGGCTGATGCTCAATGTCACCATCATCGGTTACCGCAAGGTGCTGGGGACCAGCATTACAATCCCCATAGAAATGCTCAATGCGGCCGACCTCATCAACCGTATTGAGGGCAAGAGCAAGGGCACCCTGACCATGGACCTGGTCAGCCTGGATGGCGGCAACATCGCCCTGAATGCCGGCCTGGAACTGGTCTGCAAGAAGAAGCTGACAGACATTACCGAAACCGACATGATCATTCTGCCGGCCCTGTGGGGCAATGCCCTGGGGGTGGTCAAGCAGCAGCAGGCGCTGATCCGCTGGTTACAGGATTTCCAGGGCAATGACACGATCCTCTGTGCCGTGGGTACCGGCAGCTATTTCCTGGCCGAGGCCGGCCTGCTCGACAACAAGGTCGCCACCACCCACTGGTACTACTTTGACCAGTTTGCGCGCACCTATTCGAATGTCCTGCTGCAGCGCGACCGCTTCATCACCAAGTCAGGCAATATTTACTGCGCCGGCAGCGTCAACTCCGTGCGTGACGTGATGCTGCACTTCATCGAGGAATACTATTCACAGCATGTGGCCGACCAGGTGTCACGCCACTTCACGCATGAAATCAAGCGCTCCTATACCTCCAGCTTTCTAAAAAACTCACCCCAGAATTATCACGATGACGAGAACATCATCGCCATTCAGGAATGGATGCACAGTTCCTATCACGAGGAAATCACGCTTGAACTGCTGGCTGAAAAATTCGACATCAGCGTACGTTCGCTGAACCGGCGCTTCAAAGAGGCAACCGGCAAATCACCCATGCAGTACCTGCAGCAGATTCGCATCGAAAATGCCCAGGAACTGCTCAAGACCAGCAATCTCAGCATTGCCGAGGTGGCGTTCAGTGTCGGCTATCCGGACAACAGCTATTTTTCGGCGATCTTTCGCAAGGCCATTTCCCTATCACCGAAGGAATACCGCAACCTGGTGCGTAAGAAGGTCTTCAAGGTCAATACCTGACCCTGTCCCGCATGCAGGCCCCTGTATCTTAAACAGCAGGCATAAAAAAACACGGGCCTGGGCCCGTGTTTTTGACTTCTGATGTGCTCCTGTTTGTTGTGGCTTTGCTGCCGTCAACAGACGCCAGCATGGCACTTGCCCTTGCAGACAGACTTACTGGTTGGCTGCCTGGAGCATCGCAACATCATCCACGCTGACGACTTCGTCCACCGGGGGAGCCATGTCCATCAGCTTGCCGTTGTGACGGCTTTGTTTGCGTTGCTTGCCATAGAATTCCTTGATTTGACGTTCCACGGCATTAAAGGTGTCGCGGATAGCGACATAAATGTCTTCGTGGGAATGTTTGTCGTGCTGATCGTGGTTCACGACAATGTCATGGTTGGGGATAAAGGCTTCTACACCCACGTGGTACACCTTGCCTTTGTGGTGATTGTTGTGGGGTGATTCGACAGTGACTCTGAGGCTCAGAATCTGGTCGCTGTATCGCTGGAGTTTTTCTGCTCTTTTTTGCACCGCTTCTTCAACGGCCTGGGAATGGTCTATACCTCTGAAAACGACTTGAGTATCACTAATCATTAACATGCGCCTCCTTTAAACGCGACTTTGCGTTTTGAGACACCGTCAGGCGCTTCGGTTGGCGCGCTAAACTGCCCTGCTTCAGGACGTCTTACTTAAACGATCCAGACTAAAGCGATCTGGATCTGACCATCGGCCCGGGCTGTTTCGGGCGCCTTGCTCATGCCTGCCAGCGGCTGCATTACGCAATCATTGTTACGGCAGCATCTTTATTTTCTTCCCTGAAAAAAGGTGGGCTGCAACTTCATACTACTCCGGTCAGACACTCTGTCAATGAATTTCAAAACGCAAAATAGGGGCTGATTGATCTGACCCAAATGCCTTGTTTTCACGTGCATGGCATGGTTGAATTGGTGAAATTCGATGCCGCCAAAATGTCATCCACAAGCCGTTTATCCGGCTTTTTTTGTGCCTAAAATTTGCCTGTCAGGGAACTTTTTTCAATTCGCGGGCGTGAATTTCCAGTGCCAGGGCTCATAGGTCATGCCCGCCGCATTGTCGCGCGGAAAGCTCAGGCTGAAGCCGAACTCTCCGGCATGCTGCTGCAACCAGGCAAACGCCTCGCTGTCCTCAAACACTTCTGCCAGCGGCTCAAAATCCGGCGTCGTGATATCCACCGCACAACCGCTGTGGTGTTCACTATAGCCCGGAGCGGCATTGACCCGCAGGATGTCGGCAATGGCCTGTCCCTGCTCCAGCTTGCGCTGAAGCAATCCTTTCTGGTACTCGGCACTGCGATAGGCTGACACGATCTGCAACGTGATGCCGGCCGCCGCCGCACTGGCCTGCATGGCCTGCCAGGCCGCAAAAGCCGCTGCAGCCATATAGGGCTGACGGTCAAACACATCCGTTTCCGTCGGCACCAGTTCGTCACACTCAGGACAAAACGCCAGGGCGCAGCTGTCGCCATAGGACTCGGGGATGCCCAGTTCCCTGTGCATGCCTAGGATGATGCTGTCCGGTGTCTGCTGTGATTGTCTCGAGCTCATGGGCCTGTAGTGATTTCCATGGACATTGCCTGGTGGCGCAGCTCTGTGCCAGCGCCTGAAACCGTGTGCGAGTGTAAGCAAGTGCACGTTCTGCGTCACATTTTTATGCCGTTGACGCGACTCTGACAACGCATTGGCCAATATACAATAATTTATGGCCTTAATACTAAAGTCAGTTGCACCTATGCCCTATATGATACCTGGACTGAACTCTCAACATATTGATTTCAAGGACAAAATCCAAACGTGAAACGTCTACCTGTCATTACTGCCATGGGCGGCGTCAGCCCCGCCGGCCGCAGCGCCTTCCATTACGGCTATCGCCGCCTGGTCCTCAACAGACTGCCCACAGACAAAGCCCGCGACACCCTGCTCAACCTGGCCGTTCTGACAGGACAGATTCATGCCGTCCAGGGCCAGTGGCAGGACGCCATCGGCCAGGCCATCTCCCCTGACAGCTGGCTGGATAGCCATACCGATGCCCTGCTCAATGCCACCCTGATTCGCCAGCTGAGCACCAACATCTACGACCCGGCGGCACAGCGGCATCACACCCGTTCGCGTTTCTCACCGGCCGGTGACAGCGAGACACTGACGTTCACCCTGAAAAAGCGCCACCTGCCCGACCACCTGCCGGCCAACTGGCAGATCAGTGAAGGCGACGGCAATACGGTACAGGTCACGGTCACCGGCGACCTCGATGTGCTGCTGGAAGACCAGCACGCCAGTCCGGTGAATTATGCCGGTCAGCTGCCCGGCGGTTTTGATCCGTCCACCCTGTATGCCTCGCGCAATCATCCGCGCGGTTTGCAGATGACGGTCTATGGCATTTCCGATGCCCTCTATTCCATGGGTATTGACTGGGATGTGATTCGCCAGAAAGTGGCGCCGGAACAGATCGGCATCTATGCCTGCAGCAGCATGAGCCAGCTTGATTACAACGGTAATGGCGGTATGTTGCAGGCACGCCTGCTCGGCAAGAAAGTGACGTCGAAACAGCTGCCCCTGGGCTTCGCCGACATGCCGGCCGACTTCATTAACGCTTACGTGCTGGGCAACGTCGGCAGCACCGGCACCAGCCTGGGGGCCTGCGCCACGTTCCACTACAACCTGGCCCAAGCCGTGCGTGATATCCAGAACGGGACCCACCGCGTCATCATCGTCGGTGGCAGTGAAGCGCCGATCCTGCCGGAAATCATCGAAGCCTTCTCCACCATGGGCGCCATCGCCAGTGACGATGTGCTGCAGGCTCTCGATGGCGGCGACAGTCCGGCGTATCGCCGTGCCTGCCGGCCGTTTGGCAACAACATCGGCTTCACCCTGGGCGAATCCTGCCAGTTCTTTGTGCTGATGGATGACGCCCTCGCCCTGGAGCTCGGCGCCACCGTGCTCGGCGCCGTGAATGATGTGTTTGTGAATGCCGATGGTTTCAAAAAATCCATTGCCAGCCCCGGCGTTGGCAACTACCTGACTTTTGCCCGCGCTGCTGCGGTGACCCGCGCCGTGCTGGGCGAGGACAGCCTGCGCCAGCGCACGTTTGTGCAGGCCCATGGCACCGGCACGCCCCAGAACCGGGTCACTGAGTCTGCCATCCTGAGTGAAATGGCCCGGCATTTTGGGGCCAGCCAGTGGAAGGTGTCCGCCATGAAATCCTACCTCGGGCACTCGCTTGGGGTGGCCGGTGCTGACCAGCTGGCCTGCAGCCTGGGTATCTGGGAGTACGGCATCCTGCCCGGCATCTTGACGACCGACAGTATCGCTGATGATGTCCATCAGGACGGCCTGGAAATTCTGCTCGATCACCAGGAGCATGCCCCGGATGCCTTCGACAGCATCCTGCTCAATGCCAAGGGCTTTGGCGGCAACAATGCCACCGCCGCGATCCTGTCACCGCATGTGACACGACGCATGCTGGAAAAACGCCATGGCAGCAAGGCCATGACGGCTTGGGAAAAGGCCCATGAGGGGGTGAATGAGATTTCTGCGGCTTATGAAACAGCGACCAACCGTCACCAGATCAAGCCGATCTATCACTTCGACCACGATGTTCGCGGCGGTGACGACCTGACGTTCAGCGGGGAAAGTATGAGCCTGCGCGGTTACGGTGAGGCCATCAATCTCGACCTGCCGAACACCTATGCCGACATGACCTGATGGCGTTATGCCGGAGTGTCCAGTGCCCCGCACGCTGACACCGGCTGCAGCCACCAGCTGATATCGCGGCCCACCCGCGTCGCCAGCCCGGACAGCACCGTTTGCGCGTCACTTTCCTGCAGCAGGATTTCCACCTGCAGCCGTTTGCGGCGTCCAGTCACCTGTTCGGCGATGGACAGGTTGCCTTGATGGCCATGGCCGCGCACGGAATAGGACGTGAAACCACTGATGCATGCCAGACCCAGCAGGTAGTCCACCAGGTCCTCTTCCAGTTCTGGGTTGGTATTGAGAATGAGTATGGCGTTCATCAGGCAACTCCCTCCCCGGCACCTTCCCAGTCCAGAGCTTGCGTTTCCGCGACATGGAAATGCCGGTAAACGATCGGCAGCAGGAACAAGGTCAGCAACGTGGAGCTGATCAGTCCGCCGATGACCACGATAGCTAGCGGTTTCTGGATTTCTGAACCCGGGCCAGTGGCCAGCAGCAACGGCACCAGGCCGATGGCGCAGATGGAGGCGGTCATCATCACCGGGCGTAAACGACGCACGGCCCCTTCCCTGACCACAGTATGGATGCTCAGCCCTTTCGCCACCAGGTGATTGAAATGGGACATCATCACCACGCCGTTGAGCACGGCGATGCCCAGCAGCGCGATGAAACCGACCGAAGCCGGCACGGAAATGAATTCGCCGGTCAGCCACAGGGCGATCAGCCCACCGGTAAGCGCAAAGGGAATGTTCGACAGGATGATGAGTGTCTGGCGAATGGAACGGAATGTCAGAAACAGGATGAAGGCAATCAGTGCCAGTGCCACGGGGACGACGAGGGACAGCCTGGCCGCCGCACGCTGCTGGTTTTCAAACTCGCCACCCCATTCCAGGTTGTAACTCTCGGGCAGGGCCACCGCACCGGCAATGGCCTGACGCGCCTCGTCCACAAAACCCACCAGGTCACGGCCTTCCACGTTGGTACGAATGACCGCAAAGCGGCGCCCGGATTCCCGGGAAATACTCACCGGCCCTTCCACACGTTCGATCATGGCAATTTCCGCCAGCGGCACAACTCCGCCATCTGGCAGATTGATCAGGTTGTTGCGCATCAGTTCCAGGCCATCACCGGAAACCGGCGCAAAGCGCAGCATGAGCGGAACCCGCGCACTGCCCTCGATAACCGTGCCCACGCGCAGGCCCTCGATTTCAGAACGCAACCTGACCTGCAGTTCGTCCGCATTCAGGCCCAGCTGGCCGGCGCGGTAACGGTTGACCGAGACCTGCAGGTACTGCGCACCTTCGTTGAGGGTGGCGATAGTGTCGATACTGCCTGGCACACCGGAAATGACTTCGGCAATTTCCTGGGCCTTGCTGTTGAGCATGTCGAGGTCGCTGCCAAAGAGCTTGATCGCCACATCACCGCGGGAGCCGGTCAGCATTTCCGAGACGCGCATGTCGATCGGCTGGGTAAAGCCGAAATTGATGCCACGGAACTGTTCGAGCACTGCACGCAGTTTCTCTTCCAGTGCCGCCTTGCTTTCCACCTCCCATTCATCACGGACCTTGAGCTGGAGGAACATGTCGGTTTCATTCAGGCCCATCGGATCCATGCCGATTTCATCGGAACCGCTGCGTGAGACCACCCGCACCACTTCCGGGACCTGCGCCATGATGGCGGC
The DNA here is from genome assembly GCA_049446715.1 of Pseudohongiellaceae bacterium. Taxonomy (GTDB): domain Bacteria; phylum Pseudomonadota; class Gammaproteobacteria; order Pseudomonadales; family Pseudohongiellaceae; genus Eutrophocola. The sequence continues at coordinate 8,598 of JBMTQX010000031.1, forward strand.
CTCGACCTGCTGCACCATCCGCGTGGTGGTTTCCAGGTTGATAGAAGGAATCGATTCGAGCTGGATGATGATGTCGCCCTCATCCATGGTCGGCATGAAGGTCTTGCCGATGAACGGGAACAGCAGCACGGTCACTACCAGTAAGGCGGCCGCCAGGCCGAGCACATAACGCGGGGCAGCCAGCGCCCGGTCCAGCAGGGGCTGATAGAGCGCCAGCAGCGTGCGGCTGAGCCAGGGATCACCATGAGCATCGGCCTTGACCACATAACTGGCAATCACCGGAATCAGGGTCAGGGACAGTACCAGGGAGCCGACCAGGGCAAACACGATGGTCAGGGTCACCGGGCCAAACAGCTTGCCTTCCAGGCCTTCCAGTGTGAGCAGCGGCAGGAACACGATGATGATGATCAGGATGCCGGCTGTCACGGGCACCGCCACATCCTTCACGGCACGAAACACGATATGCAGGCGCGGCAGTTTCACGCTCGTGGTTTGCTGGTGATGCAGTGAGGACACCACGTTTTCCACGATCACGATCGAGGAGTCCACCAGCATGCCGATGGCAATCACCAGCCCACCCAGGCTCATCAGGTTGGCGGACATGCCCATGGCATTCATCATGAGAAACGTGAACAAGGCCGACAGCGGCAGCACTGCCGCCACAGTCAGTGCCGCACGCACGTTGCCGAGAAACAATCCCAGCAGGACCACCACCAGCAACACGGCTTCGATGAGAGCCTTGGCCACGGTTTTCACCGCGCCTTCGATCAGCACACTGCGGTCATAAAAGATACGGGTCGTGGTGCCTTCCGGAAACGTCGCTTCCAGTTCCTGCAGAGTTTCACTCACGCCGGTCACCACTTCTCGGGCGTTGGCGCCCCGCAGACCGATCACCAGGCCCTGGACGGCTTCACTTTTGCCATCCGCAGACACCGAGCCATAACGCTCCAGTGTGCCCAGCCGGATGTCGGCGATTTCAGCCAGGGGAATGTGCTGGCCGGTGAAATTCTCGATGAGGATATTGCTGATGTCTTCCAGGGTCGTGATCGCCCCTGCCACGCGCACCAGAATGGCTTCCTCGCCCTGGTCGATGCGGCCGGCACCATCGTTGCGGTTGTTGCTCGACAGAGCCTCAATGATGTCGTCATTGCTCACCTGCAGCGTCGCCATCTGGGCACGGCGCGGTATCACCTCGTAGGTTTTCACGAAACCGCCCAGAGAGTTCACATCGGCAACACCGGGCACCGTGCGCAGGACTGGACGGATGGTCCAATCGAGCAGGAAGCGTTTTTCTTCTAGGGACAGCGAATCACTTTCCACGGTAAACATGAACATGTCGCCCAGTGGTGTGCTCATGGGCGCCAGGCCACCGCTGATATCGCCGGGCAAATCTTCCCAGACATTGTTGATACGCTCAGCCACCTGCTGGCGGGCCCAGTAGATGTCGGTGCCTTCCTCGAAATCCAGGGTGATGGAGCTCAGGGCATACTTGGAAATGGAGCGCAGAATGTCCTGGCGCGGAATACCCAACAACTCCACTTCTATGGGCTGGGTAATCAGGGATTCCACTTCTTCGGGCGTCATGCCCGGCGCCTTGATGATGATCTTCACCTGGGTCGGCGAGATATCGGGAAACGCGTCGATCGGCAGGCTGACCAGGGCGCGGGTGCCAAAGCCCACCAGCATCAGGGCCAGCAAGCAGGTCATCAGGCGCTGGCTCAGCGCAAATTGAATGAGTTGGGTAAACATGGCTATTTCCTATTCGCCCCCGAGGCCAAGCTGAATGCCCTTGAGCTGGGCCGTACCGCGGGTCACCACTTCATCGCCGGCGGCGATGCCCTCCTGGGCCAGGTAGGCGCTGCCTGCCGGCACCAGTTCCAGGGTACGCACTTCCACGCCATCGCCACGCCGGACAAAGACCTGGGTGTCTTCGCCACTGTGCACCACCGCACTGGACGGCACCAGCACACCCCCCCCGGCCGGGGTCAGCAGCATACTGGTGACCTGGCCCGGCAGCCGGTTGATGGGACTGCTGAATTCGGCAAACACATGCAGCATCTGCGAGTTTTCATCGGCGGCATAATCCATCTGGCGCAGGATCAGCTCCTGCCCGGTATCGGCCAGCCGCAGGGACTGGCCAATCGCCAGTTGCTGGCCCAGGCGTGCCGGCAGTTCCGAACGCACCCAGAAATTGCCGCTGGAGAATGACACCAGCTTCATGCTGGCATCGACAAAGGCCCCGGTATTCTGTTCCAGGTGGCTGACCTGGCCGTCCATGGGCGAGCGCAGGTAATACTCGCCAAGACCGGACCCGTTTTCACGTAAGGCTTTCAGCTGGGCGTCTTTGAAGCCGGCCAGGACCAGCTTTTGCTGGGCAGCCTGGGCATTGATGCGGGCCTGCTGGAAATTGCGCCGTGTCTGCACGAGACGCTGCTCGGCGACAACGCCTTCGGCAAACAGCATTTCATCCTTGTCCAGGTTGAAACTTGCTTCGGCCAGCATGCTGTCGGCCAGGATCCATTCCTGCTGTATGCCCAGCACTTCCTGGCTGTTGATTAAGCCCAGCAACTGGCCTCTGCTGACCATTTCACCGGGCATCACTTGCCAGTCCTCGATCACACCGGAATAACGTGCCGTCAGACCGGACACCGTCAACGGCGAGTTGATGATGGTCGCGGGCACCCGCATCCCGGTTGTTCCGTCCATTACCTGCACCGGCGTGAACTCAAGGCCGAAGCGGGTAATATCGTCGGCGGTCAGGGGAATCTGCTCCTGGCTGAAGGCGCTGCAAGCCAGCAGGGTGGCAGCAGACAGGAAGGCGGCGGAAATAAATCTCATGGCATTACCCCGATGAGTTGGTTGAATTCGGTAATAAGGCGTTCGCGTTCACGCAGCAGCGACTGCAAGGCATGGTCACTTTCCTGGGCCTGCTGCTGCGCCATCACCACCTGCACAAGCGTGGTCTCGCCCACTTCATAGGCGGCCAGTGCCATGTTGAAGCGTTCGCGGTTGAGTTCTGCCTGGGTGCGGCGTAACGGTTCTTCCTGTTCACTAATAAACAGGTCGTGCTCCACTTCGTGCAGGGCCTGGTTAAGCTGGGTGTAGGTGTTCAGGTATTCCACTTCGGCATCCACACGGGCCCGGCGTGCGGCACTGGTCTGGGCGGACACATAGGAGCCACCGCCGAAAGGGATGCTGAGCTGGATGCCGAGACTGCTGACCGGCGCGGTGGAGCGGTCCGGTTGCTCGCGACGCGTGCCAATGGTCAAGGTGGGATTGCCCTTGACACTATTTTCACTCTGGCGCACGTTGGCCAGGGCAAGATCCACGCCGCTGCGCAGATACTGCAGGCGCGGATGGGTGTCATCAATATCTTCCTGTGACGTCAAGGTTTCGGTGTGGGCGGTCACCGGCCGGACATCCAGCCGGGTGATGACGGCATACGCACGCTCGGCATCAACCATCGCCGCTTCGGCCTGCAACAGGTCCGCCTGTTTTTCGGCCAGCAGGCCCTGGGCCTGCATGAGTTCAGCGCGGGCTACCTCACCGGCCTCGAACAGGGTCTGGGTGACATTCACCAGACGCTCGGCATCGGCCACCGCCTGGGTCTGGAGCGACAGCCCCAGTTCGGCTTTGGCCATGGCCGCCAGGGCACCGCGTACGCGTCCTGCCACCAGCCACTCGAGATCCGTTTTCCACGTCTCTACCTGGTCATTGTAACGTTCACCCAGCTGACGAGAGGCCTGGCGCTGCCCAGGACGCCACAGCGGCAGTTGTATGCCGTATTCGAATTCCCGCAGGCCGACGTTGTCCAGCGTGCTGTCATCGTAGTAGTTCATCTGCAGACTCGGCTGACCGTAAATCCAGCGTTGCGCCGCATCAGCATAATCCGATGCCTGGGTCTCACGCACAGGGGTTTCCTGATATTCGGGAATCGCGGCCAGCGCGCTGTCAAATATCGCGGCAAAATCGAGGGTAGCGCTGGTGGCCAGCGGCTCATGGCCATTGTGTGCACCGAGCGCAGTCTGGGCTGCCACCAGCAAGGACAGTCCCACACCTGCCCAGACACCCAGCAACCGTGTCCAGCCCGGCACTTCCGGTAACTTTTCCTGCATCATCAACACTGACTCCTGGTAACGCGTTGTTGTGTACATTTGGCTAAGTCTAACGAGCTAAACTTAACATTTACTTACGATAGTCTAAGTGTAGGGTCTTGGGGGCCATTTAGAGACGAGGCAGGGCAAATCTGGGGCCGATTTGTGGAAAACCGGCGGCTTTTTTGAGGTGGATCAAACACCACACTCAACATAATCAGAATTCGAATTCCATTAAAAACCGGAAGCTGTTGTCAGGACTCTTACTGCCGAGGCCAAAGATGGCACCTGCTTCCCAGTGCAGGTTCTTGCGGATGCCGACATTAACAACACCCTGGATGACCGGGCCGATGCCACGGGAATCCTGACCGGCATAGAATTCCAGTCCGGGTTCAAAGGCCTGCGAGTAACGATAGCGGGCCTGCAGCGACAACCCCGTTTCGAATTCGTCGTTGATGTCATCGCCCCATTCGTTGATCAGCATGAGGTTGCCGGCTCCGCTCCAGCGGCCAAACTCCTTTTCCGCGAGGATGCCTATCGTGAATTCCCGAATATCTTCACCGACTTCGTCCTCGTATTCAAACAGTACGCCCCAGTCGATCGCATACTCGCCCTGCTCGGTCAGCTGCCACTTCACCTCGGCTTCCCAGGCTTCCAGTTCGAAGGTGCCGGCCCGGTTCTTGGCGCCCACCGCGTAGACCTCGGCAAACACACGACTGCCGATGGCGTGCCCGATGGACAACTGGTGTATCTGCGCCGGCGTCACCAGATTGGGCTGGCGGTCCTGGAAAACGGTGCGGTATTCCAGTTCGGTTTCCAGGGCATCCACGTATGGGTGATAGACCTTGTCCACCACGATGCCGTCTGCCTGTGCCAGACCCGACAACATGGACAGCGGCCACAAAAGGCGTTGCCAACGACGGGCCCTCATTCGGCACCCTCGCTTGCTGCCGAGGCGCCGCGCCAAGCCAGCAGCGCCAGGGGACTGAAGACAACCACCAGCGTGAAGACAGCATACAGGGACATCTGCAGCACGGAAGGATTGGCTTCATAGCCAATGAGGATATAGAGAATCTGTCCAATAACGAATTGCTCCGGCAGCAGTTGGGCTGAATCCCAGGCCTGGCCGGTATAGGGCAGCCAGTCGGCCTGGATCAGCAGCACTGTGGCCTGTGACGCCGTATTGCCGGCAAACAATGCCAGCATCACCATGCACAGCCGAAAGCGCCAGCTGACCGGCATGGCCTCGAGCCCATAGTAAAGCACAATACCGCTACTGATACCGATACCGGTGGCCATGATCGTGCCCAGGATCGCGGGCGAAATATTTTCCGGTACGGCCAGAACACCATCCAGGTAAAGAATGATTTCAGAGACCTCACGCGCAATTCCCAGTGCCAGCATCACGATCATCAGGAGCGGTGCCAGCCAGGCCAGCGTGGCGGTTGCTTGCAGGCGTGCCCGGATACTGAACATGTAGCAGAAGAGGATTAGGGCCAGCATGATCAGGATCTGAATGAAGGCATTGGTCACCTCAAAGCCGACATAGTCGAACCATTCGGAGACCTGCGAGTAGAAATGCGCAAACAGCCAGGCCCCGGCAAGGCCAATGACAATGGCGATCGGTACCCACCACAGTGAAATCACGAGCTGCTCAGTGCTGTAGCGGTTCAGCAGCCGGTTCAGCACCAGCAGAAGACTGAGCAACAGCGCAGCTTCCAGCAGTTCGTGCAAAACAAAGACAACCGTATTGAGAAACATAGTGTGTTCGCGTTCCTAGCGTGCAATGACCTTGCCCTGCGCCGTGCGGGGAAAGAATTCGCCAAAGAACGGATACTCCCCTGGTGGCAACGGGCCGATGAAGATTACGGTTTTGCTGTTGCCGGGAATGACTTTTTCCCGGTTCATTTCATAGCTTTCGAATTCTTCAGGCGTCGGGTCGTTGTTGGTGATGACAATGCGCACCTTGGTATTGGCCGTGATTTCCAGGGTTGCTGGAAAAAACAGGTGGTCACGAATCTCCAGCGTCAGCTCGGGCACGGCAGCATGTACTGGCCCACAGACCAGCAGCAGCCAAAGAAAGACAAGATGGAACGGGGTCAGAAGCTTCATGCGGGTACTCCGGAAAAACTGACGCGAAAACAGCTGCCCTGCCCAAATGACGAGGTCGTGACCGACACATCGGCATGATGCAGGTCAGCGACATGACTGACGATGGTCAGGCCCAGGCCACAGCCCGGTGGCTCACCACCCTGGCGGGTCTTCTCGGCGTGGTAGAAGCGTTCGAAGATACGTGCCTGTTCCGCCTCGCTGATACCGGCACCGTTGTCTTCCACCAACAGCACGGCGCGACCCCCTGCCGGCGTCACGCTAACCAGGATACTGCCGCCCTCAGGCGTGTACTTGCTGGCATTGCTGAGCAGGTTGGACACCAGGGTTTCGAGGGCGAACTCATCGCCATTGATATGGCAGTGCTCGCCTTCCAGCGCCAGGTGTTGCTGGCGCGCTTCCACCAGGGAGTATTGCTGGGCTATCACGCGTTCGCAGATATCATACAGGTCCACGGCACGACTGCTCTCGGCAAACTTGTCGGGACTCATGCGGTAAAGGGTCAGCAGCTGTTCGACCAGGTGTTGCATGCGCTCGACCCCTTCCTGTAACTGCTGCCAGGATTCACTGCCGGGATCGATTTCGGCAGACAGGTTGTGCAGCTGTACTTTCAACGCGCTGATCGGAGTGCGCAGTTCATGCGCGGCATCGGCGGAAAAACGCTTTTCCCGCTCCACGGACTGACTCAGGCGCGCCATGAAGCCATTGATGGACTGGACCACCTGCTGCAGTTCACTTCGTGAATTCCGGGTTTTAACCGGCGTCAGGTCATTGACGTGCTTGTTGCGCAGCTCCTTCGACAATGCCGTGAGCGGACTCAGGCTATGACTGACAATCAGCCAGATCAGCAGGCCAACCAGCGGGATGCTCAGCAGGATGGGCAGGATGGATTCGAGCACGACGTTTTCGGCCAGCACGAAGCGCAGGTCGGTCCGTTCGGCCACGATCACCCACCGGTTACTGGTCTGTTCGAAACGGGTATAGGTGCGCCAGCGGTAGCCATCAAAATTGCTGTAATCGAAACCGTTCATGAAGGCGGTAACCGGCTCTGCCGGGGCATGATAGGACATGGCCAGCGGGGTATGATCCTGCCAGACCTGGAACGCCAGGTTGTTGCCCAGGCGCAGTTCTTCATGGTTATCGTCCACATCCAGACGTGCCACCAGCCTGGCAAAATCGAGCAACTGATTGTCAAACAGCAGGTCGGCCTCGGTCATGCTCGACTGGTAACCGCGCAGGGCCGCGACAAAATTGAACAGGGTCAGCGTGGCCAGGATGCCGGCCACGAGGAACAGGCGAATGGAGGTCACCCGCCGGCCTCCGGATTGATCTTGTAACCAACGCCGCGAATGGTCTTGATGAAGTCGTTGCCGAGTTTCTTGCGCAGGCGATGGATATGCACCTCCACGGCGTTACTGGAGACTTCCTCACCCCAGGAATACAGCCGCGTCTCCAGCACACTGCGGGTCTGAACACGGCCGGCATTTTCCATCAGGCTTTTCAACAGCATGTATTCCCGCCGCGCCAGGTCCACCGGTGCGCCGGCAACGCTCACCACCTGCCCGACCGTGTCCAGGCACACCTCACCAATGGTGATGTCATTGCTCTTCACCGAAGCGATGCGGCGCTCCAGCACGCGCAGGCGTGCCAGCAGCTCGGTCATGTCGAAGGGTTTGGCGAGGTAGTCATCAGCGCCGCTGTCGAGGCCGGCCACTTTGTCTTCGATGCCGTCACGGGCGGTGAGCATCAGCACGGGCAGTTCCTTGTCCTTGCTGCGTGCCCGCTTGAGCACCGTGATGCCGTCGATGTCCGGCAGGCCGATGTCGAGGATGACGATATCGGGCCGGTCGAATTCAATGACGTGGAGCGCCGCTTCACCGGTGCCGACATGGTTGACCACGTAGCCCTGTTTGCCCAGGGCCTGCTGCAGGCCTCGGGCTAAGGGCTGATCATCTTCTACCAAAAGAATTTGCATGCGGCAATTCTATGCCAGCTGGGCACAGCCTGCATCAACGGTCATGCAGCAGACTGTCTATTGACTGACTTTATTTGTCCTTGATCTCAAGCAGTAACTCGCCTACTTCCTTGTGCCGGCCTTCATCGGCCAGCTGGCGGCCCGGGCGGGCCGGGGCATCGTAGGCCTTGGCCAGGTACTGGCGGGCTTCGTCATAACGTTTTTCCGAGACCAGGTAACTGGCATAGAAGTAATTCGGATCAATGCCTTCCGGATTGAGGGTCAGTGCGGTTTTCAGCAGCTTCTCGGCCATGTCATCATCACCAAAGCCTACCGGCCACCCCGGGACACTGTAGTACAACGTGCCAAGACTGGTGTAGGCCGAGCCGTCCAGCGCCTTGTCATTCAGGGACATGGCTTTCTCCAGATCCGCCTTGGATGCCTTGGCCAGGGCCAGCGCCCCCAACCCGCCCTTGGCGCCGGCGTAGGTCGACTTGATGATGCCGCTCCAGATCCAGCCTTCGGCTGCCTGCGGATAGGCGGCGGTGACCTTATTGGCTTCTTCCACCAGGCGCTCGAATTCCGAGAGCTGGGTCTTGCCTTCCAGCTGGTAATTCACTTCGGCCCAGCGCTGCTGCAGGTGGGCCACATCACTGTCCAGACCCGCCTGAACCTGCAGGCTGGTCACGGTGACCAGAAACAGGAGGGATTTGATGAGGTGTTTCATGGTGTTCTCCTTACGAATTGGCAAAGTGTTTGATCAGGTCCAACTGCTTCACCAGGGCTTTGCGTACCAGGGACGGGACCAGGGCGTTGATACGCACAAATAACTTCTCGGGCCAGCCCAGGTAACTGAGCAGGCCATCGTTGCGCAGCTGGTGCACAATGCGGGCGGCAACGTACTGCGGTGAATCCATGCGATTGCCAAGCTTGTTGTTCATAGCATTGACGCGATCGGTATTGAGCGCCGTGGCGGTGGCACGCGGTGCGATGTAGGACACACGAATACCGGTATCGGCGAGCTCGCGACCTAGCGCCTCGGTGAAACTTTTCATGCCGGCCTTGCTGGCACAGTAAGTGACGAAGCCGGGATGCCCGATGCTGCCGAAGATGGAACCGACATTCAAAATGGTGGCTTCATCGCGTTGCCGCAGTTGCGGTAACAGCGCCTGGGTCAGCAGTATCGGTGCCAGCAGATTAATGCGCAGGGTTCTCTCAATGCGCTCCGGTGGCTGCTGTTCAAACAGCGTGAAGTCGAGGACGCCGGCCAGGTTGACCAGCACATCAATGCCGCCCAATGACTCACAGGCCGACACAATAGCGGCCCGCCCTTCAGCCGTGCCGATATCGGCAGCCACGATACCGGCCGGCGTGCCAAGGTTACCGGCAAGCCCGGACAGGCTGTCATGGCCGGTACTGGTCAGCACCAGCCGGGCACCCTGAGCTGACAGCGCCTGGCACAGGGCTGTCCCGATGCCGCCATCGGCACCGGTGACCAGTATGAGTTTATCGTGCAGGTTCATGACTTCTCCTTTGCCCTTTGCTGGTTGCTGTCAGGCCGCAGTGGCCAGACGGGGAATGCCGTGATCCGGTGACAGACCGCGGAAGATATCGCCATAGAGCCGGTAAAACATGCGGGCGGCATGCGTGATCTGTTGCTGCTCGGACGGGTCCGTGATGCGGTTCATGAGTCCTTCGAAGAACACGATGTGATCCTGGTCCAGCGCACCATGGGAATAGAGATAACTGAAGGCTTTTTTGGGCAGCCCCAGTTTTTCGCGGATGACATCGGCAGCCTGAGAGGCGATGCTGATGCTGGTGCCTTCGAGCACATGCACCATGCCGAAAAAGCCAAGCGGGTTGACCCGGTTCACCATGTCCCAGGCATACGCCACCATGAGCTCAGTGGTGACATGGGGCGCACTGTGACGCACGTATTCCTGGTCGAAGCCGCAATGGCCGATATCGTTGAGAATCCATTCCTGGTGACCCAGTTCTTCCTCGATATACTCCGCCACCGCTTCGCGCAGCCATTCCTTGTCCTCACCAAGACTGGCGCCTGTGGCCATCAGCAACGGTACGGTGTGTTTGACATGGTGGTAGGCCTGGGCCAGGAACGCCACGTAGTCATCAAGGACAATCTCGCCCTGGAAACAGCGGGCGATGATCGGTGCCGATAACAGTTGATGACGGGGCTGCTCGGTATCCTGCACAAGTTGCTGGTAAAAACTCACGGGTGTTGCTCCTGTTTGATGTCGTTCTGCAGTGTCATGGTGTCTGTGGCTGCCCCGATGTAGAGCGCGGCCAGTGGCGTGGCGTATTTCTGTGCGATGGCGTCCCGTTTTGGGCGCCCGTTGGCAGTCAACAGACCCGGCTGGGCTGCCAGCGGTTGTTCAAGTCTGTACCAGTCCCTGATGCGGGCGTAATCCGGCAGATGCATGTTGACGGTGTCGACCCACGCCTGGATGTCGGCATCGGACAGATGCGGATCACGGGCACTGATGAGGGCCACGCAATAGGGCTGGCTGTCGCCAAACACCACCACATCCTGCAGCCGTGGGTTGGCCAGCAATTCACTTTCGGGCCATTCCGGGGAAATGTTGCGGCCGTAACTGGAGATCAGTAGGTTCTTGCGGCGACCTGAAAGATGCAGGTAGCCGTTGCTGTCGCAATAGCCCAGGTCACCGGTATGAATGGCATCGGGATACCAGCTGTCGGGCTGGTTCATGTAACCCAGCATGGCGTTGCCGGATACCACCAGTTCACCACCACGGGCTTCCACGTTAAGGTGTGGCAGCACTTTGCCGCAACTGCCGGCCAGCAGGCTGGTCGGGGTATTCAAACTGACTACCGAGGCACACTCGGACAAACCGTAACCTTCATAGACCGGCAAACCGAGTGCCCAGGCTTCCTGTAACAGCGCGGTTCCCACCTTGCTGCCACCGACAGCGATGAATTTGAAACTGTCCGGCGCCTGCCAGCCGGCGCGCACGGATGCCACCAGCAACTTCAGCAGTTCGGGAATCAGGATCAGGGTGTCGGGACGGGTACGGCTGATCATGGCCAGGCATTTTTCCGGCTCGCTCAGGCGACTGCCCTGGTAACCCATCGCGGCCAGCGAAGGCACCATGACCGTGCCGCCGGCCAGCAGGGGCGCATACACACCTGCGACATTTTCCAGCAGGGTGCTCAGTGGCAGCAGGCACAAATGGGTCGGTTGCTCCAGGGCTACCACCTGGCTGAGGGCTTCGGCCTGTCGCAGCAGCTGGGCATTGGACAGGCATACCCCCTTGGCATCACCGGTCGAGCCGGAGGTGAATGTAATCTTGCCCGTGTTATCAGGCAGTGCCGGGGTATTGCCGGTGTCGTTATCAAGGCGGCACAGGTGCAGATCGATCTGGTCATGAGCGACAGCCTCACGCGATGCCACCATGGCACGCAGCGCATCAGGGCTATCGGTGAGCAGCCAGCGGGCATTGCAACGGGCCAGAGTGGCGCGAATCTGCAGTGGCGAAAAAAAGGTGGGCAGCGGCACTAGGCAGATGCCAAGACGCTGGCAGACCAGGTCTGCCACGACCCAGGCCGGGCCGTTGTCCGCATACAGCACCAGCAGTTTGATCTGGTGGGAACGCAGCCTGGCGGTCAGCGCGTCCGCCATGACGGTCAGTGTCTCGCTGGTGATGTGCTGGTCCGGGGTAGCCAGCACCACGTGTTGTGCAGGCAGACGCGTTTGCAGTGTGGTCAGCAAATCAGCCATGACAGCTTACCCCCTGAAGTCCTGTGCCAGTTGGCGGATCTGGCGGCGATACACCGCCATGGCCTTGCGAAAAAGAGGCCGGCGCCGGGCGATTACCATGGCGCCTTCGAGACTGCCGGCATAGACACAGGGTTGGGTGTGATAATAACTGCCCCACTCCTCGGCGGCGGCTTCTGGCAGGCAAGCGCTGGAAGCGTCGGCCAGTTTCAGCATGGGAAAACCCAGTTTGCCGAGGTTGTTGGCCAGGGAGCGGGTGGCGGTGAACGTGATCCAGCGGATGCCGGCTTCATGCAGCAGCGTCGCCATGATGAGAAACACAAACTGGCTCGGTCCCTTGCGCCCTGCGACCAGGTTGCCGATTTCGACAACGTCGCGACGGGCAATGGCTTGGCCGGAAACATCAGCAAGCAACTGCTCGATGGGACAGTCCAGGTACTGCTCCAGGAACAACGTGGCACCGGCAGCACGACGCATGCCGATGACACCGGAAAAGCTGTTCAGGCAGCGCATGGACAGGAGGTCGGGCATGAATTCATGAATATCGGCGCCGTAGTCGCGCTGGAAACGCTCACCCACAAAACGCTCCACCTGTTCCCGTTCGGCATCATCACGGTGATGCAGGGTGAATACTGGCGCCGGTGCCAATACACGTCCCAGCAAGGCCTCCCGTTCGGGATTGGCCAGAGGACCTGCTGTGGTACGGCTGTTCAATGTGCTCATGAGTGCACTCCGTCTTTTACGATGTTGAGCAGATTAGCAAGGCATTCTTAAGGAATTCTTACCGGCAGGTGGTTGGCATAAAAAAGTTTACGGAATGCTGTAATGGCGCGGAATTACTGGGCTTTTGCGGCACATTGCGGATGAAATGTGAAATTACCGATGGCCTAGTGACAAGTCTTGTTGATGTGATAATCTGGAGGCGTTTGGCGTTTACAGGCCTTTTTTCTTCTTTAAAAACAACCTGTTATTTTTAAAACAGGCTGGGTGTCGGCAACAGCACCCGGATAGGGAAGCGGGCATTTTCCAGGGGGAAGACTCATCATGTCACGCAAACTGACCACACTGACTGCCCGGCAGCTACTGATGCCTTTGCTGTGCCTCACCGTGTTTGCTTTCGGCAGCCCGTCCGCTGTCGCCCACCATGCCTTTACCGCGCAATACGATGCCGATGCCCGTGTTGAACTGACCGGTGTCATCGTTAAGGTGGAATGGCTGAATCCGCATGCCTACTTCTATATTGATGTCGAGGATGAGGCCACGGGCGAGGTCACTACCTGGGCCTGCGAACTGGGTTCACCGGTGTCGATGCTGCGCCAGGGCTGGACCCGTGAAGACCTGATTCTCGGTGAAATGCTGGAAATCGAAGGCGCCCTGGCCCGCGACGGCAGTCCATCCATGAACGCCTCCCGCGTCGTCATGGAAAGTACCGGCAAACGCCTGTTTTCCCGCCAGCAGGATTAAGCCCAGGCAGAAGGACAAGCCCATGAAAAAAATACTGACCAACTCCCTGCTCGCCCTGACCATGCTGTCTGCCGCCGCCATGGCGCAGGATTACGATCCGAACGGCCCGACACCACGCCTGCCTGACGGCACCCCCAACCTGGGTGCCGGTGAGGACGGCCTGGGCATGTGGGGCCGCGGCCCGGGCCCGATGGTCGCCGGCGCCGATTATCCGCCGCCGGACGAGGTGCCGTTCAAACCCTGGTCACGCGCACTCTACGATTACCGCCAGGCCACTCTCGCCAAGGATGACCCTCACGTGCGCTGCGCCCCGCCAGGCGGACCGCGCCAGTTCGCCGTGCCCTTTGGCCTGCAGATCGTGCAGATACCGCACATGAACAAGATCCTCGTCCTGTCCGGCGGCTCTACCCGACCCTGGCGCGAGATTCACATGAACAGTGAGCACCCGCAATACGTTAACCCTTCCTATTTCGGTCACTCCGTGGGGCACTGGGAAGGTGACACGCTGGTGGTGGATACCATCGGTTTCAACGAACGCTTCTGGATTCACCGCGAAGGCTATCCGCATACGGAGAGCATGCACCTGATCGAGCGCATCTCGCGTCCGCAGATGGATACCCTGCGCTATGAAATCACCATCGATGATCCCCAGGCCTACACGGCACCCTGGTCCACCGTGTGGACCAAGACATGGGACCCTGGCATCGAGTTCATCGAGTATTTCTGCCAGGACAACAACATCGACCAGTTCCACATGATGGGCAGCGAAAGCCTGGTGCAGTAAACCCGGCTTTGCCTTGTTACGGCACGCCACTCTCTCGTCCTGAGTTTCCCTACCGCTCCGGTCGCTGCGGCCTGATCAGTGACCGGGCCACCTGATTGATCTGGCCATGCGCTAGGTCAATTGGCGCCAACGCCGACCTGGGGGTGAGCAGCGGTATTTTTGATAACAGCATCGATACCGCAGTCATCATGGTCATAACCTACACCACCCTGTTGTCACCTTTCTGGATCACGCTGTACTACCGGCTCTATGGGCATTTGCTGGACGAGGCTGACAAACAGCTCGGCACCGGCAAAGCGCCAGTGCCCGCGGAAAAAGTGGCAGGGTGAGAGGAAAGTATCAGGCGCCGGCCGGCTGCATGGCCACGTTATCAGCGACGTCTGTTTTCCGCTTGCTCGGGGGCGACCAGTAGCGCGGTTTCAGGGGTAACAGTAGGCAGCAGGCCAGGATGGCCACGCCCGAATAGATGACAAAGCCCATGGTGTAATTGCCGTTCAGATCATACAACCAGCCAAGCATGGGCGGTCCCGCCGCAAAACCCAGGTTCACGAAAACCGATACGATGCCGATGGTCATGCCGAGATTACGCGGCCCCAGGTAATGCTTGGTGATGACAGGCGCTTCCACGATCATGCCGCCATGGGCAATGTTGCGCACCACCAGGAACAGGGTCAGTGTCATGACACCGGCCACCGGCAGCGCCAGGATCACGGACACGCCGAGCAGAAAGTAGAACACCCGGATGCCGGGAATGGAAAAACGGTCGTAGACCCAGCCGGAGCCCATCTTGGAGGCAATGGCCAGGAAGGTAACCAGGCTCACCAGCCAGGCAAATTCACGATAGTTTAGGCCGCGATCGGCCCGCAGGAAGGTCACGTAGTTCTGCATCATGGCCTGGTCCACCGCAGAGACCAGGAAGATGGACAGGGCCAGCAACCAGAAACCTTTCTCCTGGCACACTTCCTTGAAATGGCCCCACATGGACAGGCCATCGGCATGTCCCCTGGAGCTGGCGTTGATGGCATCCTGCTTGACGCCTTTCTGGGCCATGAAAATGAGCCACAGGGGCGTGGAGATCAGGAATGAGCCCAGGCTCAACCAGGCAAAGATTTCACGCCAGTTCACGCCGGCTTCCAGCAAGGTGCCCCACACCCAGGGCATGAACAGCTGACCCGTGCTGGTCCCACCAAGGACGATGCCGATGGCCAGCCCCTGGTTGATGCTGATCAGCCGTGACACCACGACCTTCATGGCCGCCACAATGGAAGAGGCGGACAGGCCGAGCATGGCACCGGCCAAGTAATAGATGCCGAGATTGGTGGCAAAGAGAAACATGGCCATGGCCAGGCCACCACTCAGAGTTCCCAACAGCACGGAAACCTTGCCCCCGAACTTGTCGATCATGATGCCCATGCCGAGCGCGGCGGCAGCCCCGACCAGAAACTTGGAGGTGGAGATGCCATTGGCCTGGGCATTGCTCCAGCCGAATTCCGCCATTGCGGGTTCATAGATCCAGGGCAGCGAAAAATTGGGCACACCGAAGGAGATGAAGACCAGCATGAAGGCGACGAACAGCACCACCCAGTTGTCTTTCAGTTCGGCTTTGGTGGCTGAGTCCATGGCGATTCCCCTGGTGAAAAGAAATGTCTCGTGTCGTTATTATTCGCGAGTGATGCGGAAGGGATACTGCCTGCCGGCCTCGGACCAGGTGCCTTCCAAGTAGCGATTGCGCGCGCCGATCTCATGCAGTGTGCCCGTCATGCTGACCGCGACACCGTCACGGGTTTCGGCTGTGGCATGCAGGGTCCAGTTGGGCGCATCCAGTGCAGATGAGGTGAAACGGTAGGAGGAGCGGCCCGGGTTGATCATGCCGGTGATGCTGTCACCGTCATAATCCATGATGATGACCAGGTTGCGGGTATCACTACCCATGTCGATGGTGCCGCGCCAGGTGCCTTTTATTGGATGGCCTTCCTGGGCCGTTGCCACACCTGTCGCCAAGGACATGAGCAGCGTCATCAAAACGGCAATGAATGATATCAGTTTCAAAGTTTCCCCCACCCCGTGACCTGTTTTCGCCAAGATGGTATCACATCGGTTTTGGGCTGCATCCCGTTGCACAATCTTTGCTGAATTAACGCTGCACTCCGTAGGTCGGCCTAGGGTCGCAGACCCGTTTGCTGACAAATCCCGCCTAACCGGCGCACTCATGATGTCATGTCGGCAAACGGCTTTGCAGGCCTATGCCGACCTGCGGGGTTAAACACCTACTGCCAGGTGACAAAACCCTGCGCGGTACCAGTCCCTGCCTCACTGCGGTAGCAAGGAATGTAATCGATGGTATCGCCATCCAGATCGGTATCAAACAGGGCGCCGGCGGCCGCAATCCAGTTGCGCATTTCGGAGGTGCCCTGCTGCAGAATGTTTTGCGCAATGCCGGTGAGGAAGGCCTGGTCGCGTGCTTTGAGGGCCTTCAGGAAATTGTTGTCGAAGGTTTCATCAATCGTGAAGTGGCTCATGCCACCGGAACCGATCACCGCGACCTTCAGGTCCGTATCCCATTCCTTGATGCACTCTCCGACCAGCCTGCCCATCTCGAAGCAGCGTTTCGCCGTGGGCTGGTTGGGCGGAAAAAAGGTATTGGTAATCATGGGTAGGACCGGAATGACATGGTCCTCCATGACGCGCCGGATGATCCAGCTGAAGGCATGTGGGGTACCGATGTGGTGATGAACGGGACCCATGTCGGGCCATTCCAGGGACGCGGCAAAATCAAACCCCTGCTACTGACCCTTGCTGATCACGCGCTGGGCCAGTTCCGGCAACCCCGGCCAGACCTTGTCATCTTCAGGGCGGTAGGCCCATTCACTTTCCTTGATGCCCACCGGCAGCTTTTCAGCCCGCTCTTCCGGCAGCGGTTTCTGCCAGAAGGTTTCGCCGTGATAGACGGTAAACATCGGCTGCAGGCTGGGCAGCACCAGCTCGCGCTGGTCGTTACCCATGATCACGCAGACATCCGGTTTTGCGGCTTTCCAGGCTTCAGCCAGTTTGGCCACGCCCGCCTGGCAGCGGGCATGGCGGCGGGTGCGTTCTTCCAGGGTGATCTGTGCGGCAAAATTCTCGTCCCTGCGCAGTGCGACCAGTTCCTCGAAGGAATACTGATTGCCCTGAAACCAGTGCGGGATGCGCTTGTCGTTGATGAGACGCAGCATCCACTCTTCAGGCGTGGTGTTGAGGATGGGGCCGTGTGTCGACCATAAACCGAGGACGATGTTTGCCATATTGGTATGCTCTGCGAGACAGGGACAGAGCCCTGCGGGGTCTGTCCCGTGGCCCTTTCAGGGCCTCCCCGTTCGGGGGTTAATCCTTGAGGCCCAGGTTAAAGACCTGGTTGGCGGTACCGCTGAAAATCATCTTCCTGTCAGCGTCCGTGAGCCAGTCGATGCTCTCGATGAGCGGCACGGTTTTGTCATAACACTCACCGGTGTCGGCATTGATGGACGAGCCCACACCCGGACATTCGGAGCCGTACATGACACGGTCCACACCAACCACCTTGATCAGCAGCTCCAGCGCTTCCTTGCTGTACAGCACGGTGTCGAAATACAGGTTGCGCATGCGGTCGATGAACAGGCCCTTGCCATCACCGCTCTGCGCGCCGGAGCGGGCAGTACCGGCATTGAAGCGGCCGATCTGGTACGGCATGGCGCCGCCGCCATGGGAGACGACAATCTTCAGGTCGGGGAAATCGGTAAAGACATCGGAATTGACGAAGCCATACACGGCGGTGGTCTCTTCATTCACGAAATACAGGCTGTACGGTTCACGCTGCGGGTTGCGCGAACCGGCGGTGTGGATATGCAGCGGCACATCGTATTCACAGGCTTTTTCATACAGCGGATACCAGTAGCGGTCACCCATGGGCGGTGCCTTGTTGCCGTCGTTTTCATAGGGATCGGGATTCAGCAGGAAGCCCTTGAAGCCGTGTTCCTTGATGCAGTATTCCATTTCCTCAAAGACCACATCGACCGGTTCCCCGCCCTGCTGCGGCAGGCCGCCGATGCCGAAAAACTTGTCCGGAAACAGGCGTACGCTGTCGGCAATGATCTTGTTCACCTCGTGGATATACCACGCCACCAGGTAGCCCGGTTTTTCCGAGTGCATGGTCTGGAACGGCCGCGGCGACACCAGCTGCATGTCCAGGCCGTTGTTGGCCATGTGCTCGATGTGACCACAGGGCGCCATCTCTTTCTTGTGCCATGCCGCGATCAGCTGCTCGTCGGTGTAATTCACCTTGCCGCGACCGTGCGAGCCGCGATGAGAAACCAGGCCGGCCTTGTAGATGGCCAACTGCGGTGGTGCGCTGGTGTGGGCGTGACAATCGATAATCAAGGTTGTTCCCCTTACATCTTTTTTAAATTCATTCGCGGGTAAACGTCGGATGGCGCTGCGCTCATCCGACCTAAAAATAATCGCTGTGTGGCCAACGTGTCGTTCCCTGTATCTTGCATCTTGTATCCTGTATCCCGCCTACGCTATTTATCAGGCGTTTGCAGCGAATGGTACTTCATCTCGGCACGGGCCTCGGTAATGGTCTTGCCGTCTTCAAGGTATTTCCTTATTTGGTTTTCAGCGGCATCGATCTGCTCGGCCACCGCCAGCACTTCGTCCTCGCGTGCAGCCGGAATGCAGACCACGCCATCGGCATCACCGCGCATGAGGTCACCGGGCAGCACGCGGGCATCGCCGATATTCACGGGCACCTGCTCACCGTCAACCTGCACACGGTCCTTGCCGGTGCGCATGGAGTAGGAACGGCTGTAGATGGGGTAACCCAGCTTGAGGCACAAATGGACGTCGCGGCAGGCGCCATCGATGACCGTCCCGGCCAGTTTTTTCCTGTCGGCCAGGTAAGTCAGGATGTCGCCCCAGACAGTGGCATCTTCACGACCGCCGTTGTCAATCACCACCACGGTGCCTTCATCCAGCTTGTCGATGAAATCACCGACGGTGCCGGGATTATTCGCATCCAGGGGTCCGTACAGGACGGTGAAAGCCCTGCCCGCCAGGCGGAAGTTGTGGTCGCGCGGCTTGATGCCCAGGCACTGGCCGCTGATGCGCAGCTTGTCGAGGGCATCGCTGAGGGTGGCGGTGTCGAGCCTGGCGGCGCGATCTACATTCTTGTCAGGCATTCTCTTATTTCCTGTTGTTATTCTGTTCGCGGCTGAAGCTGCTCCTACGGATTTCACAGATCTGGTGTAGGAGCGGCTTCAGCTGCGAATGTAAGGCTTAACTGTTCTTCAGCATGTCTTCGTAATTGGTGCCCATGACTTCTGACACGGGCTTGCCGGCCAGGACATCGGCGGTCATGAGACGTTCCTTCTCCGCCACCTTCTCGGCGATGGCAATGACTTCCTCCGCACGGGCGGCCGGGATGAAACAGACGCCGCTGGCATCGGCAATGACATAGTCACCAGCACAGACTTTTGCGTCACCTACCATGACGGGATCACCAAAGGACTGCTCCCAGACCCGTCCCCGGGCGGTATGCGGGGTGGTGTAGCGGGAGAACACCGGAAAGCCGATTTCCTCGTATTCGTCGATGTCGCGTGCTGGACCTTCCATGATGACGCCGCGCACGCCCTTGACCCTGGCGGCATTGGCCAGCACGCCGCCCCAGCCGGCACAATCGATGCCGGTGCGCTGCTCGACCACGATCACGGTGTGATCATCTGCAGCATCGATGGCAGCAGTACCCAGATGACGTTTGGAACCGCCGGTGGGTTCCTGGTCATGCAGCTTGACGGTCATGACCGTACCGGCGATGCGGCGATTGGTGGAACGGCGTGGCAGGCCGGAATGGGCACCCTTGAGTTTGACGGCATCCAGCGCATCGGAGACGGCGCAGGCATCGAGTTTTTCCAGTCGGGCAACCAGGGCTTCGCGATCAGACATGACTTCCCCCGTGTAAGTCGCGGTAACAGAAGCCAGATAATAGCAAATCAGTCCGGCAGTGAGAGTGCAACAATTTCGGATTTTCCCCCGCCGCTGACGGTCACCACCAGGTACTGTTTACCATCCAGCATATAAGTCATCGGCATGCCGGTCTGGCTGGCGGGCAGGTTTACCTCGGCGACAATGTCACCACTGGCCTTATCGTGAGCCCGCAGCAGCGGTTTGCCGCCGCTGCCCTCACCGCTGATGAGCAGGGTTTTGGTCAGCAGTATGCCGGCCAGGTTGCTGCTGCCTGTGCGCGGCAGATCCACACCCTGCAACGCCGGATGATTCTCCACGGCGGCGGGCGTATCGGCATTAGGTATCCACCAGAGTTCCTCACCACTGTTCAGGTCGATGGCCGTGATGCGGCCCCAGGGCGGGCGAATGAGCGGCAGGCCGTCAATCGTGTTCGGATTGGGTCCGGCAATCCAGGCCACGGATGAATTGTCACCGCCGGGTTCCAGGGAAAAGTTCCAAGCCATCTCCCGGGAGGTAGCGTAGACAATCCCGGTATCAGGATCGTAGGCGCCACCCTGCCAGTTGGCACCGCCCACGGGACTGGGCAAGCCCATCGTGCCCTGCGTGCCATCGGGGTCATCCACCCGCGACGACGGGGTGAAACGGCCGCCCAGTCGGAAGTTGCTGACATGCGCCAGGGCCTGTTCGCGCAACGCCGGGGTGAAGTCGATCAGTTCTGCCTCGGTCAGTTGCTGGCGTACGAAGGGAGGCGGTTTCACCGGCACCGGTTGCGTCAGCGAGGTCGACTCACCGGGCACATCCGACTGCGGCACCGGGATTTCCACGATGTCCCAGACCGGTTCGCCGGTTACCCGGTCGAACACGTATGCGATACCCTGCTTGGTCAGCTGCACCACCAGTTTGCGGCCATCAGGCATGTCGGCCAGGATGGGCGCCTGCGGAATATCCCAGTCCCAGATGTCATGGTGAATCAGCTGGTAATGCCAGCGCCTTTCCCCGGTACGGTAATCCAGGGCCACCAGGGAATTGCCAAACAGGTTGTCGCCGGGACGGTCACCACCGTACTGGTCGCCGGTAGGCGTCTCCACCGGCAGGTAGACCAGCCCCAGTGCGGGATCGGCGGACATATGCGTCCATACGCCGGTATTGCCCGTGTACTCGGCGGAGTTGCCGAGCCAGGTTTCCGCGCCGAATTCATCGGGTTCCGGAATGGTGTGAAAGGTCCAAAGCAGTTCTCCCGTGGTGGCGTCGTACCCGCGCACATCCCCCTTCACGTTGGCGGCGCTGGGCGGGCGTACTGACACGAGGTGAGAAGCCCCCACCACGACCACGTTGTCGACCACCAGCGGCGGAAAACTCAGGCCGATATCCAGATCTTCGCGGCCCGGCCCCAGGCGCAGGCCCTGCTGCAGGTCCACCCAGCCACCGGCACCGAACTCCTCCACCGGCAGGCCGGTGCGGGCATTGAGCGCCACCAGGTAATAACCGGGCGTGACCGTAAAGATGATCTCGCGCAGGCCGTTAGTCCAGTACGCCAGCCCCTTGCCCGAGCCCTTGCGCGGGGCGACATTGAAGCGCTCGCCTTCCTGTGGCCGCCAAAGCCACAACAACTGCCCGGTTGCCGCATCCAGTGCCATCACATTCCGGGTGACGCCGGCGGTGGCATAAAGTACGCCATTGGCCATCAGCGGGGAGGTAACACTCTGGCCTTCAGTGACCGGGCCGAAATTTTCCGTGCTCAGGCGCCAGGCGATTTTCAGGTCAGCAAAATTACCGCCATCGATCTGGTCCAGCGGGGAATAACGGTTGGCAAAGCTGTCGCCGTTGAAATGGGCCCAGGCCACTTCCGGCGCCGGAGCGGCCCGGTCTTCACCACGGGTAATGATCCTGGCATCCGGATCATTGGCCAGATCGGGCAAGCGCGTGCCGACATCGCCGATGGCCATCACGTAGGCAGTCACATCACGATATTGCTGCGCGGTGAGTGTGCCGGCGGCTTCGCCGGGCATGGTGGTGACAATGCGTTGCAAGAGTTCACTGACGGGACGCCCCACCCAGTCATTATGCAGGCGGGCGCGGATTTCAAGCGCGATATGGCAGCGGGTGCAGTATTCACCGAAGACACGCTCGCCCTGTTCAGGGTCAGCGGTTTGGGCAAAGGCAGGCAAGGCAAAACACAACAGCGCCGGGATCAGGGTTTTCATTATTTTTGCTCCTGGGAGGGCGGGGGCCATTAGGAGCAAGATAAAAGATTTCCGGGAATCGATAAAGGAAGAAAAAAACGAGTCAGGGAGGAAAGGAGAAATGGAGAAAAGGGCGGCAGTGCTACCGTGAAGATTATGGCCGCTATTTTGACTCTCGTTTTTTGGTGCTAATAGCGACTATCAACTCGGATATAAAGCTTTCTCCCCTTTATCCTTTCCTCCCTTGCTCCTTTCCTCCTTTTGTTCCTCGTTCTATTTCACCTCAACAACCCGCGCTTGCTGAATCTTGTGCTGCCATTCGGCAGGACCGGTCTGGTGGACGGAGCTGCCGCGGCTGTCGACCGCCACGGTCACCGGCATTTCCTCCACCACGAATTCGTGGATGGCTTCCATGCCCAGATCCTCAAAGGCCACAACTCGTGCTTCACGAATCGCTTTTGACACCAGGTAAGCGGCACCGCCCACGGCCATCAGGTAGACTGCCTTGTGGTTTTTGATGGCATCAACGGCCACCTGTCCCCTCTCCGCCTTGCCAATCATGCCCATGAGGCCGGTCTTTTCCAGCATGGCATCGGTGAACTTGTCCATGCGCGTGGCGGTCGTGGGACCGGCCGGGCCAACCACTTCATCACGCACCGGGTCGACCGGACCGACGTAATAAATGAACTTGTCTTTCAGGTCGACGCCCGCCGGCAGTCCTTCACCGCTGTCGAGCAACTGCAGGATGCGTTTATGGGCGGCATCACGACCGGTAAGCATAGTGCCGGACAGGAGCAGGGTTTCCCCGGGCTGCCACGTCGCAATTTCCTCGCGAGTGACCGTGTCCAGGTTGACGCGCCTGGCGGAGGGACCGACATCCCAGGTGATCTCCGGCCAGTCGCTCAGCTTCGGTGGCGTCAGTGCAGCCGGGCCAGAGCCATCCAGCACAAAATGCACGTGGCGGGTCGCAGCACAGTTGGGAATCATGGCCACCGGCAGAGACGCGGCATGGGTCGGGTAATCCTTGATCTTCACGTCCAGCACCGTGGTCAGGCCACCCAGGCCCTGGGCACCGATGCCGAGATCATTGACCTTCGCCATCAGTTCCAGGCGCAGCTCCTCGATGCGGTTAGCCGGGCCACGGGCGCGCAGCTCATCGATATCCACCGGGTCCATCAGGGCTTCCTTGGCCAGTAGGGCCGCTTTCTCCGCCGTACCGCCAATGCCGATGCCGAGCATGCCAGGCGGACACCAGCCCGCGCCCATGGTCGGCACGGTCTTGAGCACCCACTCGACAATATCGTCGCTGGGATTGAGCATGACCATCTTGGCCTTGTTTTCGGAACCGCCGCCCTTGGCCGCCACAGTGATGTCCAGGGTGTCGCCGGGCACGATCGAGGTGTGGATGACCGCCGGCGTGTTGTCACCAGTGTTCTTGCGAGCACCGGCGGGATCGTTCAGGATCGAGGCACGCAGGACATTGTCCGGATGGGTATAGGCCTGGCGTACGCCCTCGTTAATCATGTCCTCAAGCGCCATGTCGCCCCGCCACTGCAGGTTCATGCCGACTTTGACAAACACCGTGACGATGCCGGTATCCTGGCAGATCGGGCGCTTGCCCTCGGCACACATGCGCGAGTTGATGAGAATCTGCGCCATGGCGTCCTTGGCCGCCTGTGACTCCTCACGCTCATAGGCGCGGTGCACGGCCTGGATGAAATCCAGCGGGTGATAATAGGAAATGAACTGGAGGGCGTCGGCGACGCTTTGGATAACGTCTTCCTGGCGAATGACAGGCATGGGTGTACTCCTGGAAACGGCTTTCTGTTTACGTGGCTAGCGTATTGTTACCGCATTCGGGACTGCAAGGTTTTGCCCGCAGTGCGGTCACCAGTCACAGAATACGTTAGACTTGCTGTGCGTCAGCCTAAATGCGGGCGAATTTTAACACGCTTTCCGGAGCAGATGATTTACCGAATACCATGACGACACCTTGCCCGAATTTCCTGAAATGGACTGCCCTCCTGCTCCTGTCACTGTGCCTGCCAACGGCATGGGCACAGGATGAATACACGATCGTTTTTCTCGGCGACTCCCTCACCGAAGGCCTCGGCCTGGAACAGGAAGAAGCCTTTCCGGCGCTGATCGAGGACAAACTGACCGCCGATGGCCTGGACCACGTACGCATCATCAATGCCGGTGTCAGCGGCTCCACGTCAGCCAGCGGCCTGAGCCGCATGCAGTGGTATATCCGCTCACAGCCGGACCTGCTGGTGCTGTCGCTGGGGGCCAATGATGGCCTGCGCGGACTGGACATCGCGGAGATGAAGGCCAACCTGGCCCGGACCATCGTGTTCGCCCGGGACAACGGCGTCGAGGTGGTAATTACCGGCATGCTGGTACCGCCCAACATGGGTCCCGAATACACCACGGCGTTTGCCGCCGTGTTTCCCGACCTGGCCCGGGAATACAATATTCCTCTGATGCCGTTCCTGTTGCAGGATGTGGCGGCGGTACCCGAGCTCAACCAGGCCGACGGCATTCATCCCAATGCAGAGGGTGCCCGGATCGTGGCCGGGCATGTGTATGAATTCCTAAAGCCGTTGTTGCCCGGATCCTGATTCAGGGCCGCGTCCCTTGTCGGCAAACGGCCCCTTGGGCCTATGCCGACCTACGCACATACCTCAAGGTACTGCTTGCCGGATGACGGCCCTGTGGGTCTTTTCCGGCCTGCAACAAACCGTCCTCGCGCAGCCGTTGTGGCAAGCTGACGCTTTATCCTTT
>JBMTQX010000032.1:0-33326 GCA_049446715.1 Pseudohongiellaceae bacterium
AGAGAAAGGGGATAGGGAATGAAACGCGCAGTATCCGCATCAGCGCTGGCTGGTGTTTGCACCCTGGTCACTATGCTGGCTCACGCACAGCCAACCGTTCGGGCACCCTTGCCCGAAGTCGTCCAGCCACCGAAAAACTTTGCCACATCCACAGAACATTACGAGTTCCTGTATGACTATCATAACGGTGGTACACAGCACACGTATGAAAGCGTGCCCAAGTGGGAGGGGCTCTGGGAAGCTGGCGGCAACAACAGCGGCAACCAGTTATTCCTGGAGTCCACCGACGGCTCGCCGATCGGGCCATTTGGCGGCGGTGAGAATGTGGTCATCAAGGAGGGAGTACTAACACCCGAGTACGAAGCGGCCTTCCGCTATCGCCGTGAACTCGGTGTCGACTATGACCGTCTGACCTCCTGCGAGCCGGCCGGTATGCCGCGCTGGCTGCTTGAACCTTATGTCAGGGATTTCTTCAACACACCCTTCCAGTCCATGTGGATGAATGACCTCGGCAACGACATGCGTCGCATCTATATCAACCAGGAACACAAGAATATCGATGGCACCCATTTTGCCGCCGGTGATTCCATCGGCTTCTGGGTTGATGACATGCTCATCGTGCACACGGTCGATATTTTTCCCGGCGACTACTTCCGCGGCACGCCGCCCACCAGCAACCAGTTCGAGACCGTCGAGATCTGGCGCATGGAAACCCTGAACAACGGCACCAAACGCCTGGTCAACAACGTGACATTCTACGACCCGCTCAGCCTGGTGAAACCGATCACCGTGGTGTACGTGTACAACCCGCGTCCGGACCTGGAGGCGCAGGGTTTCCGCATGCGTTACTGGGAGTGTGCCCAGAACGACAATACCTACCTGACCTTTGACGAGGACGGGCGTCCGTCGACGCAGTATCGCCTGCCCGGTGAACCGGGGTATGTGGATCCGCGCGGCCTGAACCGCCTGCGTAACCCGGATCTGCCGGCCGACCTGGTTGGCCAGGAAAAAAGTCCGATCTTCAACGAATCCGTCCAGTAAGCACGAACAGACAAGGAGCTCATCATGACAACGCTAAACCGATTCGTTATCGCCGTGTGTTTACTGGTCGCGGCGGCCAACACGGCCCAGGCCCATCACAGTTTCGCCATGTTCAACCGCGCCGAGGAAGTCCTGCTCTCGGGCAAGGTCGTGCGCTGGGCTTTCAACAGCCCGCACATTGCCCTGTACATGGAAACCGATGACGGCACACTGTACAGCTTCGAAGGGGCCGCGCCGCCGTCGCTGCTGTCCCGTTCGCCAGCCATGAACGGCTTCACCTTTCAGCCCGGCCAGGACGTGCAGGTGGTGTACTGCCCGCTGCATGACGGGCGCCCGGGTGGCGCGGTAGGCTACATCATCGATGCGGACGGCGTGTTTTATTCGCCGAACGACGGTGGCTGCGGCCCGAGCCCGAACTGGAAGGAATGGGTTGGCATGGGGTATACCTCGCGCACCGAGGCTGAAGCCGCGCAATGATGACTGCCATGACAATCGCCATGACGACCATGCTGAAACCAGGTGATACGTGGGCCCAATGAAAAATTCCCTGAAATGGATACAGGCCGTGGTCGGCATATTCATGCTGTGCTCACTGGCCGTGCAGGCACAACACGAAACCGGCGCTGACCTGGTCAGTGGTGAGCGTGCGTTCCGGGATTTCTGTGCCAACTGCCATGGCCCAGATGGCGACCTGATTGCCCAGGTGGATCTGGGTCACAACAACTTCCGTCAGCCTTATACCGATGCCGAACTCGCCGGCATCATTCTCAATGGCATTCCCGGCACACCCATGCCGCCGACGCCGCGTGTCACGCCGGAACAAGCAGACATGCTGGTCGCCTACCTGCGCAGTCTCGGTGACAACAATGATGATCTCGCCGGCAATGCCCAGCGCGGCCAGCAGCTGTTTGCCGGTAAAGGCCACTGCCTCGACTGCCATATGGTCAATGGCATCGGTGCGGTACTGGGGCCCGACCTGAGTAGCATCGCGCTGGTACGTGCCAGCAGCGAGCTGGAAGATTCTCTGCTCAATCCGGACGCCGTGGTGCAGCCGGACAACCGCTTCTATACCGTGCAAACCCGCGACGGTGAGCAGGTCAGCGGGCGCCTGCTCAACCATGACGCCTTCAGCGTGCAACTATTGGATGAAAAGGCCCGGCTGCGGTCATTTGAAAAATCCGAGCTGCAGGCCTGGGGTTTCAGCGATCCGGGCATGCCGTCGCTGGCGGGCAAGTTCAGCACACAGGAAATTGCCGACCTGGTGGCCTACCTGGCCACGCTGCGCCGGGGGGCACCGCAATGAGCAGTGATAAGATCGTCATACCGTTTGTTGACCTGTTTGTAGGAGCGGCTTCAGCCGTGAACCAACGCGCAGGTAATATTTGTTTGCGGCGAAAGCCGCTCCTACTCGCATTGCTCTGTATTTTTACAGCTGGAACAACCCAGGCCCAGGTCACCTTCGATGACATCCTGCAGGCTGACAATGACGCCAACTGGCTATCGTACTCACGCTCGCTGGACAACCAGCGCCACAGCCGGCTTGACCAGGTCAATGCCGGCAATGTTGATAAACTGATACTGCAATGGGTGTGGCAGGCGCGCTCCCTGGAAAAATTCGAGACCACACCGTTGGTGGTCGATGGCGTGCTATATACCGTGCAGGCGCCTAATGACATCGTGGCGCTGGATGCCGCCACCGGCCGCATCTTTTGGACCTATCATCACGAACCGGCTCCGGCCCGCACCTGCTGCGGCCGCGTCAACCGCGGCCTGGCCATCCTTGGCAATACCCTGTTCATGGGTACCGTCGACGGGCGCCTGCTGGCCATTGATGCCCGCGCCGGCAACCTGATCTGGAACACGGAAGTCGCCGATGCCGATGCGCTGTATTCCATCACCATGCCGCCGCTGGTGGTGGAGGACAAGGTCTATATCGGTACCGCGGGCGGCGATCTCGGTATTCGTGCCTACGTAGCAGCCTATGATGTGGCAACCGGGGCGGAGCTCTGGAAAACCTATACCATCCCCGGTCCCGGTGAGTTTGGTCACGACACCTGGTCGGGTGATTCCTGGCTGACTGGCGGTGCTGCCATCTGGAATGCCGGCGCCTATGACGCCGAGGCCAACTTGGTCTATTTCGGTACCGGCAATCCGGCCCCGGACTGGGATGGTCGCACCCGTCTGGGCGACAACCTCTACAGTGACAGCGTGGTCGCCTTCGACGCCGACACCGGCAAAATCCGCTGGCATTACCAGTTCACCCCCCATGATGAAATGGATTACGACTCCACGCAGGTGCCGGTGCTGGTGGATCGCGAGTGGCAGGGCGAGATGCGCAAGCTCATGTACTGGGCCAATCGCAACGGCCTCATGTACGTGCTCGACCGTGTCACCGGGGAATTCCTGATGGGCAAACCTTTCGTGGCCGTGAACTGGATGACCGGCTTTGATGAGCGCGGCCGGCCGATTCGTGCCGAGGGCATGCTGCCGACACCCGAAGGCACCGTCATTCGTCCGCACGTGCACGGCGCCATCAACTGGGCACCCACGGCCTACAGCCCGACCCACGACAAGTACTATGTCGCACACTGGGAGGACTCCGGCATCATGGCCATCGAGGGCCAGTTCCCGCAGGCACTGGGCGTGAACCGGCGCCAGACCACCATGGGCGATGTCGCCCTGGAACCTTTCTACAACAACAATGATGAAGCCTGGGGCGTGATCCGCGCCTATGATCCCGATACGCTGGAAGCGGTGTGGGAATTCGACATGGGCAACATCACCTGGGGTGGCGTGCTGTCCACGGACGGTAACCTGGTGTTCGGTGGCGGCAAGGACGGCTACTTCGTAGCGCTGGATGCGGATACCGGCGAGCTGTTATGGAAGGCCTCACTGGGCGGGCAGGTCAATGCCGCGCCCATGACCTACGCCGTCAACGGCAAGCAGTACATTGCCATTGCCGCAGGTACCGCGCTGTTTACGTTTGCGTTGCCGGAATAACGAACTATTCCCAGATCACTTCATTACCCTCGTCAGCCGCTGCCGCCAGCAGGTCCAGCAGGGGCAGGGCACGCTGGCGCAGGCTGATCGTAGCTGATTCCTCTTCCGGCTCATTGTCTTCCTCGTCTGTCACTGGATTGCCGGGCGTGGTGTCGCCTCTGGCGCCGACCATGGCGGCAGCCAGTTTGTCCCGCGCAACGGCGACATTGTCCCCGGTCAATGCGCCCGGCACTGTGCCGGTTTCGCCCATGGCCCTGAGCAGGGCAAGACCAACCTCACCAGTGGTGACCACGTCGTGGAAATTACGGCATTTGAAAGTGACCAGCATGACAATTTCCTGTGATGAATAGGCTGGTTAACATAACATATTCCCTGCGCGCTGAACGGCGGGTCAGCATTGCAAAGCGTTCGGTGTTACGCCATGCTTTTACTTTAAAATCTTCTGCCTGCCCAGCTGCCAACCATGAAGACGGACAGTCTGCATAACCGCAACACACTGAAAACCCTGTACAACATCTGTAGGCCAATGCTGGCTGCCTGGGGCATGATTTTTGGTGTCATCTCCGGCATGTCTGCCATCGCCCAGGAAGCGGCAGTCTTCCCGCCCAATGGCACTATCCCTGATCGCATCCAGCGCATCATCGACGGCCACAATCTGCCTGATTCCAGCTTCAGTTTTTACGTCCAGGCTGTCGATGCCGACAAGCCGCGCTTTGTCTTCAATGCCGGCAGGCCCATGAATCCGGCATCGTCGGTGAAAACCATCACGACCTTTGCCGCGCTGGAATCCCTTGGGCCGGCCTTCACCTGGCGCACCGAGCTGTATGCGCTGGGCCCGGTTGAAAACGGCGTGCTCAAGGGGGATCTGCTCATGAAGGGCGGCGGTGATCCGTTCCTGGTGGAAGACCAGTTGCGCGGCATGCTCAAGTCACTGCAACGTACCGGTGTCGAACACATCACCGGCAACTTGGTCCTGGACGGCTCCTACTTTGATGCCTCGGTCACCGATGACGACCTGATCGACAACCAGGCCGGGCGCGCTTACAACACACGCCCGAATGCGGTCATTGCCAACTTCCAAGCCATGACCTTCTACTTCTACCCGCACCCGAACGGCCGCGACGTCATCATCCATACCGACCCGCGCCTGCATAATGTGAAGATTGCCAATCGCCTGCGCCAGGTGGACCGTGCCTGCGGCGGCTACCAGCGCGGCATCAGCTACAACCTGAATCCGAGCGATCCAACTGAGGTCATTTTCGAAGGCAGCTTCCCGTCACGCTGCTCGCGTTACCAGCTGGTGCGCGAGGTGCTGAATGCGCCGGACTATACCTTCGGGCTGTTCATGGCGCTGTGGCAGGAACTGGGGGGCTCCCTGGATGGTGATCTGCGCGTCGGTGCCGTGCCTGATAACCTGGAGCCCATCGTGGTATGGAATTCGGTGCCCCTGGGCGATGTCATCAGGTCCATCAACAAGTTCAGCAACAATGTCATGACCCGCCAGCTGCTGCTGACCCTAGGGGCCGAAGTTCTCGGGCCACCGGCCACGATCGACAAGGGTATCCAGGCGATGAAGAACTACCTGGAGCTGAAAAGCCTGGACTCCACCCAACTCAGTCTCGACAATGGCGCCGGCCTGTCGCGGGGAACCCGCGTGACCACCAGCCTGATGACAGGGCTGTTGCAAAGTGCCTGGCGCAGTCCGTACATGCCGGAGTTTGTCGCGTCACTGCCCCTGAACGGACTCGACGGCACCATGCGCAACCGCGTGCGCGGTACTACCATGTCCGGCAGAATGCACGTCAAAACCGGATCGCTGGATGAAGTGGCGGCTGTCGCCGGATATGTCTACTCGCAGAGCAACACCCTTTATACTGTCGTCGGTATCGTCAACCACGAGCTGGCTGATCGCGGCCCCGGGGCCGAACTGCTCGATGAGTTGCTGACCTGGGTGTACCTGCAGTAATCCTAGTAGGTCGGCATAGTAGTAGGTCGGCATTACCCTGAAGGGCATAAAAGGCCGCAGGCCGTTTGCTGACATTGAAACCAAGAGGTATTTGCGTGACTTTTCAATCAACACAACTTTTTTCACCCCTGAAACTGGCTGGCCTGGCTGCCGCGCTCATGCTTTCCGCCTGTGGTGGCGACAGCGAGCCGGTCGAAGCCGATCCTGTACCCGTGGCGACCGATGACCTGGTCATGCCGACACCGGAACCGGCCGGTCCCGAGTTGCTTCCGCTGCCCGGACTGGAAGGCAGTGTGCCTGCGATCACTGAAGTCATTACCATTGTCATGAGCACCGGCACCGGCGATCTCACCATCGAGATTTACCCGCAGGCGGCGCCCAATGCGGCTGCCCGTTTCGTGGAACTGGTGGAAGCCGGCTTCTATGACAACACCCCGGTGTTCAGGGTTGTTCCAGGTTTCGTGGCCCAGTTTGGCATCAACTGGCGCGGCGACTACCCGGCCTGGCAGGACAACACCTTCGACGATGATCCGACCCTGTTTGCACTGGAGCGCGGCACCCTGGCTTTCGCCAAGGCCGGCCCTAATACCAATTCCACCCAGGTGTTCATCAACTACGTGGAAAACAACCGGTTGGCCGATCCCCAGTACAACTTCACCGTGTTTGGCAAGGTCGTGGACGGCATGGACGCGGTGGACCAGTTTGTGTCGGTGGGCGATCCGGGCGGCGGCCTGGACCAGTTCCGCCTCTGGAACGATGGCGCAGCCTACTTGGAGTCCCTGGACACCCAGCCGGTCATGATCAACTCGGCCACGGTCGTCTCCGCCACGCCATAACATGAAAGCCTCTGCCGCCCAAGCTGTGCCTGATCCTGTGTTCCCTGCAGGGCATGGCACAAAGCGGCGGCTGCCAGGGCAGTACCCATTTCAACGATTTCGATTTCTGGCTGGGTGACTGGGATGTCACCGACAACAGCTCCGGGCAGGTGGCGGGTTTCAATAGCATGTCCAAGCAATTGAATAACTGCCTGGTGACTGAAGACTGGTCCGGGGCCAGCGGTACTACCGGCAAGAGCATCAATTACTTCAACCCGCTGCGGGATGAATGGCGCCAGGTCTGGGTGGCACCGCGCTATGCCATCAATGTCCACGGTGGCCTGGTTGACGGTGCCATGGTGCTTACCGGCAGCATCGATTACTTCAACGCCACAACCTACGACTCTCGCGGCAGCTGGACACCGTCAGCCGACGGCAGCGTCAGGCCGTTCTTTGAACAGTACGACCCGGATGAGAAAACCTGGCGGGTTTGGTTTGACGGCCGTTAGGCACGCCCCGATTGAGCTGGCGAACGCTCAATCCAGCCCGTAAGACATCTTGCCGGCCTTGCCGCCAAACACCTTGTAGACAAACACCGTGTAGCCAATGATCGCCGGCAGGGTGATGGCCACTCCCCAGAAAATGAACAGCAATGACTCGTTGGCCGAGGCCGCTTCCCACAGGGTCATCTGTCCGATCACGATATCCGGAAACAGGCTGTAGGACAGGCCCAGCGCGGCCATCAGACAGATGATCACCAGGCCGGCAAAGACGCTGTAGTCGGTGTCCTTGGGTGAGGTATTGGCCCTCAGGACTTTCTTCAGGATAAAGGCATAGGCCAGTCCGGTCACCAGGGGAATCGGCAGCAGGTAGAGAAACTGCGGCAGGGTGAACCACTTGTCGGCGATGCGCGTGCTCACCATCGGGGTGGCAATCGAGATCAGCAGCAGGGTGACGCCCATCGGCACGATCGCCGCCTTGGCCCAGTCGCGTGCCAGTGCCAGTAAAGGACCTTCCGCCTTGATCATGAGCCAGGCACAGCCCAGCATCACGTACAGCGATGGCAGGGTCAGCGCGATCAGCAGGGAGAACAGGGTGTTGATGAGACTGCCGTCCAGACCGGTAATGTAAGACCCCAGCATCCAGCCCTGAGCCAGGGTGGCCAGCAGCGAGCCAACGAAGAACAGCGTATTCCACAAGTCTTTCTGCTTCGGCACGGCTTTCACGCGAAAGTCGAAAGCAACGCCGCGCAGGATCAGCCCGACCAGCATCACGCCCACCGGCAGGTACAGCGCCGTCAGAATCACGCCATGAGCAGCGGGAAAGGCAATCAGCAACACGCCGATCCCCAGCACCAGCCAAGTTTCGTTGGCATCCCAGAACGGGCCGATGGACGCAATCATCAGATCCTTTTGCTCGTCATCAGCCATTGGCAACAGCAGGCCGATGCCCAGGTCATAGCCATCAAGAACGACATAAATCAGCATCGCCAGGCCCATGGCGCCGACGAAGAAAATCGGTAACCAGAAGTCCATTACGCCTGACCTCCTTCAGCCACCGCCATGTTGAGCGAAGGAAAGTGTTGCTGCGAAGCCTTTAGTGAAGCGGCCGGTTTGGTGGCCATGTAGCGCAGGGTGCCGACATAGCAGATGAGCAGGCCGACATAGAGGGTCAGGTAAGCCACCAGGGTGGACAGCACCGTACCGCCACCATGATCAGCCACGACGGCTTCCAGGGGGACCACGCCATGGATGATCCAGGGCTGACGGCCGATTTCCGTCACATACCATCCGGCCAGTACAGCCACCCAGCCGGAAAAGGTCATCCAGGAAAAGGTCTTCAGCAACAGGCCTTGCGGGGGCTGCCGTTTCACGAAAACGGCCCAGCCACCCCAGAAGGCACTGGCTAACATCAGAAGGCCGAGGCCGACCATGATGCGGAATGACCAGAACAGCGGCGCGACTGGCGGATGGGTATCAAAATCATTCAGGCCCTTGATTTCACCATCGGCATGATGGGTCAACACAAGGCTGGCAGCATAGGGAATCTCGATGGCCATCCTGGTGCTGCGGCTGTCTTCATCCGGAAACCCGAACAGGGTGAAGGGGACACCTGACTCGGTATCCCACACGGCTTCGATGGCCGCAATTTTTTCCGGTTGGTGCTCCAGCGTGTTGAGGCCGTGCATGTCGCCGATGAAGATCTGCAGCGGCGCCAGCACAATGGCCATGGCCAGGCCGGTCTTGAACACCATCAGCGTGGCCGGGCCGTCCACCTTGTCCTGCATACGCCAGGCACTGACGCCCATGATGATGAAGGCAGCCGTCAGCAGGGAGGCCGTCAGCATATGGGCCAGTCGATACGGGAAGGAAGGATTGAATATGATCGCCATCCAGTCATCGGCAAAGAAAATGCCATCCTCGATGCGATAGCCGGTGGGTGTCTGCATCCAGCTGTTGAGGCTGAGAATCCAGAATGCGGAAAAGGTGGTGCCGCCAGCGACCAGTATGGTGGCGATCAGGTGCGTACGGTTCGACACTCGCTGTTTGCCGAACAGCATGATGCCGAGGAAGGTCGCTTCCAGAAAGAAGGCGGTAAGAACCTCGTAACCCAGCAGGGGTCCGGCGATATTGCCGGCCTGTTCCATGAACCCGGGCCAGTTGGTGCCAAACTGGAAACTCATGGTGACACCGGACACCACGCCTAGGGCAAAGGTCAGGGCAAAAATTTTCACCCAGAAGTAATAGGCATACTCCCAGTTATTGTCACCGCTCAGGGTGAAACGGGTGCGAAAATACAGCAGCACCCAGCACAGGCCGATGGAAAAGGTCGGGAACAGGATGTGAAAACTGATGTTGGCCGCGAACTGAATGCGGGCGAGCAGGAGGGGATCAAGGTCCATCTGGTGTGGGTGTCCTCATGGTGATTGTCATTATTGGCATGACAGATTTGTCAGTGTTGCTTTGCAGGTGTCAGCCTGGTCCCTGCGTGGTTCTGGGGATTATCGGTAAAAACCCCTGAAAACAGCGAGTTGTATGCCAGCCTGAACACATCGTTCACAGGGGCTGGCAGACAGTGCCCGCCATGCGGGCCCCTCTGATGGTTAGTGCACAGAGTGTGCCAATGCGAAATTCATGACGTGGTCACGGCAGTGACGTGGATATTTTCACCAAGGCGCAAGATACAGGGTGCCAATTGCTACTCAGAAAGGCTGCCGTGAATGACCAGCAGGGCATCGGGTTCGCCCGGGCGACCGGTAATGGTCATGGGTGTTTCGACCAGCAGTTTCTTGAAGGTATGAATGCCGGGGCATTCATCGTAAAAGGTGCTCAGGGCGTCCAGCTCGTCAAAGCTGACATGTTCATCAAAGGTCAGCCGCACCGCGTCGAGCGCTTCCCAGAGTACGGCATCTGATGCCATGACGGGACGGTCATGCATCTGTGCCAGCCAGTCCCAGTCCTGCAGGGTCTGGTTCAGGGTGGCCAGGTGCATGGGCATCCGGCGCCGAAGGATGCCGGTAGCCGCCGGTACATTGGTTTCAGGATGGAAGATGTCGCACCAGATCAGGTTGATGCAGGCGACCAGCAGGTCGAGGAAAGCACTGGAGGTGAGCTGGCGATGCCGGCTCCAGGTCAGGTCGTCCAGCGTGTCGGCGTCGGCCAGCTTGCGGTCCAGGAAGTCCAGGATCACCAGCGCCTCGTTCAGGCGCAGGTCGCCCCAGTGCAGGAACGGCAGCTTCTGGAAATCACCGGTGATGTCGCGGTCACCGCGAATCTGCGGCCAGTTGCTGTTGTCCTTGGCCAGCACGATTCTGTTGTCTGCAAATGGTACCTCATGGTGGGTCAGCAGGGCGCGAATGGCCTGGCCGCGACCACGCAGGTCAAAGTAGTGGAGCGAGATATCAGGAAAATCAGACATAGTGGGTTTCGCGTTGTTCTTGTGATGATGCCAGGGTTTACGTATCAGTAGACTACATGGCTTTGGTCGGTAAAATAAAAAACTTTTCCGACTGCTGTATTAATTCACTCCACGCCAGACCTGCCAGACATGACCTTTTACCCCCTGGAAAAAGCCGCCAGCCTGCATGCCAGATACCGCAAGGCGTTTCGCTTTGCCGGCCACCACCTGTTGCTGCTGCAGCACGACGGCAAGCCCTTTATCATGGACAACATCTGTCCCCATGCCGGTTATCCCATGCTGCATGGTCTGGTGATTGGCGGCAACCTGCGGTGTCCCATGCACGGTTACCTGTTCGACCTGGACAACGGCGCCTGCCGGATGTCTTCGGAAGGGCCGTGCAATGACATCGGTGTGTACGAAGTGGCGGTCATTGGCGACGATATCGGCGTCTGGCTGTAAATTCCTCAGACTATCAGGCCGACAATGGCCGCCGTCATTGAGGTCGCCAGTGTGCCCGACAGGATCGACAGCGGTGACATGGCAATGATGTCCCTGATGCGGCCCGGGCAGATGGTCATCAGGCCCGCAATCATGATGCCGACACTGCCCAGGTTGGCAAAGCCGCACAGCGCATAGGTCATGATAAGGCGGCTGTAATCCGACAGCGGGGCGGATTGCAGATTCACAAAGGCAATGAATTCGTTGAGGATGGTTTTTGTGCCCATGAGCTGGCCGGCGATGTTAGCTTCCTGCCAGGGTATGCCGATCAGCCACATCAGCGGCGCAAACACCACGCCGGAAATACGTGCCAGCGTGACCGGCTGGCCCTGAATGGCCGGCAGCAGTGACAGCATTTCATCCACCAGTGCCGCCAGCGCGACGAACACGATCAGGGTCGCCACGATATTCACCAGCATTTTCAGCCCGATCATGGTGCCCTGCATGATGGCGTCCATGTTGCCGTCATAGTGGATGGCCTTGTCTGCACGTTCACTGACATCCTCCACCGACAGGGTGATGGAGTCATCCAGCGGCTTGATCATGATCGCCAGCATGATGGCGGCAGGAGCGGAAATGACTGACGCGATCAGGATGTGCGACAGCGGTATATCAATCACACCGGTCAGCAGCGAGGCATACAGTCCCATGACGGTGCCCGCGACCGTGGCCATGCCGCAGGTCATTAGAATGAACAGTTCGGCCTTGCTCATGGCGTTCAGATAGGCGCGGATCAGCAAGGGCGCCTCCACCTGGCCGAAAAAGATACTGGCCGCTGCCGCAAAACCGATCTCGCCGCTCAGGCCGAAACTTTTCTGCAGCACCCGGCTGAAGCCGCTAACGATGAGCGGAATCACGCGCCAGTGCCACAGCAGTGCTGACAGTACACTCAGTACCAGGACGATGGGAAGAGCCATGAAGGCCAGGCTGCTCACGGCGCCGGAATTCGTGACGTCAAATGGCGCCGGGCCGCCGCCGACAAAACCAAAGACATAGGCGGTCGCGGTTTCCGTGGCACGGATGACAGCCTCTATGCCCCGGTTGAGCACGAGCAGGGCGGCGCGAAACGGCCCGACCTTGAGCAGTAGCGCGGCCAGCACGAACTGCAGCCCCAATCCTGTCGCGATAATTTTCCAGGACAGTTTCTGCCGTCCGCCGACCAGCCAGGCCAGCAGCAAGATGGCAAGGATACCCAGGACGCCCTGGAAAGGAATGTCGCTACCGTTCACAACAACTCACGCGGTGATTGCAGATCAGCCAATGCTAAACCAACTGTCCTGGGCCTTCATCCTGCAATTGACCTGTTTGGATGTAATGTGTGCATTATCAGTCGGCACGGGGTTTTGATGAGCTTGCCGCTTCGTCATGAGAGGTGATTGATGAATCCGAGATGATCTAGCTGCCGGCAAAACTGCAGACCTGGCTGGAACTGGCTATCCAACTGCTGCCCAACCTGTTGCTGGCCATCGTGATGCTGGTGGCCTTAGTGATCGGCGCAAAAATCGTGCGCCGGGTGTTCGACAAGGTCCTGAGCAAGTATTCCGACAATATGGCCGTCAATCGCATCCTGACCAACATGGTCTATATCGCCATTATCTCTTTGGGCTGTTTTCGGCCCTGGGCATTCTCAATCTCAACAAGACCGTGACGTCACTGCTGGCCCAGACCCTGGGTTCCGATGCTGCGCATGCCGGTCACAAGGCGGGCAGTGACAAGGGCTCTGCATCTGGCAGCAAGTCTGCAACCAGTGACAGCAAGGGTGAAGCCGATGCCGCCCGCGATGACGGCGACTGACTCTGGTGCCGCGGCAACTGCCCGGCATTAATCCCTGACAAATCAATACGGGCCGCTATAATAGCGGCCTTTGTTTTTCCCGACCGGCTGCCCCATGAAAAAAGATATTCTCAAGATGGCCCTGATCCTGGGCTCACTCAGCTGGATCGGCCCCTTTGCCATCGACATGTACCTGCCAGCCATGCCGGTCATTGCCGAAGACCTGGGCGCGTCGGTTTCTGCCTCCCAGGCGACGCTGATGGCCTTTTTCATTTCCTTCGGCATCAGCCAGCTGGTTTATGGTCCGGCCACTGACGTCATGGGTCGCAAGCCGCCGCTGTATTTCGGCCTTGTGGTCTTTGCCTGTGCGTCAGTGGGCTGCGCGGTGGCGCCGACCATCGAACTCCTCATTGGCATGCGCTTTTTGCAGGGCATTGGCGCGGCGGCGGTGATGTCGATTCCGCGTGCCGTGATTCGCGACTGCTACACCGGCAACGATGCCACGCGGCTGATGTCGACCATCATGCTGATCATTGCCGTGTCGCCGATGTTCGCGCCGTTGTTGGGCAGTGCCGTGATCGTGCCATTCGGTTGGCGCGCCGTGTTCATTGCCGTGGCCCTGGCCAGCCTGCTGGGCTTCGCCATGACCCGCTTCGCGCTGCCGGAAACCCTGAAACCGGAAAACCGCTCGCCTTTCAAAATGGGCAACATGCTGCGTGCGTTTGGTGTGCTGTTCCGGGATACTCATTTCATGGGGCTGACCCTCATCGGCGGCATGGGCATGGGCAGCTTCTTCTCCTTCCTGGCCACCAGTTCCTTCCTCTATATGGATTACTACGGCCTGACGGCATTCCAGTACAGCCTGGCCTTTGCCGTGAATGCCTTCGGCTTCTTTGCCGCCAGCCAGATGGCGGCTAACCTTGAGGCGAAATTCGGGGCGCTGAAAGTCATACGCCTGGCCGTGGCCGGCTACTGTACCGCGGCCTGCTCATTGTTCGTACTGGTGATGGCCGGGTTTGACCAGTTCCCGGTGCTGGTCGCAGGCCTGTTCTGTACGTATGGTTTTCTGGGTCTGGTGCTGCCGACCTCCATGGTGCTGGCGCTGGAAGATCACGGCCCGATTGCCGGTACCGCCGCCGCCCTGGGCGGTACCCTGCAGATGGTCGTTGGCGCCATTGCCATTGCCATCGTCAGTGCGGTGTTCAACAACACGCCAGTGCCGCTGGTGTTTGCGGTGGCCATCTGCGCACTCATTGCCGTGACGCTGTCCGTTTTCGCTCTGCGCAAAACGCCGGTTGGCGAAGCCGCCTGACGGCAGTTCCCCGATATTTTCCCCTGAATGACAACGGGCCGGCCGGGTTGACCCGGCCGGCCCGTCAGCAGGAGAAAGTGGTTCTAGCTGCTGACCGCCGTAATCCTCAATTCCACGCGACGGTTCAGGGCGCGTCCTGATGACGAGTCGTTGTCGGCGATAGGCTGGTCTTTCCCAAAGCATTGGTAATCAGACGCTCCCGATCGACACCATGACAGGCCAGGTAGTTCGCCACCGAGTTGGCGCGACGTTCCGACAGGCTGGAGTTGTAGGAGGCCTCGCCGGTTGAGTCGGTATGGCCTTCGACCACCAGGCGGGTATCGGTGAACTTGCAGAGCACCTCGGCTACGGAATCGAGTATAGGCATGAAGTCATTGCGCAGCGCGTAGCCATCCGTCGGGAAGGTGATGTTGCCCGGCATGATCAGGTTCAGTTCATCACCATTGGGCTGCACGCTGAGACCGGTACCGGCCAGCTGTTCGCGCAATTCAGCTTCCTGCGAGTCCATGTAGGCGCCAATACCGGGCCCGATGGCACCACAACCGGCCGCTGCATTACGCGCACGCTTGCCGCTTTCTCCAGCACCGATCAGGCCGCAGATGACGGCGCCGGCAGCACCGAATTTGACGGCGTTGCTGGTCTGCTGTTCACCGGGGTAGGGGTTGGTGGTGGTCCAGGCCGCCAGCGTCATGGACATCGCTGCGACAGAATCGTTTTCTGCAGGTTCACTATCTGTGGGATAGTCATCAAGATTTTCATGTTGTCTCCTGTGTATGTTTGTCGCCTGCTGGCGACGAGTGGCTGTCGTCCTTTATAACGTGTAAAGCCTGTACCATACCGTGCTGTGGTTTATAGTTTTCGAAAAATCAGTATGTTAGCGGCTGCGCTGACACATGAGGGGGGTTCCAGCTGAACCTCTTACGAGGTCGGTTCTGTAATTTTTACCGGCAGCAGGGGGTAACAGGCCGGGGCGTCAGTGGGAACCGGATTGCGCCGTGTCTTGTCGGCACCGGGCCGGAGTGTCCGGCTCGGGATGAGCGGGGGCAATCCGGCCAGGACGATCGATACTATACTGCGGGTCAGGGAGCCCGGCAGGAAAAGCTGGCGGCCATCATGATATCTCCGCTGCCATTGTACTCAGGCACTTCAGGCCAGGCACAGATCGGGCGGGTAAATTCGCCCATGGCATTGTCTGTGCCAGGCATGCCGGCCGGCAAGGCGGGATGCAAACCGACCAGCGTACCCGGCGCCTGTTCATTTTCGACCCACTCTTCCAGCGCCGACAGCCAATCGATCGCATGGGCCCCTTCACCACCGGAGCAGTGGTCCATGCCCGGTACCAGATAAAACCGCAGGGCATCGTTCATCACACTATCACCCAGGGTATTCTGCACAGCCTCGACATAATTCACCGTGTTGCCGTACGAGATCAGTCCGTCAGTGGTACCGTGATAGGTGATGAGTTTACCGCCGCGGTTGATGAATCGACTGATATCTGGGTCCATGGCGATCAACTCAGCACTGTTTTCTACTGCCATCGACATGAGGCTGTCGGCATCAAAGCTGGCAGGATCCCAGTTCGGGTCTTCCAGCAGGATATCCCTGAAATAACCGGTACCCAGGCTGAAGGCTGGCGAGGCATAAGGTGCCCACAGCGGTTCACTGGCCGGGCCGGTGCCTGGGAACCAGACAGTGCCGTCACTGGAGACGACACCGGCATAAATGGTGTGCGCCGCGTTGACCTCTTCGGGCGTCAGGCACTGGGCAGACTCACTACCCAGGCACTGCAGTTGGGCCGGATCGAAATCGCATTGGGCGATATTTGTGATGACCCGATCCTCAACACCATCCAGGGCATCACAGGAGGCAATAGCAGCCTCCTTAAGCAACCCAAGTTTCGACACTGGCAGTTTTTCCTCGCCGAGGTTGGCCTGGATGACAATGCTCAGTGCCATCAGGGGTGACCAGTTGGCAGCTGGGGCGCCCGCAATAATGCCGTCGTAGTCATCAGGAAAACGCTGGGCTTCCATGAGG
Organism: Pseudohongiellaceae bacterium; assembly: GCA_049446715.1. GTDB lineage: Bacteria > Pseudomonadota > Gammaproteobacteria > Pseudomonadales > Pseudohongiellaceae > Eutrophocola. The sequence continues at coordinate 16,340 of JBMTQX010000032.1, forward strand.
CCCTGTCGGCCACCTGTTGAACAACCGACAAAATAGGATTTTTCAGGCTCATTGCCGTAATGCGTAGTAGTGATTTCCTTGCCGGTGACGGTGAGTTCATGAACAGCACGCCAGGCGTAATCGCGCAGTTTCTCCGGGTGGTCCACAGTCCAGCCCCATATGTCTGTGCCACCGGAGACATGGCCGGTATCGGTGTTGGTCACGGCATAGCCGCGCATCAGCGGGTCGACCATGGAACTGTGTACGATGCTGCCGGCGACACCGCCATTTCCGGTCTGCATGAAACGGCCATTCCAGTGTTGCGTTGGCAACCATAATTCAAAGCGGATGTCGGAATCATCCGTTGGATGCAGGGCGCCCACGATACGGCAGAATTCCGGCATGGCGGCATAATCCGGACCCATGCCGCCAAAAGCTGGAGTGGGTACTGAAAACTCCCCGGCGGCGACAGTCTCTGCCAAGGAGATGGTGGTGTTCATGAAGTCGTGGTCAGCCAGTGTTTCACAAGAGACAAGTTTCAGGTCGGCAGCCGCTGGACTGGTGCTGGCCATCCCGTCAGGCGCAGATGAGTCGGCAGGCTCGCCACAGGCGGCCAGGAAAAAAACGCAGGTGAGCGTAGCCGGAAGAGTTGGTCTCATGGTGATTTCCCCTTATGAATCAGTGCTGAAATTAGCTGATTTGAAGTGTAGCAGTCTATTGAGTAACTACCTGAGTGAGGGCTTATTCCCACCCGGTATCTGCATCGTAGGGCACGAAAATGCCCACGGCTTCCACTTCATGAATCAGGCCGTCGGTGATCTTGAAGATATGCGCGGCGGGCAGGTCATAGGCTTCGCGATCTTCATCCCACATCACTTCAGTGCCATCGGCCGCCATCATTCGATGCGGTCCCTTGGCCATGGACTGGCGAAAATGGGACAGGCTCATGACCAGTCCCTGCACCGGGTCGACGGCAAACACGCGGCGGTTGTCGATGCTGTCGATGTAGGCAAAACGGCGTGAGTCCATCTGTCCTTTGCAGTCGGTAGCTACCGGCGGCGGCGGATTGCCGTTGACATCGACCTGGTCAAAGACTTCCGGGCCCAGGTAACTGGCGCCGGTGATCATGCCGTTTTCCTGGCGCTCGCAATCCTCGGCAAAGGGCACCAGGCTGCCGTCACTCAGATTGAGACCGTCATAGTAGGACGCCGCAATGGTGGCCAGCTCGAGGTAGGGCATACGCTCGGCGGGAGCGACTTCGGTGACCATGGCCGCACGCGGTTTGCTGAGCCTGGCCATGTCGACGATGGGCGGGATGTCGCCGACCAGGTGTTCGGCTTCGATAATTTCCCGGCCGGCCAGTTTCAGGCGCGCCGCCAGCAGTTTGCTTGCCTCGTCGTTGTCGCTGCGATGCGTCACCACGGTCATGATGCCAATCGTGTGCTGGCGCGGATCGGGAATGAGAATGCGGTAACTGGCAGACACCGCCGTGGCGCTTGCCCATAAGCCTGCCCCGGGCTGCAGCCGGGTGATGTTTTCGACAAAGGCAACATCGTCAGCCAGTGGGGCGGCATCAGGATTGTTTTCTGCCAGAGCCCGCAGGTAGGTGTTAGCGGTGTTGAGCAGGCAGAGGCGATCGCAGTCCGGTGCCGCGCTGTAGACCGGCACAGACAGCAGCAGGGCTGTCAGGGCTGAGAGAGTAATGAGAGTAGTAGGCGGGCGTAGCATGAGGATCCCCGTGGTTATTCTTGTTTGCGGGCAGAATAGCACAATCACTTTGGCCGCCCCATCATGGTCAAAGCCGCAGGAATCGGGGAAAATGCGGTTAAAACAAGACCCGTTACAGGAACAGGGAAATCCCGCATGTCTCGTCTGCTTTGCTCGACGCTTGCCTTTGTCACCTTATCGTTGACAGCCACTGTAAACGCACAGCAGGCGTTTACCGCCGATGCGCTGCGGCAACTACCGCATGAAAACTGGGCCACCAACGGCGGCAACCTGTATAACCAGCGCTACTCGCCGCTCACTCAGATCAATCGCGACACGGTCGCCAACCTCAGGGGCGTCTGGCAGATCAATCTCGACGGTTCCGGCGCCGGTCCGCAGTATTCCGGGGAAGCCCAGCCCATCGTGGTGGACGGCGTTGCCTATGTCATTACCGGCGCGGACGATGTCTTTGCCATCGATGTCGATACCGGCGAGAAGCTGTGGCGCTACACCGCCAGCCTGCCGGACACCATGCGCACGGTCTGCTGCGGCTGGACCAGTCGCGGCGTCGGCATCAGTGACGAGCATATCTACATCGGGCAGCTGGACGGCCAGCTCAAGGCGCTCGATCGGGATACCGGGGAAGTGGTGTGGGCCATCCAGGCCGAGCGCTGGCAGGAAGGCCTCACCATCACCAGTGCACCGCTGTACATCAACGGCCTGGTCATCACCGGTTTTGCCGGCGGCGAAATGGCAGTGCGCGGACGTATCAAGGCCTATGATGCCGACACCGGTGCCCTGGTCTGGACCTTCTATACCATTCCTGAACCCGGTGAATTCGGCAGTGACACCTGGCAGTCAGACAACGCATTGTGGAACCACGGCGGCGCCTCGGTGTGGAGCACGCCGGCTGTCGATCCCGAGTTAGGCATGCTCTATTTTGCCACCGGCAATGCTGCTGCCAACAACAACGGTGCGCATCGTGCAGGAGACAACCTGTTTACCGATTCCATCATTGCGCTGGACATTGCCACCGGGGAGTACCGCTGGCATTTCCAGGAAGTGCATCACGACCTGTGGGATTACGATGCGCCCAACCCGGTGATGCTGTTCGATCTCGAATATGACGGTGAGCTGCGCAAGGGCCTGGCCCAAGCAGGCAAGACCGGCTGGTTCTATATTCTCGACCGCGTCACCGGTGAACCGCTGGTCGGTATCGAGGAGCGACCCGTGCCGCAGGATGCGCGCCAGAAAACCTCGCCGACGCAGCCGTTCCCGGTCGGTGATGCCTTTGTGCCGCAGTCCATTCGCATCGCGCCGGAAGGCATGACCCTGGTGAACGAGGGCAAAATCTTCACGCCGTACTGGACCGAAACCATTCCTCTGGCACCGGGTGCCGGTGGTGGCGCCAACTGGCCGCCCAGTGCAGTTGATCCCACCACGGGTATCGCCTACGTGTGCGCGGCGGACCGGCCCTTCCTGTTTGCCACCCAGGCCATCACCGATGACGCGCCCGAGTCGGGCAACTACTACACCGCTGGCGCTTTCCAGGGCACAGCCTACGATCTCGGTGTGCTGGCCGCGGTCGATATGCACACCAATACCCTGGTGTGGCAGCAGCACCTGCAGGATTTCTGTCTCAGCGGAATGACCGCCACGGCGGGCGGCCTGGTCTTTGTCGGCCGCAATGATGGCCGCCTCACGGCACTGGATACGGATACCGGTTTCAAACTGTGGGAATTCCAGACCGGCTATGGCATGAACGCGCCGGTGACGATCTTCGAACGCGACGGTAGCCAGTATGTCATGGCCTATGCCGCGGGCAATGCGCTGGCCGGGTCGCTGCACGGGGACAGCCTGTGGCTGTTCAGTCTCGATGGTGTGCTGGAACCGGCCAACGTTGGTGGCAACGAAGCCCTGTCACTGAATGCTGTGATGGAACTGGGCAACAACGCCGACATGGTCAATGGCCAGCAGATCTACGAAACCGCCTGCGTGGCCTGCCACGGCGCCGACGGTAAAACCGGGCATGGCGGTATCGATATTTCCGCCACCACCGACTACCCCCTGATCGTGAATACCATTCTCAACGGCCGCAACACCATGCCGCCGTTCGGCGCCACCTTCTCGGCGCGGCAGGTGCGCGATGTCGCGCGTTTTGTGCGTGAAAATATTGTGCAGGACTAGGTTGCTGGTTGGGGGTTAGTCAGGCCGATAAGACATTCGCGGCTGAAGCCGCTCCTACACTGCAGTGTTAAACGTCGAAAAAGGTTAATCCCAGAGTAGCGGCTTCAGCCGTGAACAATCAAAAGACAACGCCAATCAACGAGCAATACGGCCAGATCAATTCGAATCCTGTTCCACCAGCATCGCCACCCCCATACCACCCCCGACACACAGGGACGCCAGGCCGACAGCAGCCTTCTGGCGCTGCATGCTGTGCAGCAGGGTCACGAGAATGCGGGCACCGCTGGCGCCGACCGGATGTCCGAGCGCAATGGCGCCACCATGTACATTCACCCGCTCGGTGTTCAGGTCCAGTGCCCTGCAGACGGCCAGGCTCTGTGCAGCAAAGGCTTCATTGAGTTCAATCAGGTTTACATCGGCCAGCGTCACCTTGCTCTGTGCCAGCACGCGCTCAATGGCGCTGACCGGGCCAATGCCCATCACTTTCGGATCGACGCCGGTGCTTGCTGCGGCCACGATCCTGGCCATGGGGGTGAGTCCGAGTTCCCTGGCCCGGGTTTCCGACATCAGTAAGACCGCCGCCGCACCGTCGTTGATCGTCGAGGCGTTACCAGCCGTTACCGTGCCGCTTGCGGCAAAGGCCGGCGCCAGTCCGGCGAGTTTGTCGATGCTGGTGTCAGGCCGAGGTCCCTCGTCGGCATCCATGATCTGCTCGCCTTTTTTTGACGCTACCGTGACCGGCACGATTTCCCCGGTAAACACTCCGGCCTGCATGGCAAGGACCGCATGGTGCTGGCTGCGACAGGCAAAGGCGTCCTGTTCCGTTCGAGTGATACGGTACTGCGCCGCTAGGGTTTCGGCGGTCACGCCCATGTGGCAACCGTCAAAGGCATCGATCAGGGCGTCGTTGAGCATGCTGTCGATCACTTCACCGTTGCCGATGCGCTGCCCCCAGCGATTGTGGGGCAGCAGGTAAGGGGCGGCACTCATGTTCTCCATGCCGCCGGCGATGACGATATCGGCCTGGCCGGTATCAATCAGCGCTGCACCCAGTTGCACGCTTTTCAGGCCCGAGCCACACAGCATGTTGATGGCCGTTGCCGGCACGCTGTGCGGCAGACCGGCCCGGATGGCGGCCTGACGCGCGGGACCCTGGCCGAGACCGGCCTGCAGCAGGTTGCCCATGAGCACTTCATCGACAGCGTTGGCCTCGATACCGGTGCGGGCCAGCAGGGCCTGGATGACGACCGCGCCCAGGTCGGGTGCAGAGACGCCGGCCAACTGGCCGCCGAATTTACCGATGGGGGTACGCAGAGCGGCAACGATAACCGTCATGGTCTGATTCCTCCTGTCATTTCCCTCACCCGGGGGCTCAGGATTTCAGTGCGTCTAGGTCCCGGAATGCCTCGAGGCAACCCGGGTTGGCGAGGGCGGCGGTATTGGCGAGGGGCCGGCCATGGATGGTGTCGCGCACGGCCACTTCGGAAATCTTGCCCGAGCGCGTGCGCGGGATATCGCTCACCGCAAGGATTTTTGCCGGCACATGCCGGGGCGTGGCACCGCTGCGGATCCGTTGTTTGATGGTGTCGGTCAAGGCAGCATCCAGCGTGATACCGGGGGCCAGGCGCACGAAGAGAATGATGCGCTGGTCACCCTGCCAGTCCTGGCCGACGGCAACGGCTTCCTCGATGACCTCCAGGGTTTCCACCTGGCGGTAGATTTCTGCGGTGCCGATGCGCACCCCCCCGGGATTGAGGGTCGTGTCGGAGCGGCCGTGAATGACATAGCCGCCGCCGGGGCGTTTTTCCACGTAGTCGCCATGGGCCCAGATGCCGGGAAAGCGGCTGAAATAAGCGGACTGGAAGCGGCTGCCATCGACATCGTCCCAGAAGCCCAGCGGCACCGACAGGTGGGGGCGGGTACACACGAGTTCACCGGACCGGCCTTCGGGCAAGGGCTTGCCATCGGCATCATAAACGTCGACTGCCATGCCCAGCAAACGGCACTGCAGCTCCCCGCGGTGCACCGGCAGCAGCGGATTGCCGCCCAGGAAACAGCCGCAGATGTCGGTACCACCGGAAATCGATGCCAGGTGCACATCGGCTTTCCAATCGCGGTAAACGTAGTCAAAGCTCTCGGGCAGCAGGGGAGAACCGGTGGACAGCACCAGGCGCAGTGATGACAGGTCATGGCTGTTTGCCGGTGCCAGCCCGGCCTGCTCGCACGCGGCCAGGTACCTCGCCGATGTGCCAAAGACATTGATCTGTTCCTGCGCGATAAGATCGGGCAAATAGTCCGGTGCCGGGTGAAAGGGATTGCCGTCAAAGGTGACCAGGGTGGCGCCCACCGCCAGGCCGGATACCTGCCAGTTCCACATCATCCAGCCGCAGGTGGTGAAATAGAAAAAGCGTTCCCCCGCCCGCAGGTCACCATGCAGGATGAGTTCCTTTTTATGCTGCAACAGCAGGCCCATGGCGGAATGCACGATACCCTTGGGTTTGCCGGTGGTGCCGCTGGAAAAGAGGATGGCGAGCGGAGCGTCATAAGGCAGGCGTGTGTACCGGATGGGTCCCGGGGCATGGGATGCCAGCAGCGTTTGCCAGGGCACGCATGGCAGATCTGCCAGGGGGGCGGGGACGGTGTCTGACACCAGCACCACCTGCTCGGGGTGGCCGTGTTCAGCGACTGCGCGAATGGTTGCGCTGATGTCCAGATGCTTGCCGCCATACTGGTAGGCCGGTTTGGCGATCAGGACTTTGGGTGAGACCTGGCCCAGGCGATCGACGGCGGCGGTCGGGCCGAAGTCGGGCGAGCAGGAGCACCAGATAGCACCGATGGCTGCAGTAGCCAGGTATCCCACAATAGCTTCTATATCGTTGGTGATAATCGCGGCCACGCGGTCGCCGGTAGTTACACCCCGATCGCGCAGGGCCTGTTCGCAGCGCGATACCTCTGCCGCCAGTTCGCGCCGACTCAGGGTGCGGCGCTGCCCGGTGTCGCCATGGGCGATGATGGCGGGGCGGTCATCAGCATCGCGCAACAGGTTCTCGGCGTAATTGAGGCGGGCGCCGGAATAAAAGCGGGCCGAGAGGAAATCGTCGCCGCCCGCATACGCCGCTCCGGGCTTGTCGCCGATGATGTCGAGAAAATCCCAGAGCAGGGCATGAAAGGCCTCTGGCTGCGCCAGTGACCAGGCATGCAGGGCGACGTAGTCGTCAGGGGCGACACCGGCCTGTAGCGCAAAGCGCCACAGGGCCGTGTCAGGTTGTCGGGATGCGGGAAGCGCCCATAGCGGGGAGCTGGCTGCAGACATTGTCGTAACAAGCGCGTGTGTAGGGGCGGCTTCAGGCTTTGTCGGGGGGCGGGCCGCCGCCGGGCTGCCATTTCTCCCGGTACTGGAACAGGAACAGCTGGGAGGTGTCCGCGGTGCTCGGCGCATCCCGGGCTTCCCAGGCATCATCATGGATATCCATGTCGGCATCGTATTCCACGTGGCAGCCGAAGGGGCTGTTGAAATACCAGAACCAGTTGGAGCCGAACAGGTGCTTGCCGGGTCCCCAGAACGGTTCGTGGCCTTTCTCAACGAAACGGGAACCGGCCAGCAGGACCTCGCTGGGACCGCCCAGGTGGAAGGTGAAATGCTCACAGCCCTGCAGGAACGGCGGGGTCTGGATCATGAACAGGGTGTGATGGTCGGCGGTGCCCTGCGGGCGTAGGAAGGGCCCGACCCCGGTGAAGTTGTCGGTGCGGCGAAAACCCAGGCGTTCGACATAGAAGGCTTCGGCTTTGGCGGCGTCCGGCACGAAATAGACCACGTGCGACAACGTACGCGGCTTGACGATCGCATCCGGATCGGCGCCGATGGCATTCATCGGCCGCTGCGGTTCATCCCCCGGGGCGTTCACCCGTTCGGCGGGCCGGCTGAAGGGCTGGCGCACGGAAATCTGGAAGCCCAGCGCAAAACCGAGGTCATCCACACTTTCCAGGGAGCCGTCATCGAGCGTCTTCACGTCCCGGTCCTTGCCCAGCTCACCGGCGATGGCGTCGAGCGTGGCCTGGTCGGCGACCCCGTAAATGGTTTTGCGCAGCATGCTGCCGGTAGGCAGCGGCGGCGGCAGGGTGGCATCGCCTTTGGCCAGAACCTGGATATATGTGCCATCCATGGCGGCAAAGCATCCCGGCTTTGCCAGTTCCAAACCGTAATCGATCAGGTATTGTTCGCAGGCCGGCACATCGTCAACGCCGAAAACGAGGGCGTCAGGTCCGAGTATGTTCATGGGTTTCCTCTTTTTTGAATATGGTGTTAGAGACAGAAATCAGCAAGTCAGCATTAGCCATCAGGAAAGCGGTGGCGGCTTGAACAGCAGCCCCTCTTTGTTCAGCACGGCCTCGGCTTCGGCTTCCCGGGCCAGCGCCCGTTGCACCGCCGGGCGGATCATTATGCGGGCCTGGTGATCGGCAAAGGCAGGAAAACGGCTGACGTCGAAGCCGGCACCGGCCACACGCCAGAAAATCCACGACAGGTAGGCGTCCATGGCGCTCCAGTGGTCACCATACCACCAGGGGCCGGCTTCCAGGCGGGATTCAATCAAGGTGAAATGTTCGTCCATGGCCTCGCAGCCCTTGTCATAAATGATGCGGGCCTGTTCCGGCGTGGCGAAGAATGCCGGCAGGCGAATGCGCGTCACAATCGGATGCAGGGTAGCGGCGCAGTAACTGAGATCGGCCAGCTGCGTGGCCAGGGCGAAGTCATCGTCGGCTGCCGGCATCAGCTCGGCAACGGGAAAGCGCCAGGCTAGGTAGGTAATGATGGCCACATTCTCGCTCAGGGTATGGCCGTGAATGGTCAGTGCCGGCACTTTACCCCTGGGATTGATCGCCCGGTATTCCGGTGACTTGTGCTGACCGCGCATGAAGCGGATCACTTCCGTGGTGAAGTCCATGCCGATTTCTTCCAGCAGGATGCAGGGTACCCGTGCGCAGGTGCCGGGGGCCATGTAAAGAATCGTGTCGCTCATGCGTCAGTACCGGTCAAGATCATTGGCAAAGCTCACCGGGCCGTCGTAGCTCGCGGCCATGGTGGTGGCATAGGCAGCAGCCTGCTGGGGGGTACTGATGCCAGGTCCGAAGTGGGTCACGACCACGGCGCCGACCCGGGCTTGCGCCGCCATCTGCGCCACCTGCTCCGGTGTCACGTGGTGGGCGCGAAAGTGGATTTCTAGGCCTTCCAGCACAGGTGCCGGCATACCGGGATTGATGCGTTTGACGTTGGCCAGCGCCTGGGGGATGTCCATCATTTCACTGACCAGTAAATCGGCGTCCTGCGCCAGCGCGGTAACCGCCTCACTGGGGCCGGTGTCGCCGGTGTAGACAATAGTGCGGTCGGCAGATGCAAAGCGGTAGGACAATGAGACCTCGCCTTCAGCGGCGCGGTATTGTGGCGACTGGTAGTGGCTGTTTTCCGCCACGTTGACCATGAGGTCCGCCAGCATGACGGTGTCACCCGCACGCAGTTCCCGCACCGTCAAATGATGTTGCCAGGTGCGTCCTGGTACGCCAAAGGCGGCACCGCGCGCCGGTTCCATGGCGGCCAAGAGACCGTCAATAAAGGCCTGCGTGCCGGGCGGCCCGAAGATCTGCAGGGAGTCAGTGGCATCCAGTTGCAGGCGCAATCCCAGCACGGCGAGCATGCCGCCGGTATGGTCGAAATGCAGGTGGCTGAGAAAGACGCCGTTGACGTTAGGCAAGCGGTACCCGGCTTTGGCCAACTGGGCGCCGGCCCCGTCACCGGCATCCACCAGGTACAGGGCGTCCCCGACAACCAGGGCGTTGGCCGGCTGCGCGCGGTCAGGCACGGCATCCGGGCCACTGGCGGTGCCCAGGGTGATGAACGTCATGCTGCCGGTCTGAGCACTGGCCGGCATGGTCAGGCTCGACAGTATCAAGACGATCAGCAGAGGCAGGGTGGTTGTTTTCATGGGCTGGGTTCCAGGTCCGGTGTCCGGAGGCTTTTCGAGGATTTCAGCATTCCTGCTATTATCAATCCAATTGTTTGTTTTTATGTTTATGCATTGATGATTCGAATAGGTAAACCATGCGACTGAAAGGCCTCGATCTTAACCTGCTGGTGGCACTGGACGTGCTGCTGGAGGAGCGCAGTGTGTCCCGCGCCGCCAAGCGCCTGCACCTGAGCCAGCCGGCGGCGAGTGCGGCCCTGGGGCGCCTGCGGGATTACTTTCAGGATGAACTGCTGGTGCTGCATGGCAAGCGCCTGATTCCGACGTCCTTTGCCGAAAACCTGATGCCGGAACTGAAACGGGTGACGAAGCAGATCGATGATCTGGTCTCCATGTCCACCGAGTTCGACCCCGCCCAGTCAGAACGGCTGTTCCGCTTCATGGCCTCCGATTACATGGTCACCGTGCTGATGTCGCGGGTGCTGGAAAAACTGGCGGTCCAGGCGCCGGGTGTGAAGCTGGACATGCGCCTGCCGGAAGATTCCGTGTACCAGGTGTTTGAGCGGGGCGAGATCGATCTCATGCTCATACCCGAGGAATTCCTGCTGCCCAACCATCCGGCGGTAGAGATCTTTGAGGAGCCCTACGTGGTGGTGGGCTGGCAGGGCAACCCGGTCATGAAAGGGCGCATGACCGTGAAGAAGTTTTTTGATGCCACCCATGTTGCGGTCACTCTCGGACCCAAACGGGATCCGTCCTTTACTGAACGCAGCCTCGAAAAACTCGGTCATCAGCGGCGGGTGGATGTGTATGTCCCGCATTTCTCTGCCGTGCCCTGGCTGCTGCTCAATACCGGGCGCCTGGCCATCATGCAGCAGCGCCTGGCGCGCAAGTTTACCGACGTGCTGCCGCTGGCCGTGGCGCCAATGCCCTTCGAGTTCCCGGTCATGCGCATCATGGCCCAGTACCACAGCGCCCGTGACAATGATCAGGGTCTGAAGTGGTTCATCAAGCTGCTGCAACAGAGCGCCTGATCTCGTGCGAACTGATGCATCAGCATCATTGATACATTTTGATTTGATTTATCAGTTTTCAAAATAGTCCAGCGCTGGGGTAGGCTACCCCTTTCTTGCGGTTCGCGGCTAAAGCCGCTCCTGCCATAGTATGCTCGACCCGTAGGAGCGGCTTTAGCCGCGAATGACCCACACCATAAAAATTGAACCGTGCTGCTCACAAGGGGCCGGAAAAAGGGTGACATTTTGAAACAGGCATCCATTCTTATTGTCGGCGGTGGTATTGCCGGCCTGACATCGGCTATCGCGCTGTGCCAGCGCGGGCATTCTGTTGAAATTATCGAAAAGGATCCGGACTGGTCCGTCTACGGGGTCGGCATCATCCAGCAGGGCAATGTGCTGCGCGCCGTGGCCCAGCTCGGCATTCTCGATGACTATGTCAGCGCCGGTTTTCCCTTCAACCGCGTGGATATCTACCTGCCTGACGGCTCTCTTGCCGCCAAGGTGCCTGCCCCGCAGCTGAACGAGGCCTATCCTGCCCAGCTCGGCATAGGTCGGCGCAAACTGCAGCAGGTACTGGGAGACAAGGCCAGGGCGCTCGGCGCCAGTATTCGCCTGGGCGTTACCGTGGACAGTCTCGCCCAGGACGACAGTGGCGTGGGCGTCAGTTTTTCGGACGGCACTAACGGCCGGTATGACCTGGTGATTGGCGCCGATGGGATCAACTCCCAGATCCGCGAACTGGTCTTTCCCGATGCCCCGGCCCCGGTGTTTGCCGGACAGGGGGTCTGGCGTTACAACTTTCCCTGCCCAGAAGGGCTTGATGCGCTCTGCGTCTTTGAAGGTCCGATCGGCATGGGACTGGTGCCCATCGGTCCCGACCTGATGTACATGTATGTGACCACGCCGGAGCCCGGCAATCCGCGCTACCCGACCGAGGGCCTGGCCGCGGTCATGCGTGACAAACTGAAAAACGCACCGCCGCGCATCGCCGAGCTCGCGGCCACCATCAGCGATGATGAGGGCGTGGTCTACAAACCCCTGTACTGGCAGATGCTCGATGGCGACTGGTACAACGGCCGGGTCATCCTGATCGGCGATGCTGCTCATGCCACCACGCCGCACCTGGGGCAGGGCGCCGGCATGGCCATCGAAGACAGTGTCGTGCTGGCGGAAACCCTGGGCGACAACGACAGTGTCAGTGCCGCCTTTGCCGCCTTCATGGAGCGCCGCGAAGCCCGCTGCCGCTACATCGTCGAGAACTCGGTGGCGATCTGCAAAGGCCAGCTGGGGGAAGGGCCGCTGGTCAACAACGCGCAAGCGACCATGGAGATGTTCAAGGTCACTGCACTTCCCATATAAGACGCTTCTCCGATGAAGACTATTCTCCGATTAGGGCGCTATTTCGATTTAGGCAATTCTTTGACTCACACCTGGTAAAACCCGATGGCTTTATTTGAATATTTTCCCAACTATGTCTGGAACCTGTCCCTGGCCATTGCCATGGAGAACGGCGGCCGTATCGGTGAGCTCATGGACATGTGCCAGCCCATTCGCGATGCCGCCGCCAATGGCGAGGACGCCGGTACCGCCGAGTTCCTGAAAGAATGGGTGAAGATGGCGGACAAGCTCACTGAGCTGGCGCGTGAAGACGAGGAGCAGGGGAGGCTGTTTTCCGCCGCCGGCAAACTCAAGCGCGCCTCCATTTATTATGTGACCGCTGAACGCATGCAGGGGCACGGCCACCCCGGCCGGGCCGAGACCTATCGCAAAGGGGTCGAGGCGTTCATGAAAGGCGTGCAGTATGCCGGCGAGCCGGTGGAAAAAGTCACTCTTCCCTATCGTGATGGCACCGAACTGAGCGCCTACCTGTGTCGGGCACCCGGCGCCGGACGCCAACCCCTGGTGGTGTACTGCAACGGCCTCGACAGCTGCAAGGAGATGCTCTATCTCGGCGGGTTTCCTGCCGCCCTGAACCAGCGTGGCATCAGCTGTCTTTGTGTCGACCAGCCCGGCACCGGGGATGCCATTCGCCTGCATAACCTGCCGGCCACGCATGCCAGCGAGGAATGGGCCACCCCCTGGGTCGATTGGCTGGTGCAGCAGGACTTTGTCGACCCGGCACGGCTGGGTATGACTGGCATTTCCCTGGGCGGGCATTTCGCGCCACGTGCCGTAGCGTTCGAACCGCGTTTTGCTTCCGGCGCTGTCTGGGGTGCCAACCACAACTGGGCCGAAGTGCAGCAGAAACGCCTGCAGCGCGAGGGGGAGAATCCCGTGCCGCATTACTGGAATCATGTCATGTGGGTCTTCGGCTGCCAGACCATGGACGAGTTCCTGGCCAAGGCCGAGGGCATGACCCTCAACGGCATCATGGACAAAATCACCGTGCCGTTCCTGGTCACCCATGGTGCGAAGGATCGCCAGATCAGTGTTGATTACGCCCACCAGAGTTACGATCAGCTGGTGAACTCGCCACGCCGCGAGCTGAAAATATTCACCGAGCGCGAAGGCGGTGTCGAGCATGTCGGGGCAGACAACATGTCGTTCGGTTGCGACTATATTGCTGACTGGTTTGCCGACACGCTTGGCGGTCATACCGCCTAACCGGAGAAAGATCATGTCCCGCCGTTTTGTCGATTTATCCATATACCTTGAGAACGACGTCATTACCGACCCGCCCTTCATGCGCCCGGAAATCACTTACCAGAACCACATGGATACCGTGCCCGAGGCGCAGGTGTTCTTTCCCGGCGTGGCCGCCGATGAGTTTCCCGGCGGCGAGGGTTTTGCCGCGGCGGAGTGGGTCAAGCTCACCACGCACAACGGCACGCACCTGGATGCGCCCTGGCATTTCCATCCCACCATGGATGGCGGCAAGCCCGCCATGACCATCGACGAGGTGCCGCTGGACTGGTGTTTCCGTCCCGGCGTGAAACTGGATTTCCGGCATCTGCCCAACGGCCATGTGGTGACCGCGGCAGAAGTCGAAGCCGAACTGGCCCGCATCGAAGTTGAGTTGCAGCCACTGGATATCGTGCTGGTGAATACCGCCGCCGGCATGGCGGTGGGGGACCCGGATTTCGTCAATATCGGCTGTGGCATGGGCTATGAGGCCACCATGTATCTGCTCGAACGCGGTGTGCGTGTGACCGGCACCGACGCCTGGTCCTGGGATGCCCCCTTTTCCTATACCGCTAAGAAAGTCGCCGAGACCGGTGACCGCTCGCTGATCTGGGAAGGCCACAAGGCCGGCAAGGACATCGGCTATTGCCACCTGGAAAAACTGCATAACCTGGAAGTGCTGCCGGGCTCAGGTTTCACCGTCAGCTGCTTTCCACACAAGATCAAGGGGGCGTCTGCCGGCTGGACCCGCGCCGTCGCCATCTTCGAGGGCTGATCATGAGACTGGCATCACTGCAGGACGGCAGTCGCGACGGCAGGCTGGCCGTGGTTTCCGAGGACGGGCGGCACGGCCTCTTTCCGGATGCTGTCAGCACCCTGCAGCAGGCGCTGGAGCAGTGGTCTGCTGTGGAAACCGAATGCCGCATACTGGCCGAGCAACTGGCAACGGGCAAAGGCCAGGCGCTGGAGAAGCCATTCCTGGCCCCGTTGCCGCGCGCCTGGCAATGGCTGGACGGTTCCGCGTTCGACAACCATGGCGACCTCATGCAGCAGGCCTTTGGCCATGCGCCGCTGGAACACGACAAGCCGCTGATGTACCAAGGCATGTCACATCGTTTTTATGCCACCGGGGAGGCCATGCCGTTTCCCCGCGAAGCAGATGGTATCGATTTCGAGGGCGAGTTCGGCATCATTACCGACGCCGTGCCGATGGGCGTGACACCGGCAGAAGCCATGGACCACATCAAGCTGGTGGTGCTGATCAATGACTGGTCGCTGCGCAACCTGGCCATGCCGGAAATGAAAACCGGCTTCGGCTGGATCCAGGCCAAGCCGGCCTGTGCCATGGCACCATTTGCGGTGACGCCCGATGCGCTTGGTGCGGTCTGGCAGGACGGTCGCGTGCACCTGGATCTGCGCGTGGACTGGAACGATGAACGCTTCGGGTCACCTAACGGCGGCGAGATGAGTGTCGGCTTCCATGAGCTGGTGGCCCATGCCGCCAGCACCCGGGAGTTGTGCGCGGGTACTGTGATCGGTTCGGGTACCGTATCGAACCGTAACTTCCGCGAATCCGGTTCCACCTGTATCTCCGAGCGCCGCGGTATCGAAATCATCGACACCGGCAAACCGGTCACCGGCTTCATGCGTTTTGGTGACCGCGTCACCCTGCAGGCCAGTCCCACCGATTATTTCGGCGTACTGGAACAGGTCGTGACGGCCCCTGCTGGGCATTAACGAAACAAATCAGAATCCATCAGAACAATAAATTGTACAAATCACTTGCCGGGCTTACACTCGGAAAGTTCCGATTTGGGGGAAATACCTGTGAAAAGTGTCAGTACTCATTCTTTAGCCTGCTGCCTGGCTGTCATGCTCGGCCTGTTGGCCCCGGCCAGCCAGGCCCACCACTCGTTTGCCATGTATGACCAGAGCGAACTGCGTACACTGACGGGCCGGCTGACCCGTTATATTCCGGGGGCAAACCACGCCCAGATGATTTTCGAGCGGCTGGATGACAGCGGCGCCACCGTCACCGACGACCAGGGTGTTGCCGTGCAGTGGGGCGTCGAAATGGGCCCGGCAACCCGTATCGCCCGCCTGGGTGTCACACCCGATAATTTCCCGATCGGTTCGATCATCACCGTGCAGCTCAATCCCCTGCGCAACGGTAAGACCTTTGGTGCCATGCCCAACGGCGCACCGCTGGTGAATTGTGGCACGACGATGCCGGACGGTGGCTGTAACGAAAACACCGGCACCGTTTACCTGTCTGCCAACAACTGATCCCGGGGAGGTTGCCATGCTTCGGCCAACATTAGTCACTCTAATTGCGCTCTCTGTCGCGCTGCCCGTCATGGCGCAGCCGCCACGTAACAACCGCTACGACAGCCCCGAACCGCCACCGGGCATTGAGCCATTGCCTGTCGACCTCTTCACCACCGAGAACTACTATTTTGACCGCGAATACTGGAGCGATCCCCGCTACACACGCTGCAACACACCGGCACAGCTGACCAACATGTGGGTGGCAGATCGTGTCGGTCACTGGGGCGACTGCAGCTACGGCATTGCCACCACCGATATCTTCAGCCCGTATGACTACGGCTCCGCCGAGGAACACTACCGGGCGCTGATGGCCCGGGCCCGCGAGAACGGCACGTTCACTACCCATACCCGGCAAACCCTGCCGGAATGGGATGGCTGGTATTTCCGCGGCGTCGGCTTTCGTGGTCCGGAGCAGTGGACCAACGGTGACATCCTGCAGACATCCACCATGATTTCCCTACTCATGCCCGAGTACCAGGAGCGCATGACGCAGATGAACTACCACGAGGCGGTGAACAACGCGCCGCAGTGGATGGCTTCGTTCTGTTATCCGGAAGGCCTGATGCGCTGGTGGTATGTCTGGGGCATCCGCGACATGGAAGTGTTGATGACACCGAACCAGGTGCAGCTGCTGGGCGGGGTTGCCGACAACTTCATCCGCAAGATTCTCATCAACCAGGAACATTCCACCCTGATTCCGCAGTGGTACGGCGAAACCGTCGGCTTCTGGGATGGCGACACCCTGATCGCCTGGACAGCCAACGTGCAGGGCTGGACCACCAGCCATTCCATGTTCGAGTTCAGCAACGAGCTGGAAGTGATTGAGATCATCCGCCGCGCCGAAGACGGTGAAGGGCTCGAGATCGAAGCCATCTTCTATGACCCGGAAGCCTTCGTGGAACCGCTGCGCATCGTCACCCCCTGGAACCGCACTGCTGGTATCGACGATCCCCAGCAGCGTTACCTGTTCGTGGAATGCCGGGTGGAAAATGGCATCGTGCTCGGCCCAGACGGCCGTCCGTCGCAGCTCACCCCCTTTGATGAAGGTTACATCGATTTCCTCGGTCGTCCCTGGGCGCAGAACTGGGAAAAATTCTTTGAGCAGGGCTGGGAAAGGCCCGAAGAATAAAAAGATCGATAAAAGGATAAAAGGATAAAAGGATAAAAGGATAAAAGGATAAAAGGATAAAA
>JBMTQX010000033.1:0-32969 GCA_049446715.1 Pseudohongiellaceae bacterium
GAACACAGGCTGGCACCCAGATCCATGATGGCCTGGTTGTACTCGCCACAGGCTTGCTCCGGGGTATGCGACGCCGCGATATCCCACAGCTTGCGCAGGGTATCACTTTGGTCCGGCCAGCCTTCTATACAGTGGTAGCGGCACAACACTCGCTTTACGTTGCCATCGAGAATGACCGCGCGCTTGTTCATGGCCGCCCCGATGATGGCGCCGGCCGTGGAACGGCCAATGCCCGGCAGTTCGGAGAGCGCATCCACCGAGTCCGGAAAGCGCCCCTGGGATTGGCGTAGTAGGATCTTTGCCGCCTTATGCAGATTGCGGGCACGGGCGTAATAGCCAAGACCGGTCCACAGGTGCAGCACCGCATCTTCGTCGGCTTCGGCCAGGTTTTTTACATCGGGAAAGCGCGCCATGAAGCGCTCGTAATAGGGGATGACAGTGCTGACCTGGGTCTGCTGCAGCATGATTTCGGACACCCACACCCGATAGGGGGTTTTATCATGCTGCCAGGGCAGGTCATGGCGGCCGTGCTCATGAAACCAGGCGAGGAGTTTGTTGCTGAAGTCAGCAAGGCTTTTACTTGATGCGGGCATGGTGTCGTAATTCGAGGAGAATATTGTGCTGTCTGTAACGGCTTGTCGGCAAACGGCCCGTTGGGCCTATGCCGACCTACAAGAACAGGCAGTGTACCTGTCCAGGGTCCTTGTGCGAAGCCGGGCAGGGCTATGATTTGCGGGAAGTTTATCGCACATCTGTTTTTCACATGACGCGGTAATGCGCGTATAATCGCGTTTTTTCCAAAATGGCCGCCTGGCGGCTCTCGAGGCTGATATGACTGCCCGTATGGCGTCAGTAGAACGCAATACCAAAGAAACTCAGATATCTGTCAGTGTGAACCTGGACGGCACCGGCGAATTTTCCGTGACCTCCGGGCTGCCTTTCCTAGAGCACATGCTGGAACAGGTGGCGCGTCATGGTTTGGTGGACCTCGACATTAAAGCGACCGGTGACCTGGAGATCGATGCTCACCACACGGTGGAAGATCTGGGCATCACCCTCGGGCAGGCCTTTGACAAGGCGCTCGATAAAACTGGTATTCGCCGTTATGGCCACGCCTACGTGCCGCTGGATGAAGCGTTGTCGCGTGTCGTGGTCGACTTTTCCGGCCGGCCGGGCCTGGAATACAACATTCCGTTCAAGCGCGGCAGTGTGGGCGGTTTCGATGTCGATCTGTTTTATGAGTTCTTCCAGGGCTTCGTCAATCAGGCCAAGGTGACGCTGCACATCGACAACCTGCGTGGCAATAACGCGCATCACCAGATCGAGACCGTGTTCAAGGCCTTTGGTCGCGCGGTGCGTATGGCAATCGAACCCGACCCGAGGATGGCAGGCATTATTCCATCCACCAAGGGCACCCTTTCCAAGTAAGCCGGAAGTCATTGCATGAATCGCGTTGCTGTCATCGACTATGGCATGGGCAACCTGCACTCCGTCGCGAAAGCGGTGGAGCATGTGGGTGATAACCTGCAACTGTCGGTCACGGCCAATGAAAAAACCATCCTGGCCGCTGATCGAGTCATCTTTCCGGGAGTTGGTGCCATGCGCGACTGCATGGGTGAGATCCGCCGCCTGGGCATCGATGACATCCTGCGCCGCGTTGCTGAAACCCGTCCGGTGTTTGGTATTTGTGTCGGCATGCAGGCGCTGATGAATCACAGCGAGGAAAACGGTGGTATCGATTGCATCGGCTTGTTTGCCGGTGACGTGAAACGTTTTCCGGCCGACCTTGAAGATGATAAGGGCGAGCGGTTGAAAGTTCCGCACATGGGCTGGAATGAAGTGCGCCATACCCGCGCGCACCCGATGTGGCAGGACATTGCCGATACTGCCCGCTTCTATTTCGTGCATTCCTATTACGTGACACCTGCCAATGCCGAAGATGTAGTAGGCGAAAGCCAATACCCGGAAACGTTTACGGCAGCACTGGCGAAAGAGAATGTGTTTGCCGTGCAGTTTCACCCGGAAAAAAGCCAGACAGCCGGGCTGCAGCTCTATAAGAATTTTTTGACCTGGAACGGTGAAGGTTAATCCGCAAAACATTGCAGGTCGGCAAAGCGAAGCGTTTGCCGACAACACCAGCCATGTCGGCAAACGGTCCTTTGGCCCTATACCGACCTATGGGAAATGATTAATGACTTTGGCTAAACGCATCATCCCCTGTCTGGACTGTGAAAACGGCCGCGTTGTGAAAGGCGTCCAGTTTGTGGATATCCGCGATGCCGGTGACCCGGTAGAAGTGTCCAAGCGCTACTGCGACCAGGGCGCCGATGAGATCACCTTCCTCGATATCACTGCCAGTCACGAAGGTCGTCAGACCACGATTGATACCGTGCGCGATATTGCGGGTCAGGTGTTCATCCCGCTTACCGTTGGCGGCGGCATCCGCACGCTGCAAGATATCCGTGACATGCTCAATGCCGGCGCCGACAAGGTGGCGATCAACACCAGCGCCGTCAAGAATCCCGATTTTGTGCGGGAAGCGGCTGAGCGTTTTGGTTCGCAATGTATCGTGGTTGCCATAGATGCCAAGAAAGTCTCAGGGGAGGGTGAGCCGGGCAAGTGGGAAATTTTCATCCACGGTGGCCGCACGCCGACCGGGCTCGATGCCATCGAATGGGCACGTAAGATGGTGGACCTGGGCGCTGGTGAAATTCTGCTGACCAGCATGGACCGTGACGGCACCAAGAACGGTTTTGACCTCGCACTCAACCGCGCTATCACTGAGGCGGTTTCTGTGCCCCTCATTGCCTCCGGTGGCGTCGGCAATCTGCAGCACCTGGTGGATGGCATCACCGAAGGTGGTGCCGATGCAGTGCTGGCCGCCAGTATTTTCCATTTCGGGGAATATTCGATTCCCGAAGCCAAACAGTACATGGCAGATCACGGTATCGAAGTCAGGCTGTAGGCCTGTAAAAGACAACGGTCAAAGCGCCGGATGACGGCACTGGCGTGCCTTTTACAGCCTGCTGCCTATTGATCTATTGCGGGGTTGTGCCTTTGATGTCCTGCAGCAGTTTCGTCTGTGACTCGGCCATGATGCGCGGACGTACGATATTCAAACCCTTCAACACGTTGATCGCTTCATTGAGCTGGTAATCCTGGATGAGGACTTCCGGCGGTTCGGTGGGCTGGGTTTCTGCGGCAATCACGGCTTCTTCTTCCTGCTCTTCCGGTGAGGCGTTTTCCAGGTGCCCGGCCAGGTCGGCTTCACGGTAGGAAATCAGGCTGTCCGGAATGCGGGTAACCTGACCGCGATCAACCTTGATGTCGGGTGTAATGCCTGTGGCTTGGATGGAGCGACCGCTGGGCGTGAAGTACAGCGCAGTCGTCAGTTTGATGGCGCGGTCATTGGTCAGCGGCAGCACAGTCTGCACCGAGCCTTTGCCGAAACTGGCGGTGCCCATGATGATGGCGCGCTGGTGATCCTGTAAAGCACCGGCCACGATTTCCGAGGCGGATGCTGAACCGGAGTTGATCAGCACTACCAGCGGTGCACCGCGACTGGCGTCTTCAGCAGACGCTTCAAAGCGCATGTCGGCATTCTCGACCCGGCCTTCGGTATACACGATCAGGCCTTCATCGATGAAGGCATCGACTACACCCACAGCGGATTGCAACACGCCGCCGGGATTGTTGCGCAGGTCGAGAACAATACCCTTGATGTCATTATCCTCATACAGCTTGTTCAGGGCGTTCTTCACTTCATCGCCGGTATCCACTGAAAACGTGCCGATGCGAATATAGGCATAGCCGGGTTCAACCATGCGGTAGCGGATGCTGCGGGCCTGAATGATTTCGCGGGTGACGGTAATTTCAAAGGGATCGCTGACACCCTCGCGCAGGATGGTCAGCACCACGCTGGTACCGGGTTCGCCGCGCATGAGATCGATGGTGTCGCCCAGGGTGACCTCGCGCGCGGGCGTGTCGTCCAGCTTGATGATCAGGTCGCCGGCCTGCACGCCGGCACGATCAGCCGGTGAGCCGTCCATCGGTGCGATCACCTTGATGAAGCCGTCTTCAATACCGACCTCCACGCCAAGGCCACCGAATTCACCCGTGGTGCTTTCCTGCAACTGGTCGTAATCGTCTGCGGCCAGGTAGGTGGAGTGCGGATCAATCCCGGCCAGCATGCCTTTGATGGCGTTTTCCAGCAGGGTCTTGTCATCGATGGGTTCGACGTAGGCGCTGCGAATACGGTTCAGGACCTCGGTGAAAATACGCACCTCATCGAGCGGTAAAGGCAGTTGCTCTTCCTGGACAGGCTCTGCGGGAGCCAGCTGGGCAAAGCCGAGGCAGGGCGCTGTCAACAGCAAGCTGACAAAAGCCTGGCGGACAAGACGGGTGGCGAAAGGTGTGCTGTTCATGTTGGTTCCTGTATCACCTTTTACAGCAGCTTTTACACAGCTGAGCTGAGGCCGGTGATTCTATGCGCGAATAATCAATGCGTTGCGTGCTTTGCACCCGGTAAGACAGGCAAAACCATGTTTTAGTTGCAAACAGGAAAGCCTGGATCAGTTTCGGGCCTGGCACCAGGCGGAGGGATTTTCGGAGGACCCGTTGTGGCGGATTTCGAAATACAGGCCGGATTCACCCTGGCCGCCGGTATTGCCCACAGCAGCGATGATTTCGCCACTGCTTACCCACTCCCCGACATCCTTGAAAAGCGCCTGGTTGTGGGCGTATAGGCTCATATAACCATCCCCATGGTCAATTATCAAGAGCAGGCCGGAGGAGGAAAACCAGTCGGAAAACACCACCCGGCCATGATGGACCGCATGGACATCGGCACCCAGATCGGCAGCGATGGTAACCCCTTCATATGTCAGGTCACCCAGGCCATAGGCACTGCCCCAGCTGTTCTGCAAACGCCCTGCTACAGGCCACGCCAGCTTGCCCTTGAGGCTGGCGAAGGGCTGCTCCTGGTTACCGAGGGCCAGGTCAGCGATGGAGCGGCGCAACTCCTCGATCAGCAGCGTCATTTCTGCGCGTTCAGCTTCCAGCGCAGCCAGCTTCTGCGCGCTGCTGGAGAGCTTTACGTCCAGTTCATCAAGCAGGTCCTGGCGCTGGTTCATGGTGGTACGCAAGGCGACACGCTGGTTTTCCAGCGCAATGCGCTGGTCATTAAGCGCCAGGGTCGTGGTGTTGATGGTGTCCTGTGTGTCGCGCAGCTCTGTGAGGGTGTTATTGAATGCCGTGACAGCCTGGCTGCGCGCGGCACTGAAATAGCGGTAATAGCCCAGGGTACGTGAAACCTGGTCGGGGTTTTCCTGATTGAAAAGCAGTTTTAAATATTCCTGCTGGCCGGTCTGGTAGGCGCTGCGGACATACTGTTTGATCAGTGTTTGCTGTAAGTCCTTGCGGTCCTCGAGGATGCGGCTTTGGGACTGCAGGTCAGCAAGTCGGCGTTCATTGCCAGTGATCTGGTTTTCCAGCCGGGTGATATCGGCGGTGACATTGACCAGTTTTTCTTCATTCTGCTGGAGCGTCTGGTAGACCTCGGCCCGTTCCCTGTTGCGCTGGGCTATGTCGGATTTGACGTGACTGATCGCCGCTTCGATGGCTGCCAGGGCGGCTTCGGAAACCTCTTCCTGGGAAAACGCTGCTGTGCCCTTGAGCACGAAAAACAGGATGCTGCAGGCAAAAGCGCGGTTTCTCCACATGGGGGAATCAGGCGTAATCGATGAGGGAGTGGCCGGTCATCTCCGGCGGTTGGGGCAGGCCAAGCAAAGAAAGGACACTTGGCGCCACATCGCAAAGCGAGCCGTCCGGTTTCAGGGTCAATGTCTGGTTGCCGACATAGACCAGCGGTACCGGACCGTTGGTGTGAGAGGTCAGCGGCTGGCCGGAGCCTGCATCCAGCATTTGTTCGAGGTTGCCGTGGTCGGCGGTAATCAGGCAGTTGCCGCTGGCTTCCCTGATGGCGGTGGTGATTATACCCAGGCAGTCATCCAGGACTTCCGCCGCGCGTACGGCGGCATCCCACACGCCGGTGTGACCGACCATGTCGCCGTTGGCATAGTTGCAGATGATGGCATCGTATTCGTGATTGCGAATGGCGCTGACCAGCTTGTCGGTGACTTCATAGGCGCTCATTTCCGGCTTCAGGTCGTAAGTATCGACTTTGGGCGAGGGGATCAGGATGCGGGTTTCGCCCTGGAATTCCTGTTCCCTGCCGCCACTAAAAAAGAACGTCACGTGGGCATATTTTTCCGTTTCGGCAATGCGCAGCTGGGTTTTGTGCTGGCTGGCCAGGTATTCCCCGAGCACGTTCGTGAGCTTTTCCGGCGGATAGGCGCAGTCGGCAGCAATGTCATCGGCATATTCGGTCAGCATGACGAACTTGCCCAGGGTGGGCATATGGCCGCGATCAAATTCACTGAACCCGCTATCGGTAAATACGCGTGTCAGTTCGCGGGCGCGATCAGCGCGGAAGTTCATGAAGACCACGGCATCGCCATCGGCCATGGCAAGCGGTTCGCCATGGTTCAGAATGACAGTGGGTCGGACAAATTCGTCATTCTCATCGCGCTCGTAGGCGGCGATCAGCGCCGCTGAAGCGGATTCGCTGGCGTGTGGTGCCTGACCATGGCAGATGGCCTGGAAGGCCTTTTCCACCCGGTCCCAGCGCTTGTCCCGATCCATGCCGTAAAAGCGCCCGGTCACCGTAGCGATCTGGCCACAGTCATGTTCAGCAAACTGCTGCTCTATTTTTGCAATGGAGGCAGCGGCGCTGCGTGGTGGTGTATCGCGCCCGTCGAGCAGGGCATGCAGGTAGATTTTCCTGCAGCCGCGCTGCCGGGCCACATCTATCATGGCGGCGATCTGGTCTTCATGGCTGTGAATGCCACCCGAGGACAGCAGGCCAATCAGATGCAGGGCGCCGCCAGCCTGGTTAGCGGCATCCACGGCGCCACACAGGACCGGGTTGCTGAAAAAACCGCCGTCAGCGATGTCCTTGTCGATGCGGGTCAGGCTCTGGTACACCACCCGGCCGGCGCCGAGGTTCATATGACCGACTTCGGAATTGCCCATCTGGCCGTCGGGCAGACCAACCTTGAGACCGGAGGTATGAATGAGCGTGTGGGGGCAGGTTGCCAACAGGTTGTCCCAGACCGGGGTGTTGGCCTGGCTGATGGCATTGTCGGCAGCGGCATCGCGGTGGCCCCAGCCATCAAGAATCAACAGCAGGGTGGGGCCGGTAGAAACAGTCATGGAAGTCCTTGTGGTTCAGGTCGCTGACGCGGGCAGCGGGATAGTCAAAACGTTGCCGGCCATTATCGCCAATTCAGGCTGGGCATGCGAGCAGGGAGCACTGAATTGCGCGCTTTTTCCGCAGATTTGCTACCTGACTTCACTCATCCGGGCGTGTATACTCCGTGCCTCTTTGTAACCGGCAGTAACTGAAATTTCCGATAATCCATGGCACGTTTTCTTGAATTCTTGTTGAACCACTGGGTGCTTTCCGGCATCTGGCTGGGACTTTTCGTGACCCTCATTCTGTATATGAAGGCCAAGGCCGGCAGTGCGCTGAGTCCGCACCAGGCGACCCTGCTGGTGAACCGGCAGGATGGTGTGATCCTCGATATACGCGACAAGAAGACCTTTGATGCGGGCCATATAGTCGATGCCGTCAACATTCCCTTCACCAAACTCGGCGAGCGGGCGACGGAGCTGGAAAAATACCGGGACAAACCGCTGGTCGTTGTATGCCAGCTGGGTCAGCAGTCCGGTGAGGCTGTCAAGCTGCTGGAAGAAAAAGGCTTCAGCAATGTCTCCCGTATGCATGGCGGCATGACCGAATGGACCAGCCAGGGCCTGCCCGCCGTGAAATAAGCCTGTGCAGGCGGCTTTGTGCCATTGCGATTAACAAACGAATTCATTCCCAAATATTACCGAACAGAAAGGACAAACCATGGCAGAGAACGACGCTCCACAGAACCCAGCGGCACAACCCCAGGCCAATCCCTCAGGCCAGCGCTTCGGGGTCCAGCGTGTCTACATCAAGGACTCCTCCTTTGAGGCACCGGATACGCCGGCTGTGTTTCGCCAGCAATACAGCCCGCAGGTCAATTTTTCCATCAATAATAAAAGTAGCAAAATAGACGAGGGTGTCTATGAAGTGGTCCTGCGCCTGACGGCCGACGTCAAGCAGGAAGACAAGACCATATTCCTGGTCGAAGTGCACCAGGCCGGCATCTTTGAAATTCACGGTTTTGAAGATCAGCAGCTTGAGCAAGTACTCACTATAGCTTGTCCCAATGTGCTCTTTCCCTATGGCCGCGAAGCCATTGATGCGCTTGTGACGCGGGGCAGTTTTCCGGCCCTCTTGCTGGCGCCGATCAACTTCGAAGGCATCTACATGCAGGCCAAACAGCAACAGGGTGGCCAGGCTGCACCTGCCGCCGATGTGCCGCCGGCTGATCCTACTGCCACCGGTGGTGAGGCGCACTGATTGGCTGTTGTTACCGTGATTGACGAAAAACCGCCTTCTCGGCGGTTTTTTTATGCCTGCCTGAAGCCCTGCTGGCGCCATGCTTCGAAGACGAGCACAGCTGCCGCATTGGACAGGTTGAGGCTGCGGCTGTGCGGCAGCATGGGGATACGCAGAACGGCATCGATGTCGGCTGACCTCAGGATCGTATCCGGCAAGCCACGGGTTTCGGGGCCGAACACGAGCGTGTCACCAGGCTGGTAGGCGATGTCGGCATAATCGGCTGTACCCTTGGTGCTGACCGCAAAGAGGCGCCCTGCAGGCCGGGCGGTGAGAAAGCTGTTCCAGTCCTTATGGAGCACCAGTTCGCTGTATTCCCGGTAGTCGAGCCCGGCCCGGCGCAGGCGTTTGTCATCAAGGGTGAAGCTAAGCGGTTCAACCAGGTGCAGAGTACAGCCTGTGTTGCTGCACAAGCGAATGGCATTACCGGTGTTCGGCGGTATTTCCGGCTCGAAAAAAACGACATTAAACATTAACGAAGAGCAGTATCTTGACGGGATGCATGGAAGACTGGCAGCTCAAACGAAAACGCTAGCTCTAGCATGAGGTCTGGCCTGCCATCTAGTCCGGGTCGGGGCTGTTGCCGTTCTCGATGCCCAGTTCCTTGATCTTGCGGGTCAGGGTGTTGCGTCCCCAGCCCAGCAGTTCAGAGGCATCACGCTTGCGGCCGCCGGAATGCTTCAGGGCTACCTCAATCATGCACTTCTCGAAGATCGGTGTTGCTTGCTGCAGGATGCCGGAGTGACCCAGGCTCAGTTCCTGGTCGGCCCAGCTCTTCAGGCTCTGTGCCCAGTTGCCGGAAACCGTTTTCTGGTCCGTCGGATTGAGGAATTCTTCGGGCAGGTCGTTGATGAAGATTTCGCGGCCGGATGCCATGACGGTAATCCAGCTGCAGAAGTTCTCCAGCTGACGTACGTTACCGGGCCAGGGCAGGCTGGTCAGGTACTGGCTGGTTTCCGTGCGCAGCACCTTCTTTTCCACGCCCATTTGCTGAGCGGCCCGGCCAAGGAAATGGTCCATCAGGGTCGGAATGTCTTCGCGGCGATCGGCCAGGCGTGGCAGGTGTATCGGAATGACATTCAGGCGGTGATAGAGGTCTTCGCGAAACAGGTGTTCCTTGACGCGCTCTTCCAGGTTCTGGTGGGTCGCCGCGATGACGCGGACATCGGCCTTGATCGGGGTGAGACCGCCGACACGGTAAAACTCGCCATCTGACAGAACGCGCAACAGGCGGGTCTGGGTTTCCATTGGCATGTCGCCGATTTCATCGAGAAACAGGGTACCGCCGTCGGCCTGCTCAAAGCGTCCGACACGCAACTGTGTGGCACCGGTGAAGGCGCCTTTTTCATGACCGAACAGTTCGGACTCAATAAGGTCTTTCGGAATCGCCGCCACGTTAAGGGGGATGTAAGGCTTTTCGGCACGGGGGCTGTGCTTGTGCAGGGCCTGGGCAACCAGTTCCTTACCTGTGCCGGATTCGCCCTTGATCAGGACCGTGATATTCGAGTGGGACAGGCGGCCAATAGCGCGAAACACCTCCTGCATTGCCGGGGCTTCACCGATGATTTCCTTGGCTGCCACGGCAGGTATGGCGCTACTGGTGCTCCTGTTCTCGCTGGCATGCTTCACGGCCCGCTCGGTAACCGCCACGGCATCGTTAACGTCAAACGGCTTGGGCAGGTATTCAAAAGCGCCGCGCTTGTAGGATTTCACCGCGCTGCTCAGATCGGAATGGGCGGTCATGATGATGACCGGAATCTGCGGGTAGGCGTCCTGGACTTCCTGCAGCATTTCCAGGCCATCAATACCCGGCATGCGAATATCGCTGATGATGGCGTCAGGCTGCTCGGACTTCAGGCGATCGAGCAGGGTATCACCGCTATCGAAGCTTTCGCTGTCAAAGCCTGCCTTATCCAGAGACTTTTCCAGCACCCAGCGTATTGAGCGATCGTCATCAACGATCCAGATTAGATTCTTGCTCGGCATTACAATTCTTCCTCGAGTTTACCTGACACAGGAAGGAACAACCTGAAACAGGTTCGGCCGTTCTCGCTGTCGCACTCGATCAGGCCGTTATGATTTTTTAGTATGTTTTGTGAGAGTGACAAGCCAAGACCGGTTCCCTGGGCTCTTCCGCTTATCAAGGGGTAGAAAATGGTTTCGATAATGTCCTTTTTGATGCCCGGGCCGTTATCAATGATTTCGACCTTGGCCACCAGCTTGTGCATGGAGGAGCCGATGGTGACGTGATTCATGGTGCGGGTGCGCAGGATGATTTTCGGATCCATGATCTTCTGATCGGATTCCATGATCGACTGCATGGCATTGCGCACGATATTGAGCACCGCCTGGATCAGCTGGCCCAGATCGCCCACCAGTTCCGGAATGCTGGGATCATAATCCCGCACCAGTCGGATCGAACCGCGTGTTTCGGCAATCACCAATTTGTAGACCCGTTCGAGCACTTCATGGATATTCACTTCTTGCAGGGCCGGTTTCTTGTACTGGCCGGTCAGGCGGTCAATCAGGCCGACCAGACGATCGGCCTCCTCGATAATCACGTTGGTGTAATCTTTCAGCTCATTTTCATGCAGTTCCAAGGCCAGCAGCTGTGCTGCACCACGGATGCCGCCGAGCGGATTCTTGATTTCGTGCCCCAGGCCCCGGACCAGGCCCAGCGTGGTTTCGTGGTTGGAAATGAGCATTTCCTTGCGCGAAATATTGTAGGAACGGTCAAGCTCCTGCAGTTCCAACATGATGTAGGTTTCATTCTGGTAAATCAGGCGGCTGGCCGAGTAATCGACGGTCATCAGGTTGGTGTTACTTTTGATCAGTTCCGCCTTGCGGGCAATGAATGTGACACCGTTATCCTTGACGTTTTTCAGGGACTTGATGAGTTGGCGTGACTTGAGCAGGACATCGCCGATATAGACGTTGTTGATATGGTTGGCACTGGTTTCCAGCAGCGCTTCTGCCGCCGGGTTCATATATAACAGGCGCAGGTCTTTATCCAGCACGATGACTGCTGTAGTTAGATTGTCCAGCAGGCTGGTATTAAGGCTTTCTGTGTTCAAGTGCTGTCCAAACCGGTGAGCGGGCAGTCGGGCATTCATCAGGCTTGTATCTCATGAGTCCAGGCTTTTACCCTGCTGTAAAAACCTTTCAGCATGGAGTGGTTAGCAAATACTGAACCAAGTTACAGCTATCTGATTTTAAAGGAAAAAATAAAAATGCAAGCCCTATAATGCACTATAATAGTGCATTCTGTCCAGAACAGAACGCCCCGGCGCCCCAAAACAAGGCGGCCTGTTCATCTGGCTTCGGGGACGGCACGAGGGCATTTCTATATAAAGCCCGGCTTTTGAAACCTGTGTCCTGAAAGCGCTGCAGCCCCTGTTCCAATAAAATACCTGGTCAAGTACTCGCCGGAAATGACCATCAAGAGTCGTCCAGTCAGAAACCGTTTTGCCCACCAGTTGAAACGAAGCCTGAACTGCTGCTGGACCGCTTTTCGGACCAGATCGAGGTCAAGGACAACTGGGATTTTGTGACGTTAGACGTACCTTCCGCCCTGGCTGACCTGCAGGGCCCTGTTGAGCAGGTGCTGGCTTCGACGCCGGGAATTTGTTTTTTCGAGCGCGTTCGTCATCACACCTTTGCCACCCTTGATGATGTCCTGGAAAAAACCTTGCCTGTCTTCCATGAGTGCCTGGCCGGCAAAACCTTTTGCGCGCGCTGCCGGCGTATCGGCAAACATGCCAATAACTCGATGGACGTGGAGAAATATGTTGGTGGCGGCCTGAACCAAAATACCGATGCGGCAGGTGTCAGCCTTAACAAGCCTGACATCCTAGTCAAGCTGGAAATCCGACAGCAGGAGCTTTTTGTCGTCGAAGCCTCGTTGCCGGGCCTGAACGGTTTTCCGCTGGGCTGCCAGGAAGACGTGCTGTCCCTGATTTCCGGCGGCTTCGATTCTGCCGTGTCCAGTTACCTGAGTATTCGCCGGGGCCTGATGACCCACTTCTGCTTTTTTAATTTGGGGGGTAGGGAGCATGAAATCGCGGTGAAGGAGGTGGCGCTTTATTTGTGGATGCGCTTTGGCTCCACCCATCCCGTGCGGTTCGTGGCCGTGCCGTTTGAAGAGGTAGTCGGGGAAATCCTGGACAAGGCCGACAACTCGCAGATGGGCGTGGAGCTCAAACGCATGATGCTGCAGGCCGCCCCACTGGCAGGTGACAAAAACAATCATTAATCCAAAAAAAGGCCAGATCTGCTTGCGCAGGTTCTTATCACTATCCCACAAGAAAAACTGTATAATCGCGCGTTTTTTCAACCAGCTCCCGGACACTTCCCCTTGATCGATAACATCAGAAACATCGCCATCATCGCACACGTCGACCACGGCAAAACCACCCTCGTGGACAAGTTGCTGCAGCAGTCCGGTACCCTGGAGACCCGCGGCAAGGAAATCAAGCGCGTGATGGACTCCAACGACCAGGAAAAGGAGCGTGGTATTACCATCCTGGCCAAGAACACCGCCGTCAGCTGGCAGGACTTCCGCATCAATATCGTGGACACGCCGGGCCATGCCGATTTCGGCGGTGAGGTGGAGCGGGTGCTGTCCATGGTCGACAGCGTACTGCTGCTGGTCGATGCCGTGGAAGGCCCCATGCCGCAAACCCGTTTCGTGACCCAGAAGGCCTTTGCCCGTGGCCTGCATCCCATTGTGGTGATCAACAAGATTGATCGTGACGGTGCGCGACCGGACTGGGTGCTTAACGAAGTGTTTGACCTGTTTGATCGCCTGGGCGCCACCGAAGAGCAGCTCGATTTTCCGGTGATTTATGCTTCCGCCCTGGAAGGCAAGGCGGGCATGGAGGCGGACCAGCTGGAAGACAACATGGAAAGCCTGTTCCGCCTGATCGTGGACAAGGTGCCGTCGCCGCAGGTGGATCTGGATGGCCCGCTGCAGCTGCAGATCAGCGCCCTGGATTACAACTCCTATGTGGGTGTCATCGGTGTCGGCCGTGTCACCCGGGGCAAGATCAAGACCAACATGCCCGTGGTCGTCATCGACAAGGACGGCGACAAGCGCAAGGCCAAAATCGGGCAGGTTAAAACCTACATGGGCCTGCACCAGGTCGATGCCGAATCAGCAGAAGCCGGCGACATCATCTGTGTCACCGGTATTGAAGAACTCAACATCAGCGACACCATCTGTGATCCCGATCATCCCGAAGCCCTGCCGGCCCTCAGCGTGGATGAGCCAACCGTGACCATGACCTTCCAGGTCAACGACTCGCCGTTTGCCGGCCAGGATGGCAAGTACATCACCAGCCGCAACCTGAAGGATCGTCTCGAACGTGAGCTGATCCATAACGTGGCGCTGCGTGTCGAGCCGGGCGAGAGCGCCGAGAAATTCCGGGTTTCCGGCCGCGGTGAACTGCACCTGTCGGTGCTTATTGAAACCATGCGTCGTGAAGGCTTCGAACTGGCGGTCTCGCGTCCCGAAGTGGTTACCAAGATGGTCGATGGTGAACTGCACGAGCCATTTGAACACCTGGTGGTCGATGTGGAAGAAGAGCACCAGGGCTCCGTGATCGAGGAGCTGGGTCTGCGCAAAGCAGAAATGCAGGACATGAGCTCTGATGGTCGAGGCCGGGTACGTATCACCTTCATCATTCCGACCAGAGGCTTGATCGGCTTTCGTACCCTGTTCATGGGGCTGACGTCAGGGTCAGGCATCATCACTCACGTGTTCGACCATTTCGGTCCGGTGAAGAAAGGGGATATTGCCAGTCGCAACAATGGTGTGCTGGTCTCCATGGTCAAGGGCAAGTCCCTCGGCTATGCGCTGTACAACCTGCAGGATCGCGGTCGTCTGTTCATCGATCCCAACAGCGAAGTGTATGAAGGCATGATCGTCGGACTGCACAGCCGTGAAAATGACCTTGTCGTGAACCCGACCAAGGCCAAGCAGCTGACCAACGTGCGCGCTTCAGGCAGTGATGAAAATATCCTGCTGACCCCGCCCATCAAACACAGCCTTGAGCAGGCCATGGAATTCATCGAAAGTGATGAGCTGGTCGAAATCACCCCGCATCATATTCGCCTGCGTAAACAGTACCTGACCGAAAACGAGCGCAAGCGCCGCAGCCGCGGCAGTGAACTGCGCGGGGCCTGATAAGCAGTCCTGGTATGGTGTAGGCCGGAAGAGGGCAAAGCCCGTCATCCGGCATAGGGTCAGATACTTTTTGGGCTGTCAGATAAAAGCCGCATGACGGCCCGTTGGGCCGTTTCCAGCCTACAAATTTTTCCATCCAAGGGAGAATTGCACCAATCATGCTTGCCTTAATCCAACGTGTGACATCAGCCAGAGTCGAGATCGAAGGCCGTGTAGCCGGCGAAATTGGCCAGGGCCTGCTAGTGCTGCTCGGTGTGGAAAAAGACGATACCGAAGCTCAAGCCGACAAACTCCTCCAGAAAGTGCTGGCCTATCGCGTCTTTGGCGATGCCAATGACAAAATGAACCTGAGTCTCACGGACATCAACGGTGGCCTGCTCGTCGTTTCCCAGTTCACCCTTGCCGCCGAAACCGGCCGCGGCCTGCGCCCCAGTTTCTCCCGCGCCAAACCACCCGCAGAAGCCCAACAGCTGTATGACTATTTTGTTCGGCAGGCAAGGGCATCACATGAAAAGGTAGGAACCGGAGAATTTGCGGCAGACATGCAGGTCAGCCTGACCAATGATGGGCCGGTGACTTTTTTGTTAAAAAGTTAGAACGATGAAGGTGGGGTCAGGGACGATAAAAGGAGAAAGGGAGGAAAGGAGGAAAGGAGGAAAGGAGGAAAGGGCGAACAGCCCGGCTGATGGATTGGCTGGTTTACGGTGAGATCATGGCGTTGTGGGCTATCCCGGCCTGCTGCCTATGCCGGTTTCCAGTCTTACGTCTCTGCAGATTCTGTTTCTGCGTCCGTGTCGTCGTCTTCTGAATCGTGCAGGTAACGCCCGGCAAATACACCGAGTTCAAACAGCAGCCACATGGGGATGGCGACGAAGGATTGTGACAGCGGATCCTGGGGCGTCAGGAACATGCCCGCTACGAAACAGCCGATGATGATGTAGGGCCGCTTTTCGCTGAGTTTTTTTGGCGTCGTAACACCGGAAAAAATCAGCAGCAAAGTGGCAATGGGAATCTCGAAAACCAGGCCGAACACGAGAAACAGGGCCAGGACAAAATCCAGGTACTGGGTAATGTCCGTCATGACGGCCACGGTTTCCGGTGCGCTGTTTACGAAGAAGGCAAAGACAAAGTTGAACACCAGAAAATAGGCAAAGGCGATACCGGCGTAGAACAGCACGACGCTGGAGACGAGAATCGGCAGGGTGACCTTGATTTCATTCTTGTACAGGCCAGGGGAAATGAAAGCCCAGGCCTGATGAAGGATAAAGGGTACGCCCAGAAACAGCGCAGCATACATGGAGGTCTTGAACGGGATCATGAACGGCGAGGTCGGTGAGGTCGCGATCATGTTGGAGCCTTCCGGCATCACATTCAGCAGCGGCTGCGAAATGATGATATAGAGGTCATTGCCGAAGGGAAAAATACACAGGAACAGCACCAGTACCACCAGCAGACAGCGCAACAGGCGGTCGCGCAGTTCTACGAGATGGGAGATCAACGGTTGTTCCGTTGCCTCTGTATCCTGTTCCTGTTGATTGGTATCGGCCATTACTGCGTCAGTGTGGTGTTGTCGCGCACTCAGCTGCCCGACTTGTCTTTTGGCGTATCAGTGACTGCAGCGTTTTCGCCTGGACTCGCCTTGCTGGCAGTGCTGCTATCAGCGCCGGCATCATGGGCAGAGTCGTTGGTGTCTGGAATGACTCGCGCGGCAGGGTCGTTTGTTGCCAGCTTCTCCACCGGATCGAAAACATCTGATTCATCAGCGCTGGTTGTGGATTTGTCACCGGCATCGGCCTGCACCGAACCGTCAGTGCCGAATTCGGAAAGCTGTTTTTTCAGGTTGAGATCATTTTTGACCGATTCCGCTTCTTTTTTCACGGACTCAATCGACTGGGTCACCTGGTTCTTGGTGCTGTTGAATTTTTCCATGATGGCTTCGTTGCGCAACTGGCGACGAATTTCATCAGCACCGACTTCCTGTTCGATCTCGCGCTTGATGTTGTTGAAGCTGCGACGCAGGCGACCGATCCACAGGCCGAGGGTCTTGATGGCGCCGGGCAGTTTGTCCGGGCCGAGCACGACTAGCGCTACCACGCAGATGACGATGAGTTCAAAAAAACTGGGGTCAAACATTGATATGCCGCTGTCAGCGGGGCCCGACTGCCATCAGTCCGGTCAGCCCTAATCAGGCCTGTTTTTCTTCAGCAGATTCATCGACCTTTTCCGCTTTTACGTCAAAGGTGTCGTTGTCGTCTTCGATTCGGGCCTGGTCCTTGTCCGCCTTGTCGTCTTCTTCCTTTATGGCGTTTTTAAAACCCTTGAGGGCGCCGCCCAGATCCGAACCGATGTTCTTCAGTTTCTTGGTGCCGAACACCATCACTACGATCAACAGGATGATGAGCAGTTGCCACATGCTAATACCGCCAAGTCCCATGATAACCTCCTATAAACTGTGAGTTGCCTGATGCAGAGGGTAAGACGCTTCGCTGCGCTTTCGCCACGCTGCCTTCTGACAGGGTGGCCATTGTATCAGTGTTGTCAGTTGCCGGGGGAGCAATTAAATCAGCCCGCCAGTGCTTGCGTTTTGTGTCCTTTCGTTAAATCTTGCTGCCCCTTGAGGCCTTTTCTGCTAGGCCGCTGACGCCAAAGCGGCG
Source organism: Pseudohongiellaceae bacterium (assembly GCA_049446715.1). GTDB lineage: Bacteria > Pseudomonadota > Gammaproteobacteria > Pseudomonadales > Pseudohongiellaceae > Eutrophocola. Next base: position 17,390 of record JBMTQX010000033.1, read on the forward strand.
GGCCAGTTCATCCAGCACGGCATCTGGTCCGATCCCCTGGCTGGACAGCATGACCAGGGTGTGAAACCACAGGTCAGCCGTTTCATACACCAGGTGCTCCGTGCCTTGTCCGGCCTCGGCTTCTCTGGCGGCCTCGATGGTCTCTTCCGCCTCTTCCGCCACCTTGGCGAGGATTTTTTCCAGGCCCTTGTGGTGTAACTGCGCCACATAGGAAGACTCGGGGTCGGCGGACTTGCGCGACTCGATGATCGCGGCCAGTTTCTGCAGTGTATTGTTCATGTTTGTCTGTAATATGAAGTGGCGGTTAACGTTAACCGTAAATGTCATCCGGGCTTTTCAGGACCGGTTCGTTTTCCACCCATTGGTCATCTTCCAGTTTCAGGTAATAGCAGCTTTCGCGGCCAGTGTGGCAGGCAATGCCCCCCAGTTGTTCCACCTGGTAAATCAGGCAGTCCTTGTCACAGTCGAGATAGACGCCATGCAATACCTGCACGTGGCCGGAGTCCTCACCCTTGCGCCACAACTTCTGTCGTGACCGAGACCAGTACACGGCGCGACTCTCGCTGACGGTCAGTGCCAGGGCGTCACGATTGACCCAGGCCTGCATCAGCACACGTCCGCTTTGCCAGTCCTGCGCGATGGCAGGGACCAGGCCGTCACTGTTCCACTTGATCTGATCGAGCCAGTCGCTGCTCATGACTGCTGTTGTCACCTGCTGTCTGTCTTTATCGGCTTTTGAGGGCCAAGAATACTCTATTTTGGGGTGAGGGGTCAGAATTCAACCTGTGCAAATACCATGACACTGGTGCAGTGCAACCGTGGCATTTGGTGCTCAGCGGCGCAGCGCCAGCAGGGCCAGACCGGCGGTGGCCAGAATCAGGGCGGCAGGCGGTATGGTGGCCATGGTATCGGCCATGCTTGGTAACATGGCCAGGGCGGATACAGCAAGGGCGGCAATGCCAAACAGGGTCAAACGGCGAGACCTGGCGCGGCGCCTTTTGGCCATCCTGGCAGCCTGTTCCTGCTGCTGGTGCTCGCGATATCGGCGCGCATTCTTGATTTCCTGCATGGCGTCATACAGCAGTTCCGGAATCTCCGGCAGCTGTTCCAGCCACTCAGGCACTTTCTCGCCGATTTTCTTCAGGTTGGCTATCGGTGACAGGCGCTCCCGTTGCCAGCGTTCCAGGAATGGCAGGGCGTTGTCCCACAGATCGAGTTCCGGGTAGAGCTGCTTGCCCAGGCCTTCGATATTGAGGAGGGTTTTCTGTAAGAGGACCAGCGAAGGCTGGACTTCCATGTTGAAGCGGCTGGCGGTCTGGAACAGTTGCAGCAGCAACATGCCGAAGGAGATGTCCTTCAGCGGTTTTTCAAAAATCGGTTCGCACACACTGCGCATGGTGGCTTCGAAGGCATTCACCGGCGTATCCGGCGGTACCCAGCCGCATTCCACGTGGAGTTCGGCTACACGGCGATAATCGCGCTTGAAAATGGCCAGCAGGTTTTTTGCCAGGTAGTACTGGTCATCGCGACTCAGCGTGCCGATGATGGCGCAGTCCAGGGCAATGTATTGCGGGCGCTCCGGATGCTCCGAGGACACATAGACATTGCCGGGATGCATGTCGGCGTGGAAAAAGCTGTGATGGAAGACCTGGGTAAAGAAAATCTCGACACCGCGTTCGGCCAGGATTTTCAGGTCGATACCCGCCGCCTGCAACTCCGCTACACGGCTGACCGGAATGCCATAGATGCGCTCCATGACCAGGACGTTGTTGCGGGTATAGTCCCAGTACACTTTCGGCACATACAGCAGTTCCGAGTTTTCAAAGTTGCGCGCCAGTTGGGTGGCGTTTGCCCCCTCTGACATGAGGTTGAGTTCATCATGAATGATGTACTCATAGTCCTGTACAACTTCCACCGCGCGCAGGCGCTTGCCCTGGTCGATATTGTGTTCAACGAATTCGGCGACACCCTTGAGCAGGGCAATGTCCTGGGCAATGATTTTTTCGATGCCGGGGCGCACCACCTTGACCACGACTTCCTCACCGCCCGGCAGGGTGGCCGTGTGGACCTGGGCCACGGAAGCCGATGCCAGGGGCGTCATGCTGAAGGTAGCAAACAGGTTGTCGATGCTGTCGCCAAGGGCGTTTTCAATCAGCGTCCTGGCAGCTTCTTCACCAAAGGGAGGGACGTTGTCCTGCAGTGAGGCCAGTTCATCAGCGATGTCTTCAGGCACCATGTCGCGACGTGTTGAAAGGAGCTGGCCGAACTTGATGAAAATGGGACCGAGCTCTTCCAGTACCAGGCGTAACCGCTGGCCACGGTTCAGGGATGACAGGTTGTCAGCCGGTGGCAGTGGCATCGAAAGCACGAGTGACAGCAACCGGGCCTGGTGAAAATGGCCAAACAGATCTCCCAGGCGATAGCGGTTCGCTACCCGGTAGATTTTCAGAAGTCGCATGAGTCTGTTCAACGAAAACGTGCTCGTGGTTCGGTAGGGGCGGCCACAATAGCACTAATCAGAATACCAGTAAAATCAATGAGCTTCGTGCATTTTGAATGGTTGTGTACCATAATTTTTGCAACCGGTAACGGCTTTGCCGGAAATGATTTCCCGGGGGGGATTACCATGAAACTGCGTTTTTTACCGGTCCTGCTGCTGTTGGCTGCCAACTGCGTTTCGGCGCAAACACTGTCCAAGTCAGGCCGTTACGAACTGGATCAATTTCTCAGTGCCGCGGTCAGTGATACCCGTATTCCGGGAGTCGTTGCCCTGGTCACCAATGCCGACGGAGTGATCTATCACAGTGCCTTTGGCCTGATGGACAGCGCCAACGCCAAGGCCATGACCCGGGATGCCATTTTCCGGATTGCCTCCATGACCAAGCCGGTGACCTCACTGGCGGTGATGATGCTGGTGGAGGAAGGGCTGGTGGATCTGGATGCGCCCATCGAGACCTATCTGCCGGACCTTGCCGATCGGGAGGTGTTTACCCGTTTCGATGTCGAGACTGGCGAATATGCCTCGCGGCCGGCGGCGCGCAGCATAACGCTACGCCACCTGCTCACCCATACGTCCGGCCTGGGCTATACCTTCGACAGCCCCGAGCTGGCAAAAGCCCTGAGTCTAGACCCGCAGCAGACAGCGACCGACCTGCCGCTGTTGCATGACCCGGGCGCACAGTGGACCTACGGGCAAAGCACCCGTGTGCTGGGTCACCTGGTGGAAGCGGTAACGGGGCAGGCACTGTTTGCCTTCATGCAGTCACGTATCCTGAATCCGCTGGGTATGCATGATACGGACTACGATATTCCGGCCAGCAAAAATGCCCGAACAGTGACTGTGCACAGGACTGATGGCACGGCGCTCATCGAGCAGCCCAATCGGGCAGGGGTGATCAGCTCACCCCACCACGGCGATGGCGGGCTGGCCTCCACGGCAGATGACTACAGCAAATTCATCCGCCTGTTTCTCAATGCGGGTATGACGGCCCAGGGTGAACGGCTGGTGTCTGCAGCCACTGTTTCTGACATGGGCAGTGATACCCATATGGGCGATGTTCGCGTGCGTCTCATGCCGACCACCAGCAGACTGATCAGCGAACCGTTTCCATTGGGAGCAGGGGTGGACACCTTCGGCCTCGGCTTCCAGGTAACCGGCCAGCAGTTACCGTCTATGCGCGCGCCCGGCAGCATGGCCTGGGCCGGAATTTACAACACCGAATTCTGGATCGACCCTGTCAATGGCATCGGCGCTGTGTTGATGATGCAATACTTGCCGTTTTATGACGCTACTGCCGTTGAGGTGCTGCAAGGATTCGAGCAGAGGATTTATCGCAGCCTGGAATAATGCCCGCCAGCTGGATTACAGGTTGAATGTCAGCAGCATCTGCAGCTGGTGCTGGATGATATTTTCCAGTGCCGGGCGATGGATGTAGCGATACTGGTAATTGATATCCATGCGGTTGCCGTTGGCAAAGGCATGCCGGTATCCGGCGAGCAGGCGATCCTGGCTGAAGCCGCGCCTGACCAGGTTGCCGTAATTGTTGAAATTCACCACCAGCTCATTGCCCAGCCGGAACAAATCGCCATTGGCGAGCGGCCGGTTCCAGTACATCACCAGGCGGGTGCGGGCACCGGCTTTGTTCGATGCCGTGAAGTAGCGTTCTTCCACCCGTGCCCTGAAATCCAGGTTCGAGGTCGCCAGCGGATGCTGGTAACGGTACTGCTGCCACAGGCGGTGCTCCCGGCCATTGAGAAAGCGGCGTTGGAAGTGCTGGTTGTAGGCGGCTGATAACTGGTGGCTGCCGATATTTTTACCAACCCGGATTTCGCCGATGAAGCGCTCGGTTTCGGACAGCAGATCCATCCAGCGCGAATTCAGTGTGACGCTGGCGAAGGTGTCATTACTGAAATTGTGATTCAGGCGCGCCGACATCACGGTCACGGCATCGTTTTCGTAGCTGAAGGCCGGTGCAGACAGCAAGCACAGTAAGCCGGCAGGCAGCAGACACCGAAACAGGGTGCCCGGGAGTAGGCCAAACGTCATGGTAGCGATTTACCTTTTCAGGTCAGCGGGGTTGCATGGTGAAGCGATTGATCCGTGCCTCGAGGCGGTCAGCCCGCAGGCGCAGGGTATCAATGGCCTGGTAAAACGCGTCAAGCTCGACGCTGTCGGGAAGCAGTTTTTTCTCTTCGTGCAGCCAGGCGTCGATATCGTCTCGCAGGTTGGCTGAACCTTGACGCATAAAATGACGGGTGCCGGCTGCCGCATCGCTGACAGTCTGGGTCGGGATATCGCCAAGCACTTTGCTCAGTGGGTATTCCCAGTCGACATCGAGCTGTTTCAGGATGCCCTGCAGGGCAGACAGGAAAGCGGTATCGCCGGTAATGCTGACACCGGCATCGCGCAGGTTGGCGGTATCGCCAGACAACAAAAGGCGCGCCAACGCTGTGCCCTTGCCACTAACGGTGGCATCCGCATCGAGGTTGTCGCCACCCATCAGGACCAGGCGGTCAGCATCGACCAGTACATTCATGGTTATTGCCGGCAATTCGCAACGCACGCACAGAATCCTGCCGGTCAGCGGCGCCAGTTTGCTGGCTGCCGCCGGGTCTAGGGTGATGACCTGGTTGAGGAAGCCCTCAAGGCCGGACAGAATCGCGGTCTGAAGCAGGCTGGCACTCATCGCTTCAGGCGGTGGCCTTGTGGCCAATATGAATCGCGCAGATGCCCCCCATGACATTGCGGTATTCACAATTGCTGAAACCGGCATCAATCATCATTTGCTTGAGGGTGTCCTGGTCTGGATGCATTCGGATGGATTCCACGAGGTACTGGTAGCTGTCCCCGTCACCGGTAATCAGCTGGCCGGCTTTGGGCCACAGGACGGAATAGGTGTCATAGGCCTTGCCCAGCAGCGGATTGACCGGTTTGGAAAATTCGAGAATGAGTACGCGGCCTCCGGGACGGGTCTTGGCGAACATGGAGGCCAGCGCGGCTTCCTTGTTGGTGACATTGCGCAGACCATAGGCAATACAGATGCAGTCAAAACTGTTGTCATTGAATGGCAGGCATTCGGCATTGGCCAGGGCATAACTGATATTGCCGGTCCGGCCCTTGTCGATGATGCGGTCGCGGCCCACCCGCACCATGGATTCGTTGATGTCCGCCAGCACCACGTGGCCATCCTTGCCGACCAGCGGTGAGAACAGCAGGCTGAAGTCGCCTGTGCCACCGGCCAGATCGAGCACGGACATGCCGGGACGCAGGGCGCTGAGTTCCACGGTGAAACGCTTGATCAGGCGATGGGTGCCCAGCGACATGACGTCATTCATCAGGTCGTACTTGCCGGCGACCGAATGAAATACCTGGCCGACCAGGCTGGCCTTGTCCTCGACAGGGACTTCGCGGTAGCCGAAATGGGTGGTTTTGTCGTTGGCTGAATCTGTCATAGGGCCGTAATTGTACTGCACGACAACCTTGGTTGGGTAATGTTCGCTGGTGCAGGTTAGTGTTGTAGGTCGACATAGGCGCTTTGCGCCGTTTGCCTATATAAACCGGGCATGATGCAACCGTTTGCCGGCAAACGGACCCTTGGTCCCATGCCAGCCTACGTCTTCGCAGGGTTGCGATCAGGAATCGTTCAGGGGCATGATGTTGACGATCTGTACGCCCTTCTGCAGCCGTTCGCGGCGGGCACCGGCTTTTTTCAGCCGCAGCAGGTAGTCGTCCCACAGGCTGGCCTGGTTGATACAGAGTTCGCGCAGGTACTCCCAGCTGAAAATGCCGGTATTGTGGTCGTCGCTGAAATGCAGGCGCACAGCATAGTTGCCGACGGCTTCGATATTGTCGATCTTCACATCGATCTTGCCGGTCTGCAGCACTTCCTGACCGGGACCGTGCCCGCGCACTTCAGCGGACGGTGAATAGACGCGCAGGAATTCTGCTGGCAGGGAATAGATGCCGCCATCTGCATATTTCAGTTCCAGGATGCCGGATTTGCGATGCAGTTTGATATCGGTCGGAGTCATTCAGGCAGTCATCAAAGTATGAATCGGCTCAGGTCTTCGTTGGTAGCCAGATCGCCGAGGTTGGCCTCAACAAAAGCGGCATCGATGACCACCTTGCCATGTCCACTCTCGGCCAGATCACGGGCATTAAAAGACGTTTCTTCCAGCAGGCGCTCCATCACCGTGTGCAAACGGCGGGCACCGATATTCTCGGTGCGTTCGTTGACTTCCCAGGCAATTTCCGAAATACGCTTGATGCCGTCTTCCGTGAAATCCAGGTCGATGCCCTCGGTTTTCATCAGGGCAACATACTGCTTGCACAGCGAGGCATCGGGTTCGAGGAGGATGCGCTCGAAGTCGCCCGCCGACAGGGCGTCGAGTTCAACCCGGATGGGCAGGCGACCCTGCAGTTCCGGTATGAGGTCGGAAGGTTTGGACAGATGGAATGCTCCAGAAGCAATGAACAGGATGTGATCGGTTTTCACCGATCCGTACTTCGTGGTGACCGTGGAGCCTTCGATCAGTGGCAACAGATCACGCTGCACACCTTCGCGCGACACGCTGCCACCCTGGTGTTCATTCTTGGTGGCGACCTTGTCGATCTCGTCGATGAAGACAATGGCGGTTTGTTCTGTGATGTCGATGGCACGGGATTTCAACTCGTCCTCGTTGACCAGCTTGGCGGCTTCTTCATCCTGCAGCAGTTTCAGGGCCGATTTGACCGTGACGCGGCGCGTTTTCTTGCGACCGCCACCGAGGTTGGAAAACATGCTCGAGAGCTGGCTGCTCATGTCTTCCATGCCGGGTGGGGCCATGATCTCCACACCGACCTTGTCGGAGACCTTGATGTCGATTTCCTTGTCATCGAGATCGCCTTCTCGCAGTTTCTTGCGAAAGACCTGACGTGAACCCGAGTCGTCATCTTCATTGGAAGAGCCCGGCAGGAGTATATCCAGTACCTGGTCTTCAGCGCCATTGGCGGCCTGATTAGCCACTTTCTGCAACTGCTCTTCGCGCAGCATTTTTACCGCAGCGTCGACTAGGTCGCGAATGATGGATTCCACATCACGGCCGACATAACCCACTTCGGTGAACTTGGTGGCTTCAACCTTGATGAAGGGTGAGCCGGCCAGTTTCGCCAGCCGGCGGGCAATCTCGGTTTTACCGACCCCCGTCGGGCCGATCATGAGGATGTTCTTTGGGGAGACTTCCTGGCGCAGCGCTTCCGACAGCTGCATGCGACGCCAGCGGTTGCGCAGGGCAATAGCCACCGCGCGTTTGGCGTCATGCTGGCCGATGATGTGCTTGTCCAGTTCGGCCGCGATTTCTTTTGGCGTGAATTCAGTCATAGAGAAAGGTCGGGATCAGATGTCGAGGGTTTCGATGGTGAGATTGTGGTTGGTGTATACGCAGATGCTGGCGGCAATGTTCAGACTTTTTTCGACAATGCTGCGCGCGTCCATCTCGGTGTTGTCCAGCAGGGCACGGGCGGCCGACTGGGCAAAGGCGCCACCGGAGCCGATGGCCATGAGGCTGTCTTCGGGTTCGATGACATCGCCATTACCGGTGATGATGAGGGAATTCTCCCTGTCGGCCACCACTAGCAGGGCTTCCAGCCGGCGCAGCGCGCGCTCGGTGCGCCAGAGCTTGGCCAGTTCCACCGCCGCGCGGGTCAGCTTGCCGGAGTGTTTTTCCAGCTGCTCCTCAAAGCGCTCGAACAGGGTAAAGGCATCTGCTGTGCCCCCGGCGAAGCCGGCCAGCACCTGGTTGTTGTAGAGGCGCCGGACCTTGCGGGCATTGCCCTTCATGACAGTATTGCCCTGGCTGACCTGGCCATCACCGCCGACAACTACCTGGTTGCCGCGACGCACGGAAAGTATCGTGGTGCCTCTGTACTGGTCCATGGGGGCTCCTGGGAAATGTTGGTGAGTGTGCGTAGCTAATGGGCGTAAATGGGGGCGCGGTCCAGAAAATCAAGCGCCGGGGTTACTGCTCGGCGACCCGCAGGCGAATCGGGTCGATATTGTTTTCGATCAGGGTGTTTTCGGCAGCCTGGACAGCGGCACGGCCGGTGAACGGACCGGCCTGAACCCGGTACCAGGTGCGCCCGGAGATGGGGGTCGGCACAATGCGTGTCTGCAGGTTGAGCAGAATCAGCTTGGCGCGCAGGGCTTCGGCATCGTTGGGGTCCTGAAAGGATGCTGCCTGCAGCAGGTAGGAGGCGGGGTTGCTCTCTTCCAGGGTCGGGTTGGCTACTTCCACGGGCACCACGTTTACAGCCACTTCGGCCCGGGGCAGGTACTCGTAAAACTGCAGGTCCGGACTGTCATTGCCAGCCGCTTCGGTGTTAGGGCTGACTGGTTCACTGACCAGCGGCGTGCCGGTGTTCGTCTGCTGGAGACCGAAATAGCCAACCACGCATAAAAGCAGGCCGCTGAACAGGCCGGAGAAAAACCAGCTCCAGTGACTGCTGCTCTGAGATTCGTGGCGGGTTGCCGCGCGCGCCGGCTGTTTCCGGGCGGGTTTGACTTTGCTGCGCGATTTGGCGAAATCCTGGGCCATGGGGTTGTTATCGAGCCTTCTAGCAATCGTGCGGTTGAGACAGCGTGGTGCCGGTCATTATCGCTGAATTCAGCAATCGGCAAAAGCACGGGTCCGGGATGTTGTCAGGTGAAATCCACCGGGTCGATGTCTACCGACCAGCGTACCTTGCGGGCATGCGGATGGACTTCCATAGTTTTGATCAGGGTGGCGACACAGTGCTGGACGACGGCGCGCTTGTCGGCCTCGACCAGGAGCTGCAGGCGAAACAGGCCGCCACGCTTTTCCATGGGAGATGGCATCGGTCCCAGCAGCCTGGCGCCGGCGGGGCTTGCTTCTGCGATCCGCCGGATCTCGGCCAGAAACTCTGCCGGTAGTGTCCGCGTGGCAGCTTCTGCACGCACCAGGGCCATATGGGTAAAAGGGGGCAGTTTGCCCAGGCGGCGTTCATCCAGCAGTTGACGGGCAAAGGGACTGTAGCCTGACGTGACCAGTGCCTGCAGGGTAGGGTGCGTGCTGTTGAAGGTCTGGATGACGACCTCGCCGGCTTTGTCCCCGCGTCCGGCGCGTCCGGCGACCTGGGTCAGCAGTTGCCCCATGTGTTCCTGGCCCCGGAAGTCGGCACTGAACAACCCGGCATCGGCATCTATGACTGCCACCAGGGTGACGTTGGGAAAGTGGTGTCCCTTGGCCAGCATCTGGGTACCTACCAGCAGGCAGGGGGCGCCGCTGTCGACCTTGTCGAAGACTGTTTGCATGCGTTCCCGGCTGCGGGTGGAATCACGATCGATCCGGTACACCGGGAAATCCGGGAACTGCTCCTGCAGGGTCTCTTCGGTTTTTTCCGTCCCCATACCCATAACGGCCAGTTCCTGGCCCTGGCATTCAGGACAGTGCGTGGGCACCGGCCGCGATGACTCGCAATGGTGGCAGATCAGCGCCGGCGGCTGGCGGTGCAGGGTATAGCTGGTGTCGCAGCGTTTACAGGTGGCGATCCAGCCACAGGCCCGGCACAGCTGGATAGGGGCAAAGCCGCGGCGATTAAGGAATACCAGGACCTGGTTCTGCTGCTGCAGATGTGAGCGGATGATCTGTATCAGCGCGTCGGCAAAACCGTCGGTCAGGGTCTGGCCTTTCAAATCCAGCAGCCGGAAGGTCGGTTGGTTGGCAGCGCCCGCGCGCTGGGTGAGCTGCAGGTAGTTGTATCGCCCGACCAGGGCATTGTTGAGACTTTCCAGACTCGGAGTGGCCGAGCCCAGCACAACCGGAATGTCCAGTTGCCTGGCGCGGTAGATGGCCAGGTCCCTGCCGGAATAACGAAAACCGTCCTGTTGCTTGTAGGAGGGATCGTGTTCCTCGTCGACGATGATGAGACCGGGGCGGGCCAGCGGTGTGAAGATGGCAGATCGGGTGCCGATAATGATGTCAGCCTTGCCATTGCGGGCCCGCAGCCAGGCGGTAAGGCGCTCACTGTCGCCCAGTCCGGAATGAAACACGGCAATCTCGCGATTGAAGCGTCGGGCAAACCGGCGCACGGTCTGCGGGGTCAGGCTGATTTCGGGGACCATTACCAGCACCTGCCGGTCCTGTGCCAGCATGTCGGCTATGGCCTGCAGGTAAATTTCCGTTTTGCCGCTGCCGGTGACGCCTTCCAACAGGTATGCCGCAAACCTGTCCTGTCCTGCACGAATGCTGGCCAGTGCAGTATCCTGTTCGCTATTGAGTGCTAGCGGGCCATCCTCACCATAGAGCGGGGCGTTTGTTGCCGGTGTCTCTGCCTCGGGCTGACAGGTTTCGATGTACCCCTTGTCGAGCAGGGTTTTCACGATGGCGGACACCGGATTGTCAAAAGCGGCATTGAGTTGCGTGGCAGTCAGTGTCGTGCTCGCCAGCAGTAATTCGATCACTTCGCGCTGTCGTGGCGCGCGACTCAGCGTAGCCAGACCCAGATCCCTGCCGGCCGCTGTCAGTCGGTAGGCGCGGGACTGTTTTTCCTCGGCTGGCTGGCCCTTGCGAATGTGGGCGGGCAGCGAGGTTTGCAGGACCTGCCCCAGGGGGTACTGGTAATAGTCGGCTGACCAGCGGTACAGATCGACCAGGTCGCTGGCCAGCAGGGGCGCCGGGTCCAGTATGGCACTGGCTGCCTTGATCCGCTGCCGGGGGAAATCGGTTGTTGCGCTCAGCCCGACCACAATGCCGGTGAGATGACGATTGCCGAAGGGGACGCGGACGCGGGTGCCGGGTTGCACCATGCTGGCGTCACACCCTTTTGGCAGGGTGTAGTCAAAGGTCTGGCGCAAGGGAGATGGCACCGCCACCTGTATATATTGAATGGCGCTCACCGAATGCCCCTGACACGGTGCGCGACGGTTACCAGCGTGAACCGGCACGTACCGCGGGTTGCCAGTAGCGGCAGTAAAAGATTCAGTGCAACGTTCATCAGGAGGCAGGCATGTAGGCGACAGGCATGTATGGGGTACCGGGGGTTCGGGCAGGCAGACTATAGCAAAAGCCGACTATAGCAAAATGATCGTGTGCCATTTAGGTTCGAGGCGGCGGCCTTGCGGAAGAGGCGATTGCCTGATGCTTGGTTTATACTTTCCGGGTTTTGAATTGCCTGTGGAGTTGAGTAACACCATGCCAAGCCAACAAGTGCCCGATGAACTGCTCGCACTGCGAACCGAGATTGACCGTATCGACGAAGAGATACTGGATCTGCTGGCACAGCGTTTTGGCGTCACCGCCAAGGTGGGTGAACTCAAGGCCCGAAGCAAACTGGAATCCGTGGACCCGACCCGTGAGCAGCAGAAGCTCCATCGCCTGCGCAACCTGTCTGAAGCCAGAAACCTGAACAGTGAATTCATCCTGGACCTGTTCCAGACCATTTTCAACGAAGTGGTGAAAAATCACCGCTCCTACCTGAAATAGCCCCGGCCAACCCCGCTTGCCTGGCATGGCTGACCCCGCTGCCCGGCCTGGCTGCCGGTCCGGAATCCCTTGTGCTGATCGGGTTTTCTGATAGAATGCGCCCTCTTTTTTCCGCGGAATTCCTGATATGGCAGGGAAAAACGGGAAAACATGACACCCAATACCCAGTAATCAATGACAGAGTATGGTGTCGGCCAGCGTCTGATAGGCAGGCAAGACAGGCTTGATCAAGTAAGAGAAAGTTCAGTAACTACAGACAGAAAGTACAAAGTGGCCGATAGCGATATTCGGAGAGATTGAAATGAAATCAGATATCCATCCCAATTATCAGGACATTACCGTGACCTGCGGTTGTGGTAACGCGATACAGACCCGTTCCACGCTGAAAGAGGACATTCGTGTTGACGTATGTTCTCAGTGTCATCCGTTTTACACCGGCAAGCAGAAGATCGTCGATTCCGGCGGTCGTGTTGACCGCTTCAAACGCCGTTTCGGTGGCGCTCGCAAGCTGTAAGCGTTTTCACAGTAACGTCACGAAAAGGGTCGCCATGGCGGCCCTTTTTTGTGGGCGTTAATCTGCCATGACCTGACCACAGTGGTGGCCAGTAATCAGAAAGGGGAGACGGGACGTTCCTGCCGTGTAGCTGATTCGGCACCCTGTTCGGGACCAAAATCCGGAATATCCTCGGTCCTGAACACTTCAAAAAACGAGTCAGGATCATTGGGGCGGGCGCGCAGGCCGGTGTCACGGTTGATGCGCACGAATTCAAGACCGTCCGGCTGCTTCATGCTGGCCAGCGGCGTGCCTTCCAGTACCGGCTTCATGTAATCAATCCAGATCGGCAGGGCGACGGTGGCGGCCTGTTCGGTGTTGTCACCCAGGGATTGCGGCTGGTCATAGCCCACATAGACGGTGGTCACTAGATTGCCGTTAAAGCCGGAAAACCACAGGTCCTTGGAGTCATTGGTGGTGCCGGTCTTGCCGTGGATGTCCTCCCGGTCCGGCATGGCACGGTTGGCCGGCCGGCCGCTGCCGCTGGTAATGACCGAGCGCAGAATGCTGTTCATGATGTAGGCCGCCCGTTCATCGATGACCCGGGGCGCAGGCGTTACAGCAGGCACTTCAGGAACCTGGTTGCTGTCGATTAGGGAGTCGATGCCACTCATGTCCTGGCAGGCTTCACAGACGGTATAGGGTTCGGCACGGAACATCTCGCCGTCATTGAAGTTGTCGATCCGGGAAATCAGGTAGGGCTCAACCTTGTAGCCGCCATTGGCAAAAACCGCGTAACCGGTGGCCACTTCCAGGGGATGCACAGCATGGGAGCCAATGGCAACCGTCAGGTCATTCTGTGGGAACTCATCGGTCTTGAAACCGAAACGGGAGACATAGGACAGGACCTTGTCGGAGCCCAGGGCATCGTAGAGCCGCAGTGAAACCAAGTTCTTGGAGTTGGTCAGGGCATAGGACAGCCTGATCGGGCCCATGAACTCGCGGCTGAAGTTCTCCGGGCGGTAATCGCTGCGGGCCAGGGGCGCATCATTGATCAGGGATGCTGCTGTGTAGCCGTTTTCCAGGGCGGCCGAGTACAGGAAGGGTTTGAAGTTCGAACCGGGCTGGCGCTCTGCCAGGGTGACGCGGTTGAACTGGCCGTTGTTGGTTCTGTCATTGAAGGCGTAGCCGCCGACCAGGGACATGATGGCTCCCGTGTTGGGATCCAGCGCCACCAGGCCGCCGTTGACAGCGGGAATCTGGCCCAGCATCCAGTTGCCCTGGGCATATTTCCTGACTCGGATCAGGTCACCCGGCTCGACCACTTCGCCGGCAGAACGCGGTGATGAGCCCCAGGTTCTGGTGGTAATGAAACGCTTGGCCCAGCGGATACCTTCCCAGTCGATAGTAACCGATTCTCCCGATCGCAGCAGTGCGGTGATGTCACGTTCGCCGACCGCCACCACGAAGGCCGGCTCCTGCCCGGCAATCACGGGCGTGCGCTGGAGGGCGTTCAGCCAGTGATCGGTGCTGCCATCGTCAGCCGGGCGCAGGTGATTCTCGCGGCCGCGATAACCATGGCGGCGATCATAGCTTTCCAGGCCATTGCGGAATGCCTGCACCGCCAGCGCCTGCATGCGGCTGTCGATCGTGGTATACACCTCAAAGCCATCAGTGAGCGCCATGTCGCCGTAGCGGTCGACCATTTCCTGGCGCACCATTTCGGCGATGTAAGGCGCATTCAGTTCGGTCTGGCGGCCATGGCGGAAAGCGGTTATCGGTGCCTCGATGGCGACGTCATAGTCACTGCGGGAAATCATGCCCTGATCCAGCATGCGGGACAGGACCCGACGGCGGACAGTAAGTGCTTCCTTGCGCGAGGACAGCGGATTATAGGCATTGGGACGGGGCAGCAGGCCAATCATGCTGGCGGCTTCTGCCAGCGTCAGTTCACTGACTTCCTTGTCATAGTACTGGTCTGCCGCCGCGGCAATGCCATAGGCCGATATGCCAAAGAAAGTCTTGTTCATATACAGCTCAAGGATTTCCTCCTTGGTCAGCTCCCGTTCCATCTTCAGGGCAAGCAGGATCTCCTTGAATTTGCGGGTCTCCGCTGCTTCACCTTCAAAAAAGAAGTTCTTGGCCACCTGCATTGTGATGGTACTGCCGCCACCCCAGTCGCGGCCGAGGAAGATGCCGACGACCGAGCGCACCAGGCCAAGCGGATCAACACCGCGGTGCTGGTAGAAACGCTTGTCCTCCGTCGAGATCAGGGCATTGGTGACCAGCGGCGGAATGTCTTCGTACTTGATGGGGGTGCTGCGGCGACTGCCGAATTCTGCGATAAGCTTGTTGTCTGCGGAATAGATGCGCAGGGGGTTTTCCAGGCGCAGATTGCTATAGGTCTCGCGATCCGGGAGTTTCGGGGAAATGTACAGGTACAGACTGGCAGCCACCATGACAATGCCCAGGGCGCCGGTAAATCCGCACCAGAAGATAAAGAAGCCGATATACCTGAATTTGCTCATTGCTGGGGATAAGGCATCAAAACTGCCGGAAAGCTCTCGAAAAAGAGCATTGTAAACCTTTTTAACTTGCCGCTTCACCCGGCTACCCCGAGTGCTGTGACGCCGTTTCAGATTTCAGCATCTTGGGGAAATTCCTTGAATTGGCGCTCTTTTCTTCCATGTAAACCCGTGTAATATGCCTTTCCCCTGCCTTTTAGGAAATGTGATCCAGTCTTTGTTGCATTTGTGATCCAGCTAGAAAATTAATGTAATTTGTAAAAAAAACGATAATTCATTGAAATCAATGGTTTAATTAAACAACGTGCCGATCTGAAGTGGGTAGTAATCGTTAAGATGCCGCAACTCCGTGCCCGCGATTCTGCGGGGTGCGCCGGGACCACAACACGATTTGAGTAATGTTAGGGTGACAAGTTGCTCAGTTTATTTTCTAAGAAGAACAATGCCTTGCTTGGTATTGATATCAGTTCCAGCTCCATCAAGTTGCTAGAACTGAGTAAATCAGGCTCCAAGTACAAGGTGGAAAACTACGCCACCAGACCCCTGCCGGATGGCGCTGTCGTGGAAAAAAATATTGTCAACC
>JBMTQX010000034.1:0-32493 GCA_049446715.1 Pseudohongiellaceae bacterium
GCACCATGAGGAAATCGCCATGAGAATCCCGTCGACCTGCCTGCTTCTTTTCGTGTCCCTGGCTACCACCGTGGTGCAGGCCCAGTCGCTAGCGCCGCCCCATAGTCGCCTGGTGGCAGGTGAGCCTGTGGTCGTGACTGCCCACCCCGACCAGGCTTTCCTGCTGCAACAGGCTGATCCGCAACTGGCGACCAACAAGCGCCGGGTTTACGATTTCTGGCGCACGGTCATTCTGGCTGGACGTACTGACACCATGGACCGTTACCTGGCGGAGGATTTTGTCGAACACAACCCGCTGCTGCCCAGCGGCCGCCAGGCCTTTACCGACTACATCAGTAGCCGAACCACGCCGCAGGATATTCCGGCCGAGATTCCCGACCTGGTCACCCTCGTCGCCGAAGGGCCCTATGTGGTGATGGCGACCGTGACCCATTACCCGGAAGCGGACGGGACAGGGACCTACACCTCCACCCACTTTGAAATGTTTCGCCTCGACGCCGGCCTCATCGCCGAACACTGGGATTCCTGGCTGTTCCGCTCCGACCAGCGCGTGCCGAATTACGGGGCCAATGCCGCCAGGCCGGTCCTGGGCATCACCGGCACCGCCCAGTTCGACCAGTTGTACAGCGATGACCCGGACCTGTTCGTGGCCAAGCGCCTGGTGTTTGACCTGTGGCGGCACATTCCCGAAAGCGGCCGTGAAGAGCTGGCCGATCTGTTCATGGACCCGATCTACATCCAGCACAACCCCAACGCTGCCACCGGCCGTGACGGCGCCGTGGCCTATTTCAGCAATCGCCCGGATACTCCCATTTCCACCACGCTGGAAGCGCCGCTGGTGGCCATGATTGCCGAGGGTGACCTCGTGGTGCAGGTGCTGGAAACCGATCGCGAGCAAAACGGGGTGAACTACAAGGTGCCCTGGTTCGACATGTTCCGCCTGGAAAACGGTCGTGTTATCGAGCACTGGGATACGGCCTCAAAAGGCGAACTGCCGCCGATCATGCAGGGATTGCCGTTGCCCTGAGCACTCTTGTCGCATTGACACTGCCAGGCTTTCTCAGTATATCAGGGGAGTGGTTTCCAGCCATGCACCTAAAAAAATTCTGATAACAGGCTGGAAATTCCTATCACTGATAAGGGGGTATCATGAATAAAAATCTGGCGATGTTTGTGGGTCTGGTCGTGGGTATTTTCGTGTTTGGTCTGGTGGTCATGATGCAAGTGCCGCGCAAGGAAACGGTCATGCAGACACTTCCTGTGACGGCAGATGTGGCAGTGGCAGCCAGTGTCAGTACAGATTTCGGTCTGGTCTGACAGCCATATCTGCCGTGCCTGTCATCACGACCGGACAAGACCGGGCAGCCTGAAGCAAAGGACAGGAAAAGGGACGCTATCCGTTATCGGTTAGCGTCCCTTTTTATTTACTGTGTCGTCAGTGTCAGCAGGATGTCGGCGAACCAGGCGCAGTTGAGTCCCAGCGCTTCATCCATTTCCAGGTCGCGTGTGCCGACATCCAGTCGGGCCGAATGGATGCCCAGCAACACCCAGGGAATCTCGGCTTTCTTGTCTGCGCGGCGGGCCGGCATTACGACCGGCGCGCCGCTCATGCCACGATGGGTGCGGGCGTCAGTGAGAAAGTAGCCATTGCCCTGGAAACGCAGGCCGAAGCTGGAGGCATTGATGCCCTGGCGCGCTACCGGCAGGTGGTGCAACGTGTCATGAAAGCCCAGCGGAAAGCCAACGATCAGCAAACGTGAACCGATGCTGATCTGCTCAATGGAGTCGTGCATGTTGTCCGGTGTGAAAGCGCAGAACGCCGCGCTCTTGGGCAACTGGTCGCGATAGACCTCAAGCACGGCCACATCCACGTCACCGGAACGGTCCTGTCCCTGCCGCCAGACCGGCTGGCCCTCGAAATATAACGGAATGACATAGCCGATGGACTCGGCCAGGTTGTCTTCGTTGGTGTGCAGCTCGATGTTGATGCCATCGGGTTTGTGGTTGCTGGGTTCATCGATTAGCACATGGCGACTGGTGACTAGAAAAAGCCGTTCGCCGTTTTCAAAGAAAAAGCCGCTGGCATTGGTCAGGACATTGTCTCCGCGCAAGGTGGTGACCTGTACGCAACTCAGGAGAAGGGGTTCAATCATGGAGGTTCCGTGTGACTGCTGGTTTGGCGACCTGTAGCTGCCGCAAAACGGTCATTATACGCTGACTGCGATAACCTTGTTCCAGCCAGGTTCATCCGCCACGAGTGCCGAGCTGCTGCTCGTGTATACCCTTTCTTTTGGTAACCGTACCCGGGGTATTTCCCGGAATATTCATGCCTCGACAAGGCGCTACGATCGCCAACTATGCACTTTTATCCGGGCCCTGGATTAGTCTCGAAGCGACCTGCCAGACACGGACGCTGTCATATGGAAACCCATCATCAACCTGTATCCGCAGCACCAGGCGCTGCTGGCCAGGAAAATCCGGTTGAGGTCGCATCTACGACGCCTCCATCCGCTGCCGCTGTCCAGGGTGACGCGGGCGTGGCAGAGCCTGCCGTTTTCCTGGAGCGTGAAAAACTGCTGTTGAGTTTTCTGACCCAAATATGGAACGTCATGCTGCTGGTCGCCCTGCTGGGCGGCGTTGCCTCAATTCAGCGCTTTCGCTTTGCCGGCTGGATGCCGATCTACAGTCTACACTCCCTCATCATCCTCGCATTCGTCGCCTGCTGGCTGATGCGCAAGCGGCTCTCCTTCAACCTGCGTGTGGGCATTATCATGACGATTTTTTACATGGTGGGGGTAACCGGGCTGTTTTCTTATGGACTGATCGGTGCCGGTATCTGGTGGCTGATTCTCTGCTCTCTCATTGCCAGTGTTTTTTATTCGCCCCAGACCGGCATGATTCACGGCATCATCTGCCTGGGTAGTATCCTGACAGCAGCGGTTGCCATTACCACCGGCCTGGTCACCATCCCTTTTGATGCCAATGTCTACATTCGCCAACCCTCCACATTGGCCAACCCTCCACGTGGATGACGCTGCTGATTGGCTGCGTGGCCCTGTCGATGTTTATTTTCTTCGCCTTTATCACTTACCAGAACGCCATGCTGGAATTGTTACAGGGAGTGTAAAGCAGCAAACAGCAGAAAGTCCGGATGCTGGCAGAGCAGAAGAAGGCACTGGATGAGATCACTGCCTTGCGCAGCATCATCCCGATCTGTTCAAGCTGCAGGAAGGTCAGGGATGATGACGGCTTCTGGGAAACCGTGGATACCTACATGCACAAGCGCACGGATATCCAGTTTTCCCACAGTATCTGTCCGGATTGCGGGGAGCGTCTGTATGGCGGGGTCTGGAATGAAGCGGTGAGTGATGATGCCCGGCATCATCACCATGACCACCACGATCAGGAAACGTGATCAGCGATTGATCTTCGTCATCTTTGAGCCTTCAAAGGTCAGGTTGTACATAAGACCCTTGTTGGAAAAGATGAAACCAATGATCGGGGCCTGGGCGGAATTGGAGGATATTTCGCCGCCGGTACCGAATTCCACCAGCGCCACACTGCCATCCACACCGGCTTCCCAGCCATCGCTGCTGCGAAACTTATCCAGGGCATCCTCGGTCATGAACATGATGATCTGGGATTTCACCTGGGCACCGAGCTGGAAACCGATGGAAGCACCGGCCGTGTTGTAGTACGCGACCTTGCTGCCGCCAACGATCAGGGCGCCTTCACCATATTCTCCCCCGATGCCGAAACCGGCTATTACCACGCGAGGAAAAACCAGCATGCCTGCGGCCCGTTCGGCCAGCCGCTTGCCGGCCTGGGACTCCGCGTAAAAGCTCGACAGGGCTTCATCCACGTTGGCGTCGATCTCTTCTTTCGATGCCGCCTGGGCCAGGCCCGGCAGCAGGATGGCCAGGAGGGTGACGAAAAAGTATCGGGTAAGGCGTGTTTTCATGGTGATCTCCGCAGATCGGCAATTTGCCGTGCATCTTATCAGGTTAGCTTGCCATATAAACCGGCATTGGTGCGCCTTCCTTTCGCAGCGTCAGGGGCTGGCCGGCAAATCGAAACTGGCCGTGTCCCAGTGTTCCTGGAGCAGGCCGTCCCGGATCGTCCACATGTCAAACCAGGTGGTGGTATAGGGCTCACCGCTGGCATCCAGGTAGGCGGTTTCCGTGGCCAGCACCACCTTGTCTCCCTCAGCCACGATGTGAATCATGGAGGGCACTGTGTCAGCCACGGGACGCGGTTGGGCAATGGCGGAAAAAAAGGCGAGAAAGCCGTCCAGTCCGGTGTTGGCCATCGGGTTGTGCTGGATGTAGCCCGGGGCGAGAAAGTCTCCCGCCGTACTGACCTGCTGGGCATCGAGCAGTGTGCGCCACATGTCATAGACCAGCCGCTTGTTGGCGGCCAGCTGCGGGTCATCACTGGCCAGCGCCGCGGCGTGGTCGGGGTGAGTGGTCACGGGCACGTAATTCTTCGGGGTCATGCCGGGTGGAAGGTAGCCGTGATCCCAGTGCTCGACGATCTTGCCGTTCTCGAAGCGGTACATATTGAAAATGGTCGTGGTATAGGGCTCGCCGGAATCCGGGTAAACATGTTCATCGACCCAGGCCATAGCCACCAGGTCACCTTCCGCCAGGATAGCGACCAGCGGCCGCTGGATGCGGTCTGGAATCTCGATGGGCTCACCCAGGGTGCGAAAGTAGCTTTCCAGGCCTTCCCAGCCGGTGTCCGCAATCGGGTTGTGCTGAATATAGCCTTCGTCGATGTACTGCCTGGAGGCTTCGATCTGCCGGGCATCCACCAGGGTGCGCCACATGTCATAGGCGGCGCGTTTGTTGGCGGCCAGTTGCGGGTCGTCGCTTTGCAGCATGGCTTCATGATCGGGATCGCCGGTGACCGGGACATAGGGTTGCAGGGCCGGCGCCGGCGTTGGCGCAGCAGCAGTATCCGGCGCCGGGCTGGCTGGCGTGCCGGCTTGTTCTGAACAGGCGGCCAGCAGGAGGCTGAACAGGGCCAGGATGGCGGCACGATGGGTGGCTTGAACTGACATGGGTTTTTCCCTGGTTATGGTTATGGTTATGTTTCAGGGGATTATTCCAGAGACCCGAACCAGAAGAAACTGCATGCCGGTCGCCGGGTGAATGGCAAGAGTTACTTGGTTACCTGTACCACCGTGAAGGGTAAGTCCGCCCCGGCGGCTTCACCGGCCACTCTCTGCTGGTCGAGGTTGATGGCGCGAATGGGGTAGGGGATGCGAATGCCTTCCTCGGCATAGCGTTTGTGGAGCGCCTTAATAAAAGCCGATTTCACCCAGAACCGGTTGAAGTATTCCTTGGCGCGCAGCATGACGGTGAAGTTGATGCTGGATGAGTCGAAGGTGTGAAACACCACGATGTGCCGTAATCGGATACGCCCCACTCATGGTTTTTCAGGGTCTCCCGGGCCACCTCCAGCGTGACGCGTTCGACGTGCTCAAGATCGGAGTCGGAGTGCACACCGACATCCACCGGTACCGACAGCTCCTTTTGCGGGTCGTAATAGTTGATCAGCTTGGAGTCGGACAGCTTGCTGTTGGGCATGATCACCATGTTGTTGGGCAGCATCCTTATCCACGTGGAGCGCCGGCCGATTTTTTCCACGAAGCCCTGCTCGCCGGAATCCAGTTCAATGTAATCCCCGACCCGTATCGGTTTGTCGAAGATCAGCTGGAGGCCGGAAAAGAAATTCTCCAGGGTCGGCTGCAGAGCCAGTGCGACGGCCAGGGAGGTGATCCCCAGAGACGCCACAATGGGGGTGATCGAGACGCCCAGTGTGCCCAGCAGCACCAGCAGGCCAATACCGAACACCAGGATATGCACCATGCCGCGCGCCACGCTGTGACTGTTGCGCAGCAGTTCGGAGCGGGTCGAATAACTGGCCAGCAGGCCGACCGTGAAACGGTCAACAAACAGCACCAGTGCGGCAATCAGCAGCAGCCTGGCAATGTTGGTGTTGGTGGCCTGCAAGCCCTCGCTGTCCAGGCCGAAGTTGTGCACCAGGGTGCTGAACAGGAACAGGGTGACGACCAGGATGCACAGGGTGAGGGGCAGGCCCAGCGTCTTGAGGAAAACCTGGAAGCCCTGGTGTGGGGCCTTGCGGTTGGCGCGCACCAGCAGGAGGCTTTTGACCAACAACAAGGCACTCAGGGCCACCAGCGTGATGGCCACCGGCAACGGCCAGTCCTGGATAAGCGTCGTGATTTCAGTGACTCCCTGCATTCACTCACCTCCGGGGGTACTTCTGTTTCGAATGTCCCGGTTAAAACGGCAAGATTTATTCCAGGGTCATTTTCTAACTTACTGATATCACTGATTTTTGCGTTTTCTGCAGCAGGCTGGCCGTGACAATCCGGGTTCGGGAGCCAGAAGTTTTATCTATCGATCTGATAGCTACAATCGATTTTTCCTTTTGAAGAGCAGTCCATACCATGCACGGTACATTCACCAAGGTGTCTTCAATCAGGAGTCCCCCACATGCTAAAACGTATCATTCCATCCATGACTGCTCTGGCAATCGGCGTTTCTGCTGCCGTGTCAGCGCTGCCGGCACAGGCCCAGCAGGGTGCGCCGGACAATGAGTACTGGTGGCCCAACGCGCTCGATCTTGAGCCCTTGCGCCAGCATTCCCCCGAATCCAACCCGCTCGGTCAGGACTTTGACTACGCCGAGGCGTTCTCCAGCCTGGACCTGGACGTGGTCAAGGCCGACCTGGTCGAGGTCATGACCACTTCACAGGACTGGTGGCCGGCCGACTATGGTCACTATGGTCCCTTCTTCATTCGCATGGCCTGGCACAGTGCCGGTACCTATCGCATAAGCGATGGCCGCGGTGGTGCCGATGGCGGCATGCAGCGTTTTGCGCCGCTGAACAGCTGGCCCGATAACGCCAACCTCGACAAGGCCCGGCGCCTGCTGTGGCCGGTGAAGCAGAAATACGGCAACAACATTTCCTGGGCCGACCTGATGATCCTGGCTGGTACCGTG
Source organism: Pseudohongiellaceae bacterium (assembly GCA_049446715.1). Taxonomy (GTDB): domain Bacteria; phylum Pseudomonadota; class Gammaproteobacteria; order Pseudomonadales; family Pseudohongiellaceae; genus Eutrophocola. The sequence continues at coordinate 7,035 of JBMTQX010000034.1, forward strand.
GCCATGGAAGACATGGGTTTTGACACCCTCGGTTTTGCCGGTGGTCGTGTCGATGAGTGGGAGCCGGAAATCGTTAACTGGGGCCCGGAAGCCGAATGGCTGGCCTCCAACCGCCACGGCAGTGACGGTGCCCTGCAGCGTCCGCTGGGTGCCACCCAGATGGGCCTGATCTACGTCAATCCGGAAGGCCCGGGCGGCAATCCCGATCCGCTGGCCTCTGCCCAGCGCATCCGCCAGACCTTTGGCAACATGGCCATGTCCGACGAGGAAACCCTGGCGCTGATTGCCGGTGGTCATACCTTCGGCAAGGCCCACGGTGCCCGCCCGGCCGCCGACTGTGTCGGTCCGGAACCGGAAGCCGCGCCGCTGGAAGCCCAGGGCATGGGCTGGAACAGCAGCTGTGGCACGGGTAAAGGTGCCGATACCGTGACCAGTGGCCTGGAAGGTGCCTGGACCGTGAGCCCGGCGCAGTGGACCCACAACTACCTGCAGAACCTGTACGGCTACGAATGGGTACAGACCAAGAGCCCGTCCGGGGCCACCCAGTGGATTCCGGCCAACGGTGAAGGCGCCAACCTCGTCCCTGATGCGCATCGCGAAGGCGTCCGTCACGCCCCGATCATGTTCACCACGGACCTGGCCCTGAAAGAGGATCCGGCCTTCCGTGAAATCACCACACGCTGGCTGAACAACCCGGCCGAGTTTGAGGATGCCTTTGCCAAGGCCTGGTTCAAGCTGACTCACCGTGACCTCGGCCCGACTTCCCGTTACCTGGGCAGCGATGTCCCGGGCGAGGAATTCCTCTGGCAGGACCCGATTCCTGAAGTGGATTATGCGCTGGTCAATGACCGCGACATTGCGCGTCTTAAAAGTGAGATCCTGGATTCCGGCCTCAGCGTGCCGCAGCTGGTCAGGACTGCCTGGGCGTCCGCTTCCAGCTTCCGCGGCACAGACATGCGCGGTGGTGCCAACGGTGCCCGTATCGCTCTGGCGCCGATGAAGGACTGGGACGCCAACAATCCGGCTGAACTCAGTGAGGTGTTGGGCGTGTTGGAAGGCATCCGCAGCGAATTCAACGACCGCAGCCGTCGCCAGATTTCCCTGGCTGACCTGATCGTGCTGGGTGGTGCCGCGGCCATCGAGAAAGCGGCTGCTGATGCCGGTTATAACGTTGAGGTACCGTTCGTGCCAGGTCGTGCCGATACCACGCAGGAGCTGACTGATGTCGAATCCTTTGCGGTACTCGAGCCGAAGGCTGACGGCTTCCGCAACTACTTCAGCAGGGATAGCCACCTGTCGCCTGCCGTAGCCCTGGTCGACAAGGCCGACATGCTGAACCTGACCGTGCCGGAAATGACACTGCTGGTCGGTGGTATGCGGGTACTGGGTGCCAATGCCGACGGCTCCAGTCACGGTGTCTTTACCGACAACCCCGGCATGCTGAGCAATGACTTCTTCGTCAACCTGGTCGACATGTCTGTCAACTGGACCCAGTCGGATATGGCAGGCATTTACGAAGCCCGTGATCGTGACACTGGTGCGGTCGTCTGGACCGGTACACCGGTTGACCTGATCTTCGGCTCCAACTCCGAACTGCGCGTAGTCGCCGAGCTGTATGCCCAGGAAGACATGCAGCAGCAGTTTGTCGATGACTTCATCGCAGCCTGGACAAAGGTCATGACGCTGGATCGTTTCGATCTGGACTCATAATTCGCAGGGCAACATGCCCTCGCCATAGTCAGTCCCGGGAACCGGGGTGATCTTGAATGCGGTCATCCCGGTTTTCTTTTGCAAGTCCGATTTTTTTTCTGCAACCCACCGGGACCTGCCATACTGAAAAGCATCATTTTTCTGCTCGCACTGCTGCTTGCCGCGCAGGAATGCCTGGTAGCCGAATCCCTCTGGGCACCTGTTCCCCTTCCGGAACAGGTGCCTGTGACGGAAGGTCTTGCCGAATTGCCGGGTGTTGTTTTGTGATACTGGATTAAATCGGTCGCCCTGGCGCGCCCTGAGACGGTATGGTTGTCGGCAACGGCTTGCCGTTAAAATGCCTTTTTCGGTAGAGGAGACAACGTGATGGCTGGCGGATGGTCCCGGGACGGAGCAGTACAGGATCAGATTGATGCGAGCGTCGATGACGCCGTCAGGCTGGCGCGCAGCAAGCTGGCTTCGGGCCCCGGCCTGACGCATTGCGAAGCCTGCGATGCCGCCATTCCGGAAGCCCGGCGCCAGGCCGTGCCGGGCGTGCGTTTGTGCGTGGCGTGCCAGTCCGCCCGTGATGCAACAGCCCCCCATGCCGGCATCAATCGCCGTGGCAGCAAGGACAGCCAGCTGCGCTAACGGGAATCGGCTTTCCCTTTGCGGTCAATCCGCGTACCCTGATCGGCTTCCCCCATCCACCAGGCTAGGCCATGCCAGACCTGCGTTTCCGTTTCCACAGCCACGATTTCGGCAGTCATGACATTCACCTGCGCACCCTGCGCGATAACCAGCAGTTCCAGGATGACGACGGAGTAGCGGAGCGCCTGCACATCAACTCCGCCAGCTGGTCGCTGTTCGGGGTGGTATGGGCATCCTCACAGATACTGGCTCACCTTATGGCAGAACACACCATTGCGGGCAAGCGTATCCTGGAAATCGGTTGCGGCATTGCCCTGCCCAGCATGGTGCTGAACCATCGCCATGCCGATATTACTGCCACGGATTACCACCCCGAAGTCGAGGCCTTCCTGAACTACAACACGGCTCTTAACGAGGCGCCAGATATCCCGTTTTATCGGGCTGACTGGAAAGACCTGGACAGCGGTATGGGTAAATTCGATCTGCTGGTAGGGAGTGACATCCTGTATGAACAGAATCATGTGGGGCTGTTGTCGGGGTTTATTGACCGGCATGCCAAGGCGGACAGTGAAGTCATCCTGGTCGATCCGGACCGGCGCCAGCATGCCCGCTTCAGCAAGACCATGGTGGGACTGGGCTTTTCACACCACCAGCGTCGGCCGGCGCCTGCCGATTATCTCGATGCATCATTCAAGGGGCAGATCCTGCACTACGCCAGGGGCAGCCTGCACAAGGGCTAAGCAGTCAGGCCATCCCTGAGGGTGCCAGCTAGACCGCTATCCTGGCGTGTTCGGGGATGATGGCCGGTGCCGAATTGAGTTTCTCGATGGCCAGGCCGGCCGCATTCTTGTAGACCTGCATGAACTCATTGCGTTCGGCTTCCGGAATGACGCTGTCGATATCCTCGAACACGCCACCACAGCGGTCATCCAGCAGGTTAAGCAGGCCAAACGGGCCGGCACCGCGGTTACGCAGGACGACTTCGCCGATGGGTTTGCAGAACTGCTCGTCAAACGCCTGCAGCGCCCGGGCATTGACCCCGTGCTGGAGGATGGCAGCTCCCAGGTAACGTGCATCCATGATGGCCTGGCTGGCACCGTTGGAACCGGTGGGGTACATGACATGGGCGGCATCACCGATCAGTGCCACATGCTGGTCCTGCCAGGTGGGAATCGGTTCCCGGTCGATCATGGGATATTCGAAGACATCCTCTGCACCGCGCAACATGGCGGGCACATCAATCCAGTCCTGCTGCCAGCCTTCGAAGTGATGAATGAAATCCTCATGCCTGACCTTCTTGTTCCAGTCGCCATGCTGCCAGCCGCCGGCATTGTCCACCGTGATTTCGGCAATCCAGTTGATATCGGCAAGCCCTGTGTCAGGGTCCGGCTGTGAGATGGGATAGAACACCACGCGATGGTGATGGGTACCGAAGCCGACGAAGGAGGCGCCGGTGCGGATGGGTTTGGCCCGGGTCACGCCACGCCACATGATGGCGCCGCCCCACTGGATGGGAGGCTGGTCAGGATACATCTGCGCCCTGACGGCTGAATGCAGGCCGTCGGCAGCGACCAGCAGCGCGCCTTCGATGTCCTGCTTCTCCCCGTTGCGGGACTCCGTCTGTACGGTCACCCCGTTGTCGTGGTTGCGGTATCCGATCACCCGCACGCCGGTCTGAATGGCATCCTTACCCATACGCTCGATGGCGGCGTGATACAGCATCATCTGCAGTTCACCGCGATGAACGCAATACTGCGGCCATTTGTATCCGGCCAGGGTGCCGCGCGGTTCGGCGTAGACCTCCCGGCCATTGAGCCCGACCAGGGCCCATTCCCGGGTCTGGATGCCAAAGCGGTCGAGTGCCTCGGCACCGAAGCCCAGTTCATACAGTTCACGCACGGCATTGGGCTGGATGTTGATACCAACGCCCAGTGGTTTCAGGTCGGTTACGGATTCCAGCACCAGGCAGGGGACGCCGATGTCATGCAGGGTGAGGGCAAAGCTGAGGCCGCCGATTCCGCCGCCGGCAATGATTACAGGGGTATTTGTCATGGTAGTGTCGAGGTTACTCCGAAGATTGTTGACCTAAAATTTGCAATTTTTTGCACATGGCTGTTCCGGCGGCATTTCCGCCAATCAGGTTTGTGGCAGGTCGGATTGTCTAGCGGGGCACCAAGTCTTCCGTGATGTAGCTGCCCAGATCTTTCAGTTGTCCGGCTGTCAGGCTGCTCCCGAAAGCCGGCATGTTGTTGCGACCATTGAATACCACTGACAACAGGTCGCCGAGTCCCAGGCCGCCGGTCAGCGGGGCACCCCCGCCTTCACCGCCTTCCCCGGTTTCGCCGTGACAGGGGGCGCAACTTTGGGTGTAAAGCGTACGTCCTGCCGCAGTACTCGCGGGTTGTTCCGGCAGACTGGCAAGCAGTGCTGCCGCGGACATGCCGTCGGCATCCTGCGCCGCTTCCCCGGCCACAACCGGTCCCATGGTACCGTCCAGGGAAAACAGCCAGAGACTGTCACCGGGGCTGTTCGGGGCATAGATCGTGCCGCCCGCAAAGGCCGCCACATACTGTGTGCCATTGTACTCGAATACGGTGACGGACTGGTGGATCCCGGTTTCTGTCTGGAATTCCCATAGCAGTTCCCCCGTGCTGCTGTTCATGGCAGTCAGGCGCCCGTCATTGCGGCCAATGAAAACCAAGCCTCCGGCAGTCACGGTCGAGCCACTGAAGCAGCGGTCGGGCCACTGCTGCTGCCAGGCGATCTCACGGCTGGTCAGGTCCACGGCGGTATAGATGCCGCGGCGCGGAATGCCGGTACTGCCAAAGGTATCGGTGTGCTCGACAGTGACATAGTCCGGTGCACTGTTGCGGGGATTGGCCACCAGGGCCCCGATCTGGTCGGTAGCGCAGATATACATCAGATGGGACTGGGGGTCATAGGCACTCGGGTTCCAGTTGACATGGGACAGCGGCCGGTAGATCACCCGGCCGGCCATGGGCAGGGGGGTGAAAGTGCGACCCTCATTGACCAGCGGCCAGCCTTCCGGGGCGATATCAATAGTATGGGGAAGGATGGGTTCGCCGGCAGGGATCGGCTGTGTGGGAGATGTGGCACGTCCTGGCTCCTGGGGTACCGGGACTTCATTGACTTCGAAGATGGGTTCGCCGGTGATGCGGTCAAGAATATAGAGATAGCCGGTTTTCGGAATCTGGGCCAGGCCGCGGCGCATGACACCATCAATTTCGGCATCGAACAGAATCACCGGATTGGGGGAGTCATAGTCCCAGATATCGTGGTGGATCTCCTGGAAATGCCAGCGGTATTCGCCGGTGTGCGCATCCAGGGCCACGATGGAGGCAGTGAAGAGGTTGTCACCGGGACGTGCGTCACCGTTGAAGGTGGGGTAGGCATTGCCGGTGGTGAAATAGATCATGTCCAGCTCAGGATCCAGGGCTGGCGCATTCCAGACCGGGGCACCGCCATACATCCAGGCATCACTGTTGGCCGGCCAGGTGTCATGGCCAAATTCACCGGGGCCGGGAATGGTGTAGAAATTCCACAGTGTTTCACCGGTACTGGCATCGTAGGCGCTGATGCGACCGCGTATGCCCAGGTCACCCCCCACGTAGCCGATGATGACCATGCCGTCATAGTAGAGCGGGGCCGCTGTCAGGCTGTAGCCCTTTTCCGGATCGGCGTCCTGGATCGACCACAGCACGTCGCCGGTCTGCTGGTCGAGGGCAACCAGCTGTGCATCGAGACGGCCAAAGAAGACCTTGCCGTCACCCATGGCGACACCGCGGTTGGTCCAGCCGCAGCAGACCTTGACCCGGTCCGGATCCAGGTTGGCCTGGTACTCCCAGAGAATTCGGCCGCTTTCAACATCGAGGGCAAAAACGTCGTTGTCGCCGGTGATGATGTAAAGCACACCCTCATAGACGATGGACTGGCCCTGGGCGGAGTTGCGGGCGGCGGTACCGGAACCGCGCAGGTGCGTGCGCCACTTGGCCTGCAGGCCGGCGACATTGTCGCGGTTGATCTGCCTGAGGGGGGAATAGCGCTGGTTGTAGGCGTTGCCACCGTTGCTGATCCAGTTGCGTTCAGGGTCAGCCACCAGGTCGTCTGCTGCGAACGCGGGTGCGGCGGGCAGTGCATCGGCAGCCTTATTGTCAGCTGCAGGCAGCGCCACGAAGATCACGGCGCCAAGTGTGAACCATAACGTTCTCATACGTAAGAAACCCATGCTTGCTCCCCCTTTTTTTATTGTCGCCGGCACGGTGTCTGGGGCATTAAATGCAATTCGGCTGCGGAAAGCAATTCAGCCGGCCCTGGCAGGGCGCGGATAGCGGCAGCCGGGTACAGGCGCTGTGATTATGGAAGAAATTTGCAAAAAAGGTTCCATATTCTTGCGTCTTATCTGTGTGATAATCCCCTTATAAGAAATTGATCAACATCATGACGTTGCACCCTATGAAAACCCAATCTTGGATTGCGCTTGTGCTGTGCGTGGCTGGTACTACCTGCCTGGCACAGGAAGCGTCAGAGAACAGTCATCCCCAGTGGGGCATGCTCGAGCAGTACTGTATGGACTGCCACAATTTTGAGGACTGGGCCGGTGAGGTCGCCTTCGATCTGATGACCCCGGCCAGTATGATCGAAGAACCGGCAGTCTTTGAGCAGGCCATTCGCAAGCTGCGTGGTCGCCTGATGCCGCCGCCGGGCAGCGAGCAGCCGCCACAGGAAAGCATCGATGCCTTTGTCAGCTGGCTGGAAAACGGGCTTGATAACAATGCCGGTATCCCGCGCGCCGGGCATGTGCCGGTCCAGCGCATGAACCGTAACGAGTATGCCCGTTCCATCAAGGAACTGGTGGGTGTCGACATCGATGCCGACCAGTACCTGCCCACGGAAATCGAGGTCGACGGTTTTGATAATATCGCCGAAGCCCTGAGCGTATCGCCGGCCTTCCTGAGCCAGTACATTCGGGCGGCGCGTGAAGCTGCTGCCCTGGCCGTGGGCGATGCCGCTGCCGGGCCTGCCGTCAGTTTCTATGCCCCCTCCGGTGCCGACCAGAGCGATCATCTGGACGGCATGCCGCCCGGTACCCGCGGCGGCATGGCTTTCAGGCATGATTTTCCTGCTGATGGCGAATATCGCTTCACCCTGCAGGGCGTCACCGGTCGCAGCGCCCTGGAGACCCGTCATACCCTGGTCATGCTGGTCGATGGCCGGGAAGTCTTTCGCGGCGATATCGGCGGGACGGCGGACCTGGAGCTGGTGGACCGGCAGGGACCGGCAGGCAGCAATCTCATAGCCGGACGGTTTGCCAACATCCCCGTGGATGTGAAGGCGGGCAACCACGAGGTCATCGTCACCTTTATAGAACGTTCCCGTGCCCAGTCCCTGTGGTGGTCGAATTCCGGCGGCATGGAGCGGGTTCCGCGCTTGGGCAGCGGCGTGGAAGTCAGCGGCCCCTTCAACAATCGCGGCATTTCCATGACGCCTAGCCGGGAAAAGATTTTCATCTGTACCCCGCCATCCGATGACGATGCACTAAGCTGTGGCCGCCGGATCACCGAGCACCTGGCCAGTCGCGCCTTCCGGCGTCCACTGCGGGAGAAGGACTTCCAGTTGCTGATGCCGTTTTTTGAAAGCGGCATGGCACAGGATGGTTTTGATCGTGGTATCGAGCAGGTCGTGGCCGCAGTGCTGGCCAGCCCCTATTTTCTCTATCGGGGTGTAACACCGGATGCCGGCGACGAGGACAAGGCGTACTTTGCCCTGGACGATTATGAACTGGCGTCACGGCTGTCCTATTTTCTCTGGAGCCAGTTGCCGGACGAGGAACTCCTGGCCCAGGCGGCTGCCGGGACACTGAGCAATCCGGATGAGCTTGCCCGCCAGGTTGACCGCATGCTGGCTGACCCGCGGGCAAATGCGCTGGTAGAGAATTTTGCCATCAAGTGGCTTAACCTGGACGACCTGGAAGATGTCGATCCGACGCCGGGACAGTTTCCGGGCTACTCGGATGCCTTGCGCGAGGACTTTGGCGAAGAAGCCCGGCGTTTTGTGGGAAGCATCCTGCTGGGACAGCAGCCGGTCACGGCGCTGATGACCGCGGATCATACCTTCTTGAATGAAAACCTGGCCAGGCATTACGGGATCAACGATGTGTTCGGCGCCCAGTTTCGCCGGGTCGAACTGACCGATGAACGCCGCTGGGGCATTCTCGGCAAGAGTGCCGTCCTGTTGCGTACTTCCTATGGCGACCGTACGTCACCGGTGCTGCGCGGGGACTGGGTCCTGGAAAAACTCATGGGAACACCGTCACCACCGCCGCCGCCCAACGTGGAAGTGGATCTTTCGCAGAAGGACGGACAGAAGCCCACCACCTTGCGTGAGCGTCTGGAAAAGCACCGGGAAAACCCCAGCTGCAACCAGTGCCATGGCGTCATCGATCCCATCGGCCTGGCGCTGGAGAACTTCACGGTGACCGGTAGCTGGCGTGATGTGGATGTGCAGGCCAACGCCCCGATCAACGCCCGCACGATCATGCCTGGTGGCCTGCCCATTGAAGGGCCGGTGGATCTGCGCAGAGCACTGACCCGCGTACCTGAACAGTTCGTCCAGACCTTTACCGAAAAGCTGCTGATGTACGCGCTGTCACGGGAGCTGGAATATTTCGACATGCCCCAGGTCCGTGCTATCGTCGAGCAGGCTGCCGCGGACGATTATCGCCTGCGTGGCATCGTCATGGGCATTGTCAGCAGCGACACGTTCCGCCTGCAGGCAAGACCCCATGCCGGGGAATCAGACACACTGGCAGTGGCCGCTGCGGCCAGTGCCAATAATCCAACGAGGTGAGCCCATGTTCATTAGCCGTAAACATCTTTCACGCCGTGCCCTGCTGAAGGGAACCGGGGCGTCCATTGCCCTGCCGTTCCTCAGCGCCATGGTGCCTGCTGCCATGCCGCTGGCGCAGACTGCTGCTGCCGGCAGTACCCGGGTGGGCTTTTTCTACATGCCTCACGGTGCCATCATGCACAACACCGCGTTCGGCGCGGAGATGGATCACTGGCATCCGACCGGTGCCTCCGGCGCTGACCTCAAGCTCAACCAGATCATGAAGCCGCTGGAGCCCTACAAGGACCGGCTGAATATCTTCAGCAACCTGCTCAACGAAGCCTGCAAGGGATCCGTGCATACTCTGAACCCGGCCACCTGGCTCAGTGGTGTGCGCCCGGACGACAGCGTCGCCGGTGCCAGCATGGCCAGGACACTGGACCAGGAAATCGTCAACCACCTGGGCCAGGAAACTGCCTTGCCGTCATTGCAGGTGTCTTCCGAAACCACCATCCAGGGTGCCGCCTGCGGCAGCGCCGGTTGTTATTACTCCTCCACGCTCTCATTCGCCAACGCCACCTCACCTCTGCCGATGGAGTTCAATCCACGCAAGCTGTTCATCCAGCTGTTCGGGGAGGGCGATACGCCGGAAGAGCGCACCGCCATTCTCAGCCAGCAGGCGAGCCTGCTCGACATGGTGGCGGAAAGTACCCGTGATCTGCAGAAGGAACTGGGTGCCGAGGACAAGGTCATCCTGGAAGGCTACCTGGATACCGTGCGTGAAATCGAACGCCGTGTGCAACGGGCCGGCCAGCAGGATCTGTCAGCGGTCGACCTGCCAGCGGCCCCCATGGGTGAGCTGGACAATTTTGCCGAACAGGTGGAACTCATGTTCGACCTGATCGCCATCGCCTACCAGGCTGATCTCACCCGCGTGATTTCCTACATGATGGTGTCCGAAGGCACCAATCGCACCTACAACCATATTGGTGTACCCGATGCCTTCCATCCCGTATCCCATCACGCCGATGACCGGGATCGTCTTTACAAACTGGTGCGCATCCAGACCTGGCACATGGAGCGCTTCAGCGCCTTCCTGGACAAGATGGCCGCGACTCCGGACGGGGACGGCAGCCTGCTCGACCGAGCCATCTTCATGTACGGCTCCAACATGAGCAACAGTGACCGCCACGACAACTACCCGGTGCCCAACCTGCTGGTGGGTGGTGGCAACGGCTCGCTGAAGCAGGGTGGCCAGTTCCTGAAGCTGCCTGAGCGCACACCGCTGGCAAACCTGCACCTGACCCTGCTGAACAAGCTCGGTATCGAAATGGACAGTTTTGCCGACAGTACAGGCATCATCGCCGGCGTGTAGGACGGTGTCGCCGCTGTATAGGTAGTCCAAGTAAAAAAGGCAAGGGACAAGGGGAAAGTGTGACTGATCGCAGAACACTGCTGAAATATTCGCTTGGCGGCATGGCCTTGTCCATGCTGCCGGCCGGACTGCTGGCGCAGCTTGGCAGCAATCTCATGCTGGTTCAGGCGGGCGGTGCCAACCAACTGGCCATGACAACGACCGCTGGCCTGGTACTGGTCGACAGTGGACCGGCAGCGGCCACTACGGAACTGGTGTCGGCGCTGGGTGAGACACCGGTGAGCACGCTCTTCAATACGCACTGGCATGCCGACCAGGTCGGCAACAATGCCGTGTTCGGCAGCCAGGGTGCGAGGATCATCGCGCACCAGAAAACCCGCCAGCGCCTGGCTACCCGTTACTACCTGCCCCATGAAAACCGCTATCACGACACGCTTCCGCAGGCTGCCTGGCCCACGCAGATTTTTCATGACAAGGGCGTCCTGGAAAGCGGCGGGGAAACTATCGAATATGGCTGGCTGGTACAGCCCCACACTGATGGCGATATCTATGTCTACTTCCGCGACGCCAATGTGCTGGCAGCCGGTGATGCCGTTTCCCCGCTGAAGGATCCTGCACTGGACTGGTATGGTGGCGGCTGGCTGGGCGGGCGCGTCAACTCCCTGGATTTCCTGTTGGACATTACCGATGCCGATACCCGTATCGTACCTGCCTATGGCCCGGTCATGTCACAGGCCGATCTGCTGGCCGAGCGTGACCTCATGCAGGAAGTCTACAACCGCCTGCTGGACCTGATCAGGCAGGGCTGCAGTGCGTCCTGCATGCAGCAGGAAGGGGCCCTCGATGGTCTGCCCAGGACCTGGCGCGACCCACAGACATTCCTGTATGCCGCCTACAAGGGTATGTGGGCTCATCATTACAACCTGGCACCGAATATCCTGTGAGACTGACCGTGCTGATACCTATCCGTCCCTTTTTGCTGGTTCTGCTTTTGCTGATGCCGGGCCTGCCGGCGTTGGCGCAGTCCCCCCTGGCTGACCTGATCAAGGCCGGCGACCGCGATGCTGCCCTGGCCATGATTCGCGCCGGGGCCAACGTCAACCAGACCCAGCCTGAGGGCAGTTCGCCGCTGCTGTGGGCGGTCTACCAGGTTGACGAGGAGCTGGTCGCGGCGCTGCTGCGCAACGAGGCCGATCCGAATAGCGCCAATGATTTCGGCGCCACGCCTCTGGCAGAGGCGGTCAGGCTCGCCAACCCGGTCCTGGTGTCCCGCCTGCTGGATGCCGGTGCCGATCCGAATATGACCAACGAGGACGGCCAAACACCGTTGATGCTGGCGGCCTGGACCGGCGATGTCGCCGTTGCCGAGTTGCTGCTTGCTCATGGCGCGCGGGTGAATGGCGAGGAGCGATGGACCGGGCAGTCGGCCCTGATGTGGGCTGCCGCGCGCAATCATCCGGACATGACCCGGCTGCTGATTGACCATGGTGCCGAGGCCAGCGTGCGTGCCCGCAGCTTTGACTGGTCGGTACAAATTACCGCTGAGCCCCGTGGCCAGTATCGCCCTGCTGGCGGCCTCACCCCCCTGTTGTATGCCGCTCGCGCAGGTTGCCTGGAATGTGTCAAGACGATCGTGACGGCGGGTGCCGATATCGAGTTGCCGACCCCGGAAGGCGTGACGCCGCTGATCGTCGCCATCGACAATTTTCATTTCGACATTGCCCACTTCCTGCTCGATGCCGGAGCCGCACCGGATAATTTTGACTGGTGGGGTCGCACGCCGCTGTATACCGCCATTGATGTGCGCACCATTGAGTCCCGTGGCCGCCGGCTGGACGCCGTGGGGCAGCAGCAGGCCCTTGATCTGGCCCGGCGCCTGTTGGAGATGGGCGTGTTAGTCGATCCGGTGTTGAATTTCGGCCGTCCCGGTGAGGGTGGCGGCAACGGGCGCTTTTCTGATGAGCACCTGAGTACCGGCACAACGCCCCTGCTCAGAGCTGCGGTATCCCATGATGCCGAGGCCGCCAGGTTGCTGCTGGAGCACGGTGCGGAAGTGGATTACCCCAATATTTTTGGTGCCACCCCCCTGATGGTCGCGTCGGGACTGGCGACCCCACGCGGCATGCTCAGTGACGGCTCGGTGTATGCCGCGCCGGATGTCGAGGAGCGCGCCATCGCCACCCTGCAACTGCTGCTGGATGCCGGTGCTGACATCAATGCCCGGGTCACCGATACGTCCAGTTACACAGCTTTCATTCCCCGCCATAACGCCATGACGGATCGCGAGGGGCAGACGGCTATTTACGGGCCGGGCAAGTGGGGATGGATGAAGGTTGCCAGGTTTCTGCTGGAACATGGTGCCGACGTTGATGTGACGGATGCCTTTGGCAAAACGCCGGTGGACTCCGCATTGGGCCAGGCCGGTGGGGAGCAGGAAGAGGTCTGGGAGGAACTGGCCGAACTGCTCAGGCAGGCCGGATAAGTTCTACCCGGGAACCAACCCCTTCAGCTGTTTCATACTGCAGACCCGGTCAACGGGTTGCCCGCAGATATCCCTGAATGCTGGCCCGGCCGGGCCGTTTATTCCACGCGCATGAATGGCCAGGCACCGGACACATGCACTTCCGATACCGATTCCACCTCGCCATCTGCATTCTTGTTGAAGACCCAGCCAAGACCGAAGATGCTGTCAAAGGCATTTTCTGACTGCGGCACCAGCAGGGACGTGGCGGAGTCAGTGTTGCCACCGGTATCGGAATATCGTGGCGTGCGGGTCAGGTACAGTTCGCCGTCTTCGAGGTAAACCTCCGCCGTGATGTTGCGGCCAAGCCAGATCCCCTGGTAAGTGCCAACATAGGTTGCCAGCACGGACTCGGGCACTTCCACGACTTTAGCCTCAGCCTGGGTCAGGGCGCCGGAGTAATGACTCTGGGCGGTTTCTGATTCGTTGCAGACAATTTCCAGGATGTGATTGTCAGCGCGGTACTCCAGGGTGACCACAGCCTGCAGGGGGCGGGTCAGGGCACCCGGATCGACATAGTCGATCACCAGCTCAACGTGGCCGAAATCCAGGCGCCGGTAGGTTTCTGTCAGGCGCAGCTGATCGGTATGCGGCAAACCTTCACGGGTAAGCCAGGTGCGGTCGTTGAAGCCGGCGCTTTCCACCACCAGGGTGTCACCTTCCCAATGGCCGACGGAATAGCCCAGCCAGTTCGGCAACAGGGCATCTTGGACCGGTTCGCGGCCATCCAGGTGGATCTGCCGATAGGTCATGTCCGGGTTGAGCACGGCGATGAAGTCGGGTGTCTGAACGATCTTGCGGGTTCCGCCCACCGAGGTGCCGGCAAGCCAGGATGCCGGGCCGTCAGGCAGGCAGTTGAAGCGCGGATCATTGACGAAAAAAGTGGTTTCCTGTTCCAGCAGGGTATCCAGTGCCCAGCCCTGGTAGCTGTCACGATCAAAGATGGAGCCCGTTGCATCCATGGGTACCCAGGTGCCGGTGAAATCCGGCTTGCCCTCGAATGTGCGTGGCACGGGGGCCGTCATGTCGACCCTGCCATCGGCAAGACGCGGAATGCCCTGGAGGTCCCAGTCAAACCATTGCGCCTGTGCCGGCCATGAGATGAGCAGGCTGACGGCCAGCATGGCTGGCACCGTGAATCGGGTGAAAGTGGACATTGCGGAAAGGAAGGTTGATCGGATCATGGTTTCCCCGGTTTGAACAAATCTGTCAGGCTGGTGACAGAGTTCTATTTTTGTCATTGTTGGCGTAGTGTATATTATACTGGCCAGACAGGCACAGTCAGAGGCCTGCACTTTTTTTCTTCTGCTTCGGCAGTGAAGGTTTGCTTACCAGGGTTTGCGAACCAGACTTATGGGGTTTATCCATGCGCATCATCCATTCAGCAGTTTTTTCACTGGCGACACTGTTCGCTTCCATGTCTGTTTCTGCCCATCATTCTTTTTCCGCAGAATTCGATGTCGGCCGTCCGGTCAACATCACCGGCGCCGTGACCGATATTGAATGGACCAATCCTCATGCCTGGGTACATGTGGCCGTGGAAGATGAAAATGGCCACGTCGAGGAGTGGGCCGTGGAAATGCTGGGCGTGAATGCCCTGGTGCGCAGCGGCATGTCACCGCAGACTGTGAAAAACGGCGATGTCCTGACCATCACCGGTTACGGTTCCCGCGATGGTACGAATACGGCCAATGCCTCTTCGGTCACGCGCACTTCAACCGGCGAATCGCTCTGGGAAAGTGCGGCCAACCGCTGATCACCGAATCACACCAGACATAACAAGACGAACAATAAAAAAGGCGCCGGGTGGCGCCTTTTTTATTGCGGTACTGTGGTTGTGGGTCAGGCGGTGGCTTCTTTCAGCAGGGCGATCAGGCGGCTCCACGCGCGTTACGACAAGTCCATGGCATAGGCGGCTGAACCCGGTACCGTCCAGCCATGCTGGGCGCCTTCATAGACTTCCACTTCGGCATTCAGGCCGGCAGCATCAAAGGCATCGCGCAGCATGGTCTTGGCCTGCGGTTCAGCCTGGTCATCGTTTTCCGCAATCGCCACCAGGTAACAGGCTTTCCTCTCCGGTATCAGCAGGTGCGGGCTGTTGGCTTCATCGGTTGCCATGCGCGCGCCATGGAATGTGGCAGCAGCAGCGATTTTGTCCGGACCGGCGGCAGCCGTGCGCATGACCATCGGACCGCCCATGCAGTAGCCGATAGTGGCCATCTTGCGGGTCTTGGTAACCGCCCGGTGGCGTTCCATCAACTCCACCATCGCTCGGGCATCCGTGAAGTGGGATTCGGCATTGAGTTTCTGGGCCATGGGGACAATGCGGTCACGTACCGCCGGATCACTGAAACTTTCCGTGCGGCTCACCACCGGGGCTTTGGCTTCGCGGCAGTAGGGATTCACGGCCAGCACGGTATACCCGTATCCGGCCAGACGACGCGCCATATTCGAGAACGTTGGTCGCAGGCCCAGGACATCAGGCCACAATATCACGCCCGGGAATTCGCCATTGGGGGCGTGGCTCAGATAGCAGTCTGCGACACCATCAGTCGTCAGCACATCCATCGGCCCGGAAGACAGGCGTTGGGCAAAGGCGCCGGTCGGCAGTGTAGCGGCGAGGCCGGCGCCGGCGGTGAGGCGATTGAACTTGCGCCGCGTCACTTTCCTGGTTTCCAGGTGGTCTTCCCAGTCCTTCAGTGTTTGTTCGTCACACATGCCCGATCTCCGTTGCAAGGCTGTTATGTCTAAGGCGGATGAAAGGTATAGGGACAGTAAAAGGTCAGGGCAAAAACGCCAATCATCAATTGTTCAAAATGCCAACTGGTTCCTGCCATTCGCTGCTCCGGCGTGGCTTGTACCCCATGGGGATATGCGCGATTATTGCTTTCGCTTTTATCAATTAAGGGAGAGCTGAAACATGAAACATACATGGCTGCTGAGCGCTGTAACAGCGGCGTTGGGCCTGACTACACTTGCTGCCCAGGCCGCTCAGCCTGATGCCCCGGCAGAGCGCCCTGAAATGGGCTTTTTTGTCACCAGCCAGGGGCTAGGCAACGGCGGCGACCTGGGAGGTCTCGCGGGTGCTGACGCACATTGCCAGGCGCTGGCGGAAGCCGTGGGTTCAAACCGTACCTGGGCTGCCTACCTGAGCACACAGGGTTCCAATGCCGTCAATGCACGAGACCGTATCGGATCTGGTCCATGGGCGAACTCCAAGGGCGTGATCATGGCGACCAGCGTGGAAAACCTGCATTACGACAATTCCAATTTTGGTTTTATGCATTCCCGTGACGAAAACGGTCACCAGTTTGCTTCACGTATCGACGGCAATCCCGATTTCACCGAGCACGACATCCTGACCGGTTCACGAATCGATGGCACGGCTTTTCCGGCTGGTGAAGATCGTACCTGTAACAACTGGACCAGCAGTACGGAAGGTAGTGCCTGGGTTGGTCACGGTGATCGTTATTCATTCAGTGATCCGGGTTCACCCTGGAACTCATCACACGGTACACCTGGCTGTACGCAGCAGGCCTTGGTACAGGTTGGCGGTGCCGGCTTGTTGTACTGCTTTGCGACCGACTAAGAACGAAAATCACTCTAATGTAAGCAAAAGATTTTCAAGGGGGCTTACCGGTGACTGAACAAATTTTCGATAAAAGCATTAACGATAAAAGCACAAACCTTGCCGCATTCCTGAAAAGGGCGGCGGCAGGTTTATTGCTGCTCCTGGTCAGCGCTGGCGTGTCGGCCCAGGACCCGATCACCATGCAGAACCTGCTGGATCGTATCCAGATCGAGGACCTGTTGGTGCGTTACTACTACGAACTGTCCCAGGGCAATGCCCATGAGATGTCCGAATACTTTACCGAAGACGCCCTGCTGGATGTCGACAGCACGATTGCCCGGGGCCGCGATGAAATCGAAAAACTGTATGGCGGACCGCGCGAAGCACGTCCACCGGGTCCGCAGAACCACATGCTGCTGACCAACCCTGTCATCAACCTCAACGGCAGTCGCGCCACGGCACACGTCATCTGGACCGGTGTCGAGAACGAAGGCGTTGGCAAACGCCCAACCCTGTATGAACAGGGCCGGGAAGACACAGAACTGATGAAAGTGGATGGCAAGTGGCTGATCAGCAAACGCTATATCAGCTCCGACAGCGGCATTCCGGACCGTTTCGATGAGACCTATGTGCCGCGGGGAAATCCGCTGGAGCACTGAGCGATCATCCGGGCACTGCATTTCAAGAGCCAGAGTAGTATGCACTGCAACACTCTGGCTTTTTTGTTTGGGGGAAACAGTATGCAAAAAAAATTACTGATTGTGATGCTGATGGGCATGCCGCATGTCCTGCTGGCGCATCATGGCTTTGGTCGCTTTGACATGAACGGGGAGATTAGCCTTTCCGGTACGTTGACCAGCCTGGAATTCGTGAACCCGCACTCCTATGTCTATTTCGACGTTACGCTTGAGGATGGCAGCGTGCGTGAAATGGGCTGTGAAATGCGCGCGGCCACTGTTTTGCGTCGCTCGGGCTGGTCCCCCGACATGTTCACGCCCGGCGTGCAGGTGAATATCACGGGCAGGCCGCATCGGGACGACCCTACATCGTGTTATGTGGAAACGCTGGCGCTAGGTGACGCGCCCGTGCTCGAGCGCTACCAGCAACTGGAAGAAGGTAGTCAGCAGGATGCCGCTGATCGGCCCGAGCGCCTCACCAGCGGTGAACCCAACATCAGCGGCGACTGGGCGCAGGAGCAATACCTGCTGGCGACCCTGCCCGATGGCAGTAGTGCCGGCCTGGTGCCCAAGAGTCGTGTGACGGCCATCGAAAACGGCGATGCTGCTCCCAGCGATTTTTCGAACAATGGCTGGGGACCCCGGCCAGTCACCCTGACCGCACTGGGTGAGGCGGCTTCGGAAAGACTGCGTAACCAGCCGCCCCGTGAAAACCCGCGCATTGCCTGCGAAATCACCAACATCCTGTTTGACTGGGTGTTTGACGGCCCGATTAATCGCATTAGCCAGGCAGCTGACCGCATTGTCCTGGAATATGGGCGCGACCTGGTGCGTACTGTGGACATGTCGGCAACAGCTCACCCGGAATACTACGAACTCAGTCGCCGCGGTCACTCCATCGGGCACTGGGATGGGGATGTGCTGGTGGTTGATAGCCTCGGTTTTCTGCCTGGTCGCATGGCCGGTAATGTCCCGCACAGCAACCGGCTGCATGTGGTGGAGCGTTTCATGCTGGAGACTGATGACCTGGGCAGGCTGACACTGAAGCGCCAGTTCCGCGCCGAGGACCCGGTCTACTTTGTCGATGCCTACCTTGGCGAAGACACACTGCTGCTGGCCGATGCGCCGTTTGCGGTAGACGAATGCAAGGAACTGGCGTTTGAATACACCGAGGGCAGTGCTTCTGGCGCGCCCTGATGCCATCATAGAACTGGCGCCCAAGGACGGTCGCAGCCGATTGACCCTGTTGCCCGACCGGGGCGGTGTCTGCCATGAACTGGTGTTTACCACATCCCGCGATGTTGTCCTGCCGGTACTGGCGGGATGCACAGCGGAGGAACTTGCCCGGGGCAATCCCTGGTATCGCGGTGCCTGGCTATACCCGTTTGCCAGTCGTTTGCCGGAAGGCCGATACACCTGGGCAGGGCGTACTTATGAATTCCCCCTCAATGACCCGACACATCACAGTGCCATTCATGGCATGCTGGAGCGGTTGCCGGCACGACTCACTCATCTAGAAGCCGCGGCAACCTCGGCCAGTGCCGAGCTGGTGATTCACTATGATGGCTCAGAGCCCGGCTACCCGTTTCCGTCACAGATCCGCATGGAGTATCACCTGGAAAGCCGGGGTGCGCTCACCATCACCTTTGCCGTCACCAATCATCACACCGAATCCGTGCCGGTCAGTGTCGGCTGGCACCCGTATTTCACGTTGCCCGGCCAGCCCGACGATTGGCAACTGCAGTTGCCGGCCGGGGAACTGGTCGAACTGAATGCGCATCTGTTGCCAACTGGCTCGGCATCGCCGGCCCATGGTTTTGAACAAGGTCGCATGCTCGGCGATCTGGCCATTGATGCCCCCGTAAAACTGTCCAGAGCCGGACGCAATCAGACGACATTATGGTCGCCTGGGTCAGAGGTGGGTGTTTTGCTGTGGCAGGATGCGGGCAGTTCCATTTCACACGGCTACAAATACCTGCAGGTGTTTGTGCCGCCCGACCGGCAAGCTATTGCCATGGAACCGGTCAGCAGCGCTATCAATGCCTTCAACTCCGGTAACGATCTCGGCGTGTTGCCGCCAGGTGATACGCTCGGTTTTACCTGCGGCGTTGAGCTGATTGAGCGACAGTCCTGAATGAATTTCCAGGCATAAAAAAGGCCGCTGAAAAGCGGCCTTTATACTGGGCTGTCCTGGCAGACGATCAGGGATAGTCTTCCATGTCGTAGGTGTGCCAGTTGTCGTAGTCCGGGAAGTCGATGCGGCCATCCCAGAAGCCCTTGTTGTTTTCGTTGCACGAATACTCCAGCAGACCAATGCCATCAGCCATACGGGTGAAGGTGCGGGTGTTGCTCCAGGGCTCGGTGTAATAGATCGGGTCATCAATGGTGACTTCGTAGTTGATGGTGTCGGCGTCTTTCAGCGTCAGTCGCTCAGTGACCACGATCTTGTGGCTGTGCGGGTGGCCCACGGTATCGAGACGGGTCTTGCCGTTGTATTTCTTGGTGGTCACAACCAGGGTGTCACCGTCCCACACGGCGTGAGAGTTGCCGTACCAGGTGGCTGGCAGGCGCTCGGACATGTCATTGTCGCCAATCTTGAACGAGTGATGCCAGGTGTTCACTTCAAACAAATAGGCAAAGGCCGTGTCGGTCTGGAAGAACTGCACGGGGTTTGGTGAGTTCATGGAACGCACATGACCAAACGGCAGGCAGGCACCGGTGTAGTCGCCATCAGACGAGTTGTAGTTCTCGAAGTTTTTCCGGCCGAGTTCGGAGAAGGGCAGTTCGCCCGGGCCAAACTGGTTGCGGCCATTGCTGCGCGCCATATCCGGTACATAGGGAAACTCCCAGATGCCGTTGAAATCCGGTTTGCCGCTGGGCATACGTGGGATGTCCTGGGCTGTCGCCTGCTGAAAGAAGCTGGCCGCCAGGAAAAATGAAGTAACAATTGGTAAAAATACCTTGCGTGGAATCATGCTGGTCCCCCTGTGTTTCCCTGTTAATGCTTTGGTCTGAATTACTGATTGCCTACACGGGAAAATACCGGTGTGCCATCATCCAGGGTGATTCTGCGTGTGCTGCAGGTGTTGGTGCCGTCGCGAGCCGGATTGGCGTTGGCGCGAATGACCGTGGCCAGCGGCAGGTCTTCCTTGGCCCAACCCTGACGGATCAGCTGATTGGGAGAACCCATTTCACATTGCCATTTGGCCACAGTACCATCTTCTTCCGTCACATCCAGATAGAGCCAGATGTGCGGGTTGGTCCACTCGACTTCAGTGATCGCGCCGCGCAGTTCAAAACTGACGGAAGTGTCGAATTCACCGACGAGTGAGTGATGGGCCATGGTGGGGGCCGCGACGGCCAGAACAGCAAGCAAACCTGTTGTAAGTATCTGTTTTTTTAGGGGTTGCATAATCTTTCCTTTTTTATTTCTATAAAAGGTGAACCGGCACCTATATACTCGATTGAGATAAATCTCTTATCGAGACTGTCGTTTTCTGACGTCATTAAATACCGCGCTTGGATGCAAGTCTAGGCGCATATTAAGAAAAAAACATGAATTTGGGGATTCTCGTTAATACACGATTCAGGCAAATCATCCTGGCTGCGATAATGCTTGTGGCGGCTTGGCTGCCCATTGCATCCGTGCAGGCGCAGGCACTGAAAACCGAGCGCGTGTCTAAAGATGTGCTGTTCATCCAGGGGCCGGATGCGAACGTGCTGGCCGTTAACAGCAGCGAAGGCCTCATCCTGGTCGATGGTGGTCATGCCGACTGGTATGACGATCTGCGCCAGGTTCTGGACAGCGAGTTTCCGAGCCGCCCGATCCGCGCCCTGATCAATACCCACTGGCATTCACAACAGACCGGCGCGAATGTCCCGCTGGGCCGGGAAGGGGTGGAGATCATCGCCCATGAAAATACCGCGCAATGGTTAAGCACCACCATCTGGCAACGCTGGTCCGGCCATACCTTTGAGCCGTTGCCCGAAGCCGGTATACCGGTAACCACCTTTTACGATGACACCGACCTGCAGATCGGTGATCGTCATGTCTACTTTGGCCACATGTGGAACGCCCACACCGATGGCGATATCTGGGTCTACTTTGCCGAGGACAATGTGCTTGCTACCGGCGGTGCCGTCTCCAATGGCCGCTGGCCCGAGATCGACTGGTGGACCGGAGGCTATATCGGTGGCCTGCTTGATGGCTTGGTGTCCCTGCTCACTGTACCGAATGCTGAAACGACCATCGTGCCGGGTTATGGTGATCTCATGAGCCTGGAAGCCCTCCAGGCCCATAACCAGATGTACCTGACCATTTTTGACCGCTTTCACAAGAGCCTGATCGACAGCCTCAGTTTGAAAGATATCCTGGCCGAAAAGCACACGGCCGAATTCGAAGCCGACATGGGTGATCCGACACAGTTCATGACCCAGGCCTTCGAAGGCTTTCAGGGGCGGGTCAGGGATCCGCAGAATTACCGTGTCCTGAATATTCCCTGAGGACAGATCCGCATAAATAATAGGACGATGTCGACATTGAACAAGCCGCACAAACTGCCTCATCTCCTGCCGGTCCCGCGCACAGCCCTGGCGCTGGCCATGACGCTGGGCCTGGCGTCCTGTGGCGGTGCTGATAACCAGCAGCCAGAAGTGGCGGAAACCGCGGCCGTGGCAGCGACGATACCGGCTGCCCCTGTCATGGTGGAAGCCGTGCCCGACCAGTCGACCCTGGATGCCCAGGCTGACGCCCGGTGGGCACTGCTCAATGAATACTGCATGGACTGCCACAACCTCGATGACTACAGCGGTGGTCTGGCATTCGACCTGATGGATCACGAGGCGATTCGTGACGATGCCGAAGTCTGGGAAAAGGTCGTACGCAAACTGCGCGGCAGGATGATGCCGCCGCCTGGGCAGGACAGGCCCGACAACAGCGAATTTGACCAGCTGGTTGCCTGGCTCGAAGGCAATCTCGACCAGGACACCGGTCTGCGCAATCCCGGCGAGAAACTGTTGCATCGCCTCAACCGTACCGAATATGCCAACGCCATCAAAGACCTGCTGGCACTGGAGGTGGATGTGGCAGCCCTGCTGCCGGTCGATGGCGCTGAAGACGGCTTCGACAATGTCGCCACCGCACTGCAGGTGTCACCCACCTTTATTGACCAGTACCTGGGCGCTGCCCGGGTTATCAGCGAACAGGCCGTGGGCTCGCCCAATGCCCGTCCTTCCGGCACCCCCTACACCTTCTCGACGGCCGGCCAGTCGTTCCACGTCGATGGTCTGCCGCTGGGTTCCCGTGGTGGCGCGGTGGTGGAGCATTATTTCCCCAGTGACGGCGAGTATGAACTCAATATTGGCAGCATGGCTTCCGGCCTGGCCACCGCCGGCATGGAGCATCGCGACACCCTGATTGCCACGCTGGACGGGGAGAAGTTTTTTGAAACCCAGTTCGGCGGCCTGGAAGATGCTGAACGCCTTGACAAGGTGCGGGCACCGGCCGTCGACGAGCTCAATGGGAAGCTGCGCAACATTCCGCTGGTGACCACGGCCGGCCCGCATAAAGTGGCCGTGTTCTTCAAGCACCGTTCCTTTGCTGAATCCGATGCGCCGCTGCAGCAGCAGACACCGCGCAAGGGCCAGGACGGTATCGCGGCCGTCCGTGAATTTGAGGTGTACGGTCCGGTCAACGCCACAGGACTAAGCACCACCCCGAGCCGGGAAAAGATTTTCTCCTGTCATCCGGACAAGGATGCCGATGAAGCCTCCTGTGCCAAGAGCATCATCACTGATCTGGCCAACGAGGCCTTCCGCGGCTTCCTGGCAGATGAAGACACTGACCTGCTGATGCGTCTGTATGAATCCGGTTACCAAGAGGCCGGGTTTGAAAAAGGCGTGGCTTTTGCCCTGTCCGGCATTCTGGCCCACCCGAAATTCCTGTATCGCCTGGAGCCATTACCCGAGTCACTGCCACCGGGCGTGTCCTATGAACTGAGCAGCCTGGAACTGGCCTCGCGCCTGTCCTTCTTCCTGTGGAGTTCGATTCCGGATGAGACCCTGCTGGAGATTGCTGCCGATGACGGCCTGAAGGATCCGGCCGTGCTGGAATCCCAGGTCATGCGCATGCTCGCCGATCCGCGTGCCGCCAACATCGCCAACAACTTCGGTTACCAGTGGCTGGGCCTGGCCGAGCTCGACAACATCACCCCGGACGGCACCCTGTTCCGCGATGTGGATCGCAACATCCGCGACGATCTGACCACGGAAGCGCTGCTGTTCTTGCAGAGCAACTTCAGCGATGACCGCAGCGTGCTTGACCTGCTGACCGCCGAACACACCTACCTGAATGAAAACCTCGCGCTGCACTATGGCATCAGCGACATTCGCGGCTCCGAATTCCGCCGCGTTGACCTGGAAGACGAACGCCGCTGGGGCCTGCTAGGCAAGGGCGGCGTGCTGATGGTGTCGTCCTATCCCAACCGCACCTCACCGGTATTGCGTGGTGCCTGGTTGCTGGAAAATATTCTCGGCACACCGCCGGCAGCACCGCCGCCTGATGTTGAAGGCTTCGTGGAGATTGAGGCCGGTGAGCGCTTCACGACAGTCAGGGAGCGCCTGGAATCCCATCGCAGCAATCCTTCCTGCAACGGTTGCCACGGCGTGATCGATCCCCTGGGTTTTGCCCTGGAGAATTTCGATGCCGTGGGCCGCTGGCGGGATATTGATCGCATGGCCCGTACCCCGATTGATGCCAGTGGTGTACTGGCCGATGGCACGCCGGTGAATGGCCCGGTCGCCCTGCGCGCGGCCTTTATGCAGCGTCCGGAACAGTTCGTACAGACCTTCACCGAAAAGCTCATGCTGTTTGCCCTGGGCCGCCGTATTGAATACCAGGACATGCCGGCCATTCGCCAGATCGTGCGCGAAGCTGCCGTCGACAATTACCGTTTTTCCTCGCTGGTGCTGGGAATCGTCAACAGCGAACAGTTCCGTATGAAGCATGAGGCCGATCCGGAATTCCTGGCAGCCAATGCGATCGCCGGGGAATAAGCCTGGTGTGACGACAGTCGTGATGGGCGTCGCGTTTGGCGTATAGTAAGCAACACGGGCCGATGAGAAGGCAGGCAATAGCCAGCAAGACACGTTTTACAGGTAGCAGAAACCGTTAACCGAATCGTGATCCGAGGGCGGATCCAGGGGAAGCCACATGTTTATCACCAAAAAACATCTGTCGCGCAGGACCATGCTCAGGGGGCTGGGCACCGCCATCAGCCTGCCGCTGCTGGATGCCATGATTCCGGCCGGCACCGCGCTGGCGCAGACGGCTGCCGCCCCCAGCCCGAAAATGGGTTTCTTCTATTTCCCCCATGGCGCCATCATGGACAAGTGGACGCCCAAAGGGACCGGCACCGATTTCGAGATGACGCCGATCCTCAAGCCCCTGGAAAAATACCGTGACCAGATGACCATCGTCAGCGGCCTGCGCAATCGTGCTGCGGAAGGTGCCGGTGTGCATGCTACGTCACCGGGTACCTGGCTCAGCTGTGCCTCGCCGTTCACCGTCGATGAGAGCGATCCGAACTACGGCATTTCCGCCGACCAGATTGCCGCCCAGCAAATCGGCCAGGACACACCATTCCCGTCGCTGGAACTGTGTACTGAAGTGAAGGCTTCCAGTGCCGGCGCCTGTGATGCCAACCTGGGTTGTGGTTACGGCTCTACCATTTCCTTCCGCGCCCGTACCCAGCCACTTCCGCTGGAGCACAATCCGCGCAAACTGTTTTTTCGCATGTTCGGCCAGGGCGACACCGCCGCCGAGCGTGAGTCCATCATGAACCAGAAGTTCAGCCTACTGGATATGGTGTCTGAAAGCGCCTCCTCGCTGAACAGCCACCTGGGCAATGCCGACCAGCAGCGTATGGAACAGTACCTGGATTCTGTGCGTGATGTTGAACGCCAGGTGCAGAAACTGGGTCAGCAGGATTTCACCGGTATCGAGATTCCCGATGCACCGCTGGGTGTACCAGGCAACTGGGAACAGCACATCAACCTGATGTTTGATCTGACAGCACTGGCCTATGAAGCCGAGCTGACCCGGATCGCCAGCATGATGATCTCCGCCGAGA
>JBMTQX010000035.1:0-32273 GCA_049446715.1 Pseudohongiellaceae bacterium
ATTGCGATAACACCCACGATCAATCCAGAGAACGCTCATGAAAGACCTGAATAAATACAGCCGCACTATCACCCAGGACCCCGGCCTGCCCGCCGCCCAGGCCATGCTGCACGGCATCGGCCTGACCCGCGAAGACCTGAACAAGGCGCAGATCGGCATTGCCAGCACCGGCTGGGAAGGCAACCCCTGCAACATGCACCTGAATGATCTCGCCAAGCTGGTGAAACAGGGTGTGCACGATGCCGACCTGGTGGGCCTGATCTTCCACACTATCGGGGTCAGTGACGGCATGAGCATGGGCACTTCCGGCATGCGCAGTTCCCTGCCCAGCCGTGACATCATCGCGGACAGCATCGAAGCCGTGGTCACGGCTCAGTGGTATGACGGCGTCGCCACTATCGTCGGCTGCGACAAGAACATGCCTGGTGCCTTCATGGCGCTGGCGCGACTGAACCGGCCTTCCATCTTGGTCTACGGCGGCTCGATCAAACCGGGCAACCTGCATGGGCGCAAGCTGGATATCGTGTCCGCGTTCGAAGCGTTGGGCGAGCATACCGCTGGTCGCATCAACACGATCGAATACCAGGAAGTAATCGAACACGCGATTCCCGGAGCGGGCGCCTGTGGCGGTATGTACACCGCCAACACCATGGCTTCGGCCATTGAGGCCCTGGGCATGTCGCTGCCTTTCAATTCCAGTTCCGTGGCCGTGTCCGAAGACAAGAAAACCGATTGCCTGCGTGTCGGTGCCGCCCTGCGTCACCTGCTGGAAATTGACCTGAAACCACGCGACATCCTGACCCGGGAATCTTTTGAAAACGCCATGACCCTGGTCACCGTACTCGGCGGCTCCACCAACGCCGTACTGCATCTGATTGCCATGGCCAAGTCTGCCGGCATCGAACTGGGCATTGATGACTTCCAGCGCGTTTCAGACAAGACACCGTTTCTGGCCGACCTGAAGCCCAGCGGCCAGTACGTGATGGAAGATCTGTGCAATGTCGGCGGCGTGCCCGCTGTCATGAAGATGCTGCTCAGGGAAGGCATGCTGCACGGTGACTGCATGACAGTCACCGGCAAGACCATTGCCGAAAACCTGGCCGACGTCCCCGATTTGCAGGCAGGCCAGCAGGTCATTCACCCGGTGAGCGACCCCATCAAGGCCACCGGTCATATCCGCATCCTGTATGGCAACCTGGCCGAGCAGGGTTCGGTCGCCAAGATCACCGGTAAGGAAGGCCTCAAGTTCACCGGCCCAGCCAAGGTGTTTGACAGCGAGCCGGCCTGCAACGAAGCCATTGCCAAGAAAGAAATCAAGGACGGCGACGTCGTCGTGATCCGCTACTGCGGCCCCAAAGGTGGTCCCGGCATGCCGGAAATGCTCAAGCCTACCAGCGCCATCATGGGCCAGGGCCTGGGCAAGACCGTTGCCCTGATTACCGACGGCCGCTTCTCCGGCGGCACCCACGGTTTCGTGGTCGGCCACATCACCCCAGAAGCCCAGGTCGGCGGCCTCATCGGGCTGCTTAAGGACGGCGACATGATCACCATCGATGCCGAGTCCAACACCCTGGTGGCTGACATCGATGATGGCGAGATTGAAAAACGCCGCGCCGCGTGGCAACAGCCCCCGCTGCCCGCCACCTCCGGTGTGCTGTACAAGTACGCCACGCTGGTGAAAAGTGCCAGTGAAGGGTGTGTGACGGATTAGTCCTGAGAAGTTCGAGGCTAAAGCGCGACAGATAAAAAGGCCCCATCCGGGGCCTTT
The DNA here is from genome assembly GCA_049446715.1 of Pseudohongiellaceae bacterium. GTDB lineage: Bacteria > Pseudomonadota > Gammaproteobacteria > Pseudomonadales > Pseudohongiellaceae > Eutrophocola. The sequence continues at coordinate 1,769 of JBMTQX010000035.1, forward strand.
TTTATGCAACAAAAGTTTTTTCCTGGCGAATACTCCATGCTCTACTATTTATTGGAATAGTCTTCTCTAATGAACCATGAAACTTCTACTCATAGCAGGAAGTGTCATTGCCACTTTCCTCTTATACGGATATTTTGTTCACGCATCCCATGACTCCCAGCTAACGGGTTTATTGATCATCCTCTGCTGGCTTCTGTCTTGTATTTTACTGTTTGCCGCTCTTCTGGTTTTTCTTCTACATTTTTTTCAAAAGCAAAAATCAATGAACGTTAGCGTTTATTTTTATATATTTTCATGATGGCACTAATTGGCTATGGCGGTATTCATAAAGCGTTTCATGAGCTTTTAGCAGGTTGATTATTCCATCCATACATAACAAGCATTCAAATCAGCGAACATCATATGATGCCGCTTAACATAGGGTCAGGCATCTATCCTGCGCATTCTGGTCATCTGAATTACAGATAAGAAGTTTTGATGAAGATCTGGCTAGTCATAATCGTTTTGCTCCTGGCAGCTCCAGTCGGTGTCTAGGCCCAGGACCACCTCACGTCAAAGCTCACAACCCAAAGCGGACAAACACTGGTCGTCGCGGAAGGTGAAGACGAGGCTCGTTCTATTGGGAGCTTCAGCGTACGGCTCTGTGAGGCCGCTGCTGCGCTGGATAAAACTACCTTCTTCGTTGCCGGGCTCATCCGCGCACGGGATGGAATTGTCGAAAAAGCGATACTTGCTGATATCGTTGGTGACAAACGCAACAGGTCATCATTATTGTGCGATCCGCAGGTACGGGCAGCTATCAGTCAGCTCATGCATTTTCAATCACTGAAGACATACTGGACTTTCATTTGACGTTTAATGATTTTGCCCCAGATTCTGATCGTGTCGCTGCCCTGCAGAAACTCACGCGCAAGCAGGATCGACACTATGCCTGACTAATTGCTCAAGGTCGTTCAATACGTTCGTCAGACTACTCTCCCTAGCTAGGCGTAATCCTTTCAATCCAGTATCTCTAACACCACATCCGCCAACCCTTCACGGGGGTGCTCAATCCAGCTGAATGCCGCGTAGGACAAATCAACAATACGCCCCCTGATAAACAGACCACGGTCGTTGATATGCACCACGACACTGCGGCTATTGTCGCGATTGACGACCCGCACATGCGTGCCAAACGGCAGACTCTTGTGAGCGGCGGTCATGGCTCCCTGGTAGAAACGCTCGCCATTCGCCGTCAACCGGCCCTGGTACTTGTCAGCATAGTAAGAGGCTATGCCCGTTTCGTGGTAGCGGCCGCGGTTGCCTGTCTAAACAGTGGTTCGCGGCGAGTACGTGGGGTAATGCACCCTGACATCGACCCCGGCGCATCCTGTTAAGAACACCCCCAGCACTGCGACAATAAATAACCTGTTCATGGTCCTCTCCTTTTGATCAGGAGTCATGACCGTAGCGCGGGCAAAGCGAATGCTTTCTGAACCGTTTTTACCCAGCATACATAACTGTCATGCGCATCTGCCTTTTACTGTTTTTCGTCCAGCATTGAGCACGGCTGGTTCATGTGCCATTCATATTTGCAAAGCCGGTAAAGTGTGTCAGGCTGGCAGGCCATGATTGCCATCAATGACATCACCCGCCATTTTGCTGACCACCAGGTAGCCGAGGTCATTGACACCCTGGTCAGTACGCCGGACTAGAACCGCATCGGGTCAAACGCGCGATTCTCCTGCTGGCACAAGGTGACATGTTCCGCCCATGGCACTGCCTGGATGTGGCCATGACGGACTATCGTGACGCCTTGTTCTGGCAGTCCAGTCATAAAGATAAGCCAGATGCGCCACGAAGAGACTGAACCTGCATGTTAATGATCATCAGCCTGTTGTCCCTGCTGATCCTGTTCGCCGGCCTGCTGCTGGCGATCAAGCCTGACATCGTGCTCGGGTTCATCGCGCGGTTCAGCACAACGCTGCCGCTGTATGCCAGTGCCGTCGTGATACGTCTCTTCTTTGGCCTGTTGCTGATCACCTATGCCGGGCAGTCCCGTTTTCCGACAGCCATCACCGTGATCGGCTGGATTGCCGTCATTGCTGCCGTGGTGTTTGCCTGGATCAGCCAGGCACGTTTCACGGCCATGCTGAAATGGATCCTGAAAGTGATTACGCCTTTCAGCCGCGCCGGTGGTGTGCTGGCTTTTCTTTTCGGCTGGTTCATGTTGTATGCTTTCCTCTGATCCTTACTGTTCACCGTAGTCCCCACACCATGCACTTTGATGTCGTTTCCTTTGCCGCCCACGAGGATGCCATCCGGCACATCCGTCACACAGTATTTACCGTAGAACAGATGGTGGACACGACGCTGGATTTTGATGGCCTGGACGACAAGGCGATCCAGGTACTGTGCACAGACCAGGGCTTGCCGGTGGGTACGGGCCGCATGCTCAACGATGGCCATATCGGGCGCGTGGCGGTGCTCAGGGAATATCGCGATAAAGGCGTGGGAGCTGGTCTGATGAAGACACTGATCGAAACAGCCCGGACACGACGTTTCCGGGAGGTCTACCTGTATGCCCAGGTCACTGCCGTGCCGTTTTATGAAAAGCTGGGGTTCGAGGCGACCGGAGACAACTTCACGGAAGCCGGCATACTGCATACCCCCATGTCACTGGGACTGAGACCATGATGCGTCAAACAATTTTCTTTTTGCTCGTGCTGCTGCTCACAGGCTGCATGGGCATGCCGGCCGGGGTCACCCCGGTCACCGGCTTTGAACTGGAGCGCTATCTCGGCACCTGGTATGAAATCGCTCGGTTAGACCACTCCTTTGAACGCGGCCTGAGCAGGATTACCGCCACCTACTCGATGCGTGAGGATGGGGGCATGCGCGTGCTCAATCGTGGCTGGTCCGAAGCTGACCAGGCCTGGGAAGAAGCCGAAGGCAAAGCGTACTTTGTCGAGGACGAAGATACCGGTTACCTGAAGGTCAGTTTCTTTGGCCCGTTTTATGGTTCCTACGTGGTCTTTGAGCTGGACAAAACGGATTACAACTACGCCTTCATTTCCGGTCCAGACACCTCGTACCTGTGGTTGTTGTCACGGACACCCGATATTGATCCGGGCGTGCGCGAGCGTTTCGAGACGCTGGCCAGCCAATACGGTTTTGATACCGCCGCCCTGATTGATGTCAGTCACCGTTGAACAACCCAATATTCGCCTGGTTACCGGCAAGGCGGCAATGCTGGCTATTGCCCCGATGCTGCTGGAGCTGAGGCCCCGGTATTCAGCAGACAGCCTGGTCGCCCGTATCGAACAACAGCAGGCCAGTGATGGCTACCAGGTGGCGTGTCTGTTTCTCGACAATGTCCCTGCCTGAGAGGCGGGTTTCGTCATCAGCGAAAAGCTGGCCTGGGGCCGGTGCCTGTATGTGGATGACCTGGTCACAGCCGAAAGTGCGCGGTCACGCGGTGCCGGTAAGGCCATGATGGCGTGACTGAAAACCTATGTCCGGCAGACCGGGTGTGACCAGCTGCACCTGGACTCGGGCGTCCAGCGCAAGGATGCCCACCGCTTCTATGACCGGGAGGGGTTCGAACGCAGCAGCCTGCCCTTCCAGATTTCAGGCCTCACGAGCGATTGAATACAGTTCGCCTGTTACGGTTTGCCACGTATAATCGCCTCTTTTCCCAACTCGTGTTTCCACAACCCCAGTGACTGACAACCCAGTAAAAGACAACATCGTTCTCATTGGCATGCCGGGGTCCGGCAAGAGCACCATTGGTGTCATCCTGGCCAAGCGCACCTCGCGAGATTTTGTCGACACCGATGTCGTTATCCAGACCCATGAGCACCGCTCCCTGCAGCATATTCTCGACAGTGACGGCTACATGGCGCTGCGCGAGATTGAGGAAAAATGGGTCTGCACACTGGATGTCAGCGAAACCGTCGTCGCTACCGGCGGCAGTGTGGTGTACAGCGAGAAAAGCATGGCCCACCTGGCTGAGCGGGGTGTGAATATTTTCCTGTCGGTATCACTGGCGGCGCTGAAGCAGCGCATCACCGACTATGAGGAACGCGGCATTGCCCGGCGTCCTGACCAGAGCTTTGAAGAGCTTTTTGAGGAACGCGCTATCCTCTATAACCGCTATGCCGACATCACCATCGCCTGTGACAACCTTAACCAAGAGCAGGTCTGCCAGGCCATTCTCGACACCCTGGCAAACTAGCCCGCCTTCACAACCCTTGATGCATATCAACGCCTGCATTTAGCCCGGGTGCAAACAGCGGGTTACAATACCGCCAAACTGCCTGCAACAGGCGGCACCAGTATGACCGATTCGGAGTTTATCCATGGCACATTACCCTGACACACGAGCCTTTTCCGGCATCCTAAACATGGTGCGGTTTGAGGGCGATATCCATGACTGTGAAGTAGAGGGCGAGATTCCTTCACAGCTCAACGGTACTTTCCACCGCGTTCACCCCGACCAGCAATTTCCACCGCGCTTTGATGACGACCAGTTTTTCAATGGCGATGGCATGATCTCGCTGTTCCGCTTTCGCGGCGGCAAAGTCGATTTCAAGCAGCGCTATGCCCATACCGACAAATGGAAGCTCGAGCGTGAGGCCGACCACGCCCTGTTCGGGGCCTACCGCAACCCGCTGACCGATGATCCTTTCGTGAAAGGCGCCATCCGCGGCACCGCTAACACCACACCCATTGTGCATGCCGGCAAGCTGTTTGCGTTGAAAGAAGACAGCCCGCCCCTGCTGATGGATCCGCTGACCCTGGAAACTTTCGGCTACTCGGATTTTGACGGCAAGCTGACCAGCCAGACCTTTACCGCCCATCCCAAGATCGACCCGGTCACCGGCAACATGGTGGCCTTCAGTTATGGTTCCAAGGGCCTGTGCACGAAAGACTGCACCTACATGGAAATCAGCCCGAAGGGTGAGCTGCTCAAGGAAGTATGGTTCGAGGCACCCTACTACTGCATGATGCACGACTTTGGTGTGACGGAAGACTACGTGTGCTTCCACATCATTCCCATCATTTCCAACTGGGAACGCCTGGAAAAGAATATGCCCTTTTTCGGCTTTGATACCACCATGCCGGTTTACTTTGGCGTGATGCCAAGAAACGGTGATGCCAAGGACATGAAGTGGTTCAAGGGCCCGAACCTGTTCTGCTCCCATGTGATGAACGCCTTCAATGAAGGCTCCAAGATTCACTTTGATGTGCCGGTGGCCAAGAACAACATGTTCCCGTTCTTCCCTGACGTGCATGGCGAGCCCTTCAAACCGCAGGAAGCCCTGTCGTACATGACGCGCTGGACCGTGGACTATAACAGTGAAAAACTCGAGCTCACCCAGATGGACCGCATGACCGACATGGTCGGCGAGTTCCCACGTATCGATGACCGCTATGCCACGCAGAAACACGACTATGGCTGGCTGCTGGTGACCGATCCCACGCTGCAGTTCAACGGCCCCGGCGGTCGCGCCTCCGGCCTGATGATCAACAAGCTGGGCTACATGAACTTTCTGAACGGCAAGCAATCCGAATGGTGGTGTGGCCCTGACAGTGTCATCCAGGAACCGTGCTTTGTACCACGCACGCCGGATGCGCCACAGGGGGATGGCTACCTGATTGCCCTGGTCGATGACATCATCAACAACTATTCCGGCCTGGCCATCCTGGATGCCCAGCGCATCGAGGAAGGCCCGATCGGTCGTGTGAAACTGCCGTTCCGCCTGCGGCAGGGTCTGCACGGCAACTGGGCCGACGAACGCAAGCTCAGCCAGGACTGATGTCGCAAGGCTGGTCGATCACATGCCGTCCTGCCAAGAAGGAGGACGCGCGCCGCATCGCCGAACTGTATTCGGTGGCCTCTGACGGCATCTCCGATTACATCTGGTCGAAGCAGGCCCGTCCCGGTGACAACCTGCTCGACATTGGGCAGAAGCGTTATGAGCGGCGCAACACCGCGTTCAGCTATGAGAATTGCCTGGTGGCCGAGGTCGAAGGCCATGAAGTGGTTGCCGTGCTGCTGGCGTATGAAATGCAGAAAGACGACGACTACGTGGAAGAAGACCCCATCCTGAAACCCTTCTGGTTACTGGAGGAGCCTAACAGCTTTTACATTGCCGGGTTGGCCGTTGAACCCGGCTGGCGTCGGCGCGGCATAGCCCGCATCCTGATGCAGATGGCCGAGGAAAAGTGCCGCGAAAAAGGCTTGCCTGCCCTGTCATTGATCGTGCTGGAGGGCAATACCATCGCCTATGAGTTCTACCAGCGCCTGGGTTATCGCGAGACCATGCGCAAACTCATCATTCCCCATCCGCTGATTCATTACACCGGTGACGCCCTGTTGCTGGTAAAGTCACTCCGGTAAAAGCCCGGCTTTTTTCTTATTCGTTACCCGATTGCGGGTTAGCTTGTTGGCTGTGATCATCCAGCGATAGACAGGAGTGTTTCTCATGATGACAAGACGTGTACTCGGCACTGCAGTGCTGGCCCTTTGTGTTTCCCCTTTGACCAGCGCGCAGGATCTTGGCGTAGCGCAATATGCTGACGGCAACCAGCTGATGTTTCCGGAGAATACCGACACCTGGATTCATGTCGGCACGTCCCTGGGTGGTGAATACAGTGATGAACCTTTTGATGCTGCCGATCCCGGCGTAATGGGCGTCGTGCAGATGGAACCGGAAGCCTACCGCTATTTCAAGGAACACCAGGAGTACGCCGATGGCACCCTTTTTCTCTTGTCGTTTTACACTGCTGCGGCTGAATCCAGCCCACAGCTGCCCGGGTTCGTGCAGGGCGAGCTGGAGGCCAAGGAAATTCATGTGATCGACCGCGACCGCTTCAATGAGGGCCGCGCCTTTTACATGTACCCGGCCGAGGCCATGCCGGGCACGGCCAGTAACAAGATTCCCGACAACAGTGCATGTATTCACTGCCATATCCCCGAAGGCGCTTTTGACGGCACCTTCACCCAGTTCTATCCGCATATGCGGACTCTGCTGGCTGAGTAAAAAAGCTTTGATACTTATTAGCTAATTTTAGATGAAATAATATAGTTATTAATTATCATTATTTGCTACCAGGGTATCTCCTGGCCGTCATAGTTGTAGAATCGGCCACTGCCGGTTGCATCGAGGCCATCAATGACCGTCATCAAGCCACTGACACTGGTATCGGCATCAATCAGGCCGTTGGGGCCGCCCATGTCGGTGCGTACCCAACCCGGATGCAGCGCGGCCACCGCCATGCCCCGGGGTTCCAGATCGATGGCCAGGCTTTTTACCACCTGGTTCAGGGCGGTTTTTGATGAGCGATAGATATAGGTGCCACCCCCGCTGTTATCGGCGATAGAGCCCATTTTGGAGCTCAGGTACACCAGTCTCGCGGGCGGCTTGACGCTCAGCCTTGGCAGCAACGCCCGCGTCAGCAACAGCGGGGCAATGGCATTGACGCTGAACACCCGCTGCCATTCCGCTTCCTCCACCTCATCCAGTTGCTGGCCGCTGCCATAGATGCCGGCATTGTTGATAAAGAGGTCGACCTGCTCATCCGCCAGCCGGTCCGCCAGCGCCTCACGGCTGGCAGCATCACTGACATCCAGGGCTTCAATGCGCAGGGCGTCATGGGCCAGCGCCTGCAATTCGGGCGCCGTGTCGGGCTGGCGGCAGCAGGCGATAACGCGGTCACCGCGAGCCAGGTACCGGGACGTAAAGGCCAGGCCGATTCCGCGATTGGTGCCGGTGATGAGAACTGTATTCATAGCTTGGGAACTCCGGATTGAAAAGGTAAGGCACTGGTTTTTCCGAGTGCCGGGTGTAACATTGGGTGCGTATGCCGGTCTGTTTTGAGACTGGCCGACCATCTTAAAACAACGACCCGCAAAAGATCACACCTGACTGACACCATGATAACGCCCATCACAACACGCGGCTTTGCCAGCAGCTTTCGCGCCGCCGCCATCCTGCGCGGGGTGGGTGTGTGCCTGGGACTCCTGGCGTCCTGTATGCCAGTGTTTGCCCAATCGACCAACGAACTGAGAACCCTGTTCTTTGACCCGGTCTATCTGGATGCGTCTGATGAAAACGTGTTGCTGACGTCAGCTGGTCGTCCCGGGGCGGCCGACAGGGATATCACGACGACCGCTGAGGCGACCACCGAAGCGCCCTCACGACTGCCCTCTGAAATCCTGGCCGATATCAAGCGTTACGAAGACGCCATCAACCAACAGATTGAAACCAGCGGCATCTATAATACCAGCCTGGCCCAGGAATACCTGGCCACGGGCAACCTCTATGAGCAGCTTGGCGATATCGAAAGCGCTGTTGCCGCTTATGAAAATGCCATGCACATCAATCGGGTCAATGAAGGTCTGTATACCCTTTCACAGCGTGATGCGGTCAGGGCACTGATTGATATCAGCAAAAAAACCCGCAATTTTGCCGATGCAGACAAGTACCACGAATACCTGTACTACATCCTGTCCCGCAGCCTGGAACCCGGCAGCGATGCCATGACCACCGCTTCCCTGGAATGGGCCGAGTGGAACCTGGAGGCCTACCGGCGTACAGCCTTTCTTGGTGAAGAGGGTCTTTATGACAACTCGAACAGCAACATCGGTGCCACCATGCTGCGCCGTGGTGAGCTGGTAGCGGTCGAGGATAACCAGTTCAGCGAGACACGCTTTGTGCCCCGCACCGCCCTGCTCGCTGGCAGCCCTTCCGCGATCACGATGCAGTCCTATACCGCTGACCAGCTGATCGATCCCAAGCTGGAACAGGCTGATGATGTCTACGACAACATGCTGGAAAGCACACCGGATGATCCCGAGATTCTCAGGCGCAAGGCCAACCTGAGTTACCTGTTTAAAAAACAGCTCGAGGAGCACAGCGGCTTCAGCAATTACGGCACGATCATGGGACTGAATCGCAACCGGATGGTGCGCTCCGTAGCAGCGATCCGACGGGGATACGCTGATACCCGGGAAAACCTCACCACCGCAGCGGAGGCGGCGGCTACCACGGACCCTTTGCTAGCGGCTGCCATTTATCTTGATCTGGGTGACTGGGAACTGGCCTTTGAGCGCGCGGTCCGGGCCTTCGCGGCCTACAACATGGCCAGGGACCTGCTTCTGGCACAGGGCATGACCGAGGCCGAGATCACCGGGTTTGTTTCGCCCGAACCGGCGCTGTTGATCCCGACGTTCGTTTCGCACGAATATACCCGTGAATTTCAGAGTATTCCCGAGAGCCTAGACGTACCCTATCTGGGCTATATCGATGTCAGTTTTGATGTCCGCACCAATGGCACATTACGTCGCATCGACATAATCAACGTTTCGGAAAATACCGGACAACGACTGCGCAGCATGCTGCTCGACCATCTGGAAGACATCATCATGCGGCCGCTTTTCGTCGCTGGCGAAACGGTCGAGCAAAGTGATATAAAGGTACGGTACTACTATGCCTATTAGTAACAGGCCGTCCTCTGCCACGATCCGGTTCAAGTGAGTATTGGAATCAGTATCCAGGATGTTTACCGGCAAGCACACATTCAGACATGCCTTCAGCGCATCAGGACTGCACACTGTCCTCATGATGACTCTGGCAGGCTGTTGTATGTCGGCGGTCGCGCAAAGCAACCAGGAACTGGACAATCTGGTTTTTGAACCGGTACTCATTGAACGCCTTACCCTCGGCGAAGACAACATTATCGTCAACGAACTCACTTCACTGCCCAGCGCCGAACACGCTGTCTCTGCTTCGGAATATCTCGTGACCCAGGCTATCACCATGGCCAGGGAAGCTGCTCCTGATCTGGATGGCTCCATTGAAGACTATGAGAAGCGCATTCGTGATCTGGAGCTGGCTGGCGGAGTCTATGAATCCTCACTGGCCCAGGAATTGCTGGCACTGGGATCGCTTCAGCAGGCTATGGGCGAGCACGAAAAAGCCCTGGAGTACCTTGACCATGCCCTGCATATCAACCGCGTCAATCTCGGCCTGTTCAATCTGGACCAGGAAACCATCATCGAGGAGAAAATTGAAAGCCATGTCGCCATGGGCGATTTGAAGGAAGCCGACCTGCAACAGGAATACCTGTTCTACCTGAAGCGCAAAGCCTATGGTGGCACCAGTGTTGATCTGCTACCGGCGCTGACGCAATACGCCGAATGGAATATTTTTGCCTTTGACTCACGCCTCTCCATGGATCCGACACTGACATACGCTGCTGAGTCGCACATTTACGAGGAAAACAGTGTCAGTAATTCCATCGGCGCAGAAGATTTCAAAACCATGCGCCTGGTCAACGCTCAAAATATCTACCGCACAATTATCCAGATATTGCTGAACAACTTTGGCACGGACGATCCCCGTTTGCTGGATATCGAAAAGCGTCTGGCATTAACCAATTATTTCTTTGCCACCAACCTGGACATCAACAGCTCTGCCTTCAAAAGCGGCAATAACTCGCAACTCACCATGGCTTCATCCCAGGGTTATTACGATTTCTCCCAGGTCACATCGAATTCCATGGGCTACCGACATGGCCGCGAGGCACTCGAGCGTCGACTGGAATACATGTTACGCAATGAACAGATGACTCCCGCCGACATGGCCCTGGCACGGGTAGATCTGGGTGACTGGCTGATGTTGTTCAAGAAACGCCTGACGTCACTGGAAACTTACGAAGAGGCCTACCAAGAAGCCATGGCCGCCGGCATGGATCAGGCCGCACTGGATGCGTTATTTTCCCCGGAACTTCCGCAAACCATCCCCACGTTCATTCATTACCGCTACACGCGCGCCTCTCTCAATATTCCTGCTGATATCGCGCTTGATTACCTTGGCTGGTTTGATGTCCGTATAGAGCTGAACCGTTTCGGTCAGCCTTCAGGTATCGATATCCTGGACAAAAGTCCCAACGCCACAGACACGGTAGAAACACTTCTGCTCCGGCAATTACGCAACGCCACCTCCTTCAGACCCCGATTCCGTGACGGCCAGCCGGTGGGAGACGAAACCATCGAAGCCCGGTACTACTACAGCTACTGATCGCCCGAACCGCTCCTGGCGAACCCCTTCGCCTTTTTTAAGGCCATTCCAGAGCCTTAACCCGCAAGAACAGCCCCCTTACCGCTCTCCCACAGGTCTGACTGATTGTTGCCCCATATTGTCACTATGGGAATCTTTCCTGATTATGTGCATGAATTCATAGCGTTACGTAAATAAGGGCTCCCTTTCTCTCATTATTCTTTATATGATGCTCATTAAATCTTTACTTAAACTTAACATTTGTAATTGTATGAATTTCCACCGACTCGAATGAGCGCTTGCCATTTACTGGCAGAGGTACCAAGGGATGAGCCATATGAACTACCACACTACCCTCCGCGGCAGCCTACTTTGCGTGCTTGCCGGTCTCCTCACCTCTTTTGCTGTTGCAGCACCTGATTACCGAAATATCGCGTTTTACCCGGTCCCCCTCAAGGAAGAACCAAAACCCGCCTCCCTGCAACTGGCCGGTTTGGAAATCCTGGGTTCATCCTCACGCTTTAACATATCGAGTAACGATACGGCTCGAATCTCCGCCGAAGAATACCAGGCAAATATGCGCCAACTTGAAATGGATGAAGGCCCCTTCGCCATTGCGCTGTCCGAACAGGCTGAGGCACTCGGCGATCTGCAGGCAAAACTGGGCAATCACGACGAAGCTATCAAGGCCTATGAGAAAAGCCTGCATGTGCAACGAGTCAATGATGGACTCAATAGCGAGCACCAGGAATCTCTGCTGCGTAAAATGATCAGCAGTCAGGTCGCTAACAATGCTTTTGATCAAGCCCACTCACTTCATGAATCACTGCTTTACCTGCAACAAAATCTGTATGAAGAGGGCACATCAGGATATGTCGCCAGTATTCTCGAATGGGCAGACTGGAATGTTGACCGTCTGCTGATGCAAGATGTCAGCCTCGGCGGCCAGGGCGCCGGTGATATCGGATCTATGCTGGTATCTGCTCAGGAGAGTTATATCACTGCGATTGAAATGATTCGTACAGACGAGGCTGTAACCTCTGATCAGAAACAGCGCCTCGTTCATGCTGAAAAGAAATTGGCGGCCATCAACTATATCGCCAACAGCAAAACCCAGTTGGCATCCTCCATGGCAGCCTCCTCAGTTTCCACATTCAGTAATAATGATGGCTTTTCACCGGATAACCAACGGGAAAACCAGCCTGAAATGGCCTACTTCTTCAACGGCAGCAATGCCCTTAAACGCGCCATCGCCTATTCACTTGAAGACCCACAGCCTGATTACCTGGCTATCGCCGAACAAATGATGGCTTTGGGTGACTGGTATCTGCTGTTTGACCGTCGTGCTGCGGCCTTGTCAGTTTATGAAGATGCTTATGAAGTCCTCGATGCCGTTCAGGCATCCGACCAGGACATCAGTCGTATCATGACGCCGGGCATGCCAGTTATAGCCCCTGACACCACCAACCCGGCAACCACTGCATATCACGGTTATATTGATGTGGAGTTCCAAGTCAGCAAGTTTGGTATCGCTTCTAGCCCGGAAGTGATCGCCACATCAGAACAGGATGTTTCACCGGTCACCAAGGCCCTGGTCCGAAAGATTCGCCGGGAAAAATTCCGCCCGGCCTTTATCGACGGTTCCGCTACCAGTGGTGAAAACGTCAAACTGCGCTACTACTATTCCTATAATTAACCGCCAGGTTAATAGCACTGTAAATATCAGGCCGGATTGGATCCGGCCTTTTTTTATCTGGGATTCAAGCACAAAAAAAAGCCGGATCAGATGATCCGGCTTTTTGACCTTGCCTGGTGAATTACACCAGTTTGTAGCCTGACTCGTACAACGGCATCTTGCGAACACGTTCGCCAGTTGCGTTGAAGATGGCATTGGCTACAGCTGCCAGCAGCGGCGGCATGGAGGGCTCACCGGCACCGGTGGGAGTGAACTCTTCCGGTTCCAGGAACGCCACTTCCAGCTCGGGCGCTTGCGGCATACGCAGCAGCGGATACTGGTGGAAGTTCTGCTGCTGGATCACACCATTCTCGAAAGTGATCTTGGCATTGAACAGCTGGCTGAGGCCATCAATGATGCCACCTTCCATCTGGTTTTCTGCTGAGCTGAGGTTATGGATGAAGCCAAAGTCGGCAACCGCCCAGACCTTGTGTACTTTCACTTCCTTGTTGGCGCTGACGGAGACGTCGGCAACCTGGGCCACGTAACCGCTGTGGCAGAAGTAGAAAGACAGACCCTTGGCACGACCAGGCTGGTTGGATTCCTGCTCGTAACCGGACAGGCGCGCCACTTCAGTGATGACGTCGGCAGCACGACCGGTGTGCATGGAGCCCGGGTTTTCGGGATTGGCCAGGCGCGGGTCACCGAGGGTGTCCAGCAGGAAGTTCACATGGCCTTTACCTGAAGCGACCGCCAGTTCATGCATGAAGCTCTGGAAGGTGAAGGCAAACGCGTTGGATGACGGCGCACGCATCGGGCCGGTCGGGATCGCGTTGTGGAACATGGTCTGTGACAGCTTGACGTTGTCAGTCACGTCCATCGGGAACACGTTCGGGTTGAGGTCTGCACTGGTCATCGGACCCTGATCATTACCGGTTGAGGTAATGAAGTGATCCTGCCAAGCCACCAGGTTACCGGCGCCGTCGAGACCTGCAGAGTAGGAGTGGAAACCACCCGGGCGGAAATAGTCACCGCTCATGTCGTCTTCACGTGTCCACTGGAGCAGGATCGGTGTGCCCTGCATGCGGTTGGCAATAGCGACGACTTCGAAGACGAAGTCGTTGGCCAGCTTGCGACCGAAACCACCACCGATACGGGTCTGGTGCAGAACAACGCGTTCTGCGGCTTCCTCGGCAGGAATGCCGAGCAGGACTGCGGAGCCGGTTTCACCACTCTGCGGAATCTGTGCCGGAGCCCAGATTTCCACGTTGCCGTTTTCCACTTTTGCCGTACAGGTTTCCGGCTCGAGCTGGGCGTGGCTGACATAAGGGTATTCGTAGAAGGCCGACAGCTTGGTCGCGGCGTTGGCCATGACGCTGTCGGCATCGCCCTTGCTCGCGGCAACAGTGTTGCGGTTACCCGGAGGGCCAACCTGCATGGTCAGCGGCTCGCCGTCCTGACCCTGAAGGGCATAGGCTTTCTCAACCAGATCGTTCCAGCTGGCAGTTTCGGCATCGCTCAGATCCCACTCAACGTCCAGTTCACGCTTGGCTTTGATGGCTGCCCAGGTGGAGCGGGCAACGACTGCGACACCGGAGAAGATATCACCACCGCCCGGATTGAACATTTTCGGGTTACCGAATTGGTCGATGATGAAGGCATCAACAACGCCTGGCATGGACTTGATGTGGTCTTCGTTGAACGACAGCGCTTTACCGCCGATCTGCGGACACTTGGTGTAGGTCGCAAACAGCATGCCGTCGAGACGGGTGTCGGCACCAAACAGCGGTTTGCCGGTAACAATGTCATTGTTATCGACACCGGTGAAACGGCGACCCAGCAGTTTGAACTGGTCACGGGTTTTCAGGGTCAGGGAATCAGGCGCAGGTACCGGCATGGTCGCGGCCAGCTCGGCAAATTCACCGTAGCCCCACTGACGACCGGAAGTGGCATGAACCACCATGGTATCGCTGGTGCTCAGCTCACTGACCGGAATGTTGAGCTGCTGGGCAGCCGCAGCCAGGATCATGGCACGAGCAGTTGCACCGGCCTGACGCATGGCCATCCAGTTCATCGGCGTGGACATGGAGCCACCGGCAAACTGGGCGCCATAACGGGTGGCGTCAATATCAGCCTGAACCACATCGACGGTTTCCCAGGCGCAATCCAGTTCTTCCGCAATAATCAGCGGCAGACCGGTTTTGATGCCCTGTCCGCATTCCGGGTTCTTGGAGAAAATGTTGATGCGGCCGTTGGGCTGAATCTGTACATACGGGCTCAGCGTGCTGACATCGTCACTGCTGGCAGCCTGGGCTTTGGCTTTCGGGCTGGAACCCATGGCCAGGCCAAGTACGAGGCCACCACCGGCCACGCCGGAGATCTTGAAGAATTCACGACGGCTGACTTCAGGCATGCCGATATCGGTTTTCGGTGTGGCGACCAGGTCATCAAAGAAACCTGGCAGCTCGGGGGAGAGGTGATCGTTCTTTATGAATTTCATGCTGTCTCTCCTGCGCCGGCGGCATCGTAGAAAGCGGTGCCATTCATTTTGGCAGCAGCATTCTTGATGGCCTGGCGAATACGGGTGTACGTGGCGCAACGACAGATGTTGCCGGACATGGCGGCGTCAATGTCTGCGTCGCTCGGGTTGGCATTGCTTCGCAGCAGCGCGGTAGCGCTCATGATCTGCCCAGCCTGGCAGTAACCGCACTGCGGCACGTCGAGTTCGACCCAAGCTTCCTGAACGGGCGTCAGGGTGCCATCGGCAGCCGCCAGACCTTCAATGGTGGTGATCTGCTGGCTGGAGAGATTGCCTACCGGAATCTGGCAGGAACGCACCGGGGCGCCATCGAGATGTACGGTGCACGCGCCGCATTGGGCGATACCACATCCATATTTGGTGCCTACCAGACCGAGCTCATCACGCAGCACCCAAAGCAGCGGAGTGGAGGGATCTATCTCACCAATATCCATTGTCTGACCATTGATATTTAGAGTTGCCATAACAATTCCCTTAATTTTTGAACTGATTACTGAATTTGCTTCGTCACCGAAAGGGTAAACTGCACCCATTTTGTACGAAATATGTGGAAAAAGTGGTTCAAATTAAACCACAGAAACACAAGAATCAAGCAGTATTCTGAGCCGTCGGAGGATGGGTTTCAATGCCCCGGGCTGTCGTCCTGATTCAAGACTTTTTCGAGACTTTCCGGAGGCTTACACGCTCGGTACTGTGACAGTGCACCAGCACCCGGCAAGCGCCAATTGTGTTTCGTCAACCCTGCCATTGTAGCGCATCACAAGCCGGCTTTCCTGGCAGTATCAGGGCCCGGTTTCAGGCAGCGGAATACCGGGGTGATGCCGCCATCAAAATGCATTCATGAGCAAACTGGCGTGTTATCCTGCCCGGCATTCGGCCATGTTTTTGGCCCTGTTGGCAGCACCAGAGCCGGAAACCGCTACCGGTCAGGTAGCCAGCCAGGGTTGCCTGCTCAACATAAAGCCTATTATTTGATAGGTCTATAAGATGAGTAAGCACTCACATTAAGGGAAATGCATGAGCAAAACCATACCCCAACATGCGGATCGCCGGAGCCTGCACTAGATGGCTGGCTCCGTGTTTCGCACCCCGCTGCTTACGCCCTGCCTGCGCGGGCTCGCCAACGGCTGGTTGCGGCTTTCCGGATGGCGAGTGGAGGCTCCTGAGGTGCCGGCCCCGCCTTTTATCTTCATCGGCGCGCCTCACACCAGCAATTGGGATTTCCTGCTGCTCATGGTCGGTATTTTCCATCTGCGCCTGGACGTGCACTGGCTCGGCAAACACACCCTGTTTCCCCCGGGGCTTGGCTGGTTCATGCGCTGGCTGGGTGGCATTCCGGTCAGGCGGGACCGGGCCCACAACATGGTGGCGCGGCTGTCGGCCATGATGCAGGAATCTCCCGACACCATCCTGTGCATTCCCCCGGAGGGCACCCGCAGCAGCGTCAAGGCATGGAAAACGGGTTTTTACCATATTGCCAAACAGGCCGGGGTGCCCATTCTGATGGCGGCCATTGATGCGGAGAACCGGCAACTGCGCTTGCTGGGTCAATTTCATCCCACCGGCGATGTGGCCAGGGACATCGCAGACCTCCAGGCCAGGTACAGCACCTTTCGCGGCTTGCGCCCTGAAAATGCCACACCAGTGGAATAGCAGGGGCTACGGCGTCAGCTTTTTCACTTCCGCGTGACGGAAACAGTCAGTGGTGTGGTCATTGACCATGCCGGTAGCCTGCATCATGGCATAGACGATGGTCGGGCCGACAAAGGTGAAGCCACGCTTTTTCAGGTCTTTCGACAACTTTTCGGCCAGGTCGGTTTTGGCCGGCACCTCCTGCAGGCTTTTTCGGCTGTTCTGAATCGGCGTGAAATCGACATAGCCCCAGAGATACCTGTTGAAAGTGCCAAACTCTTCCCTGACCCGAAGATAGGCCTGGGCATTTTTCACGGCCCCGTCGATCTTGAGGCGGTTGCGGATGATGCCGGCATCCTGCATCAGCTGGTCTGTTTTAGCCTTGTTGTATTTTGCGACCTTGTTGCAGTCGAAATTATCGAAAGCCTTGCGGAAAGCATCGCGCTTTTTCAGGATCGTGATCCAGCTGAGTCCTGCCTGCATGCCTTCGAGGATGAGAAACTCAAACAGTTTCTTGTCGTTGTGCAGGGGCACGCCCCATTCCTTGTCGTGATAGCGGTGGTACACCGGGTCATCACCGGCCCAGGCACAGCGTGTCTTGTTCATCATCGTTCTCCCGACCAGCCGGGTCATACCGGAATGCCGGTAACCGGCAGGCCGCTCAGGCGGGCTCAATACGGCGCAAATGCCGCAACACGGAAATCCAGGCGCCAGCCAGGCCAAGCGCTCCCGCCGCGACCAGTAACAGCAAGAGGTCGCTGACCGAGAGTCCCGACAGCGAAAACTCACTGTCATAGAGGGTCATCAGGCGGGCAAACGGGCCGGATAGCAGAAAGAATGCCACCAGGGCCACGACCGCCGCAATAAGCCCTCCCCCGACACCAAACCAGATGCCCGTATACAGGAAAGGTCGCGAAACATAACTGTCCGTGCCACCGACCAGTTTGACCACGACGATTTCATCGCGACGGTTTTCGATCGCCAGACGTACGGTATTGCCAATAGCCAGCACGACGCCCAGGGCCAGCAACACGGCGAGGCCCACCGTCAGACGCTGGGCAATACCCACGATGGCATACAGGCGCTGCACCCATTCCAGGTCAACCTGCGCCTCGGCTACACCGGGGCGGTTTTCCAGGACCAGGGCCAGTTCACTCACGGATTCTGCATCGGTCAACTGCGGGCGCACCACCAGCACTGCCGGCAACGGGTTTTCGTCCAGGCCAGCCAGCGCATCTCCGAAACCGGACGCCGCCTGGAATTCCGCCAGGGCGTCCTCGGCCGAAATGACTGTCACCGCCGCGACATTCGGCAAATCGCGCAGCTCTGCCCCGAGTGCATCAAGGGTATTGGCTTCAATACCGTATTCCATGAACAGCGAGATATTGCCGGCATCTTCCAGGCTGGTACTGAGCTGACGGAAATTTTGCAGAAACAGCAGCAGGCACAATGGCAGGGCTATGGCAATACCTATGACCGACCAGGTCAGCAGGCTCGATGCCGGCTCGGCCAGCAAGCGGGTCAGGCTGTCGACGGCCACGGCCTGGTGCTGCTGAAACCAGGAATTGCCCGCGCTTTTGCCCCTGGGGGCAGTGATGGTGCGGGGCGGCTGCGCCGGTTTGCGGGTTGCTGACTTTCTAGCCATCCTATACCAGCCTGCCCTGATCGAGCTTCAGTACACGGTGCCGTTGCCGGTTGATCAGTTCCAGGTCGTGGGTGGCGATCAGCACCGTCGTGCCCACCTGACTGAACAGTTCAAACAGGTTCATGATTTCGGCCGACAACGCCGGGTCCAGGTTGCCAGTGGGTTCGTCAGCCAGCAGCAAACCAGGCTTGTTGACGACGGCGCGGGCAATGCCGACACGTTGCTGTTCGCCCCCGGACAGGGCAATCGGGTTGAGGTTTTCCTTGGCTAACAGGCCGACCTTGTCGAGCGCTGCCCGGACCCGCCGGCCGGCATCACGGCTGTTGTAGCCAGCCACCTGCAACGGCAGGGCGACATTCTCAAAGACATTGCGATCAAACAGCAGCTGGTGATCCTGAAACACCACGCCTACCTGGCGCCGGAAGAACGGAATCTGGCGACGTGACAGGCGGTTAAGGTTCTGGCTTTCGACAAACACCTGTCCGCCGCTGGCCTTTTCCATCAGCATGATCAGTTTGAGCAGGGTACTTTTGCCGGCACCAGAGTGGCCGGTCAGGAAGGCGAACTCACTGCGGGCCAGTTCAAAGCTGACATTCAGCAGTGCTTCATAGCCGCCCGGATAACGCTTGCTGACATTGTCGAACCGTATCATCGGGCAGTGGCGTTAAGCATTTCCCGAACTGAACAGGGCCGCAACGAATTCCCGGGCATTGAAAGGACGCAGGTCATCCACCTGCTCACCGATACCGATATAGCGGATCGGTAGGCCAAACTGGCGGGCAATGGCGAAAATCATGCCGCCCTTGGCGGTGCCATCAAGCTTGGTGAGGCTGACACCTGTAATGGTCACGGCGCGGTTGAAATGTTCCGCCTGGCTGATACCGTTCTGGCCGGTGCCGGCATCCAGCACCAGCATGACTTCCTGCGGCACATTCTCATCGAGCTTTTTCAGGACACGTATGACCTTCTGCAATTCCTGCATCAGGTTGTCCTTGTTATGCAGGCGCCCGGCCGTGTCGGCTATCAGGACATCGATTTGGCGGGCACGCGCGGATTCATAGGCATCATAGATGACCGATGCGCTGTCAGCGCCGGTATGCTGCGCGATCACAGGGACATTGTTGCGTTCACCCCAGGCCTGCAGCTGTTCAACTGCCGCGGCGCGGAAGGTATCGCCGGCGGCGAGCATGACACTCTTGTTTTCCGCCTGGAATTTGCGAGCCAGCTTGCCAATAGTCGTGGTTTTGCCAACACCGTTGACGCCCACCATCAGGATGACAAAAGGCTTGCCACTGTCAGCGTTGATTGCCAGGGGCTGCTCGGCGGGGGCTAGCAGGTTTTCGAGCTTTTCCTGCAGGGCCGTATACAGGGATTCAGGATCCTTGAGCTGGTTGCGTTTGAGACTGGCTGTCAGCTCATCAATGATCGCTGTGGTGGCATCAATACCGACATCGGCGACGAGGAGCTGGCTCTCCAATTCTTCCAGCAACTCGGCATCAATGACCTTTTTGCCGGCGACCAGCGCCGCCATGCCTTCACCAAAATTACTTCGGGTTTTCTGCAAACCGGAGCGGAGCCGGTCGAAAAGCGAGGCCTTGGGGACGTCCTGGGCGGGCTCAGCAGACGGGTTTTCATCCCTGTCTTTATTTTTTTTACCGAATCCGAACATGGGGAAAATACAGCCTGCCTGGTACCACAAGTGAGGGACGCTATGCTATCAGCACTGCCCCTGCCATGCCACCTGAAATCTGGCACAATGCCCACAGATTCCGGGCGTTACAGCCCGTTTCAACCCCTGACAGGCAAGTGGCATGCAAGCCCTCATTACATGACTTCTCATTCCAGAAAAACACCAGGCCGGGCGCCGAGGAACCAGTTCCGCATCATTGGCGGAAACTGGCGCAGCAGGAAACTGACGTTTCCCGGTGACGTGCCTTCGCTGCGCCCAACCGCAGACCGGATTCGGGAAACCCTGTTCAACTGGCTGCAGTTCAAGGTCCCGGGTGCCCGCTGCCTGGACCTGTTTGCCGGCAGTGGTGCACTGGCGTTTGAGGCGCTGTCACGCGGCGCAGCGTCAGTTACCGCGGTAGACGCCTCCACGCAGGTGGCCGCGGCATTGCGGGACAACGCCAGTCTGCTTGAGTGCACTGACCTAGATATTGTCACGGCAAATGCCCGGGACTGGCTGGTCCGCCAGGAAGGGCAGGATGGCTATGACATCATATTCCTGGACCCGCCGTTCAGCCAGGATCTCCTTTCTTCCTGCCTGGAAAATATTGTGGCTTACAAAGTGGCAAATCCCGGTTGTGTCATCTACATGGAATCTGGAAGCCCCATTGCCAATATCTGTCTCCCCATGTCTTGGGAATTGTCGCGCAATAAAAAAGCCGGACAGGTTTTTTATGGTGTATGCGAGGCCGTATTGCCCTAAAGTGACCGCCTTTTTTTCGAGACCAGGCAAGTCATGCCAGTTTCATAGCGGATTGATCACGACAACAGGATTGTCATCACAAGCTTTGCGCCGGAGGACGTGACCCTGCCTCTTTTCTTTCACGCGTTCTTCAATTACCAGCAGGAAATGAAACGCCTGCCGGATTTCCATCTCTACAACGAACTGGTGGATTTCAGACCGATCACAAGCATCAGCCTCACCGCATCGGAACTGAAAAAGTTCGGCAGCTTTACCCTGGAAGCGGACTCACGCGAGACCAAGACCTGACTCGCGCTCCTGGTCGATTCCAAGCCTGCCTTCACGCTCGCGAAAGTCTATGAAACCTTTCGCAACCTGGCGCCCAGATCGAAAAAGCAGGTCAAGGTGTTAGGGACATGGATGATGCCACCGCCTGGCTGATTGCCGGCAACCCGGAAAACTGAACCGCCACCCTTCGCAGCGCCGCCGTTATTCGCGGTAAAACGTAAACTCGATTTCGATGCTTGCCTGCAAAGGCAAGGCACTGACACCAACCGAGGTGCGTGCCGGTGGCGGAACTTCGAGGCTGTTAAAAAGCGCTTCCCAGGCACTGTTGAATTCACCAAAGCGGCCAAAGTCAGTCGTGAATACCCGCGCCATGACAAGATGCTGCCAGTCCAGTGCAAACTCACCCATCAACAGTTGCAGGTTGTCGAGAATCTGGCGCGTTTCCGCGCCCACACCTCCCGGAACAAGTTCCCCGGTCTCATTATCGAGGGCGATCAGGCCGCTGAAATAAACATGGGGACCTGCCTGCACGGCCTGGCTGTATTTGAATTTGGGTGGCACCAGTCTGGCGGAGGTGAGTGGTTTGACCATGGCAAACTCCTGGTTATAAACGGGTGTCAGATCACGAGGTTGTAAAACACGATCAGCAACACCGCCGTGACACCGAATCGCATCATGATCAACCAGCCACTGAACCACAAGCTGTTGGCGAGTAAAGGGAGCTCATGTTCCAGGATGCTTCTGGGCACAAACCAGCCGATGAGTACAGCCGTCAGAATGCCGGTGACCGGCAGCATGATGTTGCTGGTCAGGTAATCAAAAATATCAAAGAAGGTTTTTTCCACCCCGACAAAACCCAGTGGGTAAAAGCCGGACAACTCATTGAGGGAAAGGACACAAAGAAAACCGATGACCCAGATCACCAGGCCACTGACCACGGCCGCTTTCCTGCGCGACCAGTTGTCCTTGCTCGCCAGCCAGGCCACCGGCACCTCAATGATGGAAATTGATGAGGTGATTGCCGCAAACGCCAGCAACACAAAAAACAGCGTGCCAAAAATAATGCCACCCGGCATGTTGCCGAAAGCCAGCGGTACGGTTTCAAACACCAGTCCCGGTCCACCGCCGGCATCGAGGCCGTACGCAAACACAATCGGGAAAATGGCCAGGCCAGCCAGCAGTGCCACCAGCGTGTCTGCTGACACAATCATGGCGGCCGAATCGGCGATGGCATCTTCCTTGCCCAGATAAGAGCCGTAAGCCATCAGGGTGGTTGCGCCAACACTGACCGAGAAAAATGCCTGGCCAAAAGCATCGATCATGACATCAGCATTGATGCGCGATAAATCCGGTGTAAACAGGTAATTCAGGGCCATGGCAAATTCACCGGCCACCGCCGCGTAACCCACCATGCCCAACAGTATTAGGAACAACAGCGGCATCATGTACTTGACGGCTTTTTCCAGGCCGCCGGAAATACCGTTGGCCGAAATATAGACGGTGATGCCCATGAAGAGGCTGTGGGCCAGGAACACACCGAACCAGTTGCTGTTGAAATCCCCGGCAATGGCCGATGCGGCTTCCGGCGTGATCTCTTGGAATCGCCCGAGCAGGTTGATAGCCGCGTAATAGATCGTTTCACCGCCAATCATGCTGTAAAACGACAGAATCAGGCTGGCGGTAAAGATGCCCATGTAGCCGATCACCACCCAGAACCTGCCGGCACCGGTATCGGCAATCAACTTCCTGAGGGCTTCGGTGGGACAATCCTGGCCACGACGCCCGATCAGGAATTCACCAATAACCAGGGGCAGTGCCAGCAGAAATACGGCGGCGATATAAATAAGGACAAAGGCGCCGCCACCATTTTCTCCGGTGGTATACGGGAAACGCCAGATATTGGCCAGGCCAACAGAAGATCCCACCGCTGCTAGGATGAAAAGCCATCGGGATGACCAGTGTTCGTGGATCTGCATGCAGAGCGATCTCACTAATGATTGAAGGGGGTTATGGGCGCAACAATACCAGATTGCCCTGCCCGGTACAGTAAAGTGTCCCAACGGGCCGGCATGAATATTCGCCGACGCATGATGTATAATCGCGGCCTTGCAAAATACACGGCCCTGCGCCTCGCATACGATGAAAACAGTCGTCTATCCCGGCACCTTCAATCCTGTCACCAATGGCCACACCGACCTGGTTGAACGCGCCTCCACTATCTTCGACAAGGTGATTGTCGCTGTCGGCACCAGCAAGCTGAAGGCCACCAGCGCCTCACTGGAACGACGCGTTGAAGTCACCCGTGCCGTGCTGGCCCACATCGACAATGTGGAGGTCATCGGTTTCGAGGGACTGCTGACCGACTTCGTGAAAGCCCAGAACGCCAACCTGATCCTGCGCGGCCTGCGCACGGTGGCCGACTTCGAATACGAGTTCCAGCTGGTCGGCATGAATCGCATACTGGCCCCGGAAATTGAAACGGTGTTCCTGGCGCCGGCGGAACAGTATTCCTACATCTCTTCCACGCTGGTGCGTGAAATTGCCGCGTACGGCGGCGATGTTTCCGAATTTGTATCACCGCTTGTGGTCGAGGCGATCAGGGAGTTTGTCTGATGGCGTTGATGATTACCGACGAATGCATCAACTGTGATGTGTGCGAGCCGGAATGCCCCAACGATGCCATCTCCATGGGACAGCTCATCTACGTGATTGACCCGGCCCACTGCACGGAGTGTGTCGGGCATTTCGAAACATCGCAATGCGTGGAAGTGTGCCCGGTTGACTGCATTCCCCTGAATCCCGAACACCAGGAAAGTCACGAGCAACTGCTCGAGAAATATCACCGTCTCACTGGCAAGTAATCAAGCAGGCTTCGTTTTTACTCCGCGCATTCTTCGCGCACTTTACCCCGGACCACCCCGGATTACCCCGGGCTATTTATAGCCAAACGACGGATCACAGTCGTAGGGATAGATATGCTCACCGGGCTCACGGCGCCAGGCCATGTAACGTGCTGCCATGCCCTCAAAGACGGCGGGATCCTCATACATCTGGATCAACCACAGGGTCGTACCATCGGCGCTGACCTTGAAACGTTCCGACATGTGGATGTCTTCACTGTGATTGAAGCCGTTGTTCATGAACGTGCCGGATTGCATGTGGGTGGTTTCCACCACCAGTTCATCGCCTTCCCAGTGACCGGTTGAATAGCCGTTCCTCGTATGCGGATGATCAGGACCGGGATGCTCACGCCCGTCCAGGAAAACGATGCGCACCATATCGAAGTATTCCATGCGGATGACAATCAGGTCCCTGCCCTGGTCGATTTCCATGGGAAACGGCGCCTGCATGTAGAATGCCGCAGTCGGTGCCTGGCAGCTGTATTCAGGGGAAAATTCGTAATCGAAATCATAGTTGCGGATTTCTTCCAGCGCTGCCGCGGTGAGCTTGAGCCCACCGTAATCTCCCTCTGCCAGTTCGCCGCCACCGGCGTCATTCACAAATACCGCGTCATCCGGAATTTTCGCAAACAGCTCGGTGCCGGATGGCTCCTGTTCAAAACGCACAGTCCAGAAACCACTGATATCCGGTGCATCGGCAGCAAGTACTGGCATGGCCAGCATCAGGCTGGTCGACATTAATATACTAAGGCGCAGATTCTTCACTCGACTTTCCCCCGGGAATGATTTGGCTGATCAGTCCTGATCCAGATTCAGGCCACGCTGGGTCGCCAGTACGGTGCCGTCCGCAAAGGTCACGCTGCGGATGCGCATGTAAAACTCATCGGCACGGGCAGGCCAACCGGTCACAGTCACTTCCTGACCCGGCTTGATGGAATCCCTGTCCCAGCCGCGCCGACGCAGCAGGCTGGGCGAATTGGTTTCGGCACGCCAGGCTTCCTTTTCTCCGTTGGCGTTGGTGACGGTGAACTCGAGGACACCGTGCGGGTTGGCAAACCGGAAACGGTCGACGACGCCGGTCACCGTGACTTCCCCCTCGGGCACAAAATGCACGGCAAAGGAATGATGGGCAAGCACTGGCCGGCTGGCAAAAAGTCCGAACAGGACAGCAGCACACATGGTGCGGACGAGAATGAGTCGTTGCATAAATCCCCCGGGAGCAGTTGTTCTTATTATGAGTCTTGAAAAAAGACTATCTCAGGGCCACTGTTTCAGCAAGCGGGTTCGGCAGTATCACCTGACACGGGCTATGCGGGTGAAACCTTATCCGGGGCTGGAGCCCCTCCCGCACGGGGCAGGTCTTTGTTTTCAAATGCGGTTGTAGCATATCGGCAAACGGCCTGCAGTTGCCCGGCCCAGCTGGTGCCCTTTTCGCCATTCCTGAAAGCGCTTTCGAGGCCGCCGGATGACGGCGCTTGGCGCCTTATCCGGCCTACAACAAACCCACCATCATCGCTGACACTGATGACAGTAAACCGTGGAACGCTGGCCGAGCCGGATTTCGCGGAGTGTGGTGCCGCAGGTCGTGCATGGCAGGTCCTTTCTGCCATAAACATGCAGCGATTGCTTGAAGTAGCCAGGCTCGCCATCACCGCCTGTGAAATCGCGCAGGGTCGTGCCGCCAACCTCGATGGCCCTGGCCAGGATGTCCTTGATCGCGGTGGTCAGCAATTCAAACCGGGCCGCCGAAATACTGCCGGCCTGTCGGGTTGGCCGAATGCCGGCGCGAAACAGGGCTTCGTTGGCGTAGATGTTGCCGACACCGACGACCACATGCGCATCCATGATGAAACTTTTCACCGGGGCCTTGCGCTTGCGCGACAAGCGGAACAGGTAGTCACGGCTGAACGCATCCGACAGCGGCTCTGGTCCCAGGGCACACAGCAGCGGATGCTCCATCACCGGGCCGGTAATCCAGTGCATGCTGCCGAATTTCCTCGGGTCCTTGTAGCGCATGACCTGCCCACCGCTGACACTGATATCGACATGATCATGTTTCGCGGCAGGAGTGCCCGCCGGCACCATGCGCAGACTGCCGGACATGCCCAGGTGAATCATGAGCGTGCCGGTGGAGGTAGCAATCAGCAGATACTTAGCTCGACGTTCGACCGCGTTGACGTGCTGGCCCACCAGCAACTGGTCGAGCCTGGTGGGTACCGGCCAGCGCAGCTGGCGTTCCCTGACGTCTACAGCGCTGATCTTGCGGTTGAGGATGTGGGGCGCGATGCCGCGACGCGTGGTTTCGACTTCAGGTAACTCTGGCATACATCGCTGGCCTCAAGTGATTTTGTCCTTCGGCCCGGTCCGGGCCCTGTTTCCCACGCTCGGTGCTTTTTCAGCGAAGCAGTTATAATGCGCGCTTCTTAAATGTTGCCGATCAAGGCGGTCTCGGAGCTTGGCATGATTCTCGGTGTGGATACGGGTGGTACATTCACCGATTTCGTCTTGCTGGTGCCTCCCCGCGAGGCTGGTGCGGCCGTTTCCCTGACCACCCACAAGGTGCTCTCGACCCCGGATTCGCCGGAGCGGGCCATTCTACAGGGCATCTCGGATTTGGGTCTAGCCGATGCCGTCGCCGCCGGTGTCGTGCGCATCATTCATGGCAGCACGGTGGCCACCAACGCTGCCCTCGAAGGCAAAGGGGTGTTGACTGCTTTTGTCACCAATACCGGGTTTCGCGATCTGCTCACCATTGCACGGCAGACCCGCCCCGCCCTGTACCAGCTGGAAACCGCGCCCATCACACCGCCGGTCCCGCGGGATTACTGCCTGGAGGTCAAAGGCCGCCTGGACAGCCAGGGCAACGAACTGGTGCCGCTCGATAAGGCTTCGCTTGCCAACCTGGTGCAGGCACTGGATGCCCTCAAACCCCGGGCGGTGGCCATCTCCCTGTTGTTCTCTTTCCTGGACCCCGCCCACGAGCAGGCGGTGGCAAGGACCCTGCAGGAGCACCTTGAAGGCTCCCCGTTCATCACCCTGTCCAGTGACGTCCTGCCGGAATACCGTGAATATGAACGCGGCATCGCCACCTGGCTCAATGCCTCGCTCGGACCTCTTGTAAGTGACTACTTGCTTCGGCTAAAGAACTCTACTTTACCAGCCCCTTTATCCATCATGCAGTCTTCCGGCGGTACCATCGATGCCGACCAGGCGGCCCGCAATGCCGTCAATCTGCTGCTTTCCGGCCCCGCCGGCGGCCTCGCCGCGGCGGCTTTTCTCAGTAAACTGACTGGCCAGCAACGGTTGATGACCTTCGATATGGGCGGCACCTCAACCGATGTCGCGGTCCTCGATGGTGCCATCGGCCTGACCACTGAGGGCCGGATTGGGAAATATCCGGTGGCCGTGCCCATGGTGGATATGCACACTATTGGTGCAGGCGGAGGCTCGATGGCCTCGATTGATGCCGGCAACCTGCTCCAGGTCGGTCCGGAATCCGCCGGGGCCAGGCCAGGGCCTGCCTGTTATGGGCAGGGTGGCACCCGGCCAACCGTGACTGATGCCAATCTGGTGCTGGGCCGCCTGCAGGCCAACGCTTTCCTGGGCGGCAACATGACCCTCGATGGGACAGCCGCCAGGGCGGCGCTGGGTCCGGTGGCGTCTGCCCTGGGCCTGACACTGGAAGAAGCGGCCGAAGGCATCATTCGGGTGGCCAACGAACACATGGCCCGGGCCCTTCGGGTCATTTCGGTCGCCCGCGGCCATGATCCCGCGCAATTTCGCCTGTGCTGTTTTGGGGGTGCCGGCGGCCTGCACATCTGTGCCCTGGCAGATGCCATGGGCATGACGAACGCCATGGTGCCGATTCATGGCGGGGTGCTGTCGGCCATGGGGATGTTCCTTGCCCCGGTGGAGCGCCAGTTATCACGGACATACCAGACCCTGTTCGAAGCCCTCGACATCACCGCGGTGGATGCCATTTTCCAGGAGCTGGAGACCGATGGACGTCGGCAGCTCGAAGCCGAGGGTGTCGCCAGACAGGCTATTACCACCCGTCACAGTGCCGATCTGCGGTATGCCGGTCAATCCGCCAGCCTGACCCTACCCTGGACAACGCCGCTGGACACGCAGGCCCGCTTTCATGACTTGCATGAGCAGCGCTACGGGCATCGCCTGCCGATGCCGGTCGAACTGGTCAATCTGCGCGTCAGCGTGCAGGAGAAGAAAGTCCCCCCGGTGTTTCCCGCCATCACCCGCACAGCGCCTGCGACACAGCCCGGCACGGCGGCGGTTCATGGCTTTACCGAAGCGGTTCCGGTCATCGCCCGCGACACCCTGGCCGAAGGTGACACACTGCAGGGACCGGCCCTGATCGTGGAAACCAATGCCACCACCTGGCTGGCGCCAGACTGGCACGCAACCTGTGACAGGATCGGCAACCTGCTGTTGCAAAAGCACGCCTGAGTCGACCCGGCCAACGCAATTTTCAGGCACTCTCGCGGTCTGAATACTCACAGGTGCCACAGCCTGACGCCCGCAGCAGTGTTCAGTGCAGATTCAGCCTGGCAATGCCAGAATTTCAGCCTCAATAGCCTGGGGAAAATTTTCCTAAAACGGTTGACCTGATGGCAGTGAAGGCGGAGGATAGTTGGTCCAAAATCCGCTCCGGACCTGCACAATACGGGCGTTTGACCGGATATTAACCGGTCACTTCAACAGGCTTAACACGGCACTGGAAACATGGCCTGACAGCCGAAAGGATGACACCAGCATCGACTGCATCAAGACAACCGGACAAGGGGCAGCAGCCCGGCTGGACACCGCAGTTAAACGGCAGGAAGGCAGGTAAGCAGGTAAGCCGGTAAGGAGAACAAGACAATGACGACAATGACCGCCAGCACACCAATCACGCCCGGGCGCCTGCGTATCGCCTGCAGCCGGATACTGCTGGGTGCTACCCTGGTAACCCTAGCAGCCTGCCAGAGTTCGTCCAGTTCCTCTTCCAGCAGTATGCCCAGCATGCCCAGCTCATCGAGCTCGTCATCCAGCAGCAGCTCACCGAGCATGCCGAGTCCGTCGAGCTCATCAAGTTCCAGCAGCAGTTCGAGCTCCAGCAGTTCAAGTAGCTCAAGTAGCTCAAGCAGTTCGAGCAGTAGCCGTTCATCTTCAAGCGCCTCATTTCCCAGCCCTGCCGGCAGGACAGCCAGCAACTCTTCCAGCCAGTCCAGTCAGTCCAGTCAGTCTTCGGGACAGCAAGGCAGTCAGAGCAGCAGCCAGGGTGGCATGGAATCCTCGCCCCAGGTGGCGGATGGCCAGGATCAGGGCAGCAGTGGTGATACCGGTTTCGAACAGTCCGGCACGAGCGGCAGCACTGCCGGTTCCGTCGGCAACACCGGCATGGACAACAGTGCCGGCACAGGCTCGCAGAGTGGCAGCCAGTCCGGCGGTTTTGAAACGGCCGGTAGCGGTAGCAGCGGTTCCCAGAACAGCAGCTCGCAAAGCGGCGGCTTTGACGGCTCACAAGCCGGCGGTGATGATCCCTTTGGCGATCTCTCCAGCGGCAATGGCCAGGTCATGACGGCGGCCGAGCGCCGTGCCGCACTGGATGCCCGCCTGGATGAAGGCTTTGCCGAATTTGACGGCATGATCCTGGGCGAACGTGAACGCGTGCAGGCCCAGGCCGATGAAGCCGGCAGCGGTGTCATGTCAGGCGGCGGCAGCGGCAGTGGTGAAGGCAACGGTCAGGCGCCCGGTCGCTCTGGCGGTCCGCTGGTCATTGCCTCCGGCCCACAGACCGCTGGCGGCGGCATTATCGTGCCCACGGCTGATGCCCGTCAGGGTGATTTTGACAATAGCCAAAACAATGAAGAACTGTATCCGGTCCCGCAAGACATCCCCAGCGGCAGCAACGACGACGTGGTTGCGCGGCAGTTGCGGGAAGCCGCCATGCGTGAGCCGGACCCAGAACTGCGGGAGAAACTCTGGGACGAGTACCGCGCCTATACCGGTATTGGTCAGTAACAGGCACAGTTCCCGTTAGCCTGCACGACAGCAGGCATGCCCGGGAAGTCCGGTTTAAAAAGCCGCCGGGCATACCCGATAGTAAGCAGTCAGACACGAAAAACAGGCACCCATTCATCGCAGGGGTACCGACACTGCGTATAAGAAAGTGCCGGAAAAGGAAGACAACGCGCTTCCAAAGGGAAAAGTCGGCAGGAAAATTGCGTTGTTTTAGACGTTTTACGGTTCGGCCGGTTGCCGGTGTGTGCCGCCGTGACTCCGGGCCCACGCCAGGATGCGATAAAGCAAACGGCTAACGTAAAAACACTTGTATTAAAGATCATGTTAAAGACTATGTTTACGACTAT
>JBMTQX010000036.1:0-31268 GCA_049446715.1 Pseudohongiellaceae bacterium
TTGTTGCTGCCGCCGTTTCCGTCGCCACCATTACCGTCATCACCATTGCCATTATCTTCGTCAGCATCAAGGCCCACGTTGATGATACTGATCTGACCCAACTGGCCAGGTTGCTGCAGCAGGCCCTGGGGCGCCTCGCCGTCGCTGGTCACAGCATAGTCAAAGTCGCCGCCAAGGCCGGTATCAATAGAGCCCAAAGCGTTGGTTACCGTGGTGCCACCTTCATAGACGCCGGTGAACAACTGCCCGAAAGCAATGACTGCTTCGTGAACGGTACCGCGGACACCGATGTTGGCGAACTGGGTTTCGATACGGTAGGTATCCTCGATGGAATCACCTATGCTGCCGGAGATGGTCCGAAAGCCGCCGCGCCCATTTCCTTGACGGCGCTGTCAGGGGTCGAGGAGTCGCCATCATAGTCATAGGTTTTGAAGAGGTACTTAGTGTCTTCCTTGAGTGCAAACATGGCGCCATCAACCAGGCGGATCTGGACAACGCCCATTGGGCCGGTAGTGATGGTGTCACCCAGAAAGACTTCTGAACGGCGTTGGAGTCTGCGGGTGTTTTTTTTCGAATCCAATGCAGCCACGGCGCCTGACGTGGAGATGACACGGCCAATCCCATTGGATTGAGCCAGGCCAGGGGCGGATATCAGCAGGATAGGGAGAATCAGGGCCAGTGCTATCTAGCCCGAAAGAAGTCGATGCGAAGGTGAGATCAGTCGATTAACAGAACACGCAATTATGCTGGAAGCCGCTCAATATCAGGCCAGAATCTTACCTTTGAATTTTTCCCAGATTCTCTCAGTAATTGCTGGCGAATATGGGGCGCTTTGCCAGTATTTTAAGCAGGTCACACTTGCCTGCCATCCCTGGAGAGATGCGGTTTCTGATGAGAATGGCAGGGGATTTGAAAGCCCGGGAGTAAAAGTTTGTTTGGGACGGGATCAGGGATGGTAATCAGGCAGTGAGAGTGTGATCGCCAGGGTGGTGTCATCTGTAAAGGCAAGATGCAGGGGTTCCTCGGGAAGAGGGGTTTTCAGCACCGAATAAAAATAAATAATGTCATTAATAAACAATATATTAGAAGGCTTTCCTAGTACTTTTCCTGAGGCTGTTGTTATGGCCTCCATCTTTGCTGCTGGCAAGACCTGGGGCGCTTTGTCCTGGGCCAGAAAGGCCCGTTTGGCGGCTTTGCCGCGGTAATGCATGCGCGCCACGATTTCCTGACCGGTGTAGCAGCCTTTGCTGAAGCTCACGAAACCGGCCAGATCCAGGTTGAGCTCTTCAGGTGTATAGGCTTCGATGTCTTCCGGCTCAATGAAAAACAGTCCTGATTGCATGTCCAACGCGGACCAGGATGCCGGGGAATTCGCCTCGGGTATGGCACTGGAGGTGACCGGGCTGGGCTGGCCTGCAGGTGTCCAGTATTCAAACCGGCCATCTTCACCGCCCAGGTTGAGCAGCAGGCTGTTGCCCAGGCTGGTCATGGTGCCAGGTGCGGGTAAGTCAGGCAGTTGCCTGCCCAGCCATGTGCGCGCTTCAGGGCCCGCGAGACCGACACGCTGAAATTGCGATGAGGCATTCGTCATCTCGGCTTTGTAAAAGGGGATGTATTTGGCCAGCTGTGTTTTTGCCGTGGCGCCGATGCCCTGGGGCATGACCAGGTAAAAACGCTCATCATGCCGGAGTATTCTGAAATTGGCGTAGACCCGCCCTTTGTTGTTGCACAGTGCGCCCAGCCCATACTGGCCTTCACCCAGTCGAGCAAGATCACAGGTTAGCTGACCCTGGAGAAATTTTTCGCTATCCTTGCCGACCACTTCCAGCAGGTCCTGATGATCAAGTGATATTTGGAAATTCTGCAGCATGCGGTTGTCGTTAATTACTCTGTCGCCAAGTGGTGGGTTATCAGTCTAATAAGTAACCGGTTGATCAGGATAAAAATTGCCTGCGAGTGATACGTCGTAAAAACGGCTGACAGATGATAGCCGGATGATTTTTGCCACCAGCAACCATCAGTGAGTCAACGGGCACCGGTCCAGGGTGGTGCAGTATAATTGCAGCCAATGTTGAGTTAAATAGCCTTTCTTAGGCGGGATCACACACAGGTATAGAGCCATGTCAGAGTCGATCGATTTAAAGAGAATGTACTGGCACAGCCGCCGTGGCATGCTGGAGCTGGACCTGATTCTTGTGCCTTTCGCCGAAAAGGTCCTGCCGGGTCTATCGACAGCACAGCAGCAGGATTACGCGCGTCTGCTGGAAGAAGAGGACCAGGACCTGTTTCTCTGGCTGACCCGCCGAGCGCCGGTACCGGTCAGGGAACTCGAGGGTATTGTCGCTACCATCCTGGCACAGGTCTGATCAGTCCGTTGCCGATATCAACAGGGTGTCAGACGCTGCGCGCCGCGGCTTAAGCCACATAGGTATGCGGGACCAACACGGTGTTGACCGGTGAGGGCAGTTTGTTCGGATAGTCCAGCGTGTAATGCAGGCCGCGGCTTTCCTTGCGGGTCATAGCCGACTGGATAATCAGTTCAGCCACCAGCGCCAGGTTGCGCAGTTCCAGCAGGTTGCGGCTGACGCGATAACGCGAGTAATACCAGCGAATTTCCTGCTGGAGCAGTTCTATGCGATTCTGGGCTCGCTGCAAGCGCTTGTTTGTCCGCACAATGCCCACGTAGTCCCACATGAAACGACGAATTTCGTCCCAGTTATGTGCAATGACGACATCCTCGTCTGAGTTGGTCACCTTGCTTTCATCCCAGGGCGGGATGCTGTCAAACAGCGGGACATCATCCAGGCGAGCCAGGATGTCCTCAGCTGCAGCGAATGCAAACACGAAGCATTCCAATAGCGAGTTACTCGCCATGCGGTTGGCGCCGTGCAGTCCGGTGCAGCTCGTTTCACCGATGGCGTAAACATTTTCGACATCGGTCTTGCCATTGAGATCCACCATGACGCCACCGCAGCTGTAATGCGCGGCAGGTACCACGGGTATTTTGTCACGGGTGATATCAATGCCGTATTCCAGGCATTTCTCGTAGATCGTGGGGAAATGCTCAAGAATGAAGACGTCGGGTTTGTGGCTGATGTCGAGATAGACACAGGGACACCCTAGTCGCTTCATTTCTGAATCGATGGCACGGGCGACCACATCACGAGGCGCCAGTTCACCCCTGGGGTCGTAGTCCTTCATAAAGCGCGTACCGTCCGGCAGCTTCAGCTGGGCGCCTTCGCCACGCAGGGCCTCGGTAATCAGGAAGGATTTTGCCTTTGGATGGTACAGGCAGGTCGGATGAAACTGGTTGAACTCCATGTTGGCAATCCGGCAACCGGCACGCCAGGCCATGGCAATGCCGTCGCCGCTGGCGCCATCAGGATTGGAAGTGTAGAGATATGCCTTGCTGGCGCCGCCGGTGGCGAGAATGACAAAGCGGGCGCGATAGAGCATCACCTGGCCACTGACTTCGTTGAGCACATAAGCGCCTACACAGCGATTGCCGGCTTTGCCAAGCTTGGCCGTGGTTATCAGGTCCACGGCCACGGTGTTGATGCGAAAGGTGATGTTGGGATGATCCATGACCTGCGCAGCCAGGCCTTCGAAAACAGCGCGACCAGTGGCATCTGCGGCATGCACAACACGCCGGTGACTGTGGCCGCCTTCCTTGCTGAGGTGGTAGGAGCCACCATCTTCGACGCGGGCTTTTTCGCGGGTAAAGCGCACGCCTTGTTCCACGAGCCAGTTGATGCACTCCCGGCCCCGTGACACGGTATAGCTGACCACATCACGATCGCAGAGCCCGTCACCGGCGATCAGGGTATCCTCGACATGGGATTCCAGGCTGTCGTGTTCATCCAGGACTGCCGCGATGCCGCCCTGGGCATAATAGGTAGAGCCATGCTCCAGTGAGCTTTTGGACAAAATCGTGACGCTTGCACGATCGGCCACCTTGAGCGCCAGGCTCAGACCGGCGGCGCCGCCACCAATAATGAGGACATCGGCATCGTAACTGGATTGTGGACTGTCGGTCATAGGCGTGATGAGGTATTCAGATGATGGTTAGTGTCTCTAGACTAGTATTTACCAGGAACGTTGCTGGGTGTGCTACAGGAATCTTCAAAAAGTCGAAACAGGGTAGTTGCCAGCAACAGATCCGCCACGTGGCGATGGGTCAGTACGGCCTGACGCTATTCTACCTTGTGAGATACAATAAAAAAGAGAATATAAAGCAGGCAGTCACCGGTTGTTAAGTGGCGCGAACTTTTACGCGCTAGGCCTGTCTACCACTAGAGTAGTAGAGGCCAGGCTTCTGTTGGAAACAGGTAGACAAGCACAACCAGTGCACGCCATGAGTATGATACGTATTAGTTGGAGCCAGGCTTTTGGCCGAAGAAGTAAAAGACACAGACCAGCAACTGGTAGACCGGGTATTCAAGGGTGACAAGCACGCCTTTGATCTTCTGGTCTTGCGTTACCAGCATCGCATCCTTGGTCTTATCGGGCGCTTTATCAATGATCCCTCGGAAGTCGAGGATGTTGCCCAGGAAGCGTTTATCAAGGCTTACCGGGCGCTGCCCAAATTCCGTGGTGACAGCCAGTTCTATACCTGGCTGTACCGCATAGCCATCAATACGGCAAAAAATTACCTCGTTGCGCGCGGTCGACGACCGCCATCCACGGATGTGGATGTGGAAGATGCGGAGTTCATGGAAAACAATGCTCCGCTGACCGACATTGAAAGTCCCGAGGCCAGTCAGGAAAAGGAGGATCTGCACCGGGTCATCAACAAAGCCATCGAGGATTTGCCGGAAGACCTGCGGACAGCGTTCACATTGCGGGAATTTAGTGGTCTGAGCTATGAGGAAATCACGGAAATCATGGGTTGTCCTGTGGGGACAGTACGATCGCGAATATTTCGGGCCAGAGAAGCCCTCGACAAGAAAATCCGCCCTCTACTGGATGGCGAGTAGGCATTTTCGCCAATTCTTCACGCGCAAATGGCCTGATTCACAAGGAAATTCCGTAAAAATGGGAAAAGTGGCAAAAATATGGCAAAAAAACCTGAACTCAGGGAATTTTTACAGTGAGGTGTTGTCTAGAGTCTATCCGGCACAAAATCACAGATCACTGCGGCAGATGCTTGAGAGATATGATGAGGCTGGCAGTAGTGTCAAGGCAGCCAGATTGCATGGTTGATCCGAATTGACAGAATCGAGGCGTTTAATAAAGCGCTTTGGGTAATAGATAGATCGTCAAATATAGATCGTCAAATAAAGAAAGCGTTGTAGCTATAGTAGCTGACGAGGGCTCCATGACAGACAAATTACACGAATCACTTTCGGCGTTAATGGACAACGAAGCGGACGAACTGGAGTTGCGTCGTGTCCTAAAGGCGCTGGAAGGCCAGGGCGAAGATGTGATCGCCCTGAAGGCGAAGTGGCAGCGCTACCATGTGGTCAGTGCCAGCCTGAAACGTGAAATCCACGTCTCTCCCTCCTGTAATCTGCTGGCTAGTATCCAGGCTGAGCTCGAGCAGGATGCGATTCCCGCCAAAGCCCTGGTCGATTCTGCCTCTGGCAAGAGTATTCTGCGCCGGTTCGGGCAGGGCGCCATTGCGGCATCAGTTGCCGTGGCGGTTCTGTTCACCGCCGACATGGTCATGATGTCAGACACCGGAACGTCGGGTAACGCAGCACCAAGCGCCCAGTTTGCCGATGTCAGCAATGACCAGCTGCCGGGTATTACCGGCAATCTGAATCCGGCGACTGCCACCCGGGTTGCCGTGCAAAACAAGCTTAATCCTGAAGATATGAGTCGTCTCGAGCGCATGGTTTCGGCCGAACTTGAAGATGTTCTGGAAGCCAGTGACGCCACTTTCAATCCTGACAAGGACAATTGATCCGAATTCTCTCCTCTCATAGGCCCTGCTATCATGAACCCTGTCGATAACCATCCACAGGGTTTTTTATGGTCTCTGAAAAGGTAATCGTGGCGCGATCCGGGCGTCATGACGCCGATTTACAGCTTCGCCGGCAGGCACATTGCCGCGGCTGCAGTGCGAACACTGGTTGCGGCCACTACCTGCTGGACAATCTCCGCGATAAGGCGGGTCTGCGTCGAAACAATACGCTCACCTTGCCGCTGCCGGTCTATCTGGTGGGTAACGTGCATGCTGGCGATACGCTGATACTGGCCATGCAAGAGGCCCGCCTGATGCAACTGGCGATACTGCTCTATGGTTTGCCTTTACTGGCTATGCTTGTCGGCACATTCTCCGGTGGATTGCTGGCAAATGCTTTCGGTGGTGGCGACAGCTGGAGTATTCTGGGGGCAGTTCTTGGCCTGATGGGAGGCCTTGTGCGGACCAGGCGCATGGCCTTGCCGGTGCCTGCCCAACTGTTTGCCCAGCCAGAAAAGACAGCCGATGCGGCACCTGCTGTTTTGTCCTGTGGAGAAAATCGTGAATTCAATGAATTCAATTAGTTACCTGAAAATACCCGGCTGCATGGCTCTGCTGCTCACGCTGCTGGCTGCTGCTACAGCGGCAGCAACGGCCAGCGCGCAGATATTGCCCGACTTCACCCGGCTGGTGGATGAGAATGCCGGGGCCATCGTCAATGTCAGCACGATACGCCGTGATGAGCGCACGGCTGAAAACGAAGAGCGCCTGGATGAAATCCTGCGTTATTACTTTGGCGATGAATTGCCGAATATTCCCGAAGACCAGAGGCGGGAATTCGGCCAGCCTCCCGCGCTGGGATCGGGCTTTCTGATTTCTGAAGACGGCTACCTGATCACGAATCATCACGTGATCGAGGATGCGGCTGAAATTTCCATTACGCTCAATGATCGCCGTGAATTTGCCGCCCAGGTGATCGGCTCTGATGTCAGTTCAGACCTGGCATTGCTGAAAATTGATGCTACTGGCTTGACGCCGGCGCGCCTGGGCGATTCCGCCAACCTGAAGGTCGGTGAATGGGTACTGGCAATCGGCTCTCCCATGGGCCTGCGTTTTTCAGTGGCTGCAGGCATTATCAGTTACATGGGACGCAATATTCCCAATGGCAGCGGTGGCAACTATGTGTCCTTTATCCAGACCGATGTCGCGATCAATCCGGGCAATTCCGGCGGGCCACTGTTCAATCTGGACGGAGAAGTCATAGGCATCAATTCGCAGATTTTCACCAACACCGGCGGTTCCATGGGGCTGTCTTTCGCGATACCGGTCGATGTGGCCAAGAATGTCGTGGGTCAACTCAAGGCCAAGGGCGTGGTTGAGCGCGGCTGGATGGGCGTCGGGATTAACGAGGTCAGCCAAGCAGTAGCGACAGACGCGGAGATGGACATTCCTGCCGGCGCCCTCGTCAACCAGGTCATTGAAGGCAGTCCGGCTGAACGGGCCGGTTTCCTCAACGGCGATATCATCACCCATTTCAATGGCAGCCCGATACTGAGCAGTGGTGACCTGCCGTTCCATGTTGGGCTCACGGCGCCTGACAGTGTTGCCGATGTCGACATCATCCGCGATGGCGAGGCCATGACGCTGGCCATGACCATTGGCAGGCTGGCTTCCGGCAACCGCACGGAATTGTCTTCCACGGCAACTGACAGAAACCCGCTGGGTCTGATGATCACGGATACGGAAAGGGCGGATGCCGCTTCCGGTGTCCTGGTCGTGAATGTTATCGGCCCAGTAGGCCGCGACGCCGGGTTTCTCAGCGGTGATATACTGCTCAGTATCAAAGGCCAAGAAACCGCCACGGTCGATCAGTTCAATATCGTGGTGTCGGCATTGCCGGTGGATAAAGTGTTGCCGGTGCTGGTTGAGCGCGATGGCAACCAGTTCTTTCTCACGCTGAAAATCCCGGGTTGAGGTTCACATCAGCCGCCATGGCGGACGACCGTAACTTGCTGTAGACTTGCCCATTTTTTCCGACTCCCACTTCTCAAATCCTTGGGCCCGCTGAGCTTGCACCTTCTGTGAGTAACCTAGAACACATACGAAATTTCTCCATCATTGCCCATATCGATCATGGCAAATCCACTATTGCTGACCGCTTCATACAGACCTGCGGCGGCCTGACAGACCGTGAAATGCAGGAGCAGGTGCTGGACTCCCTCGATATCGAGCGCGAACGCGGTATTACCATCAAGGCACAGAGTGTGACCCTGGATTACACCGCGGATGACGGCAAGACTTACCAGCTAAATTTCATAGATACACCCGGTCACGTCGATTTCACCTATGAAGTTTCGCGCTCCCTGGCCGCCTGTGAAGGCGCGCTGCTGGTGGTCGATGCCGCCCAGGGCGTGGAAGCCCAGTCCGTGGCCAACTGCTACACGGCCATTGACCAGGGACTGGAGGTACTGCCCATCCTGAACAAGATGGATCTGCCGCAGGCTGAACCCGACAAAGTGAGACAGGAAATCGAGGAAATCATCGGCATCGGTGCAGAAACTGCAGTACTGGCCAGTGCCAAGACCGGGCTGGGTATCCACGAAGCACTGGAAAAGATTATTCATGATGTGCCCCCGCCGAAGGGCTCGATAGATGCCAATCTGCAGGCGCTGATCATCGATTCCTGGTTCGACAACTACCTTGGCGTGATCTCGCTGGTTCGTGTGCGGGAAGGCATTCTGCGCAAGGGTGACAAAATCATCACCAAATCAACCGGCAAGGTTCATATCGTGGATAACGTCGGTATTTTCACGCCGAAGCGCAAGGTGAAAAATGAACTCAAGGCCGGTGAAGTCGGTTTTGTGGAAGCCAGTATCAAGGAGATCCGTGGCGCGCCCGTCGGCGATACCATCACCCATGCGTCCACGCCGAATGTGCCGTCACTACCAGGCTTCAAGAAAGTCCAGGCACAGGTATACGCGGGGCTGTTCCCGGTTTCTGCGGATGACTTCGACAGCTTCCGCGATGCCCTTGAAAAGCTCACCCTGAATGATGCCTCACTGGTCTATGAGCCGGAAAACTCCGATGCCTTGGGAGTAGGGTTTCGCTGCGGCTTCCTGGGCATGCTGCACATGGAGATTGTGCAGGAGCGCCTGGAGCGTGAATACGACCTGGATCTGATCACATCAGCCCCCACGGTGGTGTACGAAGTGCTGACGAGCAGCGGGGACGTCATCAAGGTCGACAGTCCCTCACGACTGCCACCGGCCAACAATATCGAGGAAATGCGTGAGCCGATTGTGGAGGCAAGCATCTTGGTGCCCCAGGAGCATGTCGGCAATGTCCTGCAGCTGTGCACTGAAAAACGCGGTCACCAGAAAGACATGCAGTTCGTTGGACAGCAGGTGTCAATCAAGTACGAGTTGCCGATGAACGAAGTGGTGCTCGACTTCTTTGATCGGCTCAAATCCGTGAGTCGCGGCTATGCTTCTCTGGATTACCACTTTGTCCGCTTTCAGCCGGCGAAGCTGGTGCGTCTGGATGTCCTGATCAACGGCGATACGGTCGATGCCCTGGCGTTGATCGTGCACCGGGACCAGGCCCATACCAAGGGCAGGGTACTGACCGAAAAGATGAAGGAACTGATTCCCCGGCAGTTGTATGATGTGGCGATCCAGGCTGCGATCGGTGGCCAGATTGTGGCCCGTACCACCGTCAAAGCACTGCGCAAGAATGTCACCGCCAAGTGTTACGGTGGAGATATCACCCGGAAGAAAAAACTGCTTGAGAAGCAGAAAGCCGGCAAGAAACGTATGAAACAGGTGGGTAATGTTGAAGTGCCACAGGAGGCCTTCCTTGCCATTCTCAAGGTGGACAAGTAATGTGCCCCTTTCACTCAATCAGGAAACCCGGGCAGTCTGAACCCTGTCCATTGATGTCATGAGTTTTGATTTTTCACTGATCCTGCTGATTTTCTCCCTGGTTACCGGTGTTATCTGGCTGGCCGATATTCTGCTGCTAAAAAAACCGCGCCAGGCAAAAGTGAATGCTTTGTTGGCCGCCAAGAATGTGCCAGGGAAAGATTTCGAACTTTTTGTGCGCTACATCGAAACCGGTGATAAGGAGGGGGCCATTTCAGGTAAACGGGAAGGGGAGGCCACCCGCTTCCAGAACCAGGCTGTGCTGGAAGAGGCTTATGGAATTCGACAGGATCCCTTGCTGGTTGACTACGCGAAATCCTTCTTTCCGATCATTTTTGCCGTGCTGATACTGCGCTCATTCCTGTTCGAGCCTTTCCAGATTCCTACCGGTTCCATGATTCCGACACTAAATGTCGGCGACTTCATCGTGGTCAACAAGTATTCCTATGGCCTGCGGCTACCAGTCGTGGGCACCAAGATTATGGATGTGGGTGAACCCAAGCGTGGTGACGTCATGGTTTTCATCCCGCCGCATGATCCGGTCTACTACATCAAGCGTGTCATTGGACTGCCCGGAGATCATGTCCGTTATGAGGGCAAGACCGTGTACATCAATGGTGAGCCACTGGAGCAGGAATATGTGGACTTCATCAACGACAGACGCCCCCCGGTAATCTATTCTTTGGAAAATATTGGTGATATGAGCCATGATATTTACACCTCTCCATCACCCTCATTTGTCAGGCCGGACAACTGGTTATGGCCGGAGGGGCGGGTAATCCCGGAAGGGCATTACTTCATGATGGGAGACAATCGGGACAACAGCAGTGACAGTCGTGTCTGGGGGCCCGTGTCGGAAGACAAGATCGTCGGCAGGGCTGTGGCCGTCTGGATGCACAAGGAACCGGGGCTGAATTTGCCGACGTTCGGGCAGAACCGGTTTATCGAGAACCCCTAACAACGAGCAGGTTGGAAGCCAGGAATCACATGAAGACTTTCATGAAAACACAAAGCAGGTCCTTCAAGCCGGGTCCAGCCAGCCAGAAAGGCGCCTCACTGTATGCCCTGATTTTTGTGATGACACTGCTGGGTATTATCATTTTTGCAGGCCTGAAAATCTCTCCGGCTTATATCGATGACCGCATCATTTCAAATGCTCTCCGGAACATGCGAGATGAAGGTGAACTGGCCAAGCTGTCATTGCGTGATACCAGGACCCGTATCAGTCGTACCATGATGGCCAATGGCGCGTCCTGGTCTGCCGATTACATCGATCAGGTTGAACTGAATGGTGTTGATTACATCCAGGTGCAATACGAAAAGCGCGTGGAAATGTTCTGGAACATCGATGCCATCGTCAAATTCGATTACATGGTGCAGAAGTCGGACTGATAACAGCGCCATTACCGACGACAAAACCCCATAGTGCCCACCGACGTTCCCAAACTGCATTACCAGTTCAGCAATCCCGCACTGCTCACCCTTGCTCTGAGCCACTGCAGTATCGGTCAGGCCAACAACGAGCGCCTGGAATTCCTGGGTGATGCCATACTCGGCTTTATCATTTCTGACGAACTTTACCAGCGTTTTCCAGAAGGGCAGGAGGGCCAGTTAAGCCGTTTGCGCGCGGATCTCGTCCAGCGCAGTACCCTGGCCGAGCTGGCTCGTGAGCTTGAGCTCGGCCCGGCGCTGCAACTTGGTACCGGTGAAATGAAAAGCGGCGGTGCCGACCGCGATTCGATTCTGGCCGATGCCCTGGAAGCACTCATTTCCGCCATCTATCTCGATGCCAGCCTGGAGCAATGCCGGCAGGTTGTGCTGGGGTGGTTTGCGTCCCGCCTGGATCGTCTTGATCTGGAAACCCAGACCAAGGATGCTAAAACCCGACTGCAGGAACACCTGCAGGCCATCAAGGTCGACTTGCCAGAATACGAAGTCCTGGAAGTGGCGGGCAAGGATCACCAGCAGACTTTTGTCGTTCTGTGCCACGTGGCCTTGCTGCCGGAGCCGGTCACCGGCTATGGATCATCGCGTCGGGAAGCCGAACAGGAAGCGGCCAATGCCGTGCTCGATGCCCTTGAACTCTAGCGTGAACCGGGCACGCGCGGGAAAAACTGCTATTATCCCCGCATGATCGAACAGTCCCCGGAGCAGAAACCGACCGCGCCTACGCGTTGCGGTCTGGTAGCCATCGTCGGCAAGCCCAATGTGGGCAAATCCACCTTGCTCAACTACCTGATCGGGCAGAAACTGAGTATCACCTCACGCAAGCCCCAGACCACTCGCCATCGTTTGCTTGGCATCAAAACCATAGGCAACACACAAATGGTGTTTGTGGACACACCGGGACTCCACAGCGGGCAGGACAAGGCCATCAATCGTTACATGAACAGGACGGTGCATACCGTCATCCAGGATGTCGACCTGATTCTTTTTCTGGTTGACCGCCTGAAGTGGAACGAGGAGGACGAAGGCGTCTTGCGGCAGCTGGAACAGGCCCGGGTGCCGGTTTTCCTGCTAATCAATAAGGTGGACCTGATCGAGGATAAAAATATCCTGTTGCCATACATTGCCGAAATGCAGACCCTCTTCCCGTTCACTGAAATTTTTCCGCTGTCGGCTCTGCGCGAGCACAATATCGACAATCTGGAAAATGCGATCATGGCGCATTTGCCCGAAAATACCTTTTACTATCCCGAAGACCAGCTCACTGATCGCAATGCCCGGTTCCTGGCGGCCGAATTCATTCGGGAGAAAATCACGCGCCAGATTGGCGATGAACTGCCTTATGAGGTGACGGTTGAAATCGAGGAATTCCGCCAGGACGGGAAGGTCATTCATATCAGTGCGCTGATCCTGGTGGAGAAGCCAGGGCAGAAGCGCATCATCATCGGCGATAAAGGCAGTCGTCTGAAGCTCATTGGCACAGAGGCCCGCAAGGACATCGAGCAGCTGCTGGGGAGCCAGGTGATGCTGAACCTTTGGGTTAAGGTCAAAAGTGGCTGGTCCGATGATGAGCGAGCCCTCAAAAGTCTCGGCTATGATGATTTCGCCTGAGCACAGCATACAGTCCGTTCTGTGGCATTAAAGCGGGAGTCTCGTGATTGTCGACCCTGATCGAGTTACAACCCGCGTACCTGCTGCACAGCAGGCCTTTTCGTGACACCAGCCTGATCCTGGATTTTCTGACACCGGATTATGGGCGTATAAGTGCCATCTCCCGTGGCGCCCGCAGTGCCCGCTCCAAAAGTAAAAGCCTGTTGCAGCCATTTACCCCCGTGTTGATCTCGCTGTCGGGCAAAAGCGAGCTGAAAACCCTGCGCAATATCGAACTGCGACGCCCGTTACACAGCCTGAAAGGCGAACGCCTGTTCAGCGCCATGTACATGAATGAAATTATCGTGCGCCTGTTTCAGGCCCATGAAGCCGATCCCGCCTTTTTCTTGGAATATGAAGCCGCGCTTGACGCTTTGACTGGTGCGGCTTACCCGGAGCCGGTCTTACGGCATTTTGAGCTGACGCTGCTGGAAGCGCTCGGATATGGTGTGGATTTCAGCACCGAAGCCCATACCCATGAGCCGCTGCAAGCGGATCGCTGGTACTACTTTCAGGAAGAGAGTGGCTTTATCCGCGTTCAGGACGAGGGGGCCAGGGGCGATGCCGGAGTATCAAGTCATCAGCTCTACGCAGGACAGGATCTGCTGTG
This sequence comes from Pseudohongiellaceae bacterium, assembly GCA_049446715.1. Classification (GTDB taxonomy): domain Bacteria; phylum Pseudomonadota; class Gammaproteobacteria; order Pseudomonadales; family Pseudohongiellaceae; genus Eutrophocola. The sequence continues at coordinate 13,532 of JBMTQX010000036.1, forward strand.
CATCCAGGACAGGGATTTTTCTGCTCCCTCTACCCGCCGCACCGCAAAGCTTGTGATCCGGGGCATTCTTGGTAATCACCTTGGGCCCACGCCGCTGCGCAGCCGCTCGTTGTTTTCTTCACGCTGAGCCGGGGTGTGGGCATCAGGCCCGCCAAAGGATAGAATTAGCGGCATTTTCAGGTCCTCACGACTCAAGACACATCGGAAAGATTCACGCATGCGATTCCAGACAATTGAAGATACGGTAGGCAACACGCCTCTGGTGCGCCTTCAGCGTCTGCCCGGTGAAACCTCCAATACCGTGCTGGTGAAGCTGGAAGGCAACAACCCAGCAGGATCGGTCAAGGACAGGCCGGTGCTGAGCATGATCAGCCGCGCAGAAGCTCGTGGGGAGATCAAGCCGGGCGACACCCTGATAGAAGCCACCAGCGGTAATACCGGCATCGCCCTGGCCATGGTTGCCGCTATCAAGGGGTACAACATGATCCTGATTATGCCGAACAACTCCACCCAGGAACGCAAGGATTCCATGACGGCTTACGGCGCGCAGCTGATCGAGGTGTCGGCCGAGGCCGGCATGGAAGGGGCTCGCGACCTGGCCATGCGCATGCAGCACGAGGGCAAGGGCAAGGTGCTGGACCAGTTTGCCAACGCGGACAACTTTGCGGCCCATGTTGAGCATACCGGTCCGGAAATCTGGCGAGATACTGCTGGCACCGTGACGCATTTCGTCAGTTCCATGGGCACCACCGGAACCATCATGGGGGTGTCGCGTTTCCTGAAATCACACAATCCCGACATCGAGATTATCGGTTTGCAGCCCAAGGAAGGCGCCAGGATTCCCGGCATTCGTCGCTGGCCCCCCGAATACCTGCCCAAGATTTTTGAACGTGAACGTGTCGACCGCATCATTGATATCGGACAGGAAGACGCCGAAAACACCACCCGTGACCTAGCGCGCCTGGAAGGGATCTGCTGCGGAGTTTCTTCCGGCGGCGCAGTCTTTGCCGCCCTGGAACTGTCCAGGCAGGTTGAGAATGCGGTCATCGTTGCCATCGTGTGTGACAGGGGAGATCGCTACCTGTCCTCCGGTATTTTCAGTGCCGGATAAGAACCTTTCGCCATGAGAAGACGCCGTCGCAAGCAGAACCTGCCGACCACCCCTGTCACGCTAACGATCGAAAAACTCAGTCATGAGGGCCGGGGTATTGGTCACCATGAGGGGAAGATCATGTTCGTGGAGGGTGCGTTGCCAGGCGAACAGGTTGAGGCGATTTTGACGCTTCGACGTGACAGCTTTGATGAGGCCAAATTAAGCCAGGTCATCGAGGCATCCGGGGACCGTATCACGCCGGCCTGCAGCTATGCCGATATCTGCGGCGGCTGCAGCCTGCAGCATTTCGATCCTGCGGCGCAGATGGCCTTCAAACAGGATACGGTCCTGGAAAAGCTGCAGCATGCTGTACCGAATGCGGCCTTTACCATCCTGGAGCCCCTGACCGGACCTGTACTCGGTTACCGTCGCAAGGCCCGGCTTGCAGTGCGGTATGTGCATAAGAAGGAACAGGTGCTAGTCGGTTTCCGGGAAAAGCAGTCCACCTTCATCACGCATATGGACAGTTGCGAGGTGCTTGACCCGCGATTGGCCGCCTTAATGCCTTATCTGTCGGCCCTGATTGGCGGGCTGGCCTCATTTCGCCATATAGCCCAAATTGAGGTGGCAGCCGGGGATCCTGAAGCAAAGGATGCTGCCGGTTGCAGCACCGCCCTGATCTTCCGCCATCTGGCGGACCTGCCACCAGCAGACCTAGCAGCTCTGATTGCCTTTGCAGAACAACACCGCTTTGCCCTGTACCTGCAACCCGGTGGTATGGACACTGTCCATCGGGTCTGGCCGGAAGGCGGTGTCGACCGGCTCTATTACCAGCTGCCGGATTTTGGTCTGAGGATAGCTTTCCATCCCAACGACTTCACCCAGGTGAATGCCGATATCAATCGCCAGATGATTGCCCGGGCGCTGGACCTGCTCGAGCTGAGCCCGGATGATCGCGTGCTGGATCTGTTTTGTGGACTGGGCAATTTCACCTTACCGCTGGCCAGGAACTGTGCCGCAGTCGTCGGTATTGAAGCTGCCCAGGTGATGGTTGACCGGGGTTACGAAAATGCCGGTGCCAACGGTATTGCCAATGCGGCTTTTTACTGCGCCGATCTGACCCAGCCTATTGGCAAACCGGACTGGATGGCTGCCGGATTCAGCAAGGTGCTGCTGGACCCGCCGCGGTCCGGAGCCTGGGAAATCCTGCCCGATATTGTGTCGCTCAATCCGGCCAGGATTGCCTATGTGTCCTGTAATCCGGCCACGCTTGCGCGGGATGCTGAATATCTCGTGAGCCAGGGGTATGTCATGACCCATGCCGGCGCCATGGACATGTTCCCGCAAACGGCCCATGTCGAAGCCATGGCGCTGTTTGTGCGCTGTTGAGGCTATGCCGGTGGCGATGGAAGAGTTGCTCGAAATCATGCGCATGCTCAGGGACCCTGAATACGGTTGCCCCTGGGATCGCAAACAGACCTTCAGGACCATTGTGCCACACACGCTGGAAGAGGCTTATGAAGTCGCTGACACCATCGAGCGCGAGGATTATGACCACCTAGCCAATGAACTTGGTGACCTGTTATTCCAGGTGGTGTTCTATACCCAGTTGGGTAAAGAGCAGGGTCTGTTTACATTTGAGGACGTGGTCAAAGAGATTACTCAAAAATTACTGACACGTCACCCGCATGTGTTTCCCCGGGCAACCATGGCCAGTTTCGGTGAACAGGCCGGTATCACTGCAGAACAGGTGGCAGGAAACTGGGAAGCGATCAAGCAGGCAGAGCGTGCTGACAAGGCGGTGGCCGAGCCCAGCCTTCTTGACGATATACCAATGTCGCTCCCGGCCCTGAGCCGCGCGGCAAAAATCCAGAAGCGTGCCGCAAGGGGCGGTTTTGACTGGCCGGATATCACGGGTGTTTTCGACAAGCTGCGCGAGGAAATCGCCGAGCTTGAGGAGGCGGCCGATGGTGGCAGCCAGGCACATATCGAGGAGGAACTGGGCGATGTATTTTTCAGCCTGATCAATCTGTCCCGGCATTTACACGTGGAACCGGAGTCCTGTCTGCGTGAAGGCAACCGGAAATTCGAACGCCGCTTCAGGGCCCTGGAAACGCATGCCCGCGCGCAGGGACGTGCACTCAAGGACATGACATTGGCAGAACTGGAATCCGCCTGGCAGAGCGTCAAACGTGATGAAAACTGACACGGGCATATGGCAGCCACTTTCTTGTGGAGGCCTGTGCAACCGTGTATGTTTAATTTTTAAGCAGGAGTTGAAAGCATGAAAATGATCTTACTTGGCGCACCGGGTGCGGGCAAAGGCACGCAGGCAAAGTACCTTACCCAGACCTATGGCATCCCCCAGATTTCAACCGGTGACATGCTCCGTGCTGCCGTAAAGGCAGGTAACGAAGTCGGGCTCAAAGCCAAGGCGGTCATGGACAGCGGTGCACTTGTTACCGATGACATCATCATCGCCCTGGTCAAGGATCGAATTGCCCAGCCTGATTGCCAGGATGGATTCCTGTTTGACGGCTTTCCCCGGACGATTCCACAGGCAGAAGCCATGCGCGATGCCGGTGTAGCCATTGATGCTGTGCTGGAAATTGATGTCCCTGATGATGAAATTGTCAGACGCCTGAGTGGCCGGCGTGTCCACCTGGACTCAGGACGTGTCTATCATGTGGAATTCAATCCGCCCGCAAAGGAAGGCGTGGATGATGACACGGGTGAACCACTGGTTCAGCGTGATGATGACAAGGAAGATACCGTGCGTAAGCGTCTGGCTGTCTACCATGATCAGACCAAGCCGCTGGTGAGCTTCTACAAGGACATGGCCGAGGAGAGCGGTACGGTAAAATTCATCCGTATTGATGGTACCCGCGGCATCAACGAGATCATGACAGAAATTCAGAGCAGTCTCGGCCTGGCATGACCCTCCAAAAGCGCCGGTACGGTTGATCTGTACCGGCCAATCCATAACTTTCTGATCCTGAGAACGTCAAAACCGGATTTAAGTTAAAGAAAAATACTCAATCAAATCAAAAGCATTTCATGGAAACTTTAGAGTATTTATGATAAGTTTTCACGCAAACGTTGATACAATTTGTGCACGTAAAACGATCAAGATAAAAAATTGTATGTTTGAGGAGAAATGATATGGCGACTGCAACGGCGAAGAAAAAGACCGTCAAGGCATCTTCCAGAAAAGCGCTCACAACTCCGGTCAAACGACGGACCGTACCCGCCTCTGCCAAGGTCAAATCCGACCTGAACAAAGCTGAGAGAGCTCTGGCTAAAGAAGCCAGAACGCTCAGTGCAGCACGCAAAAAAGCCAGGCTAGCCAAAACCGAGAAAGCTGCTGCCAACGCCCGCGCCATGGCGCGGAAAACCGGCACGCGCCTGAACGCTGCCAAGGCCAGGGTGTTGAAAGCCAAACAGGACCTGGCCAGGGCGCAGGCAATCGATACCGCGCGGGAAAAAGTGGCCGAGCAAGCGAAAGCGGTTGCCAGTTACAAAGAGAAGCTGAAAAAGCGAGCGCGTCGGGATTTGCAAAAAGCGCTGAAGCAGTTCGAAGTGTCCTGGATCAAAAAACGGGACAAGTCCGATGCCAAAAAACTCGCAACCAAGCTGAAAAAAGAAGCGAAAAAAGCCGCTGAGGAAAAAAAACAGGTTGAAGAAAAGGCCAGGCTGAAAGCCAAGAAACTGGCTGCCAAGGCGCGCAAGGAAGTACGCAAGGTCAAGGCTCAGGCCAAGGAAAAAGCCAGAAAAGAGGCGGCCAAAGTCCGCCAGGCTGAGCGTGCTGCCAAGGCCAAAGCGAAGGCGAAAGCCAAACGGCTTGCTGCCAAGGCAAAAAAGGAATCCAGGCTAGCAAAAGCGAAAGCGAAGGCCAAAGCTAAACGGCTTGCCGCTAAGGCAAAAAAGGATGTCAGGTTGGCGAAAGCGAAAGCAAAAGCCAAAGCCCAAAAAGCGGAAGCCCGACTCAAGAAGAAAGTCAGGGCAGAGAAGAAAGCTGCCAAAGAAAAAGCTGCCAGAAAAGCCATAAGGGAGAAAAAGGCTGCGCGTGAATCGGCGAAAGAGAAAGCCCTCAAGGCTGTCCGCAAGCAACGGAATAAATCAGGTGCCCGGTCGGGCCGCAAAAAGACAGTGGTGAAAAGCCCCGGCAGAAAGCCCGCAGGCCAAAACAAGGTGGGCAATAAGAAAGCAGCCAAGAAGCAAACAGCCAAGAAGCAAACAGCCAAGAAGAAAGTAGCCAGCAAGAAAGCGGGTGGGGAAAAAAACACCAGGCAAATCCGCAAGGCCAGGACGGCCTCAAAAACGGCTGTTAAAAGAGTCGCCAAAACGTCTGCCAAACGGCGTAAAGCTCAATAGTACACGTAGCGTACGTGCTACAAGACAAACTGCCGTGCACGATGACAATGCCGTTAAAAGGCGTTCAGGAAAGTATTGTTTAACAACGCGTGTATAACGGGTTTACGAAGAAGCCGGGCAGTAACCCGGTATAAAGCCTGTTCACATGGCGGTTGCAACTGACTCATCAGAACGCCCAACCCTGATGCCGAACCATTGAGGCAACAACCATCCTTCGCCCTGATGTGCTGACAGTGTTGATGCCAGGATTGGCCCGAATAGCGCGAAGAATTTTTTTGGTAACGTTTTCATGCCTCTCATTCTTGCCATAGACACGTCGACACAGGCGTGTTCCTGTGCCATCAACAGGGACGGAGCGATCACAGAAGAGTTTGCCTTGATTCCCCGCCAGCATGCCCAGAAACTCCTGCCCATGATCAGTACCATGATGCAGTCACTGGGGCTGGCTTACAGGGATCTGGATGCTGTGGCTTTTGGCTGTGGGCCGGGCTCTTTCACGGGACTGCGCATAGCCGCCGGCGCTGCGCAGGGCATTGCCCTGGGGGCTGATCTGCCTGTCATCGGGGTTTCAACCCTGGCCTCCCAGGCACTGCAGATCTTCGAGCAAGGGCAGACGGGGCTGATTTTCAGTACCCTTGATGCCCGCATTGACGAGGTTTATTGGGGAAACTATCTAGCCACGGCAGGGGGGGTGAGCCTCTCGGGCAAAGAAGGCTTGTGCAAGCCAGAGGCGCTGCCGAACAATCTCTTCAAAGACGATTCCCCGGTTATTGCTGTTGGTAGTGGCCTGGCGTATCTTGCGCGTATGCCGGTTTCCTGGCGCGAGCGTTTTGTGCATCAGGCGCCGGACATTCATCCTCGTGCAGGCGCCATTGCGGCCCTGGCAATGCCCATGCTCAGCAGGGGCGAAACCCAGGCACCGGACGATATTATCCCGGTGTATCTGCGGGACAAGGTCACGCATTCGTGACACCGCGTCTTTCTCACTGGTCTGATGCAGAAAACAGACCCAGTATGCATGGAATCCGGTATGGACTTTGATGTCATTCGAATCACCTTCCTGGCGCTAATTCAGGGCCTGACTGAATTTTTGCCGATTTCGAGCTCGGCGCATCTGATCCTGCCCTCGGCATTGCTAGGCTGGGAAGACCAGGGACTGGCGTTTGATGTAGCCGTCCACCTGGGCACCTTGTCCGCCGTGGTGCTGTATTTTTACCGGGACATCCTGGCCATTGCATCCGGCTGTCTGCGCCATCTCTTCCGCCAGCAGGCCTCCGCGGAAGGCCTGTTGGGCTTTTATCTGATCATTGCCACCGTGCCGGTCATCGTGGCTGGATTCCTGGCCAAGGATTTTGTGGATTCGACACTGCGATCACCGGCCGTCATCGCCAGTACCACGATTCTCTTTGGTCTGCTCTTGTTTTGGTCTGACCGTTATTCTTCCGGGCAGCGGCAGCTTGGTGATTTGAACTGGAAAACGGCCATGATCATAGGTCTGGCGCAGGTGCTGGCGCTGGTGCCGGGTACGTCCAGGTCCGGGATCACCATGACAGCGGCGCTGTTCTGTCATCAGGATCGCGCCAGTGCCAGCCGGTTTTCCTTCCTGCTTTCCATTCCTGTCATTGCCGGTGCTGCCTTGCTTCTGATGCTGGATTTGCTGGAGGCACCAGAGGTCAACTGGAGTGAGTTGGTCTATGGCATGGTGCTGGCAGGCGGGGTGGCTTTTGCGTGTATTCATTTCTTCCTGAAAACCATCAGTCAGCTCGGCTTCTTGCCGTTTGTGGGTTACCGCCTGCTACTGGGTGCGGTGCTGTTCCTGTTTTTGTTTGAGTGACTGATTTCAGACGGCAAAATTCAGTTCGATCTTTACGCCGTTGGGATCGGTCAGAAACAGCTGCACCAGGTTGGCATGGGGGACATCATTGCGATCATAGCCAAGGCCATGCTTATCAAGCCGCGTGATCATGTCATCGGGATCGGTACCATTAAAGGCAATATGGTCAAAAGCGCCGGTACTTTTCGCTCGTTTGGAAACAGGGATGCCCTGAGTTTTGGCGTGTTGCGTATAGGTTTTCCACTCGGCAATGTGGAGCACAGGCGTCTGTTTCAGATACAGCCAGTAACCTGGAAATTCCAGTGGCGGCCTGAAGCCGTCTTCCAGGCCAAGGATGTCCAGGTAAAAGCCCCGGGTCACCTCGATATCGTCCGTGAGCACCAGGTAATGTTCCATCAGATTCAGCGGCATAAATGATCTTCCGTTTTTATCATGGTGAACTGTCTTTTGTAGCTCCAGTATAGCAGTGCTGTTCAGATGACCTTGTAAAACCAGAGTTTGATGGCGTTTTTGTAACGGGCACCCGTGCCGATAAAAATGCCCTTGTTGAGCCAGTCGTACTTGCCTGCCGGGGCCTTGAAGCGGGGATTGGTGCGAAAGTAGTACTCGGAAGGGTCCACGTCCTCACCTGCAGCCAGCCGTCTCATGACCTCGGGCTCGCCGAATCGCAAACCGTAGTTTTCCACCTGGATAATAACGCCGTCATCGGTCTTGATCGCGTAGGTCGCCTCGGCCTGGGTGACGCCGTCGAGCCGGGTGTACTGCCAGTCAGCAGCGCCCGTAGAGATGAAGGTGCCACGCATATTCGGACCTTCAAAATGTCCGTCCAGGATAGGAATCATGCGCCGCGCACCTTCATAGGTGTCTCCGAACTGCATCGGGTCAGCCAGTGCCCCCTCAGCGGCAAAAATGAATTCAAAGCCGGGTTCAATCTTGTTTTCCATCGTTATTCAGCCCCCCGGGCAGGACGCAAAACCTGCCATTCTTATGATGTTGATCCAGCCGCGATAATAACATGCAAGCATGTTCACAACGGTTTATTTCTGGGTGAAGACGCAGTAGAGTCTTGACCTGACTTCTATGGGGGAAATCTTGATGGAATTACCTGTTGTTGACGATACCGGCATCTGGAATGCCTGGATGACTATGCTCAATGTTCCGGCCATTTCGGCGTCTCTCGAGCTGGGTATCTTTGAATCATTGCATGCAGAACCGGCTTCAGCTGTCGGACTGGCCCAGCGTCTGGGGTACCAGGAGAGAACCCTGAAAGCCCTGCTTCCCGTGCTCAGCCATCTTGGATTATTGAAGGATAATGATGATGCGTGGCAGTTGACCGCCCGTGCCCGCTACTATCTGCTGGAAGACAGTCCGTACTGCTGGAGCGGTGTTTTCAAGCGGGAAGGACGCATGATGACGCGTCACCAGTTGCTGGTAGAGTCCATCACGGGCAAGAAAAAGGAACATGATGGCAAGGACAGACCAGCAGAGAGCTGGGAGAGCGGGCAGGTCAAAAAAGACATGGCCAAGGAAATCACCGCGTTCATGCACAGTCATTCCATGGCCGCCGCCCAGGGCATGACCCGAACCGACGACTTCAACGGCTTCAGTCGTGTGCTGGACGTGGGTGGTGGTTCCGGCTGTTTCGCCATAGCCCTGGCACAGGCCAATCCGGAGATGTCCTGTACCGTGATGGAGCTGCCGGCAATTTGTGAGTTGGCAGAGGAGTACGTTGCAGCCGAGGGGCTCAGTGACCGTATCGATACCGTCACGGTCGACATGTTCCGTGCCGCCTGGCCAACCGGTTACGATGCGCATTTTTTCTCAAATATCTTTCATGACTGGAGTTTTGATACGTGCAGGCAACTGGCCAAGAGCAGCTTCGAGGCGCTTGAGCCGGGTGGCAAAATTCTGCTTCATGAAATGCTGCTCAATGACGGCGGAAAGTCACCGTATCCGGCAATTGCGTTTTCCCTACTAATGGCTATTGGCACAATGGGGCAGCAGTTCACCTTGCCCGAGCTGAAAGATATTCTCTCCTCAGCAGGGTTTGTAAACATTCAGAGCATCAATACCTACGGCTATTATTCGATAGTGCGCGGTGAAAAGCCGGCCTGATCGGCAACGCCTGTTCGGGGCAGCAGAGGACTTACGCCATGGTGGAAAAGAATCCGAGAAACGACGGGGAATATCTGAATTCCCTGGCACGTGGTCTCGCCGTATTGCGGGCGTTCAGCCGGGAAAAACCCGAGATGACCCTCAGTGAAATCGCCATCCAGACCGACCTCAACCCGGCCGTGGTGCGGCGCTGCCTGATCACCCTGCAGCACCTGGGTTATGTGGGCAAGAAAGACAAGCTGTTCCTGCTGCGCCCGGCGGTATTCCGGCTGGGTTCGGCCTACATTGAATCCATGAACCTGGAGGAGGTGGCCCGCCCGGCGATGCAGCGCGTGCGTGACCTGACTGGTAATAGCGTGGCTCTGGCAGTGTTGTCGGATCTGGATACGCTGTTCCTGGTATACGTGTCCACCAAACAGCTGACCCGGATTGTCGCCGGTGTTGGCACGCGTTTTCCGGCCTATGCAACTTCGGCCGGGCGTGCCATTCTGGCTTTTGAAGACAAGGAACGGCAGGAAGATTATTTCCGGAAAGTGAAACTGGAAGCTTTGACCGAGAAAACAGCGACGTCCAAGAAGGAACTGAAGACGATTCTCGCCAATGTGAAAAAACAGCAGTTTTCAGCGACTGACGGGGAGCTGGATTTTGGCGTTGTGTCCGTGGCTGTCCCGGTCTTCAACGAGGAAAACCGTGTTATTGCCTCGGTGTCCTGTTCCACGGCCTCGGCCCGACTGCCGCAGGAAGAAATGATCGAGCGTGTGGTGCCTTTGCTGTCGGAGGCGGCCAAGGATATTGAGTTTGAGCTTCGCCGCTGTCCGATGCTAGCGCATTCCATCATGTCCTGATCAGGAAACAAGGCATCATTGCAGGCCGGCACAGCCCTGGGGCTATTGGCCACGGCGAGTAATCAACAACAGACAACAGCCAATAAAAAACCCCGGTTAGGGCGACCTTACCGGGGTTTTGCTTTTCAGGACTGATGCCGTTTACAGCTCGGCATTGACCATGGCAGTGCCGTCCACCATGGCTTTCAGCTTGGCCCGGGCCGAGGCGCGTGGCAGGTACTTCAGGCCACAATCCGGGGCAGCAATGAGGCGTTCCGGCGGCACGAACTCCAGCGCCCTGCGCAGGCGGTCTGCGACGATCTCAGGAGTTTCCGGTGTCTCGTCACCGAGGTTCAGTACACCCACCATGATCGTTTTGCTGGACAGGGCGCCCAGGGCGGCTTCCAGGTTCAGGGTAGGCTGTGCGGCCTCAATGGAGACCTGGTCGACCGCAAGGTCGTTCACCAGGGGCAGGCATTCATAGCCATCCATGCCGGATTTGTCTGACACCATGGCGGCATAGCCAAAGCATACATGCAACGCCGTGGTGCCTTTTACTCCTTCCAGGGCACGATTCACGGCACGGGCGCCATAGGCCTTGGCATCTTCAAAGCGTGCCTGCAGATAGGGCTCGTCAAACTGGACGATGTCGGCACCGGCCTCGAACAGGTCATGGATTTCTTCATTCAGGCATTCGGCGTAGGCCATGGCCATTTCTTCGGCGGACTTGTAGTAGTCACTGATAGCCAACTGAGACAGGGTGAAAGGACCCGGAATGGTAATCTTGACGGTTTTGTCAGTGTGGGCGCGCAGAAACTTCACGTCGTCCACATGCACCGGCTTGGTCCGCTTCAGCGGTCCGCTGATCAGGGGCACCTTGTTGGGTTTGCCGGCACGGCCGACCAGGGTTTCCACTTTTTCACGGTTAACGCCATCAGGCGCATTGGCAAAGGGGGCGGAGTAACTTTCACGACGCGCTTCACCATCGGTGACGATATCGACACCCGCGATCTCCTGGTCTTCCAGGATGCTCAGGACAGCATCGTCCATGGCTTCCTTGAGTAATTCAGGGTCCTTGATGCGCCACATGTCTCCGGAGAGGATGCGGGCGGGGAGGCGGTTGCGAAGGGCTTCACGGTCAATCAGCCATTCGGGCTGGGCATAGCTGCCAACGAGGGCGGTACGAATCTTAGTCATGGTTTTATTATGATCTCCCTTTGGTGGAGCCACGGATTATACAGGGGTGGATTAAGATTGAAATATGGCCCTGAAAAGATGAGGAATGGAAGAAAGGAGGAAAGGGCGATCTGGAAGACAAGAAATACAGGTAATGCTTGGCATGGCAGGTCTGTGGCTACACTGCTTGGAATAAGGGCTATATTTCCCTTATCCAGTGGGTGCCATTGCCCCCCTTTCCTCCCTTCCTCCGTCCCCCCCCTTTTTCGTCTAAGGGCCTTTCGGGCCGGCCAACATTGACTCCATGCCGGCCCCCAATTATGCTGTGCGCCTCTAAAAAACAAGGTCAAATCGAACCAAAGGTACCAAGATGACAGCTGAATATTTCAAAGAAGGTGAATGGTGGGTAAGCCCCTATAACGTGATCGACGAAGTCACGTCCAAATTCGACCTTCCGGAAAAAGTAGAGATCCACGATGCCACTCTGCGTGATGGCGAACAGACCCCAGGCGTAGTATTCAGCCCTGAAGACAAGATTGCCATTGCCGAAAAAATGTCAGAAGTCGGCGTGGACCGGATCGAGGCCGGCATGCCAGCTGTTTCTCCTGATGACCACAAGGCCATCAAGCAGATCTGCTCACTCGGCCTGAAATCAAAAATTTATACCTTTGCCCGCGCCATGGAATCCGATATTGATTCGGCCATTGAATGTGGTGCAGACGGCGTCATCATCGAAGTGCCCATTGGTTATCCGAAACTGAAGTACCAGTTCAAGTGGACCTGGGAAGATGTGTACAAAAAGAGCGCGCCGATCATCAAGTATGCCAAGGACCATGGCCTGCATACCGTCTTCTTCCCCTATGACACCACTCGTGCCCGTGAGGAAGACCTCGAAAATCTGCTGAACGCCGTCATGGACAACTGCCCGCCGGACTCAGTGGGCGTGGTCGATACCATGGGTTGCGCGTTGCCTGAAGCCATCAAGTACCTGGTCCGCAAGGTCAAGGGTCTGACCGGTCTACCGGTGGAAGTGCATACCCATAACGACTTCGGCATGGGTGTAGCTACCGAACTGGCCGGTGTCGAAGCCGGCGCTACTGTCGTGCATTCATGCGTGAATGGCCTGGGTGAGCGTACCGGTAACGCCGCCATGGAAGAACTCGTGCTGGCCCTGGAAGTGCTGTATGGCATCAAGATGGGTTATGACATGAAGAAGTTCCCGGAACTGTTCGATCTGGTTTCCAAAATCAGCAATATACCCATTGCTGTCAACAAGCCGGTCGGCGGTGCGCGTAACTTCACCCGTGAATCCGGTATCGGTGTTGACCTGGTACTGGAAGAGCCGCTGGCCATGTTCGGTACCCATCCGGCCCTGACCGGCCGTCATGGTGATATCGTACTGGGCAAAAAGAGTGGCAAACGTTCTGTGACCTACAGCCTGGAGCGTATGGGGATCACCGACTACAGTGATGAAGCGGTTGCTGAAATCCTGGGCCAGGTAAAGTCGCTGGGTATCCAGAAAAAGACCATCATTACCGAGGACGAGTTCAAGAACATCGTCAGCAGCGTGCTCTGATCAAGCTGTTTTTGCAAAGCAAAAAAAGCCGGTTTTTACCGGCTTTTTTATGGCTGCCTGGAAAAGGGTATTAGTGCCTCGCCCGACTGCTGTTGACAGGTAAGGCACCAATAGGGGAAGTCAGTTTTTTCGATTTATTGAACTTATTTTCGATATACGAAAGAGGCCTGACACAGCGAAAAACGCATGTAAATGTGCAGGCAGACTTTTGTAACGTCAAAGAAAGCCCGGGCAATATGCCCGGGATTTGCCGATCTTAAGCGATTTCTATTATCGGCTCATCGGCTGGCAGCCAGGTGCTCGCCGGCTTCATGGCCCGGGATGACGCTGTAGCGAAAAGCCTGGCTGTTGGCGATACCCTTGATCAGGGCCGAGAAGCGATAGTCTTCATCAGCGATTTCCCTGACCAGCGCGCGCACTTCCGGCATATCCGAGGCTTCTACAGGACGGCCCAAGGCATAGGTCATCAGTCGCATGGTCACTGTGCGGGCAAACATGTTCGGATCTGCCGTCAGCGCCTTGCGCAGGTCATCTGGGCCCATAACCGGCTCGCCACTGGGCAGGACGCCGGTAGAGTCGATCGGGCCGCGCGAGAAGCGGTCGATATCGCGCCAGTGCCCGACTGCGTCAAAGTTCTCCAGGGCGAAGCCCAGCGGATCCATCACAGCATGGCAGGCAAAACAGGTTGGGTTCTGGCGATGCTGTTCCAGGCGTTCTCGCACGGTAGTGGCAGGTTTGCCGGCCTCGTTCTCGGCCAGGTCTTCTACATCAGGTGGTGGCACTGGCGGCGGGGTACCCATGATGTTTTCCAGGATCCAGGCGCCGCGCAAAACCGGTGATGTCCGGTTCGGATAGGCGGCCGACATCAGGATGCCGCCCTTGCCGAGCAGGCCCCAGCGGGTGGAGTCAGCCAGATCTACCCGGCGGAAACGGTTGCCCTTGATGTTGCGGATACCGTAATGCAGGGCCAGGCGCTCGTTCAGATAGGAGTAATCAGCGGTCAGCAGAGCCAGCACGCTCTGGTCCTCTCGAATCACGCTGTCAATGAACAGTTCGAGTTCCCGTTTGAAGTCGGGGCGCAGGTCGCCGGCGCCGAAGGCGTAAGGGAAGATGCCACCATCCGGATTGATCTCATCCAGTTTCGACAGTTCCAGCCACTGGTAGGCGAAATTTGAGGCCAGGGTGGTAGAGCGTGGGTCCGCAATCATGCGATCAATCTGGGCGTCAAGTATCTCCGGTTCGGACAGTTCACCGGCAATTGCCAGGTCCAGCAATTCACGGTCCGGAATACTGCTCCAGAGGAAGAAGGAGAGGCGGGTAGCCAATTCCAGATCGTCCAGCGCATAAACTTCGCCGGGTTCCAGGTCAGCGGGGCCGGTCTGCAGACGATATAGGAAGTTCGGGCTGGCCAGGGCGCGGGTCAGGGCGCGGCGTACACCTTCCTCGAAGCCGCCGATATCATACCCCTGCTCATAGAATGCCATCAGGGGGGGCATATCCTCATCGGTCAAGGGACGACGATAGGCCAGGGAAGCGAAGTCATTGATGATCTCAAGGGCACAATCCATTTCCTCAGCAGGCCCTTCAGGGTAACAGGAGAAAATACGTTCTCTGCTCGGTGTATTGCTGATGCCGGTTGGATTGAAGGGGCCGCGGATTTCCACCGAGGGGATGGACAGGATGCGGTCCTGCAGGGTGCCGGGGATAGGCGGTTCAAGACGGTCATCGGACTCGGCAAAGGTGCGACGGATGAACGTCACGCCAACCTTTTTCGGACCGGCCGTGGTATTGAAGCGGATGTCCTTGGTGCGACTATTGATGTCATCCATCGGGGCAGCCTGGTCGAGGTCCAGGGCCGTGCGATCAGCATCCCCACCGAGAACGGTCTGGTAAACCCGCTCACCGTCGATGGTTACAATCATGGTGTTTTCAAACTCAATATTGAACATCCAGGCAAACAGGTTGAAGTCACCGACATTGATGGCGTACTCGCCGTCAGCCGGAAACCAGTGTTCAACCAGCATGCCGCCGCGCGTGCCCAGGGGCAGGCCTTCGATATGCTGTTGCTGTGAGCCGCCACCCTGCATACGGATGGGCAGTTCTTCATCCGGAAAATAGGTGGTGCTGCCCGTGGCCGGAGATTTGTCACCGATGGCCTGTTCCATGATGGAGCGGGCTGCCAGGACATACTGGTTGATGAAAGCCGGGGTTACATTCAGCGCTTCGGCGATGTTGTCAAAGCCATCCAGTGAATTGTCTTCGGGCAGAATAGCTGTCGGCTCAATGTCGATCGTGGTCAGATCCCGAATGGCATTCGTGTATTCCTTCCGGTTCAGGCGATGAATAGGCATGCTGTGGTAAACCGGGTTCTTGGTGGCAGCCTCATCCAGGTAGGACTCCAGCCAGTCGATGAAGCTGAAAAGTTCTTCATCCTCAGGCTTGTCCTGACCGGCGGGTGGCATCATCCGGCCGCGCAGCTTCATGACGACCTTTTCAAAGGTATCCGCGTGCTGCGGTATCTCATCCACGAACAGGGTTGTGAAATCAACACCGCCCGAATAATCCTCAAAGTTGTGGCACTGGGTGCAGTACTCGTTCAGGAAATCCCATTTCTCATCACCATTGGCCATGGCGTCATAGTCGGTTGCAGTCTGGGCAACCACATTGCCGGCGACAAGGATCGCACCACAGGCCAGAGGGGCGCAGACCGCAAGCGGATGGCTGATCAGTCGGGTAAGCAGGTGTTTGGTATGGCGTAAGATCATAATCACAGGGTATCGGGTAAATGGGTGAGAAACGGGTAAAAAATTGGCAAACAATGGGTAATCAGGCTAATCGCTTTCAAGGCTGATGGTAAGACCTTGACTGGTGATTTTTCCTTGCGCCTGAGCCCGTGTTTTCAGGGTCTTTATTGTAATGCGCGCGCCATGCACACGTAAACTGGCCGCCAATACTGCCTGGGATCTCCCAGAAGGTAGTGGCGGCCGCAAACGCCCGTCAGGCCACTTTTGCAGCTATTTTCGCCACATGCTCGCCCTGGTAACGGGCAATCGTCAGTTCTGCCTCGGAAGGCATGCGTTTGCCATCACCACCGGTGATGGTGGATGCGCCGTAGGGCGATCCGCCGCAGATGCCGTCCATGGTGGTCAGTTCGGGAATGGCATAGGGCACACCGACCACGATCATGCCGTGATGCAGCAATGTGGTATGGAATGAGGTGATGGTGGTTTCCTGGCCGCCGTGCTGAGATGCCGTGGAGGTAAAGACGCTGCCAACCTTGCCTACCAGTTTGCCTTCAAACCACAGGCCGCCAGTCTGGTCGAGGAAGTTGCGCATTTGCGCTGCCATGTTGCCAAAACGGGTGGGACTGCCAAAGAGGATGGCGTCATAATCTGCCAGCTCACCTGGCTCGGCAATCGCAGCCTCCTGGTCCAGTTTGACGCCGGCATTTCTGGCGGCTTCTTCTGGCATCAGTTCCGGTACACGCTTGATGGTGACATCCGTGCCCTCGACCTTGCCGGCGCCTTCGGCAATGGCCTTGGCCATGATTTCGATATGGCCGTACATGCTGTAGTAAAGTACCAAGACTTTGCTCATGGGTATCTCCTTCTAATGAAACACGCGGGTTATCAGGCAAGCATCATAATGACTTTCTGGTGGCTTTTCATGTGCTTGCTGACAGCATACCAGCGTTGTGAATAATTTCAGTCCGGCTATAATGCCGCGCCTTGCCCCCAGGTGGGGTTTTTTCGCCCAGTTTTCCTGAATCCGGTGCCTGGTAATGCCCCAGAAACCTGTTGTATATCTGCTTCCCGGCCTGTTGTGTGACCGTGATGTCTGGCAGTTCCAGTCCAGCGTGCTGGCGCAGTTTGCTGATGTACGTATCCCTGATTTTACCGGTATGGATTCCCTGGCCGATATGGCCGACAGGATGCTGGCTGAAGCACCGGCTACATTCGCGGTTGCTGGTCATTCCATGGGCGGCCGGGTAGGGCTGGAACTGGTTCACAAGGCCCCCCAACGCATAACCCATCTGATGCTGCTCAGTGTCGGCGCCCATGCCGTGAGTGACGAGGAGTGTGAGCAGCGCAGCAGCCTGGTGGAAGAGGCTGCCCACATCGGCATGGACCGTTACGCGTCGCAGTGGGCCGACCTGATGCTCAGCTACCGGACTGAGGATAATTTGCCTGTGCGCCGGATCATTGAAACCATGGCCAGGCGTCAGACTCTGGAACAATTCATTGCCCACATCACCGCCGGACTGGGACGGGCCGACCAGACCCGTTATCTGCCGGGCATCTCCTTGCCGGTCCTGTTGATCGTCGGACAACAGGATTCCTGGAGCCCGGTATCCCAGCATGAAGGCATTCGTGACCAATTGCCGGACGCCACGCTGGCGGTGGTCCCCGACGCCGGTCACATGGTGCAGCTCGACCAGCCCCAGATGGTCAGTGACCTGCTGATGCAGTGGCTGCAGTCCCATTGAGACGGGTGGTGTCCCGGGGACTGTTGAAAAGCCCGGGGAGAAGGGCTAGCATTCCGGCACACGTTTCGATATGAGAATGCCGGGAATAACCGCGAAACCTGATTATTCCCGTGGTTCCGGACAGGCTGTTAATCTAATTAACATGTTTCTGCATGATCTGGATCATGCCGCGGTCCACAGGATCTCCAGATAATCAATAGGCAATAAGAACACTGTAAGAACAAAAACACATCAGTTTCAGAAATGCCATAACCCTGCT
>JBMTQX010000037.1:0-30911 GCA_049446715.1 Pseudohongiellaceae bacterium
GGCATGAGCATCCTGCCCGAAGATGCCCGCGACTATATTCGGCCGGTGCAGGCGCTGCCGGAAGACCAGCGCCAGTACCTGCTGCCGCGGGCGCTGATCGCCGCCCTGCAGCGTTTCGGGTCCACCCGCAGCATTCCCGATGTGGCAGCCGTCATCAAGGACATCTGCAACACTGAAGCCGAACGCCTGGAAAGTGAACTGACCATCGTGCGCTACATTGCCTGGGCGATTCCGTCCATCGGCTTCCTGGGCACAGTGCGAGGTATCGGTGAAGCCCTGAGCCAGGCGCACCGCGCCGTCAGCGGAGATATCGTCGGGGTCACCGTCAGTCTGGGTGTGGCGTTCAACTCCACGTTCATCGCCCTGGTGGTGAGCATCCTCATCATGTTCCTGCTGTACCAGCTGCAGTTGATGCAGGATCGCCTGGTGCTCGATACCCAGAACTACTGTGACACCAACCTCATTCGGCACCTGCAGGTACCGGAAAAGGATAACCACGAATGAGTGTGCACATCATTGAACTGAATGATCGCAATGTGCGCCTGCGCCGCCGCGATGACATTCTTGTCCAGAGCCCGGGCTTTGCCAACGTGGTCGACAAGCAGCCCATCTTCGGTGATGACGCGCGCCGCGTGGCGCGCCTGCACCCGCGCCAGACCTATACCCAGTTCTGGTCCCAGCTGAGCCTGGACCCGCTGATCAACAGCAACACCCACTTCCGCCACCAGGCCGACCTGGCTTTTGCCCACCTCAATGCCATTTCCGCGCAACACGCCCTGAAAGAGGAAGTGATCTTTGCTGTGCCCAGCAACTACAACCGTAACCAGCTGTCGATCCTGCTGGGCCTGGTGAAGTCCTGCCCGTTTGATGCCGTCGGTCTGGTCGACATGCCGGTGCTGATTGCCGGTAATGCCGGGACAAACGAGCTGACCGTCTACCTGGACATCCAGCTGCACCAGTCAGTACTCACCACCTTCAGCAACAGGGATGGCAAGGTGATGCGCGACAAGGTTGTACAGATTCCCGGTACCGGACTGCTGGCGCTGTATGATGCCTGGGCCAACATGGTCACTGATGAGTTCATCAAGCAAAGCCGCTTCGATCCCCAGCATAATGCTGAAACCGAGCAGTTCGTCCACAACCAGTTGGATGAATGGATTGGCAAGGTGCTGCGTGACAACGAAATCCTGATGGAAATCAACAACAAGGGCTCGGTCTACCAGGCTCGCGTCAACAGCGGTCACTTTGAACAGCGCACACGGCAGATTTTCGGCCGCATCAAAACCGAACTCGATACCCTGATGGGCTCTGACTACGCCCTCCACGTACCCAGGGCGCAGTCACAGTTGCCTGGCCTTGGCCTGTACCTAGGCAATATCCAGGGCATCGATGATGACCTGCTGCTGGATAACTGCCTGCAGCACCTGGACCACATCAAGGGCGATCCCGATGCCCTCAGTTTTATCACCAGCCTGCCCACTGTCGGCGCGGTGAAAAAGACTGTCTCTGCCGCTCCCCAGGCCGCCCATGCGGCTTCACATGTGCTGGTCGGCCACAAAGCCTACGCGATACCCGCTACCTTCCGCGTAGACAACGGCAGCATCGAGGCTGACAGCCGGGGGAGTCTGCGGGTATCGCACAATGGCTCGGGCGTTGCCTTGGACTACCCGGATACCGGGGCCATCAGTATCAACGGGGCGCCCATATCAGCAGATAGCGCCCTCAAGTCCGGCGATCTCATCAGCCTGACCGGGGCCAATCCCTCCCTGCAACTGATCCAGGTGGAATAAGGTTATCTGATGGCACAGAGCCGGGCAGCCAAGCGCGAATTCAACCCCATCAGCCTGTCGTTCCTGGACGTCATGTCCTGCGGCTTTGGTGCGGTCGTGTTGATCTTCCTGATTCTTGACCATTCCACCAGTGTCCGCACCGAAGTCATCAGTCCCGACCTGGCCGCCGAGATAGACCTGCTCACCGAGGAAATCGTGGATGGCGAAGAAGACCTCGTGCGTATCCGCAACACTCTCTCCGATGTCGATTTTGACATGGTCGAGGCCCAGGGCCTGGCCAGGTCCATTCAGCAGGAAATTGACGACTTCCTGGAAGAGCTGGCACAGATGGAAAACACCACGCTGGCTCGCCGGGAAAGTGTCGAGGAGCTGAAAGCCGATATCCAGTCGCTGGAAGAGGAGCTGGAGCGTCTGCAGGCCGCGCAGGATTCCTTCAGTGGCAACTTCATTCGCCCCTATGTCGGTGACGGTAACCGCCAGTACCTTACCGGGCTGATCCTGGGGGGCAGCCGCATCCTGGTGCTGGTGGACACTTCCGCCAGCATGCTCGACAACACCATCGTCAATATCATTCGCCGCCGTAACATGTCGGATGAGCGCAAGCTGGCCTCCGAAAAGTGGATCGGCGTGCGCAAGGTGGTCGACTGGCTGACCACACAGCTGCCGCCGCCCAGCCAGTACCAGATTTACACCTTTAATGAACAGGTGCAGCCGCTGATTCCCGGTACCATGGGCTCTTGGCTGGAAGTGGCTGACCAGGAAAAGCTTTCCCAGGCGGTCACCAACCTGGAAGCCACGATCCCGGTCAACGGCACCAATCTTGAAAAGGTCTTTGAAGCCGTGGCTGCGCTTGATCCGCTGCCCGACAATATCTACCTGATCACCGATGGCCTGCCGACGCTGGGCACCATGGACAGCGGCTTTTTCAGTCGCCGTGACAGCGATGGCAACCAGAACACCGTTTCCGGTAACGAGCGTGAAGCCCTGTTCAATACAGCCCTGGGAAAGTTACCCTCCGGGATTCCGGTCAACGTGGTGCTGGCGCCGCTGGAAGGGGATCCGATGGCGGCATCCCTGTACTGGAAACTGGCCGTGGCCACCGGAGGCTCGTTTTTGAGTCCATCCAAGGACTGGCCCTAGAAGAGGCAAGACCCGTGTGGGCTGGCCTCAACACCAAGACAACTGTGAACTAACGTATGGCACGCCGACAGACAGAAACTTTCAACATCGCGTTCCTCGACATCATGTCGTGTGGCTTCGGCGCGATCATTCTGCTGTTGATGATTACCAAGTCATCGGCTCCGACGCCGCTGGAAGTCTCGGATACACCCCGGGAGGGCAGCGTCCTGGAACTCCAGCGCCAGCTGTTTGAAATCCGCGGTGAAACCAACATCCTCAATCGCGAACTCAATGCCAAGCATGAGCAGTTGTCCCAGTACGAAGATCGCATAGCGCGCCTGCGGCGGGAACTCAGCACACTGAACGGCCAGTTCAATGCCAGCAACCAGCAGTCCACCGTCAACGACATCATGGAAGGCCAGCTCGCCCTGGCCCGACAGCAACTGACCGATGAAATGCGGCGCCTGCAGGCCAACCTTGACCAGGAGCGCCTGGACGATTCGGTCGGGGGCGTTCCCGTGGACAGCGAGTACATCATTTTCCTGATCGACACCTCGGGCAGTATGTTCAACTACAGCTGGTCACGCATGCTGGAGGTCATGGTGGACACCCTCGACATCTATCCCGAAGTAAAGGGCATCCAGGTGATGAACGACATGGGTGAATACCTGTTTTCCAGCTTTCGCGGCGACTGGATTCCGGACACCCCGGCCCGCCGCCAGGCCATCCTGCAGCGGCTGCGCACCTGGAACCCGTTCAGTAATTCCAGCCCGGTCGAAGGCATTACCGCCGCTATCCGCACTTACTATGACCCGGGCAAGAAAATCAGCCTCTATGTCCTGGGCGACGAATTCCCGCCGGCCAGCGGATCAATCCGGGACGTGATTGAAACCGTAGACAGGATTAACGTGGCGGATGCCAGCGGCGACCGCCTGGTGCGCATTCACGGTATTGGCTTTCCGGTGTATTTTTCCCAGCCCGATCGCTACCAGAGCACCGGTGAACGCTTTGCTACCCTGATGCGGGAACTGGCCCGGAAAAACGGCGGCACTTTCGTCGGCCTGAATGATTTTTATTAAACCCGGGGTCGTTTGGACGGGTTATTGATGTAATTGGAAACTGGAGTACACTATGAAGCCCCCTTGCGGAAATGGCCGGATCTACGCTGTTTCCGGCCTGATCAGGGTGGAATCCCGGATACACATGAACAGCTCAACCATTCAACAGGTGAAGACCAACGCTTACCCCAATCGCACCCTGGACGCCTTCGCGCTGGCCAGGCATGCCTGTTTGCTTGGTGTGCTGGCCCTCTTGACCGCCTGCTCGGCCGCCACCATTGATATCGAAGGCACCTTCCCGGCGCCTCTGGTCCAGAAGCTTCCCCTGACAGTGGGCGTTTACTATGATGAGGATTTCGTCAATCACTCCTACATCGAGATCAACGACAACACCGGGGACGACCAGTACATCATCAATTCAGGTGCCTCGCAGATCGAGCTGTTCAATACCATGTTGCCGGCCATTTTTGAGGAAGTCGTGCTGCTGGACAGCATGGACAGTGCCGGCAACTACACGAATCTGGACGCCGTATTCGTACCGTCCATCGAAGAATTCCAGGTGGGCCTGCCGCAGAAGACCCGCCTCAACGTCTATGAAATCTGGGTCAAATACAACATGCGCCTGGCCAAGGCCAATGGCGACTTCATCGCCGACTGGGTCATGACCGCGTACGGCAAGTCCCCGGAAGAAACCTTCCAGTCCGTGGATGCCGGGGTCAATGATGCCGCCAATGTCGCCCTGCGCGACCTGGTAGCCAGCTTTACCTTCGGGTTCAGCAATATTCCAGAGGTCAACGAATGGCTGCGCTCGGAAAATGCCCTGGGGCAGTAACGAGCAAACATGTGACCAATATCAGTAACCGTATCGAATAACATTAAATAATCAGGAAAGGACGTCATTAAAAACGTCTCATAAAGTGAAATAGCGGCAGCACCGCAAGAGTCATCATCAAGATAACGCACAGCACGTAATGGTAGAAAAGGTAGTCACCAAAACTGTTTGGACACTTCTTTTGATTGCAGAGTCATCGCCATGAGTACACGTACCCCATTGAAGCACCTTATCCGCCTCGTCATCGCCCTGTCGGCGGCTGTGATAATGACCGGCTGTACCACTACGGAAATTGACGAATTCAGGCAAAGCGCCACCACCATTGCCGATCATGAAAGCATCGTGATCCTCGGCCGCCGCCAGAACAACAACTACGAGACCGAAGAGAGTTTTGTCGACTGTGTCGCCAATGTGGTGTCCAGCGGGTCTAACGGCATCAACGTGGTTAATGAAAAAGAATTTCTGGATGCCATGTTCCCCTTCTTCGAACCGCGGACTGCACCGATGCGGACCGGCCACCTTGAGCAGCTGATGGCCGTCGATATCGCGGCCCAGCGCATGGAAGAGTTCGGCATCGAATACATCGTGTGGCTGGACGGCATTACCCAGCGTTCTGACCAGTCCGGTTCCATTTCCTGCACCATCGGTCCGGGCGGCGGTGGCTGCTTTGGCTTTGGTACCTGGTCAGATGACTCCAACTTTGAAGCTGAAATCTGGGACATGGACACCCTGAGCACGGTTGGCTCCATCAGCACTGAAGCCAATGGCCAGTCCTACATGCCAGCGGTCGTTGTGCCGATTCCCCTGATTGCCCGCGTGGAAGCCAACGCCTGCAGCGGCCTGGGCAACCAGCTCAAGCAATTCATCAACGGCACCTGAGAGCATGACCCAGGCGTGACGGTTAATACCTGATTAAGCTGAGTCCCTTTAGGATGTTGTTATGGTAATCATGGAAACCCTGCGTAAAACCTTCTCTGGTTCTCTGCCACTGCGCTGCGGCGCACTGGCCCTGTGCGTCCCCCTGATCCTGACCGCCTGCGCCAGCAACCCCACTGGTGGCGCCAATTTCGTACTGATGTCCGAAAACAGCGAAATCGAGAAGGGCAGGGAATTGCATGAGGAAATGCTCAAGCAGAATCCGATCTACTCTGATCCGGAGCTGCAGGCCTACCTGGAGCGTATCGGCCAGAAAATGGTGGCGGTCTCACACCGTCCAGAACTGGACTATGTCTTTACCATTATCGACAGCCCGGACATCAATGCGTTTGCCCTGCCCGGCGGTTTCGTCTACGTCAACCGCGGCCTGCTCACCTACCTGAATTCCGAAGCCCAGCTGGCAGCCGTGCTCGGCCACGAGATCGGCCATATCACGGCGCGTCATGCCGTGCGCCAGCAGACAGCGGCACGTTCAGCCAACGCGGCGTCGATCGCCCTGATTTTTGCTACCGGTGTCGACCTGCGTGAAACTACCAACCTCATCAGCGGCGCGCTGATCAGCGGTTATGGCCGTGACATGGAGCTGGAGGCCGACAGCCTGGGCGCCGAGTACCTGTTCAATGCCGGGTACGATCCCAATGCCATGGTGGAGGTCATCGAGGTTCTCAAGAACCATGAAGACTTCATGAAGCGCACCTCCAACCGTACCGCGGTGGCTTATCACGGCCTGTTTGCCTCGCACCCGCGCAACGACACCCGTCTGCAGGAAGTGGTCGGCAAGGCCGGCACCCTGTCCAGCGAGAACAGGACTACTGTCGATCCTGCGGTATTCCGTTCACAAATGACCGGACTGATTGTCGGTCCGAGCCCGCAGAATGCGACCGGTGGTGAGCAGCGCAACCGCTACTACCAGAACCTGTTCAACTACACCCTGATTTTTCCCGATGGCTGGGCCAAGGAGGAAACCACCACCACGGTGGTCGGTACCAGCATCGATGAGCAAAGCATGCTGAAGGTGGAAGCCCAGCGCCTGCAGAATGCCAAGGACCCGCGCCTGTTTATTCGCGAAAACCTGGGTATCGAGAATCTGGAACAGTCCGAACCGCTGTCCCAGTTCGGCCTGTCCGGCTTTACCGGCATCAATCCGGATACCAGCGAACGCGTGGCTGTCGTTTACTATGGCCCGCGGGCGTTCATCATGACGGCCAAGGCCGGTGAAGGCTACAGCGACCAGCAGTTGCTGGAATCCATTCGCAGCTTCCGCCCTATCCAGCGCAACGAAACCCTGTTCGCCAACCCGGTACAGCTGACGTATATCCAGGCTGACGGCAACATCAAGTATGCCGATCTGGCACGCCAGACCCGTCTAACTGAAAACCAGGAAGACATGCTGCGTTTGCTCAATGGCGACTATCCCTTTGGCGAGCCCAAAGCGGGCCAGTGGGTCAAGATCGCGAACTAGGCGTTCGCGGTAACACTGGTGTCGGCATAGCAAGGGAAGTGACCCGATTTCCCACCATGCAGCGCCTGAAGCGGCTTCGAACGCACGGCCATTCTCCATCTTAAAATCTTAATTCTGGTGATAACCCGTGGTAACTTTACCGGGTTAACAGGAACCGCATTACACGATGTCGAAAAGCCTGCACGAATGCCCGCATTGCCATGAGAAAAAGATCACGAGTTACCAGAAGGTATTCTCGGTATCCTTTTCACCCGTGGTGTGTCCCGAATGCAAACAGCAGAGCAGTGTCCCGATTGTCCAGGGACTCATGACGCTCACGGCCTGGATGATCCTGACCTGGATCTTCATCGGCCTGGCCATCATGGCAGGGATGTCTTTTTTCCTGCTCGGCACCATCCCTGCTTTCATCGTCTGTGTTGACCGCTATCTGGTCAACGGCCCACTCGTCATCCGGGAAGTCCAATGACCGCATCACCCCAGAAACTCATCGTCGGCATCAGCGGCGCATCAGGTATTGTCTATGGCATTGAAGCACTCAAGGCCCTGGGATGCCTGGGCATCGAAACCCATCTCGTGGTCACCCAGTCAGCCAAGGTGACCCTGAGCCAGGAAACCGCCATGAAATATGCCGAGCTGACGCAACTGGCCGATTACCACTACCCCAATGGTGACATTGGAGCTGCGATTGCCAGCGGCAGCTTCCAGACCCTGGGTATGCTGATAGCCCCCTGCTCGATTCGTACGTTGTCCGAGATTGCCACCGGTGTGACGTCATCCCTGTTAAGTCGGGCGGCGGATGTGGTTCTGAAGGAGCGGCGTCGCCTGGTACTGATGGTACGGGAAACCCCGTTACACGCCGGGCACCTGGAAAGCATGCTGAAAGTGACCAACATGGGGGCCATCGTGAACCCGCCCGTGCCGGCATTCTACACAGCACCACAAAGCCTTGACGACATGGTGCGTCAGAGCGTGGGACGTGTGCTGGATTTATTTGGTCTGGAAAGCGGCATGGTCAGCCGCTGGGAAGGGAATCAGCCCAGGCAGCAGGACGAATAACCTGGACTGCCTGGTGGCTGCAAAACGAAGGCCTTACTTGATTTTGGCTTCGTTGTAGATCACGTGCTTGCGGACAACCGGATCGAACTTCTTGATTGCCATCTTGTCCGGCATGTTGCGCTTGTTCTTGTCGGTAGTATAGAAGTGCCCTGTGCCTGCACTTGAAACCAGTCTGATTTTATCTCTCATTGCTTTTACCTCTCCTCGTCCGCCTGTGTGTCAGTCGGTTCTGGAAATTATACCTTTACGCCGCGTGCGCGGATGTCTGCCAGTACCTGGTCAATGCCACGCTTGTCGATAATGCGCATGCCTTTGCTGGTCAGACGCAGTTTCACAAAACGGTTTTCGGATTCAACCCAGAACCTGTGTGTGTGCAGGTTCGGGCAAAAGCGACGCCGTGTTTTGTTGTTGGCGTGGGATACATTGTTGCCAGTAACGGGTTTCTTGCCGGTAACCATGCATACTCTGGACATTGTATTGCCTCGTTTTTTAAGTGATTTTCGGCCTTTTCCGGATCCTGTCATGGATATCCCTGGCCAAGAATCAGAATTCTCTGGGAAAAAAGAGCGCGTATTTAAGCAAAACAGCCTGGAAAATACAAGGTGGACGTAAACGCAGGCGCCGCAGGCGGCATGGGGCCAAAAGCCCCATGCCACGGGACAGAATCTGGTCTCAATGCCTCCTGTCGAGGCAACAACAGCCCGTTTCGCCATCGCTGCGCTTCAGAATCGCTGCAGCCCTAATATTCTGTCCCTGTATCTCCCAGCCTGTGCCGACCTGCGACTCTCCCGGCTTTACATCAACCCCTGCTCCGCCAGCGATTGTACCTCGGCTTCACCCACGATCAGGTGGTCCAGCGTGCGGATATCCACTTCCTCCAGCAACCGCTTCAGGCGCCGGGTGATGCTGATATCGGCCTGGCTGGGCTCACAGACCCCGGACGGGTGGTTATGGGCCAGGATCAGGGCCGCCGCGTTATGAAACAGGGCCCGTCTGACCACTTCTCGGGGATGTACGGTGGCCCCGTCAATGGTGCCCAGAAAGAGCTCTTCCTCGGCGATCAGGCGGTGCCGGTTGTCCAGGAACAGCACCATGAATACCTCGCGGGTCCGGTCGGCCAGCCGTGACTGAATGAAACGCCGGGTAACCCCGGAGTTCGCAAAGGCATCCACCCGTACCAGTTTCTCCTGCAGGCTGCGCTGGGCCAGTTCCCGGACCGCCTGTAATTGCGCGTATTGGGTCACGCCCAGTCCGGGCCGGGCACAAAACCGGCTTTGGGAGGCACCCAGAGTACCGCGCAGGCCGCCAAATTCCCGGAGCATGGCCCGGGCCAGGTCCACCGCTGTGACCTGGCGGGTGCCCGTACGCAGAAACAGGGCCAGCAATTCCGCATCTGACAGGCTGGCAGCCCCCTTGAGCAGCAGTTTTTCCCGGGGGCGCTCATTTACCGGCCAGTCTGATATGGCCATAGGGCCTCCTTGTGCTACGCGCTCACATGCCTACGAATAGCGCTAAGTCATTGAGATTACATTGAATTTAAGTGGTCTTGCTGGTACGCTTCGCGGGCTCTGGCGCTGACCCGACCCCGGCTTTTCAGGGGGTAAACACCGCGCAGGTGAGAACACCCGGCGGCACCCCGGTTAAGGGTAGTCCAGCTTTCATTTTCTGCACGGGATACACGTTTCATGCTGAGCCTGACCAACAAGCAGGTAATCCTCGGGATCACCGGGGGCATTGCCGCCTACAAGGCGGCGGAGCTGTGTCGCGTGCTGACTCGTGCCGGTGCCGAAGTCCGCGTGGTGATGACACCCTCAGCTGCCGAATTCATCACACCACTGACCTTCCAGGCCCTGTCAGGCAACCGCGTGCACACCGATCTGCTGGACGAAGACGCTGAAGCCGCCATGGGCCATATCGAGCTGGCACGCTGGGCCGACCTGATCCTGATAGCGCCGGCCAGTGCCAATTTCATTGCCCGGCTTAGCCAGGGCCGCGCCGACGACCTGCTGTCGACCCTGTGCCTGGCCACGACCGCGAAAATTGCCCTGGCCCCGGCCATGAACCAGGCCATGTGGAGCAACACCCAGACCCAGAACAACCTGAAGCAGCTGCATGATAAGGGCCTGCATATCCTCGGGCCGGCTGCCGGGGAACAGGCATGCGGCGATGTCGGCCTCGGCCGCATGCTGGAGCCCAATGACATTGCTGACGCCGCTGCCCGGTTGTTTGATACCGGCGTACTGGCGGGCGTGAATGTCACCATCACGGCCGGACCCACCCGCGAAGCCATCGACCCCGTGCGCTATATCAGCAACCACAGCTCCGGCAAAATGGGTTTTGCCCTAGCCCAGGCGGCCATGGAAGCCGGCGCAAAGGTGGTACTGATTTCCGGCCCGGTTTCCCTTGAGCCACCGCCTCGGGTCAAACTGGTCAATGTCGAAAGCGCCCGGCAGATGCTGGATGCCTGCCAGGTCGTGCCAGGTGACATTTTTATCAGCGTGGCCGCCGTGGCCGATTACCGCCCGGAACAGACTGCTACGGAGAAGATCAAGAAAGACGGCAAGACGATGACCCTGACCCTGGTGAAGAATCCCGACATTCTTGCCCTGATTTCACTGGCGCAACGACGCCCTTTCTGTGTCGGCTTTGCCGCCGAAACGGAAAACCTGGAAGCCTATGCCAGGAAAAAACTCGAGGCGAAAAAGCTCGACCTGATCTTTGCCAACAATGCCGTCAAAACCTTCAACAGCGAATCCGCCATGGCCACCGCGTACTGGCCAGGCGGCGAGCAGGACTTCCCCCTGAGCCGTAAATCCGTACTGACCCGGGAAATGATTGCCCTGATCGCACAACGCTATAAAGCCGCTGTGGCTGCCCGGTAATTCCCCAGCCACGACGTGACGGTTTCCATTCCTGACAATATCTTTCGCGCGTATGACATCCGGGGCATGGTCAATGACGGTCTCGATGAGCGCATCGTTGAGCTCATCGGCAAGGCCGTTGGCAGCGAAGCCATAGCGCTGGGCGAAACTTCCCTGGTTGTCGGGGCTGATGCCCGCCTCTCAAGCCCGGCATTTGCCCTGGCCATGGCGCGCGGCATCCTGTCTACCGGCTGCGATGTCGAGAACATCGGTACCGTCCCGACACCGGTGCTGTACTTTGCCACCCATGTCTGCCGCTCGAATTCCGGTGTGATGATCACCGGCAGCCACAATCCCAGAAACTACAATGGGGTGAAAATTGTCCTGCAAAACAAGTGTCTAGCCGCCGACCAGATCACGCGCCTGAAAGAACGCATCCAGCGCGAGGACTTCAGTGCAGGATCCGGCTCATTGACAGATATTGATGTGCAACCGGCCTACCTGAAACGCATCTGCAGTGACATTCACCTCAGCCGCCCCTACAAGGTGGTCATCGACTGCGGCAATGGCGTGGCGGCGAATTCGGCCCCCATGCTGTTTTCTGCCCTCGGCTGCCAGGTCGTGGGCCTGTACTGCGAGGTGGACGGCAATTTTCCCAATCATCATCCGGACCCGACCCATGCGGAAAACCTCAGCGATCTGATCGCCACCGTCACTGCGGAACACGCCGACCTGGGCATTGCCTTTGATGGTGATGGCGACCGTGTCGGCCTGGTCAGCCCATCCGGCCGCATCATTGATGCAGACAGCATACTGCTGGCCTTTACCGCGGACATACTGCCGGAAAACCCCGGAGCGCCCGTTGTCTATGATGTGAAAAGCAGCCGCCGTATTCCGCAACTGGTCAATGCGCTAGGTGGCACACCGGTCATGTGTAAAAGCGGCCATTCCTTCGTGAAAAAACAGATGCAGGAAACACAGGCACTGCTAGGTGGTGAATATTCCGCTCACCTGTTTTTCCGCCATCGCTGGTATGGCTTTGATGATGGCCAGTATGTCGCCGCCCGCTTTCTGGAACTGATGGATAAAAACGCCTGCTCGGCAGATGAGCTTGTCGCTGGACAGCCAGCGTCCTGTCATACCCCGGAACTGCAGATACCGGTTAGCGAGGAAGATAAATTCTCCGTCATGGGCACGCTGATCGAACATCTCGCCATCCCGGGTGCCACACTGTCCCATCTTGATGGCATTCGTGCCGACACGGACACGGCCTGGGGACTGGTACGCGCATCCAACACCACACCCTGCCTGGTATTACGCTTTGAAGCCGAAACCCCGGAAGCACTGGCGGCCATCCGTGCGCAGTTTCGTACCGGAATCCACAGCCTGTTGCCGGCATTGGACCTGTCCTGCCTGGCTGATGCCAACCCGGTGGAGGCGGACTGATCATGACAAACGCCAATTTCTATGCCGCCCTGCAGCCGGGCATGCTCACGGCCGGCACCAAACCATTCCTGGTCAGTCCGGGGGCAGCCGACCTGTCCTATGCGGACGGTGATGCTGCCAGCGCCCGCATGGCCAACCTGTTTGCCGCCCGGGGACTGGTACCCGGTGACCGCATCCTGGTCAGGGCGGCCAAGTCCCGCACCGGCCTGCTGGTCTACCTGGCCTGCCTGCGCAGTGGCATTGTCTACGTGCCGGTAAATCCCGAGTGCACCCTCGACGAACTGGATTATTTTGCCGCAGACACCCAGCCCGGCCTGTTTATTGGTGCGCCAGACATTTGTGACCACATCACCGGTCAATATGGCATTCCTGCCCTGTCCCTGGACGCTGACGGTCACGGCAGCCTGGCCAGTGCCGCAGCCGCCATGCCGGCCACGCATACCATACAGGCCAGCGCCGCTGAGGATATTGCCGTCTTCATTTTCACGTCCGGCACCACCGGCGCGCCGAAGGGCGCCATGCTCAGTCATGGCAATCTGGCCGCCAATGCGGGCACATTGCATGAGGCCTGGGGCTGGTCGCCAAAAGATGTCCTGCTGCACTGCCTGCCGATCTTCCATGTCCATGGCCTGTTTGTGGCCACCCACCTGGCTTTGCTGGGGACCTCCACAATGATTTTCCTGCCGCGCTTTGACGCCGGTGACGTCATTCGGCAACTGCCGCATGCGACTGTCTTCATGGGGGTGCCAACCCATTACACGCGCCTGTTGCAGGAAGCCGAACTCAGCCAGGACCTGTGTGCCAACATGCGTCTGTTCATTTCTGGCTCAGCACCCCTGCTGCCGGAAACTTTCACCACCTTCCAGGCACGAACGGGGCACACCATTCTCGAACGCTACGGCATGTCCGAAACCGGCATGCTGGTATCCAACCCGCTGCATGGCGATCGCATCGCCGGCACCGTCGGCTATCCCCTGCCCGGGGTGCAGACCCGGGTGCGCGATGAGGCCGGCAACCCGGTCGCAAGGGGCGAGATCGGTGTCCTGCAGGTCAAAGGCCCGAACGTGTTCAGTGGCTACTGGAACAAGCCGGCACTGATGGCCCGGGAATTTCAGGACGGCTACTTCATTACCGGCGACCTGGTCGATGTCGCTGAAGACGGACGCATCAGCATCGTCGGGCGCAACAAGGACATGATCATCAGCGGCGGGCTTAACGTGTACCCAAAGGAAATCGAAGGCGTGCTGGACCGGCTGCCCGGGGTCCGGGAATCGGCCGTGTTCGGCGTGCCCCACCCCGATTTTGGCGAGGGCGTGGTCGCGGCCGTGGTGGCCGAGGGCGACACCGTCATTGATACCGAAACCCTGCTCACTGCCACGCGCGAACACCTGGCCGGCTACAAACTGCCCAAGCACATCGTGGTCATCGAGGCCCTGCCCCGCAACACCATGGGCAAAGTGCAGAAGAACCGGTTGCGGGAAGCCTATCAGGATCTGTTTACCAAGAGAGAAGTGTAGGTCGGCATAGCGCCGCGTTTGCCGACAGGGCACGTGCAATTAATGTCGGCAGACGGCCTTCGGCATTTTATGCCCCACGACCTACAACGCTGAAAATATTCATCCGTTACATGTCGGATGGCGCTTCGCTTACCCGACCTACAATACTGAATCTATCCGTTACTCTACGCCCCTTCCTCCCTTCCTCGAAAGCCCATCGAAGCCGCCGGATGACGGCCGCAAGCGGCCCCTTCCGGCCTACTCTCTTTTATCCTTTTATCCTTTTATCGACTTCCCTATAATTCAATCATCATTGAGTTAGTAAGCATTCGCTTTTTTGGAAACCTCATGCCTGTCGATCTGAGTTCAGCTAAGAACATTGCCAGCGTCCTGACCGAGGCCCTGCCCTATATCCAGCGCTTCACCGGCAAAACCCTCGTCGTCAAATACGGCGGGAATGCCATGACCGACGAGGAGCTGAAGAACAGTTTCGCCCGGGACATCGTGCTCATGAAGCTCGTGGGCATGCACCCAATCGTGGTGCACGGCGGTGGTCCGCAGATCGGCTCGCTGCTGGAAAAGCTCGACATCAAATCCGATTTTGTCGACGGCATGCGCGTAACCGACTCGGCCACCATGGACGTCGTGGAAATGGTGCTGGGCGGCCTGGTCAACAAGGAAATCGTCAGCCTGCTGAACAAGAACGGCGGCAAGGCGATCGGCATCACCGGCAAAGATGGCGACTTCATCCGCGCCCGCAAGATGACCGTGACCCGGCAGACCCCGGAAATGTCCGCCCCGGAAATCATCGACATCGGTCACGTCGGCGAAGTGGCCAGCATGAATCCCGACATCATCGAGATGCTCAAGGAGAGTGACTTCATTCCCGTGATAGCGCCCATAGGCGCTGATGAAAGCGGCCAGTCATACAACATCAACGCCGACATCGTGGCCGGCAAGGTGGCGCAGATGGTCATGGCTGAAAAGCTGATACTGCTCACCAATATCGCCGGTGTCCAGGATGCCAACGGCAACGTGCTGACAGGGCTGACCACCAGCCAGGTCAATGCACTGATTGCGGACGGCACCATCCACGGCGGCATGCTGCCAAAAATCCACTGCGCCCTGGATGCGGTCAATTCCGGAGTCAACAGTGCGCAGATTATCGACGGCCGGGTCCCCCATGCCGTATTGCTGGAAGTCTTCACCGACGAGGGCATCGGCACCCTGATCACCAACAAACACTGACTCCCTGACGGAGCAGCAGGAACGCGTTATGGCGGCAAGAGAAAAAGGCGCAAAGAAAGAAGCCATACTGAGGGCGCTGGCCCAGATGCTGGAAAATCATCCCGGTGGCCGCATCACCACCGCGTCACTGGCTGCCGAAGTCGGCGTGTCCGAAGCGGCGCTGTACCGTCACTTCCCCAGCAAGGCACGCATGTTCGAAGGCTTGATCGGCTTCATGGAAGACACCCTCTTTTCCCGCATCACCCGCATTCTCAATGAAGGCTCCACCGCCCTGGTACAGTGTGAAAAAATCCTGTTGCTGGTACTGACCTTTGCCGAGAAAAACCCGGGCATCAGCCGGGTGCTCAATGGCGATGCCCTGGTCGGGGAAACCGAGCGCCTGCGGGACCGCGCCAGCCAGGTCTACAACCGCCTGGACTCCCAGCTGAAGCAGATTTTTCGTGAAGCCGAACTCAAGGAAGGGCTGCGTACCGGCATGAGTCCTTCAGTGACTTCCAATCTGCTGCTGACCTTCATCGAAGGCAAGATCAGCCAGTATGTGCGGACGGATTTCAACCATAAACCCACCGACCATTTTGCGGAGCAGTGGGCTTATCTGAATCAGGATCTGTTACGCCAGCCGGGCGGCGGCTTCTGAAAACCTGGCAGGACTGCCAGAGTAAGAGCTAGGAGCGACTAGTTAAGATTGAGCCGTTCGCGCAGCCGGTCGATATTCTTCTGCGCCGTTGCCACCGTCTCTTCCTTTTCGGTTTGAATGTGCGAGATTTTCCTGTCCAGGCGGTCGCGTTCTTCAGACGCATCTTCAAGCTGCCCCAGCAGTGCATCTGAAACCTGTTCGCCAGCGGCATCGACCCGTGACTGCATATCGGCCACGCGCCTTTCGGCGCCCTCGAGCAGGCCGGTCAGGGCCGTGATCTGGGCGTCCAGTTCTTCCACTGTACTGTCGCGGCGACCAATCACCTCTTCCGGAGAACGGTACAGGCGCAGCAGCCGTTGGTCTTGCTCTTCCTGCCGTGCCCGGTCAGCCTGATTGGACTCCTGTGCGGCCAGAGCTTGGGCCTGGGCGGCACGCTCTTCAGGGGTCAGTGCCCGAGCCACCCGCTGGATGACCTGGCCTTTTTCATTGATGACTTCGTAGCCGTTCTTAACGTATTCGGGCGGGACCTGGGTACCGTGGAAGACATTACCCTAATTATCCTGATACTTGTAGATCTTGGCCGCAGACAACGGCAATGAGCCTGTCGCGGTCAGCGCCAGGAGAATCACCGCTGATAAGGTGTGCCTGCCGATGGTCTTCATTTGCAGGTGTCTGAGCGTACTGAGCGTCGTGTTGTCTTGTACGAAGCCTTTTCGCCATCAACTTAATGCGGGCTGGCTGAATCCTGAATGAACCGCCCTGCCTGCTGTAACTGCTGACTGTTTACTGCCTGGTGGCGACCATCCTGCCCGCCTCTGGCGTTGCCTTATATACCGTACTGCTGCTGGTACGCTTTCATGGCATCCAGGTAACCCGCAAATGACCCGTCTGTCCGAGTTGCCTCATCCTGCAGGTACCCGATGATTTGTTCCAGACTGATAATGCTGATAACCGGAATGGAAAACTCTTTTTCTATTTCCTGGATCGCCGACAGGTCAGTCTTGCCTCTCTCCTGTCGGTCCAGGGCAACCACCACCCCTGCGGGGGTCGCGCCTGCCGCGAAAATAATATCCATGGTTTCACGAATGGCCGTGCCGGCAGTGATCACATCGTCAATGATCAGAACGCGGTTGGCTAATTCGGAGCCAACAATATTGCCGCCTTCCCCGTGATCCTTGGCTTCCTTGCGATTAAAACACCACGGAATATCCTCCTTGAACTCCTGCCAAAATGCAATTGAGGTGGCAGAAGCCAAGGGAATTCCCTTGTACGCAGGACCGAAAATAATATCAAACCCAACGCCTGAATTTTTGACCGCCTTCGCATAACAGCTGCCGAGAAACCCCAGTGCGGCGCCGGTATTGAACAGCCCGGCATTGAAGAAATAGGGGCTTTGGCGACCGGACTTCAGGGTGAATTCACCAAACCGCAAGATGTTGTGTTCAGTAACGTAGTTGAGAAACGATTTCTGATAGTCCTGCATGGGGCTTCCTTCAATGATTTTGTTCATGCCTGCCGGGTGGTGACGGCCATGGTAATGGTAACTTTATTCTGGGCTAAAGCCCCTCCTGCACGATGCAGCAATCCTGTTTAGTTCAACTGAATCCTGTCCCTTTCGCCACCATCGCTGCCGGGCCATCACCCGGCAAAAAGGCTTACTGTCCCAGGGCCGCTTTCTGTTCATCAAACAGGCGCTCGATGCCCAGCCTGGCCAGATCGATCAACGCGTTGAGTTCATCCAGCGAAAACTGGCCATCCTCACCGGTGCCCTGGATTTCAATAAAACCGCCTTCGTCAGTCATGACCACGTTCATGTCGGTTTCTGCGGACGAATCCTCGATGTAGTCCAGATCCAGGACTGGCACACCCTGGCAGATGCCCACCGAGACTGACGCAATCATGCGCTCAAGCGGGTTGTCGGTCAGTATGCCTTTGGCCAGCATGTGATTGATGGCATCGGCCAGTGCCACACAGCCGCCGGTTATGGATGCCGTCCGGGTACCACCATCGGCCTGGATCACGTCGCAATCGATCTTGATGGTGTTTTCGCCCAGACGTTTCATGTCCACGGCCGCGCGCAGGGAACGTCCAATCAGGCGCTGGATTTCCTGGGTGCGTCCGCTCTGTTTACCGCGGGCTGCTTCCCGGTCCATGCGCGAACCGGTGGACCGGGGCAACATGCCGTATTCGGCCGTAATCCAGCCCTGGCCGGTGCCCTTAAGAAACCGCGGCACACTTTCCTCGACGGACGCGGTGCAGATGACACGGGTATCGCCAAACTCCACCAGCACAGAGCCTTCGGCATGCTTGGTGAAATGGCGGGTAATGCGGATATCGCGCAGGGCATTGGGCTGCCTGCCGCTGGGACGCTGGTGTGAAACTTCTGACATGTTTTCCTCTTGCTAGCTGTGGCCGGTAACCGGGGCAGTGACCGTAACAGATTACGCGGCACATTGCCTCCCGAAGCACGCCTGACGTGCAAGCTCTCTATTTTATAATGGAATGCAATTCCGCTATAGTTCGTTCCCTCTTCAATTGAATGATCCGGGCCAACCAATGACTCGCAGTATGACCGCTTTTGCCCGCAAGCAGGCAGACCACGCCTGGGGCACCCTGATCTGGGAAATTCGCTCGGTTAACCATCGCTATCTCGAACCCCTTTTCCGCCTGCCGGAACAGTTCCGGCACATCGAAACCCGTCTGCGCGACCAACTGCGCAACAGCCTTAGCCGCGGCAAGATCGAAGCCCAGCTCAAGTTCCTGCCCAACATCACCGAGGAAAGCCGCATTCCGGTCAACGAGGCACTGCTGGCCCAGCTCGGCAAAGCCATTGCCCAGGTTGAAGCGCATACGACAAACACCACCAGCCCGAGCGCCCTGGACATCCTGAAATGGCCGGGTATCATCCAGGACAAGGAGCTGGATGCAAAAGAGCTGGAGGAAGCATCACTGGGCCTGTTCCGAGAGACCATCGATTTACTGTCAGAACACCGCGCCCGGGAAGGCGCTGAGCTGAAGAGCGCTATCGAAAACCGCTTGGACGCCATTGTCGCCATCGTCGCCGATATTCGTGCTTCTCTGCCGACTATCCTGGTCGCCCAGCAGACCAAACTCCAGGACCAGATCAGCGACCTAACAGTGGAGGTCGAACCTGGCCGCCTGGAGCAGGAGCTGGTGCTGATTATGCAGAAGGCGGACATTGCCGAGGAAGTCGATCGCCTGGACACTCACGTCAAGGAAACACGCCATATCCTGAGCCGCAAGGAACCCGTGGGCCGGCGCCTGGATTTCCTGATGCAGGAACTCAACCGCGAAGCCAACACCATCTGTTCCAAGGCGGTGGTTACCGAAACCACGCTCAATGCGGTAGAGCTGAAAGTGCTCATCGAACAGATGCGCGAACAGGTGCAGAATATCGAGTGACCGGACAAACGCTACATCTCACCCGACACGGCGCTAACAACAGATCCATATAAAGCAGGAAGACAACGACCACCATGGCCAGGGGCATCCTATTTCTGATTTCAGCACCATCCGGTGCGGGCAAGACCAGCCTGGTCAATGCCCTGCTGGAGGCCTCCGGCGAGGTGAGCGCACGCCTGTGTGTATCGGTTTCCCATACCACCCGGGAGAAGCGCCCCGGCGAGGAAGACGGGCGCAACTATCATTTCGTGAATGTCGAGGAATTCCGGAAAATGGAAGCCGAGTCAGCGTTTCTGGAACATGCTGAAGTCTTCGGTAACCTCTATGGCACCTCGAAAAACTGGGTGGAAGAACGCCTGGCCGACGGCTGGGACGTGATCCTGGAAATTGACTGGCAGGGCGCCGCACAGATCCAGAGCCTGCTGCCCTCGGCCGTCAGTATCTTCATCCTGCCCCCTTCCCTGGAATCCCTGTGCGAACGGCTGACCCACCGCGGCCAGGACAAGCCCGAAGTCATCGAGCAGCGTATGGCCGCCGCGGTCAATGAAATGTCCCACTTCGACCAGGCTGACTATCTCATCTTCAACGAGGTTTTCGAGACGGCCCTGGAAGACCTCAAAGCCGTCATCCGCAGCGCGCGCCTGTCCTGGGCGCACCAGACCGATGTCCATGGCGAGCTGTTGAAGGAACTGATCGAAGGATAATCCTGGATCCCCGTAGGTCAGTAGTGGGTCGGTATTAGGCGCATGCGCCGCCATCCGACATGGCGACCGGAGGTCGCCTGATACCTCAACTGTCACCAAGCCATGAGAAGAACGTCGGATGACGGCCCTTCAGCCTTATCCGACCTACCTCGTTTTTACGTGAAGACCCTTTCTAAGCCGCCGGATGACGGCCGCCAGCGGCCTCTTCCGGCCTACAACCTTGTCCCTTGTTCCCTTTACCTTGTGCCTTTATAATGCCGTCCCCCCGGCTGACCTGCCTTAGCCGGACCCAACACACTGAATTTTCAGAACAAAGGTTAACCCTATGGCCCGTATTACCGTTGAAGATTGCCTGGACAACGTCGAAAACCGTTTTGACCTGGTCATGATTGCCAGCAAACGTGCCCGTCAGCTGCAGACCGGCGGCAAAGACCCCATGGTCTCGGAAGACAACGACAAGCCGACTGTACTGGCCCTGCGTGAGATCGCCGAAGGTTTCATCAGCTCGGAGATCCTAACCCAGGTTCCGGAAGAAGACACTGAGGCACTCGCAGGTGTCGAAGCCCAGAAGAAGAACGACATCTCCATCGAAGAAGCCATGGATGCCGTCCTGATTCCGGAAGAAGGTGCGGATGAGGCTGAAGCCGCACCGCAGCCGGACGTGGATGAATCCGAAGACGACGCCTGATCGTCGCCGCATAACACGGATTGTGGAAACGGGGAGCCAATGTGCTCCCCGTTTTTTTTGCCCTTTCTTTTATTCTCCGGACCCGCGGCCCTGCTTGCACTCCGCCCCGCCAGCCCCCATTATTGGACGTATGTAACGGTGCTAACGCCCTGATATGACCAGTATTGAATCCTTTGCCAAAGACCTGAACAGCTACATGGGAGCAGCCCAGGTAGACCTCGTGCGGCGTGCCTACTATTACGCCGAACAGGCCCATGACGGACAGTTCCGGCGTTCGGGCGAGGAGTATGTCACTCACCCGCTGGCCGTGGCCGCAATCCTGCGTGAGATGCACCTGGACCACCAGAGCCTGATTGCGGCCATGCTGCATGACGTGATCGAGGACACGGGCATTACCCGTGAGGCCATCGAAAGCCAGTTCGGTGAAACCGTCGCCAACCTCGTCGACGGCGTCAGTAAACTGAACCAGATCGAGTTTTCCACCCGCGCCGAGGCGCAGGCCGAGAACTTCCAGAAAATGGCCCTGGCCATGGCCAAGGACATCCGCGTCATCCTGGTCAAGATCGCCGACCGCATGCACAACATGCGTACCCTGGACGTGCTGGGCGCCGACAAGCAGAAACGCATTGCCCGTGAAACCCTAGAAATCTACGCGCCGATTGCCAACCGGCTGGGCATGCACAACATCCGCCTGGAGTTCGAAGAGCGCGGATTCAAGACCCTCTATCCGCTGCGTGCACCGCGTATTGATGCCGCCGTCAGGAATGTCGCCGGCTACCGCAAGGAACTGGTGACCCAGGTGCAAAGTGCACTGGAGGCCTGCCTGGAACGAGAAGGCCTGCCCGGTCGTGTCATGGGCCGCGAAAAACACCTGTACAGCATCTACCGCAAGATGCGCGACAAGCGACGCTCGTTCCGTGAAATCACCGACGTGTTCGCCTTCCGTGTGGTCACCGATTCGGTTGATACCTGCTACCGCATCCTGGGCGCCGTGCACAGCCTGTATAAACCTGTGCCCGGCAAGTTCAAGGATTACATTGCCATTCCCAAGGTAAACGGCTACCAGTCACTGCACACCACCCTGTTCGGCATGCATGGCGTCCCGATTGAAATCCAGATCCGTACGGAGGAGATGGACCAGATGGCCAGCAACGGCATCGCCGCACACTGGCTCTACAAGTCTTCCGACGACACACCCAACCAGAGCCATATCCGTGCGCGCCAGTGGGTACAGGATTTGCTGGAAATGCAAAAACACGCCGGTAATTCGCTGGAATTCATCGAGCACGTCAAGACCGACCTGTTTCCCGACGAAATCTATGTGTTCACCCCAAAAGGCGCGATCCTGGAACTGCCGGCCGGGTCGACCCCGGTCGATTTTGCCTACGCCGTGCACACGGACGTCGGCAATTCGTGTGTTGCCTGCCGTATCAACAAACGCCTGGCGCCCCTAAGCGAACGCCTGATGAGCGGCCAGACGGTGGAAATCATTGCTTCTGGCAACCAGCCCAACCCGGCCTGGCTGGGCTTTGCCGTCACCGGCAAGGCGCGCAGCAACATCCGCCACTTCCTAAAAAACCAGCGCCGCTCGGAAGCCATCGCACTGGGCCGACGCCTGCTCAACAAGACGCTGTCGAGCTTTGGCTACCATTTGTCCAACATTTCCAAGGAAAAGATCGGCGGGCTGCTCGAACAGACCGATTTCGATGTGCTTGATGACCTGCTCGAAGACATCGGCCTGGGCAACCGCATGGCCTACATCGTTGCCCGCCGTCTCATTCCCAGTGAGGATGGCGAAGAGCTGCCCACCAACCAGGATGACACCGCGATGGCCATCCGCGGGGCCGAAGGCATGCTCATGTCGTTTGCCAAGTGCTGTTATCCGATTCCGGGCGACCCCATCGTCGGCTATGTCAGTGCCGGCCGCGGCATGATCGTGCACCGGGAAACCTGCAACAACATGTCCGAGATCCGCAACGATCCGAAGAAGTATGTGAACCTGCGCTGGGATCCCACCGTCGGTGGCGAATTCACGGTGGAGCTGCGAATTGAACTGGAGCACCAGCGCGGCATCATCGCCACCCTCGCCAACGCCATCTCATCAGCCGAAGGCAATATTGAAAAGATCGCCACCTCTGATCGCGATGCCCGCTTCAGTATCGTCAACCTCACGTTGACCGTTCGCAACCGCGTCCACTTGGCCAGCGTCATGAAAAAAGTCCGACGGATTAAGTCTGTGACGGGCGTAACACGCGTCAAGAATTAAAACTGGCGGGAGAGTCACGAAAGGCCTGCCTAACCGGCAGGGATGTCGGCGCGCTTTCTCTGCAGTTGCCCGGGCATCACGAATCATCTGCTTCACTTCCAACGATGAGGATGTGATGCCGTGTATTCATGCTTTGTTTGTGCTTCCGGGCATGCCTGACTGCGTCATGCCGGTTGGGAGTGATCTTGCTAGGTCAGGCATTTTGCTTCCCTGGACCTGTTGTTATTTTTATCAGGCAATCATTAAATCCAGCTGTTGCAGTCAATGCCTGCACACTGTCATACCCGGCAATTCTTTTCTGGATCCGGGCATTGAGGGTAATATGGCGCCCTGCCTAAAAAATGAAAACTTGAACGGGTACCTCATGTTGCTGCGAATTTTCACGACTTTCCTGCTTTCCATTCTGTCGCTGGGCCTGTCTGCCCAGTCCGCCCTGTCACCGGCTTTCTCTGCCGATGAACTGACCGCCGCCCCGACGGTCGGCTGGTACACCAATGGTGGCAACCTGGCCAACCAGCGTTATTCGCCGCTGACGCAGATCAACAAGGACAACGTGGCCGGCCTGAAGGCGGAATGGCGCGTACACATGAACGGCTCCGGTGCCGGCCCCAATCACAGCGGGCAGGCGGAACCCTTGTTTTATGACGGTGTGCTGTATGTGGTAACCGGCGAGAACGACGTCTTTGCCATTGATGTGGACACCGGCGAATTCCTCTGGACCTACCAGGCCAACCTGGACCCCGACCGGGTCAACGTATGCTGCGGCTGGGTCAGTCGCGGCCTGGGCATGGGGGATGGCCAGATCTATGTGGGCCAGCTTGATGCCAAACTGGTGGCACTGGACCAGGCTACCGGGGCAGTCAACTGGGAAATCCAGGCCGAAGACCCGTTCCAGGGTTATGCCATCACGGCAGCACCGTTGTATTACAACGGCATGGTCATCACCGGTTTTGCCGGTGGTGAGAAAGCCATCCGTGGTCGCATCAAGGCCTATGACGCCCGGGACGGTTCCCTGGTGTGGACCTTCTATACCATTCCTGGCCCCGGCGAAATCGGCCACGACACCTGGCCACAGGACAACGATGCCTGGCGCCATGGCGGCGCGCCGATCTGGCAGACCCCGGCCGTGGACCCTGATCTGGGTATGCTCTATTTCTCCACAGGCAATGCCGGTCCCGACCTGAACGGCAATGAGCGCGAGGGTGACAACCTGTTTACCGTATCCATCCTTGCCCTGGATGCCATGACAGGCGAATACCGCTGGCATTACCAGCAGGTGCATCACGACATCTGGGACTACGATTCCCCCAGCCCGGTCGTGCTGTTTGATGTCGAAAAAGACGGCGTCATGCGCAAAGGCCTGGCCGAAGCGAGCAAGTCCGGTTACCTCTATATCCTCGACCGCATCACCGGCGCGCCCTTGGTCGGCATCGTGGAAACGCCGGTGCCGCAGATGGCCTCCCAGAAAACTTCACCGACCCAGCCCATTCCGGTCGGCGAGGATTTCATTCCCCATGTCATCGATGTGCCGCCCGAAGGCTGGGAACTAGTCAACGAAGGCCGTACCTATACCCCGTTCGATACCGACCCGGTGCTTTACAAGCCGCTGGCCGGCGTGAACTGGCCGCCCAAAGCCTATGATCCGGAAAATGGCTGGCTCTACATCTGTGCCCAGGACCGTATCGGCGGCGCTGCCCAGGCGGCGGAAAACACCGACCCGAATCACACCGGTAGCTGGCTCGGCGGCGGCTTCCGCCTGACCAGCATGCCGACACGCGGCATCTTTGCCGCCATGGATGTCACTACCAACACCATCGCCTGGCGCCAGCAGTGGTCCTATGCTTGTTCGTCCGGCTCCATCGTCACCGCCGGCGGCCTGATCATCCACGGCCGCAATGACGGTCGGGTGGTTGCCCTGGACAAGGACAACGGCAAAATGCTCTGGGAATTCCAGACCGATGCCGGCGTCAACGGCACAGCCGCCACCTTCATGCATGAAGGCACCCAGTACGTCGCCATCATTTCGGCCGGTAGTATTTATTCCAACGGCAAACACGGTGACAGCGTCTGGCTGTTTTCCCTGTCAGGTGACATCACTCCTGAAGCCGCCGAGACCGCTGAAGCCAGTCTCCGACCGGCCGCTGCCGCCGCTGACATGGCCGTGATCACTCCACCTGAAGGCCACACTGCCGACATCGCTGCCGGCGGCACCATCTTCCGCCAGCTCTGCAGCGCCTGTCACGGTGCCAATGGCGAGGGCGGCGAGAAGGGCGTGGAACTGATCGGCAAGACCTTCACCCCCAGCGAGATCATGAGCATCGCCAACTACGGCAAGAACACCATGCCCGCCTTCGGTTTCGCCTACGACACCGAACAGCTGCATGACGTGGCGGCGTATATCATTCAGGACATCCTGCCGGAGTAACGCCGACGTAGGCCAGAAGCACTCTCTGGGGCATAAAAGGTACGGCGTGCCTTCATCCGCTTCGATAGGTTTTCGATAAAAAGATAAAAGGAGGAAAGGGCGTTCGATGATGCTGTTGATGTCAGGCCGCTATTTTGACAGGGCCGGGTATGACCTGGACCAGACGCGTTGTAGGTCGGTATAAGGCGCTTGTGCCGCCAT
Source organism: Pseudohongiellaceae bacterium (assembly GCA_049446715.1). Lineage (GTDB taxonomy): Bacteria > Pseudomonadota > Gammaproteobacteria > Pseudomonadales > Pseudohongiellaceae > Eutrophocola. The sequence goes on from JBMTQX010000037.1 coordinate 25,649, forward strand.
CCGACATAGCGACCAAAGGTCGCCAGATTTTCAAGGATTTACCTCCTCTTCACAAAAACGCCGGATGACGGCCTTCGGCCTTATCCGACCTACCACATTTGCACCGGATGAACCGGCCTTGTCTCTTGTCGCTCGCCTCTTTCTGGCAGGCGCCATGAATTCCCCCTAGAATGCAGCCATGAGCTTTCCGCCCACCGCACACCAGTCCCCAGATCTGCAACAAGTTCCCGTGACTGACCTCAAAGGCGTCGGCCCCAAGCTCGCGGAAAAGCTCGCCAACATCCACATCCACACCGCGCTCGACCTGCTCTTTCACCTGCCGCTGCGTTATCAGGATCGCACGCGTATCACGCCGATCAGGGCCGTCAGGCATGGCGTCGAAGCGGTTATCGAGGGCGAGATCCTGGGTAGCGCGGTGGTGTTCGGTAAACGCCGCTCGTTGCTGGTGAAGGTAGCGGACAAAACCGGCATCCTCAGCCTGCGCTTCTATCACTTCAGCGCCGCGCAGAAAAATGCGCTCAGTGACGGCGCGCGCATTCGCTGTTTTGGCGAAGGCCGCTGGGGCAAGAGTGGCGTTGAGCTTTACCATCCTGAATACACGGTGCTGGCCGGCAACACCGCCGCGTTGGATGATCGTCTCACTCCGATCTATCCCACTACGGATGGCCTGCACCAGGCGCGCCTGCGGGCGCTGGCTGAACAGGCGCTCAACCTGCTCGCCAAATCCAGGGCGCTGCCCGACCTGTTGCCGGATACCCTGAAAAAAGAGCTGGGGTTCATTTCCCTGGAAGACGCCCTGGTGTATCTGCACCGTCCGCCCGTGGATGCCTCGCTCGAACAACTGCAGGACGGCACGCACCCGGCCCAGATGCACCTGGCGTTTGAAGAACTGCTTGCCCACTATCTCTGCTTGCGCCGGTTGCGCGAACAGGCTGATCGTCACGCCGGGCCATCATTAATAGACGAAAGCGGCCTGCAGGCCGCCTTCCTCACGGTCCTGCCGTTCCAGCTCACCAACGCCCAGCAACGGGTCAGTGCCGAGATCGCCCGCGACATGGCGCGCGAAACACCGATGCTGCGCCTGGTGCAGGGCGATGTCGGCTCCGGCAAAACCCTGGTCGCGGTCATGGCCGCGCTGATAGCAGTGAGCAACGGCTACCAGGCCGCCATCATGGCGCCGACAGAAATTCTCGCCGAACAGCATTTTCTCAATCTCGATGCCCTACTGCGCCCACTCAATATCGAGATCGTTTACCTGAGCGGCAAGGTGAAGGGAAAAGCCCGCAGTGAAGTGCTGCAGAATATGGCCAGTGGCCGAGCACAAATTTGTGTAGGCACCCATGCCCTGTTCCAGGAGGAAGTGACTTTTGCCAAACTGGGATTGATCGTAGTGGACGAACAACACCGCTTCGGTGTCCACCAGCGTTTGGCATTACGTGAAAAGGGAAACCACAACAACGTCTATCCGCACCAGCTCATCATGACGGCGACACCCATTCCGCGCACACTCACTATGAGCGCCTACGCCGATCTCGACAGCTCCATCATCGACGAACTGCCACCGGGCCGCACCCCGGTGAACACTATCCTCGCTGCCGATTCGCGGCGCGATGACATCATTGAGCGCATTCGCCATGCCTGCAGCGCTGGTCGTCAGGCCTACTGGGTCTGTACCCTGATCGAAGAAAGTGAAGCTCTGCAATGCCAGGCCGCCGAAGCCACCTACGCCGACATGCTGCAAAGGCTGCCCGGCATCGGCATCGGCCTTATTCATGGCCGCATGAAAGCAAAGGAAAAAGCCGACATCATGCAGGCCTTCAAGGCCGGTCAACTGCAACTGCTGGTCGCCACCACCGTCATCGAAGTCGGCGTGGATGTGCCCAACGCCAGCCTCATGATCATCGAAAACCCTGAACGCCTCGGCCTCGCGCAACTGCACCAGCTCAGAGGCCGGGTCGGCCGCGGCGCCACCGCAAGCCACTGCGTGCTACTCTACAAATCACCACTGTCCACGATCGCCAAGGAACGCCTGTCCATCATGCGTCAGAGCAACGACGGTTTTTTCATCGCGGAAAAAGACCTGCAAATCAGGGGCCCCGGCGAAGTCCTAGGCACCAGACAAACCGGTCTCATGGAATTCAAGATGGCCGACCTGCTCAGGGACGCCCACCTGCAACCGAAGATCAAACTCTGGGCCGAAACACTCAAAGCCGAACGACCCGATCTCATCGAACCCTTGATCAAGCGCTGGCTGGCGGGTTCCGAACAATACGGCCACGTCTGATAGCATATGCCCCATGTAGGCGCGACTTTAGCCGCGAACAATCAATAAGGATCATCTTATGAATGAATCAGTCTCAACCTTGCCTGGCACCAAATCGTTCATTCCCGCAGACTTTGAAATCCCCATCGTTTTAGAGAACGACCATTTCCGAATCCGCACCCTGACCGTCAACGACGTCATCAAAGACTACGACGCTGTCATGTCCAGCCTGAATCATCTTCAGGGTATCTTCGGCCCCAATTCCACCTGGCCGGAAGCTGATCTGACACTGGAGCAGGATCTGATCGACCTGGGCTGGCACCAGAAAGAATTCCAGATCCGCTCGTCCTTTGCCTACACCGTGGTCTCTCCCGATGAAACCCGCGTGCTGGGGTGTCTGTATATTTTCCCCAGTGGCCATTCTGACTTCGATGCGCAAATTACCATGTGGGTACGTGCGGATGTGCTGGACCTGGGTTATGACCCGTTGCTCTTTGACACCGTGACCCGGTGGGTTTCGGATGCCTGGCCTTTCAAGCACCCGGGTTATCCCGGCCGGACTATTAGCTGGGAGGCGTGGTTGTCAGGGTCTATTCGGGGCTAACGCTCCGAAACGCCCCTCGCCGTTATTCAGCAGACGGCAGCCTTCTAAACCTTCCGCTCCACTCTCCCGTATAATCCCTTCCCATAACATGACACACACAATCTGGGGTTCCCATGTCCAATTCAGCCGATATCCAACGCATCTTCGCCCTTCAGCAAAAACACCAATGGGTCACCAAGGCTTCCACGAGTGCGGAGCGCAAGGCCAAACTGCAGAAACTGGTCGATGCCGTCAAAGCCTATGGCAATGACATCATTGCCGCCGTACAGCAAGACACACGCAAGCCGGCGCAGGAAGTGCAGATGACAGAGGTCGGCGGTGTGATTGCCAACATCCAGCGCAATATCGACAACTTGGACGACTGGATGCAGCCGGTGGACGTGGCCACCTCTATGAATCCCAATGACAAGGCGCAGATCGTCTATGAGGCCCGTGGTGTATGTCTGGTTCTCGGACCGTGGAATTTTCCGCTAGGCCTGACCTTCGGCCCGCTGGCCGCCGCCATTGCCGCCGGCAACTGCTGCATGGTCAAACTCACCGACCTGTGTCCCAACACGGCCAGCATTGCCGGCAAGATCATTCGGAAAGTGTTTGATGAGCAGGAAGTTGCCCTGTTTGAAGGCGATGTCAGTGTCGCTACAGCACTGCTGGAGCAACCTTTTAATCACATCTTCTTCACCGGCAGCACACGCGTCGGCAAGATCGTCATGGCTGCCGCAGCCAAACACCTGGCTTCCGTCACCCTGGAGCTGGGCGGCAAGTCGCCGGTGATCGTGGATGAAGGCGCAGACATCGAGAAGATCGCCACCGATCTTGCCGGCGCCAAACAGTTCAATGGCGGTCAGGCCTGCATCTGTCCGGACTACGTTTTCGTGAAAAGCGACCAGCGGGACAAGCTGGTCGAGACCTTCAAGGCGAAGGTGCAGGAAAACCTTTATGACCAGGCCGGTCAGTTCAAGACTGACAACATCGCCCAGATCGTCAACTCGCAGAACTTCAATCGCGTGAAGGGACTCCTCACAGATGCTGTCGCCAATGGTGCCAGGGTGGCAGCCGGCGGCAAGCTGGAGGAAGCCAACCTGACCGTGCATCCCACCATGCTCACAGATGTCACACCGAACATGAAAATCCTGCAGGAAGAAATTTTCGGGCCGGTGCTGCCCGTGATGACCTACGAGAACATCGACGAGGTCATCGAGTACATCGAGCAGCGCGACAAGCCGCTGGCACTGTATGTGTACAGCAACAATGAGGCGAGCATCGACAAGGTACTGAAGAAAACCTCCTCCGGTGGCGTCACCATCAACGGCGTGTTCTCCCACTACCTGGAAAACAACCTGCCCTTCGGTGGCGTCAACGGCAGCGGCATGGGCAGCTACCACGGCCACTTCGGCTTCAAGGCCTTCTCCCACGAGCGCGCCGTCTATCGGCACATGCCCGCCTGATGTCGGCGCTGACCCTGCGCCAGGCTAGGCGGGAAGATGCGGCAGTCATTGCCGGCTTCAATATCGCGCTGGCGCAGGAAACCGAGGCTCTGGCGCTGGATCCCGACACGGTCCTCAAAGGGGTTACCCGCCTGCTCAATACGCCCGACCTGGGTTTTTATACCGTGGCCGAAGCCGATGGCCAGGTGGTCGGTTGCCTGATGATCACCTATGAATGGAGTGACTGGCGTAACGGCGTAATCTGGTGGCTGCAGAGTGTCTATGTCGACCAGGCCTTTCGGCGCCAGGGGGTGTTCAGGGCCATGTATGGTCATGTGCAACAGCAGGCACAGAGCAAACCCGATGTGGCGGGCTTCCGGCTTTACGTGGAACACAACAACCAAGCCGCGCAGCGCACCTACAGCGACCAAGGCATGGCAAAGACCCATTACCTGATGTTCGAGGACCTGAAGTCGTCCTGTTAAACCTGACAAGATGCCCCCACCCACTGATCGTATTCTTCTGCGCGAACTCACCCAGGAAGACTCACCGTTCATGCTGGCACTTCTGACGGAACCGTCGTGGCAGCGTTTTATCCGCGCACGTGACGTCACCACCTGGCCTTCACCCTTTCTTCGATCCAGGCCGCCGAAGAGCGCCGTAGAGATGTTATGGCCGTCACCGACCAGCTGCATGTCCTGTTCGATATTGGTGAAGTAGCCGGCAATATTGCCGTCTCCATTAGCGAGGACGGCCTGCTGATCGTGGATGACCCGTCTCCCAGCATGGCGCCGCTCTACAAGGACAGCATTCAGGCACTGGGTGGCAATGACATCGATTTTGTCATCAACACCCTCTGGCACTTCGACCATGCTGATGGCGACAAGGCCCTGGGACCCGAGGATACCTGGAGCGTGGCCTAGGCCAATTCCCGCCGCATGCTCTTGCAGGACAATCGCATCAACCTGGTGT
>JBMTQX010000038.1:0-28347 GCA_049446715.1 Pseudohongiellaceae bacterium
GGTGATGGTTCTATCAAAGACACAATTATCCTGAAATCTCACCAAACTAAGGGTAATGAATCACACACAGTGGTGCTGTCAGCACATCTAAGGGGGGAACTTAAGAAATATGTGTCAGATTACTCACTACTCAAAGAACGACTCACAGCACCGCTCATAAAGTCTCAGAGGGGTGGATTCTTCAGCAGTCAGTCATTACAGAATCTTTTCAAGCATCTGTATAAATCAGTTGGATTTGATGACTGTAGTAGTCATTCAGGTAGAAGGAAGTTTGCATCAGCACTAGATGAAAAGAATGTCAGTATAGGAGTTATCAAATCCCTCCTCCGTCACAGTCATATCAGTTCTACACAGCGGTATATCCAGGTGTCTAAACATCGGTTGGAGAACAGTGTAAATCTGCTTAGTTACTGACTATTGCCGAGGCACATTTCATGGCACATTTGCAGATCGCCTCTATAACCTATTGATATTATTGGACTTATAAAGACCCTGATTATTGAAAATCCCCGTGTCGGTGGTTCGATTCCGCCCCTGGCACCATTCTTTGACTCCAACTTAGATTCACAATGCTCAATGGCAGCGCTTCGCACTGCAAAATCCCGGTGTTATTCCGCAACGGCCAGCAGGCTTCGAAAAGCTTATTTCTGATACGGGTGATCAAGCGAAACGCACCAGGGTAAACGTTTCGAATCCGCCCCTTAACACCATTTATCCTAGAAAGAAAACCTGAGTCCCGCAGTGAGCCCCGCAAAACAAAGCCGAGAGCTTACACACAGCCGGTAGGGAGAGCGCAGCTCTCCTTAATCACAAATGCCAAAGAGTTTAATTTCCTGAAAGCTAAATGGACTTTCCGACCCCTGCAGAATCCCCGTGTCATTCCGCAACGACCAGCGGATCTCGAAACACATTTCTCTGATTATGGAGTTATAGGTGTACGCACCAGGGAAAACAGTTCGATGGACTCGCACATCCATCTGCTCGGCCACCCCCAGCCTTCGGCTTTTCAAATTCGCTTCCGGCGAATTTGTCCGCACTAGGCACAATTAACCTATTGATGTGAGGTAGCCTAGCCAGGTCGATCCATTACATGGACCGCCTGAGATCAGCTTTGGTCGTTACCCTACAAACTTTTGAGGCGTTTGTCGGAATAGAAGGCCAGCATGAGCTGGTCTTTGATGGAGAGGCGGACGCCCTTGCCAGCGCCAGCGGGTCCCACTTCAGCGTCGCCGCAGTAAGTACCGAAGACGCGGTCCCAGAAAATGATGTCACAACCGTAGTTGGAATCTGCCTGACGACGCTCGTGTGCATGGTGGCAATGATGCTGCTGTGCGGTCGCAAAGAACCAGTCCCACACAGGCATTGACACCATGGGCAGGTTGGCATGGTTAAATTTGCCATTCCACATGCCGAAGGCTGCAGAAACGATGAATACTTCATCGCTGGCACCCATCAGGGCCAGCGCCATTGGGGTACCGAGGCCAAGCGCCAGGTATTCGAAGGGATGGGTACGGTTTCCGCGCATGGCGCTCAGCTTGGTCAGGTGATGATGTGTCGCGTGCATACGCCACCAGAACAGTGACTCATGCTGAATCCGGTGCAGCCAGTAGTAGAAGAAGCTGGAAACGAACCGGATACACAGCGCAGCGGCAATCAGCCCAACCACTGTAGTCGGTTGAAATTCGATCTGCAGCGGTGACATATCACGCAGCGCCTGGAAGCCATCAGATACCGGCGTCCGATACAGGTCGGAAATAAGGGGAGCCCAAAGCAGCCCACCCGAAGCCATCCAGAACACGTCTTCTGCCATTTCGTCGGGCTTGAGCAGCCAGGCCTTTTTCTTGGCCCAGAAACGTTCGGCGATCAGCAGAAAAGGCGTAGAAGAGACTGCTACCACGAGTGTCCACACGCGGTAGTACTCCCCTCCCCATTCGTTTACCACAATGGCGGCAACCAGAAGCATTGAGCCAATCACCAGAAGCGGCTGGGGCAGGGCCCAAAGAATGGCCTTCTTGTCCCATTTCACTTTGCTGCCTTCGGTGATGATCCCTTCTTCGGTACGCACTATTGGCTTGCCGGAGGGGCCCGTCTCGGCTGATGAGTCATCCACCGGGTCAGTCGGGAGAACCATATCAAGAGGGTTCATGGATTGATCAGTCATTACTGCTACTCCTGAGATTTTGACTAATAGTTAGGGAAAATTGATGAGTCGTGTATTGCATTGCTGGTCACCTAGCAGGCCTTTTTACTGCCGCAAGTCCCTGTGGTTTTCCACTCAACTTCTCCATCCTTGAGCTTTGGGGTAAGAATATAGGTCACCCCATCCAGGTCGGATTCATCCTTCATCCACGTTGCAATGATCTGGCCGTCGATGACTGAAATGCCGTGGGCCTCTTCAGAAACCAGCACCTCATCGGGCAACCCCTCCTCTCCGCTATCGAGAAAGTTCAGGTCGTAGGCGCTTCCGGATAGCAGAGTAGCCTCTATCGAGTCCTGGATCGGCTCAACCATATCGACCAGTTCGCTGTAACGAAACTCAAGGTTCATCTCTTCGTAACTGTCCACATTTCTCATCAGATAGATAACCACCAATGCACCCACAACACCGGCGAATGTGTTTATGGCCAGCCGCTGCTGCTGATCGAGCTGAGTGTCATTGGCGTCCGTTGAAGACTCGATTGAGTCTGCGTTTTCGGGTGATGTGGACTTACCGGCTAAGTAAAAGTCCGGTTTCTCTCCGATACCATCACCCAGACCCAGCGCGCCCAACTGGGCAACGACAGCGGCCATCAGGATAGAGACGACCGCACCGATCAGTTTGTTCCGGCCTTCGAATTCCAGGTAGCCCCAGATGAGAATGCAGATAACAATCAATGCAAAAGCCATCACCACCGGAGAAATTTCTCTGCCGGCAATTTTCACAGTACTTCCCAGCTTGACCTTCGTTAACAGGAGATCAAACTTGTCGACCAGATTGTTCCAAGTTTCCATATCAATCCCCGCCTCTTTTTGAGACAAAAAAACAGCACAATGCATCGAATTTGTGCGCTTTAGCGCGATATACCGCCAAAAACATACAGATTCGACAGATGGTGATTTATGCAGCAATTATTGTGCCTAGCTTGGCCAGTGACGCTTGGTGCCAGCCCCGTGAGTGTTTCTGGAGGAACTGCTCACAGGCAGCTATAAAGTCTGAAATCACTTCGAAAAAAGGCAGCGGACATCAAGCTCGATAGACAATAAAACAGCAATCGGGCGCGAAATTTGCATGATGATGTGCGCCTGCAATGGTGCAGGGCATCTTTATCTGCAAAATTGGAATTCAGCTCGATGACAAAACCGCAAACAGAAAACAGACAGAGAGGGCTCACAACCGCCGAGATGGTTGTCTATCCAATGGTAGTAGCAGTGGTTGTAGGCGTTGCCTTTGGTTTTTACCACAACGACAGAATCGACGACGCCGTGTCCGCTGCCGTCGATCTGGGACTGAAACAGCAGGTAATTATCGAAGAGTATTTCGAAACCCACGGCGAGATGCCGCAGTCAGAAGCGGACATCGACCTGAGCGCTTTCATGCCGGCAGGCATTCTCACCGGCATGGAATATCGGGCAGGTGAGTTGGGAGTGCCTGCTGCCGACAAATCAGGCACCGGAACGCTCATGGCGCGGGTAGATATGACAGAATTTGGTGCACGCTTTAAAGACACTAAATCCGGTTTCCTGCTCATTGCACGCGCCCAGGACGACGATACCATCAAATGGGACTGCATGGCTGACGTGGTCACCGTTGACGCCTTGCCCAATCGCTACCTGCCAGAGACCTGCAAACGCGCGAAAGACGAAGAAGATGAAGACGGTGATGGCGAACGCGTGGAACTGGAAGAAGAGTAAATGTGATAGGCACCAATAAATATATAAATCTAACTAAAGCACAATGTGTCAGATTCCTGCTCACTGTCGTGGCGGCATAATCGGTAGCATCAGTACAAGGCCAGGAATACAGCCCCCTGCCCAATACACCTATACACATCCGTTACGCCGTCGAATCTACCGCAAGAAAAGCGGAAGATGTTGCTCGCCGCATGCCGGCCGAAGTGCTGACCCTGGCGGATCTCAATGAAGGTGACAGCATCATTCAACTGCCCGCATACGGTCAGCATTACTCGGCCATCCTTGCCGCAGCGATCGGGCCTCAGGGTCATCTCTATATGTCCGACCTGGACACCTGGGAAGAATTCGGCGCCGGAGTATCAGGCGCCGCTTTTACGGCAAGCCATAACAACGCCAGCCGCGCTGGCGCCTTTTGACGAAGCCGACTTTCCAGCGGCAGATGCGGCTTACAATTTTCTTTCCTACCATGACCTGCCGGCGTATGGGAGTGATACAGCAGCCACCAACGCTCGCTTGTTCAATGCGCTCAGGCCTGTCGGAAAATACCTGATCATTGACCATCTGGCAGAGGACGAATCCGAGTGGCGGTATGCCGACACCATTCATCGCATAGACAAGAATGTCATTATAAAAGAGGTCGTCGCAGCCGGATTTGAACTGCTCACAGACAGTCCGCTACTGGCGCATCACGAAGATCCCAGAACCGCCGGGGTGTACGAATTGAGGGGCGCGACCGATCGTGCTGTGCTGCTCTTTCAAAAGCCCTATTAAGGCATTGCCAGATCCTGCCCTGTCGCTTTCATAAACTGGCATCACACAACATGCCTAAGGCATCAGGTCATCAGACCTGGTGCCGGTCCAGCCAGAGGGTTCAGCGCTTAATCCTTGTAACACTCCCCAGGTTTTTCATGTCTGCCGGACACTGTGCCGTAATTATTTTTGCACCGGTTTTGTGCATGCGGACTAAACCGGTGATGGCTCCTGCTTACATCTGTTTGTTTTTCGTTGCTTTTCATTTCTTTGCTGCAAAGCAACAAGCACTTTCAACCATCTACTCCCTTTTACGCTCGACCATTTACTTGATCCCCGCGTAAAGTGTTACACTGAAACTGCTGACAAAAACTTTATCTGTTGGTACCAGTACTCCGGTAAAAAAATAAGACGCCGGAACCCGTGCACTAAACTTTTTACACCGCTACAGGCGTCCATAAGAGAGGCAAGCGGATTGGGGGTAGGAGTCATTGCACCAGGAAACGGGTATCGGGAACATGGTGAAAAGTGACGTTAAGGGACATTCAGATTTTGGGGGAAAGACAATGACCTGTTCATATGAACGGCGGGTCGGCCATGACTACACAGCTGTCAACAGAACAGCGGCAGCATCCTGCCTGGCCCTTCACACCGAAAGATTAGCCATATTGCTGTTTCTGGCAGCAGCCATCTCCTGTCTCTGGTCCGCGCGGGTTTTTGCCGCCAATGAGATGGGTTTTTTTAACTCACTGAGCCAGGGCTCGTCCGTCCAGTATGTCTCGATTACTCCTGTTAAAACGCCATCTGTTTCTCAACAGCAAGCGCGAATTGCTGAACTCCAGAAGCAATCCATGCGCGACACCTATGACCCTGAACTGGGGGAAGCCTACCTCGAACTGGCAAACTCACTCAGTGCAGAAGGCAACCATGATGGTGCCCTCAACGCTTACAGCAATGCACTCCAGGTCGTCAGGGTTACTGAAGGTCTCAACAGCCTGAACCAACTGCCTATTCTGAAAGCGCAGCTGGAAATACATGAACAGACAAACGAGTGGCATCGCGTTGATGAGACCCTCAGTCTTATTCATGCCATCAGCCAGGATCAGCTGCCTGTTGGCGACGACAGGCGTGTCGAAGCCATGAACCAGATTAGCAGGTGGAGACTTAGGGCTGCAGAAGAAGAGTTGCTTGAGACCTCTGCAAAGGATCACAGCAAATTAGTGGAACTTTATGAGGAAGAACTGCGGCAGGTTGAGCTTTACGGATCGGCCAACATCTCTGATCTTGCCCTCTCTTCACTGAAGATTGGTGAGGCTTTTGCCAGGCTGTCTCTGGCCATGAATACCCTCGATAAACCGCTCAGCGAATATCGCGCCGTTACCAGCAGGCCAATTAAAGATCGCACGCCCTGCCAGACTGTACAAAGGGGTTCACGGGGTGGGGTTCAGCCCTGCATGGCAGGGGCCAGGCCCAACCTGGACTATTACCTTGCGCCACAACGACAGAAAGACAAGGAAGTAAGAAAGCATCTGGAAGCTTTACGGATTTCCATTATTGATGCCGCGAAAACCCTGGAAGACAGGAATGACTTTGCGGGCAGAGACCTGCTGGTAGAAGACTTTCGCTTCCTGGCTGAAACTTTCACCGGCATCGTTTCCAGGTGATTAGCTTTCAAACCAGCTGAATTTTTCGTAGTCACAAAAAAACGGGGCGCTCAATTGAGCGCCCCGTTTTTGTTGGCAGAGATTTACTCCGACTATTACATTTTGTAGTTCACTGCCAGGAAGCCAAAGCGGCCTCGTGGTCCGGCCGGACGAGACAGAGTACCCAGATAGGGTTCCTGGTCGAAGGCGTTGTTAAGACCACCATAAACACTGACTTTATCACTGAATGAGTGAGTGAAGTTGATGTAATGTACCCAGGAATCGCCAGTCTGATTCGAATCAGCGAACAGCGGATCACCGGCTAACTGCTGATTGCTCAAACCAGACAGCAGCTGGCTTTCTTCCCAGCGGCCTGCCAGGCTCAGTGTCAGGTCTTCCAGGGTCCAGCTGATTCTGCTGTTGAGAATCCATTTCGGATAACCGAACTCACCAACTTTGGTTTCAAATACCGAGGCATCAATAGGATCCTGGAACTCTTTCAAATCGATCAGGTGAGTGCCTTTCAGGCTGAAATCAAGTCCACACCCCAGCCGTCCAGGTCAACGCTATCCAGTTCGAAGCGATAGTCGACACCAAAATCAACACCTTCTACTTCAACGCACCCAGGTTTACCTGACCAGACTAATGGAAGGTAATGTAACCTTCTGGCGCTCGGGTAATGAGCGGACAGAACTGGTTGCTGGTAGAAGCCAGGTCAACACAGGCTTCTGCGATATAAATCTGTCCCTATTAGTCTTTCCTGACCCCATTGATCCTGGCCAAAAAAAAGGCGCTACGAAGAGCGCCTTTTTTGTCTGTGCCGCTGCAAAAGGCAACGTGGATCCACCTTTACATCTTTAAGTTAACCGCAAGGAATCCATAACGACCGCGAGGACCTGCCGGGCGAGCCAGCGTACCCAGGTAAGGCGACTGATCGAAGGCGTTGTTCAGACCACCGTAGACGCTGATTTTTTCGCTGAAAGTGTAGTTGAAGTTGAAGTCATGCACCCATGAATCGCCGGTTTGTGAAGGATCGACAAACAGAGGGTTAGCATTTATCTGCTGGTTGGAAATACCGGACAGCAGCTGACTTTCTTCCCAACGACCAGCCCAGCCCAGTGTCAAATCACCGAGTGTCCAGCTGGCACGGGCATTAACAATCCACTCGGGGTATGAGAACTCACCTTTACGGCTCTCGAAGATAGTGGGGTCCAGAGGGTCCTGGAACTCGTCGAAGCCGAGCAAGTGAGTACCCTGCAGGCTGAAGTCCAGGCCGCCCCAATCATCCAGGCCCAGAGCAGACAGCTCGAAACCATAGTCGACGCCAAAGTCCACACCCTCCAGTTCAAATGCAGCCAGGTTAACCTGACCAGACTGGTGGTAGGTAATGAAGCCTTGCGGATCTCTCTGGATGAGCGAGCAGTACTCATTACTGATGGACGGCAGGTCGACACAGAGCTCGGAAACAGCTACTGAAGACAGACTATCGATCGCGCCTTCGATCTCGATTGAGTAGTAGTCGACGATAAAGCTCAGGCCATCGACGAAGGTAGGCTCGTAGACGATACCAGCTGTGAACGTGGTCGCCTCTTCCTGATTCAGGCCGGGGTTACCACCCGATACACCCGGAATACCGGCGGTGATGAAGTCGTTCACATCGTAGCCAGCCGGAACACCTAGTGCCGCACAGTTACCCGGGCGGTTGGGGCTACCATTGTTGATGTTGTCGATAGAGCAGGGATCATTCTGGAATCCATAGAACGAAGGCTGCTGCGGTGAGAACAGCTCGGTGATGTTCGGAGCACGCACCGCTTCACCGAAGGTTCCACGAATGGTCAGACCAAAGCCAGGCGAATAGCGCAGGCCAGTTGACCAGGCGTCGTTGGTACCCACGGTGCTGTAGTCGGCGTAGCGATACGCACCGGTGACTTCCAGAAATTCGATGCCAGGCTGATCGGCAAGGATCGGCGCCTGAAGTTCGGCGAAATATTCGAGCACATCAAATTCACCGGAGATGGGCAGGTTGGCGTTGCCGTTCGACGCATCCCAGGTCACCAGATCGAGGTCGAGCTGATTCACGATAAACGCACTTTTCTCTTCGCGGTATTCCACGCCAGCAGACCAACCAATTGGACCGCCAGGCAGTGAGAATAAGCCATCTGTATCCCCAGAGAGGTTGGCGAAGACAACGTTCTGTTCCAGCTCGGATACATCGAGCAGATCCGGGTAAACAAAGTCGGCGTTGGCCTGCGACGTTGAGTTCGCACCGAATGGGTTGAACGGTGCACACGGGCTGCCCGCGCCAGGCGTAAACGAGGAAATTTCCACGTACCGTCCGTTACCGGTGGCATTCGTCATCGTGAACTCCGGCGACGGGTAGGTTTGTGTGCGCAGCCGCCCACTGCTGCTTATATTAGTGGCAAGCGGTGGTTGGGCGGTGGGGTCCAGGGTAGAGCGACAGACGATATCACCAGTTGCGGGGTCAATCACCGAGTCCAAAGCAGCGTAAAAGCGGTCTTCGATACGCTTGTTGAGGTTCACGTTATCGACCGTTGTCTCACCGTAGTTGTAAGACAGCTCATAGTCGATTCCGCTGCCTATATCCAACTGGCCTTCTATACCAGTCACAATACGGATGGTTGTCCGGTCAACATCGTTGCCGGTAAGCACAATATCGTCGTTACTGTCGCGGCTTGCGCCGAAGCCCCAGAAGCTGCCGTCGTTGGGGTTGGCTGCTGGAATTACGCCTGCAGCAGCCAGCTCATCGATCTGTAACTGCAGCGCGGGCGAGATGTAGGGGTTGTCGTACTGAATTGGAATAGCGTCGTTGAAGTCAACGCCGGCGAGGGAGTCCACGTTGTTCGAATAGGCATACTTTGATTCAACAAAGAATGTCATCGAATCATTGATTGCGAAGCTGCCATTCAAGTTGAAGTTGTATCGCTCCTGCTCCGGCAGGATGGCGGCCTTCACATTCTGCAAGCCGTCACCGATACCGTATGCCTGGTTCACGTTTGAAACAACACCGGGGTTATAAGGTCTTGGGATGCCGTTAAACGGGGTTGTTATGACCTGCACCAGAGGAACATTGGTGCCCGCAATATACTGCTGTGGCAACCCGTCTCGAGCGTTGTTGGCAGCATCTAGTACCGCGCCAAAGCCGTCTGCCGAGGACAGATTGAACACCCCATAAGGCGAGGAAATCGGGTTCGTTGTGGGGCGCACGTAGGCGCGGGTTGCGGCTGGGTTAGTGCCTGTAAGCGCAGCAATTTGATCAGTCTGGTTGATATCATTACCTTGGTAAGGTCCGGCAAACGCCGCGCGGTCTCTGGATCGAACCACACTGTTTGTTTGACCCTCAATGGCAATCACCATTTCGCCCCGGCCGTCAGCCCACTCGAAGCCGGTTGCCGCAGCCACGTAGTGCTCATCAGAGTCGTAGCGGCTGGACATACCAGTCTGTGCCGTCACCTCAATACCATCGAAGTCACCGCCGTCCCGCAATACAAAGTTAACAACACCGGACACCGCATCGGCACCGTAGACAGCGGAAGCGCCACCGGTCAGGGTTTCAACGCGCTGTACCATTACTGTGGGGATGGAGTTCACATCGACCGAGGCAGTACCTTGACCGCCGGCAACGTGGCGACGGCCGTTAACCAGGGTCAGGGTTCGTTGGGCACCCAGTCCGCGCAGGTCTAGCAATCCCAGGCCGACGTCGGTATCGGTTGTGCCGCCGTCCTGAATGGCAGAGAAGTTAGCTGGCAATGAGTTATTCAGTGCGGGCGATTCACGCAGCAATTCACCGAGGTCAGATTGACCAGAGGTACGAATGTTATCACCACCGATTACAGCTACGGGGCTAGCAGCATCAACCGCGCTGTTCCGGGAGATACGCGAACCTGTTACAACAATCTCTTCGATATCCTGTGCAACAGCGCCAGCACTTCCCAGGAAAGCAGTTGCGCAAACTGCGCTGCTGATAGCACGTACTAGTGATTTCTTTTTCATAAGATTCTCTCGATTTTTGGTCTATCAAATTGAAGGATGTCGCCCATGCTGCAAAAACCTAAAACTTCAGTTTTCAAGCACAATCGTTCCTAAACTCCAGGGCATTGAGCAGTTAAGTTTTCGTTAAAGCGCTTTGCAAGTTAGATGCCAAGTCAAATTTTTTTTCTGCAGGAAGCGCGGAAACGGCCAAATTAAGGGGTTTCAGTAGTGCATCGGGGCCAGAACATATCGCTGCAACAGGCATGACCTGACTTTTTCAGGAATGTGCTTGTGCACCAAATTGATCTCTTCAGGATGTCTTTATGCCCTTGTGCGGGGCACAAAAGTTGAAAAGGAATGGCCAAACCGAGCACGAAGCCCGCGATAGGAACCAGGGCGCACCATAATGACAGGCGTTAATTGAACCCGGATCGAGGTATTTGGGCTGACACAAAATCGCATCGCCCAGACCATGAGCATGTCCTTATACCGGCGATAAGGCCATGACGTTTGCCGTCATGGTTCAATGACCGACGCGCGATAACTGCCCGAAACTGTCCAGTCCCCGGCAGCCTTCGGGAAGCATGATCTCGCCTTTTTCCAGGCGTTTTTTTAGATAGGTAAAGGTCTGGATGGTTTGTGCATAGAGATGATCGCCACAAACCAGCGGTTCGTACTGTGATGTGTGCTGGTCACTGCAAAACACTTCGTGCGGTTGCACCAGGGTGTCATAGTCCAGCGAACAAAATAACGGGAAGGAATAGCGCTCTTCCGCCACTTTTCTCACTCGATGGGATGTCGCCACATAAGCGCCATTGGTGAATACTTCAATCATGTCACCGATATTGATCACCAGTGCGCCTTCCATGAACGGCGCATCGATCCACTGGCCTGCGCCATTGAGTACTTCGAGTCCCGGAGCCGTTGGTAACAGGATGGTGAAAAACTCGTAGTCGGTATGCGCACCGATGCCAGGCGTATCCACAGCACTGTCATCATAGGGATAGTGCAGCAGCCGTAACTGGTTTGGCGGTGCATGCAGATGCCTGGTAAACGTGTCTTCCGGCAACCCGAGTCCGAGTGCGAACCCCCGGAACAGCTTTTCACCAAGCGTCATGGCCTGCTGGTAATAGGCAGTGACGCCCTCTTGGAAATCCGGCAAATCCGGCCACTGATTTGTGCCCAGCATGGGTTTTTGCTTCTGGGGATCAGTGCATTCAAAACCGATATCGTAGGCTTCCTTTTTATCCACCTGGTTTGGTGAAGAATAAAATCGCTCTTCACCAGCGGGCACATAGCCTGAATGATTTTGTGACAAGCCTATATAGTTTGTCATTTTGGCCGCCATATCCTGGGTAAAATACTGACATGCACACTGTTGCAGTCCGGCAATGACTTCCGGGTCGATACCATGGCCTGTGACGTAGAGAAAACCCGCATCTCTTGCCGCCTGATCGAGTGCTCGCGCGGCCTTTTGCCGATCAGTTCGACTTTCAGAAGAAAGCCCGCTGACATCGACCACGGGCAATTCAGTGAAAGCCGTGTGTGCGCTTTTGGGGGTATTCGGTTTTATGGAGTGACCAGACATAGGCATCCTTGGTCGATGGGAACGCTCAACATGGCTTTGTTCATGCCACCCTGGTTTTGGCAACAACCTTGATCCGGGTCAGGATTCTTTACTCACCGGGTTGGCACAGGCACTATTCAGGCCTTGACCACGCCAGGGGCGTTCGCTTTTACCACTCGCTTCGCGAGTCGCAACATCGCTATCAAGCGTATCAACAGCGTCGAGGCTGTTGGAGCGTGTCAGCGAGCACAGCAGTGCAGGATTATCACGGAGGATATCAACGATATCGGACGTGCCGGCCACCTGGTCTGCATCAAGCGAAGGCTGGTATCGCGTTGCCGCGACGATACTGGTAACGGTAGCGGGTTTAGGTTCCAGGGCCAGGACAGATGAGGAGGTTGTGAGAAGTGAAAGGGCTGCAACACCTGCGCACAGAACGCTGAAGTATTTCAGGCCGGTCTTCTGCTGTCCCACACAATGGCTTTCTGGTGTCTCAAGTTTCAAAACGTACTCCTGGCTCTGGCGATCCACCTGGCCATCACGGCCAGTATCAGATTATTACCGGGCTTGATTTCGGGTATTGAGGTAACAAGGCTGACAAACGGTTAAAAACAAGTTTGTTGCTTAATTTGTTACTTGAACTGATGTCCCTGAATACAAGCGGTAAGGCTGCCAATTTTTTAGAATAATTTTTTTGTCAGTCGAGTGAATATGCATTTACTCAACAGGCCTGTCTCGTCACAAATCGTGCAATCTCCATGCCAGCGAAAAGATAAATGCCTTATTAACAACAATTTAAGCGGGCTTAGGGATAACAGGGGCAATAAACAGGACAAAAACGCGCCAATAACGCAACTATAACGCACCAATAGGGGGTGACTTTAAAGCGCGATGCTTCATTAGTTGGCATCACACCTAAAGTACTCCCCCTGTGCGTATCATTGACGCCCGGGTAAAACCGGCTTGTTCTGGAGCCATATTGAGAGCGGCATCACCACAGGCTGCTTGCAATACTTGCAACATAGAGCGGCAAGCCAGCCTGTTCCGGTGATTCAGGCGTTACTTGTTATGGCTACCATCGCAGAATGGTTGTTTGCCGGTCATTTTGCACCCACAAAAAAACATCTTTCGTGTTGCCTCGGCCTGATACCTGACCGGTGTGAAGTCGGTATCCTTATGGGAGCCATCACAAAACGGCTGTTTATTGCTGAGACCACAAGAACACCAATAATAGGCCTTGCCCTCTTCAACCTCGACCGCAATTGGTGCGTCTGTTGCTCTGTTAGGTTCGCTCATACTTTCATTCACTCTGTTAATTAATATGGGTTATTACTGCGCCATACGCGTCTAGGACAATTGTTGTTCTATGCCTGGCGACTCCATGCCTATGCAAAACACCTGCCAAACAATGCCCCAGAATAAACCATCCCCGGCACAGTAACCGCCTACGCTTTCACCAGACCGATCTTTTCATGCAAGAGGAAGCTTTACCGGACATGCCAAATTGCCCGCATTGGGAGCGTGCGCACCAATATGGCGCAAATGCTCTGCCAAAAACCAGGTAAAAAAGCGCTAGAGCTTCTCCTGACGGCGATTCTGTGCGTTTCCGGAATTGGCACGCCACGTGCATTCTATTCTCCTGCAGAGTAGTTCCGGCTTTTGCCTCAGGTCTGGAACAGACCGATTGAAGATGCTGACTGCACTAAACAAACAATGGAATGCTAGGGTTCCGGCGCTTTCAAGGCACGACATGCAACGCGGCATGCCAGGTTTTAATCAGTGCGACTGGTCCGAGAGCATTCGACCTTTCAAGCCAGATTCGCTCACCGTCAAGGGATCTGGCCAGAGTCTTTTGCAAGGTTACACGGCGGGATAAAAGCCCGGGAGGAATAACTGACCATGTCAGCGTCAGTATATCTCTGCGTGAATCACTTACCAGGAGACGTCACATGAAACCAACCCACTTCAAAAGAATTTCTGCCCTCGTGATTGCAGCGGCTGCGATCTTTGTATCACCGGTAAACTACGCCCAGGACCGCTTCAGCCTGTGTTGGTCAATTTACGTTGGCTGGATGCCCTGGGAATACGCGGACGCTTCCGGCATCCTCGACAAGTGGGCCGACAAATACGGCATCGAGATCGAAGTCACCCAGATCAACGATTATGTTGAATCCATCAACCAGTACACCGCCGGGCAGTTTGATGCCTGCTCCATGACCAACATGGATGCCCTGACCATTCCTGCGGCTGGTGGCGTGGATTCTACCGCAGTCATTGTGGGCGATTTCTCCAACGGCAATGATGCTGTCATTCTCAAGGAAGGCTCAACGATGGCCGACATCGAGGGCCAGCGCGTCAACCTGGTGGAACTCAGCGTATCCCATTACCTGCTGGCCCGAGCACTCGACTCGGTCGGTATGAGTGAACGCAGTGTCACCGTCGTAAACACCTCGGATGCAGACATGGTTGCGGCCTACTCCACCAATGATGTCACTGCAGTGACCACCTGGAACCCGATGGTCAACGAAATTACCAGCATGCCGAATGCCACCAAGGTTTTTGACAGCTCGCAGATTCCGGGCGAAATCATCGATACGATGATGGTGAAAACAGAGGTGCTCGAAGCCAATCCCGACTTCGGCAAAGCCCTGGCCGGTGCCTGGTACGAAATCATGGCACTCATGCAGAACAACGAAGAAGTGCTGGCTCACATGGGTGAAGCCTCTGGTACGGACATTGACGGTTACAAGGCCCAGCTCGCCTCCACGCAGATGTTCTACGCCCCGGAAGAAGCGGTTGCGTTTGTGAGGAGCCCCAAACTGATGACCACCATGGAATACGTGGCCAACTTCTCGTTTGACCATGGCTTGCTGGGTGAAGGCGCCCCGGATGCCGGTTTTATCGGCATTGAAACGCCAACAGGCGTATTCGGTAACAGCCGCAACATTCAACTGCGTTTTGATCCGACCTATATGGAAATGGCTGCAGCGGGCAGCCTGTAAGGTTACCTGCAAAACACGCTGCTTTATTAACTGATTCCTGAAGGACTGATTTCTTGCGCCGGCTCATCAATTTACAACCCAATCGTACGCTCAAGACGGCGCTTGCCATCATTCCGTTTTTGCTGCTCATGCTTGCTTACCAGATCGGGTCTGATATCCGCAAAGCGGAAAACGAGCAGGACAAACTCCTGCCAAGCTTTTCCGAAATGGTCGACGGCATCAATCGGATGGCGTTCGAGCCCAGCCGGCGTACCGGCGAATACGAGTTCTGGGAAGACACCAAGAGCAGCATAAAGCGCCTGGGCATCAGTATCGGCATCGCCGCTGGCATCGGTTTGATCGTCGGGCTCGCATCAGGCTCCATCCCTATGGTTGCTGCACCATTGAGCCCGTTGATTACAGCAATATCACTGATCCCGCCGATGGCAATCCTGCCAGTGCTGTTTATCGTGTTCGGTCTGGGCGAGCTATCCAAGGTCATGCTGATTGTCATTGGTGTTTGCCCGTTCCTGATCCGGGACATCCTGCAACGCACACAGGAATTGCCACGTGAACAGCTGGTCAAAGCCCAGACACTGGGCGGCAACAGTTGGCAGATTATTCTGCGCGTCATCCTGCCGCAGATCATTCCACGCCTGATGGATGCGGTTCGCCTCAGCCTGGGCGCAGCCTGGCTGTTCCTGATTGCTGCCGAAGCCATCGCTTCCACCGACGGCCTGGGCTATCGCATATTCCTGGTCCGACGCTACCTGTCGATGGACATCATTCTGCCCTATGTCGTCTGGATTACCTTTCTGGCCTACGTCTTCGACTGGTGCCTGCTGACCGCAAGCCGGCTGTTGTTCCCCTGGTACCACGCAGAAAAGTAAACGAGAAAAACAGGAAGCAGCATGAACGCATTTATTCGATTGAACAGGTTATCCAAGCACTACGGTGCCAACGTCGTGCTGGAGGATCTGAATTGCGAAGTTGCCGAAGGCGAGTTCGTAACGCTGGTCGGTGCTTCAGGCTGTGGCAAAAGTACCTTTCTGAAAATGCTGCTCGGCACTGAAAGCCCGAGTTCCGGCGAGCTCTTGATGGATGGCAAAGCCATCGAGCAGGAACCCAGCCCTGACCGGGGCATTGTGTTTCAGAAGTATTCGGTTTTTCCGCATCTGAATGTGCGCGAGAACGTGGCGCTTGGTGTGGAGTTTGAGGAAAGCGCCGCACTTGGCCGTCTTTTTGGTCAGCGGCGCAAAGCCGCACTGGAAAAGGCCGATGACCTACTGGAAGCCGTGGGCTTGAAGCAGGCGCTGACCAAGTATCCCCATGAACTGTCCGGCGGCATGCAACAGCGCCTGGCCATTGCCCAGGCTTTGCTGAAACGCCCCAAGATTCTCTTGCTGGACGAACCTTTTGGCGCACTGGACCCCGGCATTCGCAAAGACATGCACGAACTGGTATTGGGCTTATGGCGCAAGTACAAACTGACCATTTTCATGGTTACCCATGATATTGACGAAGGCTTTCATCTGGGTACCCGGCTGTGGGTGTTCGACAAGGTGCGTCATGATCCGCACGCACCCGAGCGCTACGGCAGCACCATTACCTACGACCTTATTCTGGAATCAAAAGACAAGACCGCCAAGATCGCCGCACTGGATGAAATCAGTGACAGATTGAAAACTGCCGAGCAGGTCGCTGCATAAAACGTAACTAGACAGCCCAAGTAAGAACTTACAAGCATGACAAGCATTAACAGCACAGCACTTTTTCCTGAAACTTACACCACCGTACTGGCACCCGGTGCGCACTGGTCCCTGATCGTGCGCAAGGGCATGCAGATGATCCTGACCGATCTGGAAGGTGGCGCCAATGTAGGGATGCTCTTCTACAACCCCACCCTGCTCAGCGAAAAATACAACGCCCCTGATACCCTGAAGTGCCAGCACACGTTCAAGCTCACCCGGGGCCATTGTCTTTACTCCGACATGGGTCGCGTGTTCGCCTCCATCACGGCAGATTCATTTGGCTGGCATGAGTCCCTGTGCGGCAATTCGCACGCCGATCACATCGAAAGCCGCTGGGGCAAACGTGAATACCAGACTCAGCGCAACGAGTGGCTGCAGAACGGTTTTGATGCCTTCCTCGTCGAACTGACCAAGTACCGCCTCAAGAAACAGGACCTAGCCTCCAACCTGAACCTGTTCTCTGAAGTCTCGATCGATGACGAGGGCCACATACACCTGTCCCGACAGAGCCAGGCCGGCGACGCCATTACCCTGCGTTTTGAAATGGACACCCTGGTGGTCGTGCATACCTGTCCGCACCCGCTCAATACGGCTGCCGACTATCCCCGCAAACCCGTCCAGATCACCCTGGAAAAAGCAGCTCCCGTGCAGGCCGATGATTACTGCATGAACCTGTGTGACGAAAACCGGCGCGGCTTTCACAACAACGCGCTTTACCACATGGGCATGTAAGCAGGACCAGCGAGACACATCATGATCAAAGAAAGCCCACTTGCCCTCGACAACGCCAAGTCCCGCACCACCGTGGCTGCCGGTGATTACTTCATCCAGACCATCGCGGCGGGCGAAACCATCCGAATCATTGACCTGGAAGGCAACCAGGCTGCGGACACCCTGTTTTACAACGCCAACGATCCCAGTGAGCGCTACAGCGCCAGCGATACCATCCGCGAACAGGGCGCGCTGTATCTCACCACCGGCACCATGCTGAAGACCAACCTGAACCGGGACCTGCTGGAAATCGTTGCTGATACTTGCGGCCGCCACGACACCGTCGGAGGCGCCTGCTCAACCGAATCCAACACCGTTCGCTACGATCTGGAAAAACGCTGCATGCATGCCTGCCGCGACAGCTGGATGCTGGCGATTGCCGAACACAAAGAATACGGCCTGGCCAAGGAAGACATCGGCCACAACATCAACTTCTTCATGAATGTGCCAGTCACACCTGAAGGCCAGCTGCAGTTTGCCGATGGCGTTTCGGCCCCGGGCAAGTATGTCGAGCTGACAGCCAAAATGGACACCATTGTGCTGATTTCGAATTGCCCGCAACTGAACAATCCGTGCAATGCCTACAACCCGACTCCGATCGAAGTCGCGGTGTGGGCGGCCGTCTAGGCCTGCACACAGGCCATTGCGGGTTATCGACAGGCAAGGCCAACAAGACCATAACGCGCAGGACGACCTGCAAGCGTTTTCTGACATCCCGGGACGACCCGGACCAGACTCAGGTCAGTAAGAGAAGCAACATGTTCAAGCGTGTACTCATTGCCAACCGTGGCGCCATTGCCACGCGTATCATCCGCACCCTCAAAAACCTCAATATCGAATCCGTGGTCGTGTATCACGAGAAAGACCAGGACAGCCTGCATGTGCAGCATGCAGATATTGCCGTGAACCTGGGCGGCGGCTCGGTAGCAGATACCTATCTGAACCAGGACAAGCTCATCGAGATTGCCACCTCCCATGGTGCCGAAGCGGTGCACCCCGGCTATGGTTTTCTCAGCGAGAACCCGTCGTTCGTGGAGAAATGCGAGGCCAACGGCCTGGTCTTCATCGGCCCCACACCAGCCCAGATGAATGTCTTCGGCCTGAAACACCTGGCCAGGGAAGCGGCAGAAAATGCCAACGTCCCCATGCTGCCAGGTTCACCGGTGCTCGAGGACGTGGACAGTGCCGTGGCGTGGGCGGAAAAGGTCGGCTATCCCGTCATGCTGAAAAGCAGTGCCGGTGGCGGCGGTATCGGCATGCAGGTATGCCGTCATGAAAAAGCACTGACCCATGCCTGGGACAGCGTGAAACGCCTGAGCGCCAGCTACTTCTCCAACGACACCGTGTTCCTGGAGAAATTCATCGATAATGCCCGCCACATCGAAGTGCAGATTTTTGCGGATGGCCAGGGCAATGCGCTGGCCCTGGGTGAACGTGACTGCTCGGCGCAGCGCCGCAACCAGAAAGTCATCGAGGAATCGCCGGCACCAAACCTGGCTCAAGAGTTGCGTGAGAACATGCATCGCACCGCCGAAGCGCTGATGGCTTCGGTGCAGTACCGCAACGCCGGTACCGTGGAGTTCATTTACGATGCCGACGCCGAATCCTACTATTTCCTGGAGGTGAATACCCGGCTGCAGGTGGAGCATGGTGTCACCGAGGAAGTGTTTGGCGTTGATCTGGTTGAATGGATGCTCAAACTCGCTGCCGGTGAAATGGATTCTCTGGAAAGCATTCGCCCGACCCTGGCATCCAAGGGTCACTCCATCCAGGTACGCCTGTATGCCGAAGACCCCAAGCAGGATTTCCAGCCCAGCGCCGGTTTGCTGTCGGAGGTTTTCTTTCCGCAGGCCGATTACCTGCGTACAGACACCTGGGTGGAATCCGGTATCGAAGTGCCTTCCCTGTTTGACCCGATGATTGCCAAGCTGATTGTCTATGGCAGCAGCCGAGAAGTTGCGGTGGCAAAACTGATTTCTGTTCTGCACCAGTCACGAGTTTACGGCATTGAAACCAATCTCAGCTACCTGGCTTCAGTGCTGGACACCGATGTGGCCCGCAAGGGTGAGCTGCTGACCAAGACCCTGGTGTCGTTTGACTTTGAATCACATGCCTTGCGCGTTATGAGCGCCGGCACGCAGACCACGATCCAGGATTACCCCGGTCGCCAGGGCTACTGGCATGTCGGCGTGCCGCCGTCTGGTCCCATGGATTCCATAGCCTTCCGCCTGGCCAATCGTTTGCTGAATAACCCTACAGATGCTGCCGCCCTGGAAATGACCCTGAGTGGTCCCAGCCTGCAGTTCCAGTCAGACACGGTCATTTCGATTACCGGTGCCGATATGCAGGCCACATTGGACGGCCATCCGGTACCCCGCTATGAAGCCGTCAACGTAACCGCCGGCCAGGTGCTGGCTTTCGGCAAGGTCCAGGGCAATGGTGCGCGTACCTACCTGGCTATTGCCGGTGGTATCCAGTGTCCTGCCTATCTTGAGTCCAGGGCCACCTTTACCCTTGGCCAGTTTGGCGGGCATTCGGGTCGCGCCCTGCGCACCGGCGATGTCCTGCACCTGCTACCGCCGTCCGAGATTCCGAAGTCGGCCATGCCCGTACCCGCATTGCCCGATATCATGACCCTGCGGGTCATGTATGGCCCGCATGGCGCGCCGGACTTTTTTACTGACGATGACATCGCCACGTTTTTTGCCAGTGAATGGGAAGTGCATTACAACTCCAGCCGTACCGGGGTACGCCTGATCGGCCCGAAACCGACATGGGCGCGGCCTTCCGGCGGCGAAGCGGGCATGCACCCGTCCAACATTCACGACAATGCCTATGCCTTTGGTACCGTCGACTTTACCGGCGACATGCCGGTTATCCTCGGCCCGGATGGCCCGTCCCTGGGCGGCTTTGTCTGTCCTGCCACGGTCATCACGGCCGACCTATGGAAGCTTGGCCAGTTGTCCGCCGGCCAGAAACTGCGGTTCATCCCGGTTTCCCATGACACAGCGGTCAAGGCCGAGGCCGCCCAGGCCGCGGCGATCGCTGAGCTTCAGTTTCCCCAAGATGAAGACAGCATCAAGCAGGGTGAACTGGCATGCCCCATCGTCATGCGCATGCCGTGGGAAGACGATGAACTGGTGTGCCGCGTGGCCGGCGATCATTTCCTGCTGGTTGAAGTCGGTCCCATCGTGCTCGACATTCCTCGCCGCTTCCGCGTGCACGCGCTGATGCTGGCGCTGGAGGAACAGGGCATCAAGGGTTTTCGGGAACTCACGCCCGGCATTCGTTCATTGCAGATTCACTATGACAGCCAGCAGATTCATCTGCGCGACGTACTCGGCATCATTGAGAAGACCGTCAACTCCCTGACCACCGGCGATCTCACCGTGCCCAGCCGCATCGTGCACCTGCCGCTGAGCTGGGATGATGAAGCCTGCCAGCTGGCCATCAAGAAATACATGCAGTCGGTGCGTGCCGATGCGCCATGGTGTCCGAGCAACCTGGAATTCATCCGCCGCATGAACGGCCTCAACGCCATCGATGACGTCAAGGATATCGTCTTTAACGCCTCCTACCTGGTCATGGGTCTCGGGGATGTATATCTCGGTGCACCGGTGGCCACACCACTGGATCCGAGACAGCGTCTGATCACCACCAAGTACAACCCGGCCCGTACCTGGACTGCCGAAAACTCGGTGGGTATCGGCGGCGCCTACCTGTGCGTATACGGCATGGAGGGTCCCGGCGGCTACCAGTTTGTCGGCCGTACCTCGCAGATGTGGAACCGCTACAGAAAGACGAAAGAGTTTTCCGAGCCGTGGTTGCTGCGCTTCTTCGACCAGGTGCGTTTCTATGAAGTGTCCTCCGAAGAACTGCTGGCGTTTCGCCGCGACCTGCCCAAAGGCCAGGTTTCCCTGAAGATCGAGGAAACCGAATTCTCCCTTTCCGGTTATGAAAGCTGGCTGGCTGAGCACCAAGACAGCATCAATGCTTTCCTGGCCACACGTGAACAGGCCTTTGAAGAAGAATTGCAGCGCTGGCGTGATAACGGCCAGCTCACATTCACGGCGCCGGAAGCCAGCGACAGTGCAACCGACCAGAGCGAGATGCCTGACGGCGCCGTACCGGTGGACAGCACCGTGTCCGGCAATGTCTGGAAAGTGGAGGTGGCCGAGGGCGATGCCGTCACCGAAGGCCAGACCCTGATGATCCTGGAATCCATGAAGATGGAGATTGAAATCCAGGCCTCACATGCCGGTACCGTTAACAGGATCCTGGTAGGGACCGGACAGGATGTGCAGGCCGGGCAATGCCTGGTATGGCTTGCTGATGACACTGAAGCGGCAAACGCATAAGCCAACCACTATACCGGGAGATCACGAGACACACGCCATGACTGAGATGCATAACCTGACCCTGGGCAACCTGCGTGCAACCTACCAGGAAGGTCGCGAGACCCCCGTCACGCTTATTCCGCGCCTGCGTGCCCAGGCCCTGGAGCAGCGTGACTACAATGCCTGGATTTACCTGCTCAGCGAAGCCGAACTGCAACCTTATATTGAGGCACTCAGTGACAAACCCATGGATCTGCCGTTGTGGGGTGTGCCGTTTGCCATCAAGGACAATATCGACCTCAAGGGCGTTCCCACCACGGCTGGCTGTGAAGCCTTTAGTTACGTGCCCGAGCGTTCCGCTGCTGTGGTGGAGTTGCTGATTGCTGCCGGCGCTATCCCTCTAGGTAAAACCAATCTCGATCAGTTCGCCACCGGTCTGGTCGGCATGCGTTCTCCGCATGGTGAAGGCAAGAATGTTTTCAATACCGACTACATCAGCGGCGGCAGCAGCTCCGGTTCTGCCATCGCCACGGCCCTGGGGCAGGTATCCTTTGCTCTCGGCACCGATACCGCTGGCTCCGGCCGGGTGCCGGCGGCCTTCAACAACCTGGTCGGGCATAAACCCACCAAGGGCCTGTTGAGCACCACAGGTGTTGTCCCGGCCTGCAAATCCCTGGACTGCGTATCCATTTTCGCCCTGACTTCGGCAGATGCCGCTTCGGTGCTGGCCGTTGCCGCTCAGGCGGACACCACCGACCCCTACTCCCGCGCCAACATAGCGTACAACACCCTGCCTTACTGGCATGATGACAAACCGGCGGCGTTTACGTTTGGTATACCGAACCAACTCGACTTTGATGGCGACAGCGATGCTGAAGCCCTGTTTCAGATCGCCTGCGCCAAACTCAAGGCGCTCGGGGGCATTGCCCTGACGCTGGACTTCGCGCCATTCATGCAGGCGGCCAGACTTTTGTATGAGGGTCCCTGGGTGGCAGAACGTGCGTGGGCCACACGCGATGTCAGCGCTGAAGCCATGCTGCCCGTGATCAGGCAGATTCTGGCAACCACCGGCAACTTTGCCGTCACCGATGTCTTTGCCGCCCAGTACAAGCTGCAGGCCCTGAAGAAAGTCTGTGATCGTGAACTGGCCCAGGTAGATTTTGTGCTGACGCCAACCGCGCCCACCTGTTACACCCGGGCGGCGCTGCGGGAGGAGCCGGTTGCGCTGAACTCGAGACTGGGCACCTATACCAATTTCATGAACCTGCTCGACTATGCCGCCACGGCTGTACCCATGGGTCGCTTGTCATCCGGAGTGAGCTGGGGCGTGACACTGTTTGGCCCGGCATTTTCCGACATGCGTTTGTTGAGCATGTCCGGCGCCCTGCAACGTGCACTTGATCTTCCTCTGGGTGCCATGTCTCACATACTGCCACCAGATACCACTGTCGGTCGAATCGCACCTGGCGATACCGTCGATGTCCTGGTCTGCGGTGCCCACCTAGCAGGCCAACCCCTCAACTGGCAGCTGCTGGATCGCGGTGCCATGCTCAAAACCAGTACCACCACTGTACCTACCTATGCGCTGTATGCCTTGCCAGACGGCAAACGCCCGGCGCTGGTCCAGAAAACGGACGGCACGGCCATCGAGGTGGAAATCTGGGAAATGCCGATGGCGGCATTCGGCAGTTTCGTCGCCGGCATTCCGGCCCCGCTGGGTATCGGCAAGGTCACCGTGGCCTCCGGAGAAACCGTGTGCGGTTTTATCTGTGAGGAAGGCGGTCTGGCCGGCGCTACCGATATCTCCCACTTTGGTGGCTGGCGCGCCTACCTGGCCGACAAGCAGGGCTAGATCCCGCCCCCCCATACCATGACGGTTCAACCGGCCATAACAAAGCCGGATTTAACGTCACTGCAGGCCATAAAACTGCACAGTTTTAGCACGCAAATGTTTAATTTTTGGGCGTTTTTTCCTCGCGGCCAGATGCGAACCGGGATCATCCTACGAGGCATTCTTGCAATGAGAACTGTTTGCATCGACAAAAACCCTCTATTCCTCTGATTTCATGGGCTTTTTTCCTTAATGAGGGCTGGATCAGAAGCGATCACAGCGCTCCAAATCGGTGACAATTGAGCAGAAAAATGGCGAGGTTTTTGCATGTAGTATTGACCAATAATTTTGCAAAACCCAACTGAGCACAGACTTTTGGAGCGTTTCAATGAGTGACCCAGCCTTCGAAAACAACACCGGCCTCACAGGCGAATACCGCAACCGCACCCGTGACTGGACGGCCAAAGAGTGGTTCCAGGCGAGCGTTCAGCCCTTTTTCGTCTTGGGTACCATGGTTGCCGTTGCCGTGATGACTGCTAATCACTGGGTTCACCTTGGCTTATTTTCCGCCATCATGATTGTCTTGCCGATTCCCCTGTGCATCGTGGCCGAACGTTTCTGGGCCAAGCGTCAGGACTGGATGCTCGAGCCTAAAGAGATGGCGGAAGATGCCTTCTGGCTGGCCTGCGGCGCCTTCATCTGGGTACCGCTTTACAGCGATTACTACGAAACACCGATCTCCAACGGCTTTCGTACACTGCGCGACATAGCGCCCCTGCAGATCACCCTGGAGCCCACAACCGCTATTGGCTACCTGGGCTGTGCCCTGCTGGTCATGCTGATCAGCAGCTTCATTTACTACTGGCTGCACCGGGTCCAGCATGAATCGCTATTCTGGTGGCGCGTCCACGCCACGCATCATCACATCACCAAGATGGGTTGCATGCGCGGTGACCGTACCCATCCGCTGGAATGGGCCACCCTGATGGTCGGCACCCCCATTGCCCTGGCCATGCTGGGCGCCAGTGACGGTGTCATGACCGTTGTGGGTGCTTTCAACATATGGAATGGCATATTCAATCATTGCAACCTGCCCCTGAAATCCATGCCGGTTTATGACTGGCTATTTGCCACGGCGCAACAACACCATGTGCATCACGCACGTCTGCGCAAGCATGCGGATACGAATTACAGCTGCAATCTCATTATCTGGGACCGTGTTTTCGGTACCTATTGCGGCGATGCCACGGAAGGTCAGATCGGTGCCGGCAAGGCTGTGCCTCTTTCCTTGAAAGACCAGTTCCTGCTGTCCTTTTATTCCGATGAGAAACTGAAGAACCTCTGATTAACGCAACAGAGCTTGGCTATACACCTGACCTGAATATCCTGAGAGGTAACCATGACTGATCAATCCGTCTCACCAGTCGATATCACGCCTGAAGAGAAATCAACCAATACGGAAACTGAAAAGACGAAATCACAAGCGCAGGTTTGGGACAAGAAAGCCATTCTGTGGTCCTTGCCATAACCGATCCTGGTACTGGGATCCGCCATGCTCGTTTGCAGCATGGTGCATTTCAAATGGATGAACTACCGGTATTGGGCGCTGCTCATGCTCATGTTGCCGGTGCCAGTGCTGATTATTGCCGAACATATCTGGACCAAGCGCCCGGACTGGATACTGAAGCCTGACGAAATGGTCGAGGTCGCTTTCTGGCTGGCCATGGGCGGTTTGCTCTGGGGCCCGCTCATCAGCGACTGGTACAGCACCCCGATTTCAGAAAGTTTCAAGGCCGTGCGTAACCTGGCGCCGCTGGATATCACCCTCGAGCCCACGACTTTCTGGGGCATCATGGGCTGTGTCATGGTACTGCGCATAAGCACCTCCTTCATATATTACTGGCTGCATCGTGTGTCCCATGAATCGCTGTTTTTCTGGCGCACCCATGCTACGCATCATCACATCAACAAGATGGGTTGCATGCGCGGTGACAGAACACATCCGACCGAGTACCTGGCACTGAACCTGTCTACCCCGATCATTCTTGCACTGGCCGGTGCCAGCAACGAAGTGATTGCGGTTTCTGCCGCCTTCGGTGCCTGGAACGGCAAGCTGAACCACTCCAACCTGCCACTGACGTCCATGCCGGTTTACGACTGGGTCTTTGCCACCGCACAGCAGCACCACGTGCATCACGCGGCTGTGCTACGCCAGGCCAACACAAACTATGGCTGCCAGCTCATCCTCTGGGACCGCATTTTTGGTACCTACTGTGGAGATACCGAAGTGGGGCGCATCGGTGCCGGCCGAAAAGCGAAAAGGCTGACCATCAAGGAGCAGTTTATGATCGCCTTCTACTCCAACAAGAAGTAACGGGATATGTAGTTGCCTGATGACAGGAATTTTGTCCCAAGCCACCTGTATCGCGTTTAAGGGGGCTCTGGCAAACCCTTATCACCATGGCCTGTCTGGGATGCTTGAAAAAGAAAGGCATGCAGGAGACACCAAGATGACCGAAATGACAGACAATACCCAACAACAGATAACCGAAATTAGAGAAAGTAGCGATAGCACCAGGAGCAAGAAGCTGTCAGAAGAAGCAATAGGCATGCTTTTGCTGTTTGCTGCCATTCCTCTGATTGCCTACATCAAATGGAATTATGATGACCAGGTGGCTTTAGGCGCAATAGCCTCCTGCATTCTCGCTACATCAGCTATCGTGTTACGGAAAAAATTCGGCAACGATGAATGACATCACTGCAGCCACCATTTGAATCATGACATGGTGACAAAAAAAAAGGGTTACATGGCTGTAACCCTTTTTTATGCCTACTTGTATACTGCTTACATCGCGTCCCACTCTTCCCAGGCAATATCACGTCCCGGGAAAGCGACACTGTTGAACGGCCAGCTTTGTTCTACCCAGTACTTGGTCCAAGTGTACAGCGCCTCATCAAAGCCTTTCTCGAACTCTACCTGGGTGACCCACAGCGTTACCTGCGCATCGTAGCCTTCCTTGCTGCTCGGCCTGATGTAAACGCAACCCAGCTCGCGGTCGCCATCCGGTGTCAGCACGGCATAGGCGAATGACTCACGATTCTCGAAACGTTCCTGCTCGTTCAGCATGTCCTGCATGGCTTCCTCAGCCGTGATGCCTTCACGCGGCCAGTTGCCACCACGGGAAAAGGTGGATTGCAGGTGCTCAATGGAGGACATATAGGCTTCGTAGTCGATACCCACCAGATCAGGGCCCAGCGGTACCAGTTTGAAGCCCCAGCCAATGATTTCTGTCGGTGCTTCGAACACGGCAATGACGAAGGCATCGTCCATGGATGCTTTGACTTTCAGGTCATCCAGGTAAGCCTTGTATGCGGCATAGCCGGCAGTCATGGCCACGGCGCATTCGCCCGGGGTTTCCCGCAGGCCATCCACCCGCTTGCAGGGACCTTCCATCACTTCCGGCATGTTTTCAGCGACCCACACACGGGCATCGCGGTAGATAGGCTGGTCATCGGAACTGGTGCGTACATTGACAAGCACGCCGTCTTCGAAAGTCAGGTGGAACGTATCCGTGACATCGTATCCGGTCTGCAGGGCCTGAACCGGATCGTCCTTGACGGTAACCGGGCAGGTGATCTTGTTCGGTGTGCCATCTTCGCTGGAACAGCCAATGCGATTCAGGACCGTGTAATGGCCGCCCTCCGCCCAGGCCTGGTAACCCAGCAGCGAATCTTTGGAATCACCGGCATTTTCAAGAATCGCTCCGAGCGCATCCGGATCAAACGAATAAAAGGCATCGATCATGGACTCTGCCACGGCCAGGTTGGCGGCCATGGGATCATCCATGGGTGTTTCAGCCGGCTCAGTCATGGCAACTGGTTCGCTGGTATCGTTGGAGCATGCGGTCATGGCAAACAGACACAGGGCTAAGACAGCAGTACGCTGTTTGAAGGAATGGTACATAGGGTTTTCTCCAGATTATTGATAATGGAATGCACCAGCATTGGTCTTATCCTGATGTTGAGCCTCATACAGCGTTGGCTGGTATGCATTGGATTGATCCTGTTGTTCATCAGTCTCTTTATCAGTCAATTCATTGCATCACTTGCCCCCATGAGGGCGTCTCACCCATGGGCGCATCCTGCTTCGGGCAAGTGACTTCTCACTCGTTGAATGTGCTTGGAGCATGCAAAAAATGCGCCATGGATAAAGGGCTTGGAACCGGGCCATTCAGGGAATATCGCGGTCAGCCGGGCGCAATCCACGCACTCTAATGATGCAATATTCCAGTTATGCACTAATGCTGACATGTCTGCCGGCCCTTGCGCTGCTTCCAAGGTTCATGTCTGCCATAGTGTGTTGCCGGCACATGTCCAGAACGGGAATGTGACTATAATGAGCATCGCGGATTTTCTATAGCCATGCCTGGCGGGTGACCCGGTAGCTGGCATGTCATCACTGGAAGTGCTTTTCGCAACAAAACTGGCGTCACTGCAGCCGCAAGCCAGCGTGTCGGCCACCCCCACTCCCGGTCAGGCAGACACGACGTCATCCACCTTGGTTTTTCTGCTAACGCCCGAACATACACTCGAATTCACGGTGACATTGCCCGGGGCTGCCTGTGAGGCCTGGCCCCCATCTGGCATACAGGTGCTTCTAGAGCAGATACTGGCCAACTGTGAATTGCAGATCACACTGTCGACCCAGCAGGCGCGTTACCAGGGCTATCTGCAGGAAGTGAAGACGACCAAGGAAAAATTGCTGCCACATCCTGCACACCGTATAGAAGGCCTGGAGTATGCCGTTCACTATGCGCCCAGTATTGGTGGCGGCG
>JBMTQX010000039.1:0-28193 GCA_049446715.1 Pseudohongiellaceae bacterium
GGCATTCTCGAAAAGAGAGTTTATTTCAGAAATTTGTAGACCATCGACTGGAACAATTCCGGCTGCTCGGCATGAAGCCAGTGACCGGCGCCGTCGACTTGCTCGATGGATGAGTTCGGGAACAACTTGCCGATCTCTTTCTCATGTTTCTTGAGAATGTAGTCGGATTTGCCACCTTTCAGGAACAGGGTCTGCCCTTCAAAGGGGGCTTCCCCGGTCAGCCCGCTGATCAGGTCCTTGTAACCCTTGCGGATAGCATCCAGGTTCATGCGCCACGTGAAGTTGCCTTCCTCGTCCCTGATCAGGTTGGCCAGCAGGAAATCGCGCACGCTTTTTTCTGGCACATATTCCTCAACCACCTCATCAGCATCATGGCGACTGTCCAGCAGGTCCAGGTCAAGAATGCCCAGGCCTTCGAAAATGGCGTCATGATGCGGCTCATAGGCAACCGGGGCGATGTCCACAATGACCAGCTTCTTTACCAGCTTCGGCCAGGTCAGGGCCAGTTGCATGGCTGTTTTGCCACCCATGGAATGGCCGATGAAATGGGCGCTTTCGATCCGGTGCAGACGCATGGTGTCACGCACATCGGCGGCCATGGTCTGGTAGCTCATGCCGTCACTCCATTCCGAGCGGCCGTGGTTGCGATGATCCATGCCGTAAACGGTAAAAGCGTTGGAAAAGAATTTGGCATGCTGGCCCCAGTTGCCCTGGTTGCCGAACAGGCCGTGGAGAATAATGAGGGGTTCGCCGACTTCAGAGTACTGCTTGCAAAAAAGTTTCATATCCCGCAAACCTACCGTTGCTTAATGCCTGGAAAACGTCAGGAAAGATTATCCTTGATCCACTTCAGAACATCGTCGTGATGGGTTTTGGTGTTCACTTTTTCCATGATGTGACGCACCTTGCCGTCTTTGTCGATGATGAAAGTTGTGCGCTTTAGCCCCATGAATTCCCGGCCCATGAATTTTTTCAGGCCCCAGACGCCAAACTTGTCGGCAATCTGGTGATCCTCGTCCGACAGCAAGGTGAAATTGAGGTTGTCGCGTTCGGCGAATTTGCCCAGGCGAGCCCAGGGATCGATGCTCACGCCCAGCACTTTCACACCCATTTTTTTCAGAGCTTTTTCACTGTCGCGAATGCCGCAGGCCTGGACAGTACAACCCGGTGTCATGGCTTTGGGATAGAAATACAGGACCACCACACTGCCCTGGTAATCCTTGAGACTGTGTTTGTCGCCGTTCTGGTCCTGCAGGGTAAAGGCAGGGGCTTTATTACCGATTTTGGGAAGGGGGCTTTCAGAAACTGTAGCTTTAGACGGCGCCATTGACTCCTCCATGCAGCACTACTGTTGATATCGGGGCGAAGGATAACGCCCGCCACAGTCCTCGTCAAAATGGATTTTCTGGGCGTGACCAGGGCATCCAGGACGGCGTCAATATCCGTGCCAGGACAGCTTTCCGGGAACAGATTTTCCTCCATGTCGGCAGCCTCAGACTCGCCTTCCGCCCGCAAACGGGCGATTTCCTTTAACAAGGCGTCGCGGTCTTCTCGATAGGCCAATTGGCCATCCCGGATGTCACGGCGGGCAGCCTGGACGTCCTCTGAAGCCAGGGTGGCAGCATTGCCCGCTGCCTCCTCAAGCGCTGAAGCCTCCGCGGCCCCGTCATCGACCCGGATAGCCCCTTCCCGAATGGTTTCGGACTGCTGCTGGTGACGATTGACTCCCGGTGCGGGTTGGTCGGTGCCTGGCTGTTCGGTCCTGATGGAGCAGGCGCTGATCACGGCAACACCGAGGATGGTACTAATAGCAGTTGTCAGGATTTTCTTTTTCATCGTTGTCTGCTCCCTGGGAGAAAGTGTCAGGTTCCCGGCTGTAAAGGGGCGAACGATGAAAAAGGGTTAAACCGGCTGAAAAAAGTTTAGGGTGTGAAAGCTGTGAAAACAGCGATACAGAGAATCAGCTGATGCGGGCTAGGATGTCTTCGGGTACAAACGGGCGGCCCCGCTCATTGAGGGCCGTGGCCGTGATCTGTCCGGCCAGCATGACCTTGTTGTCGGCCGCCCGGGTGATTTCCTGCAGGAACACGATCTTGACCCGGCCTTCCAGGGTACAGCGGGTGCTGACGGTGAAACTGTCGCCACTGGTCAGGGAGGCCTTGTATTCCAGCTCTGCCCGCACCACCACCAGGTGAATGCCCTGGCGGGTAACCTCGGCAAAATCAACGCCGCGCTCCTTGAGGAATTCGTGCCGCGCATGCTCCAGGTAATTCATGTAAACCGCGTTGTTAACCACACCTTGCAGGTCGCATTCGTAATCGCGCACCTGCAGGCTGATGATATGGCGTGTACTCATGGCCACTCCGGGGAAAAGACTGGCGCATTATAGGAGGATTCAGCACACCGCCCAATGGCTGGTGCCGGGGGATTCTCGCGCAAAAATTTATCCACAGTACATCTGCACACACCATCCTGTGGATAAAACTGTGCAGAATTTTGTGGGCGGATAGCGCCCGTGTTCAAAATCAGTTCACGCCGGCCGATCCCTGTGCAGGCAGCATTAAATAAAATTCTTATTTATCAATAGGTTGTATTTCTAGCGTTTGCCGACAGGGTATTTATTAAGAACTCTTAAACAGCATTCTTACGAGAATTGCGTATGTGCATAAAACTATTGGATTTATTGTCCATGAGGGCTGATATTGAGCCAACATCAGTGTCGATATTTTGATCACTGTCAGCCCCCGATGACGGCAATAGCCCTTCAGTCTGAAAGGAAAACCCGTCATGGTTGATCCCCTCTGACAGCCGTTCACCACTTTTCAGGAGCCACCTTATGCCACTTGCCAAAAACCCGTTGATCCAGGCCACCGCCCTGCTGGCTCTTGTCCTGATTGCCACCACAGCCCGGCCGCAGGAAGCCGCCGGGGAGTTTGTCTGGGCCCCGAACTTTCCGGTCGGCGCAACCATTCCGGTGCTGGAGGCACCTGACCAGCACGGCGAGATCCAGACCCTGGCAACGCTCACCGGCAGCAAGGGCCTGATGCTGGTGTTCAACCGCTCCTTTGACTGGTGTCCCTACTGCAAGGCCCAGCTCACCGGTCTGCAGGGCGCCGTCGAAAACTTCAGGGCCGCCGGCTTCAATGTCGCCACCATCACTTACGACCCGGTCGCTACCCTGGCCATGGTAGCGGAGGATGAAGGCATCACCTTTGCCCTGCTCCACGATGACGCAATCAAGCACGTGAATGCCTTCAATATCCTCAATACTGACATGGCGCCGGACAGCTTCGGTTATGGCATTCCGCAGCCGGGTATCATGCTGATCAGTCCGGCCGGGGAAATCCTAGCCAAGTTTTTCGAAGAAAATTATCGCGTCAGGCCGGACTGGTCTGATGTGGTCAATCTCGCCCGTTCTCTTTAGAAACGGTGATCGCTCTCAGAAACTGACCGTAGCCAGCAGCGGATTGTGGTCGGAACCCTCGGCGTCGAGGGCGAGTGCAGTGCGCACTTTCAGGTCACGGACAAACATGTAGTCCAGGCAACGCTCGAACACGCGCATGCGCCGATCATCCTCGAACCCCACGCGTGCAGTCCGCGATGCGAGGCAAATTCCTCCAGCAGCATCTGGCGCTGGTTGTGCCAGGCATTGAAATCTCCCGCGAAAATCACCGGACCGTCGTGCATGTCGATATGCATCAGGTCATGCAGCTGCTGGCGATAGGACAGCATCCCCAGCTGAAATTCAATGCGTGCAGGTTGATCACCAGCAGGGTTTCATCCATGCCGGCCAGGGGAAAGCGGGTCAGGCTGGCCGCCTTGGCGGTACGCAGCAGCGGCTCGGCATGGCGGAAGCCGGCCTCTTCGACGAAGTCAGACGTGGCCAAGGTCATAACCCCGGTGGTGCGATGCAGAACCCGAAAGCCCGGCGCAAAACTGCGGTACCAGCCATCCTGAAAGTGATGCAGGTCATTGCCCTCCACGTGCAATTCCTGCAGCGGGGCAAGATCCAGTTCGCCGCAAAAGCCGGCCAGGTCAACATCGAGCTGGGGACGCGACTGTTTTTTGATATTTCAGCTGAGTACTCAGATGGCTTCGGGATTCAGCCGCTGTTCATTGGCAATAGACATTAATGACCACAACCTGGAAAGATGTTTCCAGCACTGCATTATGCCTCAGGCTCTTCTGGAATATGGCGGCAGGGAAACAGATTTCAAATCCTTAAACTTTGTTACCATGGCATCCAACATGTCCATCAAACCAGATTTCCCCGGCTGACGTCTTGCTGAAGATCAACACTTGTTACCGGCTTTGCCGCACTTCGATACTCGTTGCCACGCTGTTGCTGGCCGCCTGCAGTACGCCCGAGACGCCGCGCATCAACGAGGAAGTCGCCTATGAGGTGGTCGATATGTCCGGCCATTGGGAAAAGGATTACCAGCTTAGTGATGACTTTGAAACCGAGTTCAACCTGTACCTGTACGACGTCCAGCGCCGGCTCAATCCCCAGTCTGACGGACTCAATCGCAGCGGCACTTTCATTACCGGCCCTGCTGCCGGCGCCTCCATGGAAGCGGTCGTTGGCCTGGCCCGTTTCACCGAAGAAATCACGCGCATGCCGCTGCTGGAAATCACCCAAGATCGCTCCCGCATCTCGATCGACCGCGAGGAAGACTTCGCCCTATTCTGTGAATTCTTCAACCGCCAGGTGGCCAGTACGGTAACACCGTTTGGCACTGAACAGTGCGGCTGGAACGGTGAACAGCTGCTGTTTCAGCTCAACCTGGGTGATGGCCTGAGAATTCTCTACCAGGTCACGATGTCCGGCGACGGCAGGCAGCTCAATATCACCACCACGGTGTCATCCAGCCAGGTCGCCTCGCCCATCACCATCAGTAACTACTATCGCCGCTACGAGGTTCCGGAAACCGACATCGACTGCATCCTGACACTGACCCGCAACAATGTCTGCCGCCGCAACCCGCAGCAGGTGAACAACTGATGCGCGCGTGGGTTTTCGTGGCTGCCCTAGGCCTGGCGTTGATATGCCATGCACAGCCTGCCGACAAGGCATTGCTTGATGTCAGTATCAGCGGGTTTGACATGAACCTGCCGGATGACAGTCGCGTGCAACAGGCCCAGCAGATCTTTCCGGCCGTGCGCCAGGCAGAAGCCCGCTATCTGCCCTCCTTCCTGAAACTCACCCTAGAAAACAGTGGCCGCTGGGGCGCCGTACGCCTGCTGCCAGACACGGATAGCGGCGCTGAACTGCAGATCAGTGCCAGTATCGTTCAGTCCGACGGCAGCACTCTGGTAATGGCCCTGACAGCCATTGATGCAACCGGCAGGGTGTGGGCAGACAAAACCTACACGGGTACAGCCATGGAAAGCGTTTCCCTGAACCAGCCGGTACTGGGCACCGATCCGTTTCTGTATCTCTATGGTGAGATTGCCGATGACCTGGCGACCGTGTATGACAGCCTGGGTGCCGGGGACATCGAAGCCATCCGCAAAATAGCCACCCTGCGCTACGCCATGGCCCTGGCCCCTGATGTCTTCGCCAGCTATCTGCAACAGGATGACAGCGGCCTTTACACCCTTTTACGCTACCCGGCAGACAACGATCCGTTTCTGCAGCGAGTGTTGGAGATTCGTGAGCACGAGTACGTGTTTATCGATGTCGTCGATGAACAGTACGAAAGCTTCTTTGTTAGCATTAAACCGGTCTATGACCTGTGGCGCCGCTACCGCCGGGAACAACGCGCCAGTGAAGCCGACAAGGTCAACCGCGAAAGCCAGGACAGCGACTTCCGCCGCGGCAGTTACATGGCGTTGCGCGAGAGCTACAACAATTACCGCTGGGCCCGCATGCAGGACCAGTATCTGGCCGAAATCAACGAAGGCTTCACCAACGAAGTGTTGCCAACCGATATCACACTGGAAGATTCCCTTTACCACCTCAGCGGCACGCTGGATGAACAGTATGATGAGTGGCAGGCCATTCTGAAGGAGCTGTACCTGCTTGATGGGCCGGTGTCACCCTGACGGTGGTTCGAGGCTGAAGCCGCTCCTACCTGCAAAAGTGTTGTAGGTCGGCAAAGTGCCGAAGGTCCGTTTGCCGACAATAGCTATTATCTGACCGGGTTAGTGTCGGCAAACGGCGCGCTGCGCCTATGCCGACCTACTCCCCTGAAACCGCTCCTACCCACAAAAGCTACCCGTAGGAGCGGCTTCAGCCGCGAACAACTCAAGGTAAACAGACCAAGGCTTCAGCTAAAGACAAGAGCTGCCCGTAGGAGCGGCTTATGCCGCGAAAAACTTTAGGGAAAAGACCATGACTTCAGCCGCGAACCCCCATGCAGTACGCTGAGCCCATAATCTGAAAAACCAGAAAGGGAAACCGTATGGCCGACCACTCCACTGCAAAGCCACTCGAAGGCGTCATGGAAAACCTGTACCGCCAGATTTCACCCGTGCCCGGTTTCAAGCCCCCGGCCGTCGACAGGGAACAGTTGTACTGCCCGTTGCCTGCCAACTGCAGCATGGAAAAATAGAACAAATACCGCAGCGCGGCCGTGTTTCTGGCCTCACTAGCCAGCGAGGTCAAAGCCTGGCGCGGGCAGTTACCGCAGAATGACCAGCTTGCCGTGATGGCCATTCTCCATGGCGGCATCCAGGTCAACGTGATGAAACTGGCCCGGGTGTCCTTCATCGGCATTCGCATCGAGGGCCTGCTCCAGGGCAGCCCGGTCACCCTGTTTGCGCACCAGTCCACCGTGCAGATGCTGTGCTTTGCCATCGAAATCCAGGAACCGGAACAGCGCAATCCGATCGGGTTTATCTGGAATCATCGGGAAGAGGAAGAGGTTTAGGCAGGTTTGGTGTCGGGAAACGGGCTGCGCCCTATCCCGACCTACAAACCCATCAAAGTATTGTAGGTCGGCATAGGCCCCAAAGCCGTTTGCCGGCATGGTCATAATCAAAACACTGCGAACTTTCGCGTAATGCGGCAACGAATGTCCGGCTCACTTGCACACAAAGTCACGCCCCCCGGCAGCCACACAGAAGTCGCCCCATTTGCCGGTTTCGCGCCAGTAATCCACCATGCCCTTTTCCTGCAGCAGGCGGTTGAAATCCGGTAGACGTCGCATGTCGTCAAACACCTTGTCCCAGACCGCGGCATCGGCTTCGCCTGCAAAAAAGTAATCCAGGGCAATTTCCGGTTGTCCCATCAGTGCTACCAGGCGTGCCACATAGCCCAGCTCCAAAGGCGACACTGACGGGTCATTGATCATGTCGATAATAGCGTCTGTTGATGTGTCGAAATCATTCAGCTCGAGAATGTCGGCAAAGGTTTCCATGAACTGGCGGGAGATGATCGAGTCTTCGTTGTTTTGCCGGAATTCGAAATATTCGCGAATCAGGGCCGCCGCCTCATCCAGTTCCCCCTCACGCATGGCCACTTGCCATTCCAGGGCATGAAACAGCAACTCCTCGCTGTCCAACTCCATACCATACGCTGTCAACCGCGTGGCTTCCGGGGTCTGACCACGAACGAGCTCATGAAGCGCCAACTGATGGATAAAACGCGGAGAAAAAGGGTCGGCACGGCGGGCACGGTTGAACATGGCAATAGCCTCATTGAACTGCCCCGTGCGTGCCAGCATGTGGCCGTATTCTTCCATGGCACGCGCCATGGAATAGCCATATTGCGCAAAATATTGTTGGTACATATTTTCCGCTTCCAGGAAGCGGCCGGCATCGCGCAGTTTGCCGGCTTCCACCAGCATGAGTGCCGGCATCTGGGGTGCCTGTTGCTCAGCCTGGGCAAACGCCATGGCGGCCTGTGCCGGAAAATCCATGGCCTGACCCTGTGACAGGATCAACTGGCTTTCGTCATAGATAGTGCCAAGCATCAGCCAGGCCTGGCCAAACCGCGAATCAATCTGAACGGCCTCCTCCAGCAGGTTGATGGCACTAATTACATTGTCCGGGCTGAACTGATGGTAAAGGGCCTGGGCCTGCAGCAGGCTGTCATAGGCATCGGTATCATTTGTCATACCCGATACCACAAGCTCACCTGGGTTCCGCGTGACGTTCAGGGCAGACAACACCGCGGCGACAATCTCGTCCTGTATGGCAAAAACATCCGCCAGTTCCCCCTCAAATGTCTGCGACCAAATTTCGGTACTTTCAACAATTTCATCATCGCCATCAGCCCTGACCAGTTGCGTCGTCACGCGCAGGTTATTGCCAGAACGGCTTACACTGCCACGCAACATATTAGCTACCTGCAGGGCCTCACCTATATCACTGGGCATCGCATCCCGGTCTTGGAAGTAAAAAGAGGATTCGCGTCCGGCCACTTGCATTTCAGGTATGGTAGCCAGGCGATTCATGAGGTGATGACTCAGGCCTTGCGCGAAATAAGCCTGGTCACCATTTTCACTGAGATCGCTGAAGGGCAGTACGGCAATGGACTTGTCATCGATTGGCGCTTCCGGCGCGCCTGAGACACCAGCTGCTGCCAGTGCCCGGTCAACAGCTGCAATGACTTCTTGGCTGGCAGGAACCTCCCGCGCAATGCGAGGCTCTTCCCGGGAGCACGCACCTGTCAGCAACACCAGTACCAAGAGAGTGCGGGGGCTGTGTTTTAGCAGTTTCATCAAATCCAGACGAACAGTCGTAATACCTGTGAACTCACTGTGACTGGCTGGCTGATGCAGGTTCCTGCGGCGGCATGTCGTAATCAGGCAGCAAGAAAATATCCAGCAAGACGACTGCCATCGCCAATCCCAGCATGATCGCGAGGGTAATTTCGAAACCCTTGCCTGTCTTGCCGCTGGCACGGCGTGCATCCTCGGCCTTGTCCCACCCCGAGTCCTTATGCGTGGCGTCATAGGCCCAGGTCATCAACATCACAATCGGGTAACCAGGTATCAGCATGAAGATGATGCCAAAGCCAAATATTGGCGGCCAGTCGAACACCGGTGTTAACGACATGATGGTTTGCACCAACAGCCAGGCACCGGCCAGGTAGAGGATACCGGCACGGTAGATGTTCTTGTATTTTTCCGATGGTTTAAAAATAGTGAATTCCTTCAAGCCATTCATTGCCGGCAAGATTATCGGCGACTGATGAACCCCGGCATTGAGTGATTGTTGGCAAGCCTGTTTCATACCTTTGCCAACTTGCCGCGACATAGGACACAGATTTTCCTGTGCTTTTTATGACTTGCTGCCCGCAAAGGAAGACATTTGCCCCCGCTTTGCTGGTGCGATTATGAGTCATTAATGCGTAAGAGAATGCGTGGTTTTTTTCAAAAATTCAAGGAGTTATGTTAATCACATCTGAGAATTCAATAATTACGGTGCGCACCGTGCTGTTGCCCTAGGCAAGATCCCTTGCGGCCAAACCACC
The DNA here is from genome assembly GCA_049446715.1 of Pseudohongiellaceae bacterium. Taxonomy (GTDB): domain Bacteria; phylum Pseudomonadota; class Gammaproteobacteria; order Pseudomonadales; family Pseudohongiellaceae; genus Eutrophocola. Next base: position 9,422 of record JBMTQX010000039.1, read on the forward strand.
GGCATAGCTTGTCCCCTGCACGAGATGTGCGCGACAATGATCCAAACATAAAAAAACAAGATCATGAGGGAGATATCAATGTCTGTAATCCATCGCATCACTACCGCTGTCAGTTTGCTGCTGGTTGGCTCGCTGGCGCTGGCCCAGCCGCCGGGCGTCACCATGGAAATGATCATGCGCCAGCTGCCGCTGGAAGGCGCACCACTGGCTGAGCCTGGTCCTTATGCCGTGACCTGGGAAGCGGCTGTGGCCGATTATGATGACCCCGGCTTCCTGGTCATTCGTCCGATCAGTCTGGGTGCGTTCCCGGAAGACGACAACATGCCCCTGCTGGTCTGGGGTAATGGCGGTTGCGCCATTGACGGGCGTCGTTATGGCGGCTTTCTGGAAACCATCGCCTCTCACGGCTTCATTGTCATGACCACAATTCCCATTGAACCGGCCGAAGGCGAAGAAGCCCGCCGCAATGCCGACCCGAGCGACATGCGCGCGGCGATCGACTGGGCATTTGCCGAAAACGAACGTGATGGCTCGCACCTGAAAGGCAAGATCGACCTCGAACATATCGCGCTGATGGGCCAGTCCTGTGGCGGCTTCATGTCCGCTACTGCCGGTCTCGATCCGCGCGTGGATATTGTCGGCCTGTTCAACTCCGGTTTGTCCGAACCGGGCCCGGGTGCCCAGGCCGGTCGTGCCACCACCGAGTCACTGGCTTTCCTGAATGGCCCGACCCTGTTCATCAACGGCGGCGATGTCGACTTCATGTATGAGCCCTCCCGCATGAACTTCGAACGGGTCGATCATGTGCCGACTTTCTACGGTGCCCGCGACAATGCCGGCCATACGGCCACGGTTTACCACCCCGGTGGCGGTGAATACGCCAACGTGGCTTCCAACTGGCTGCTGTATTTCTTCAAGGGTGATGAGGAAGCCGGCAAGATGTTTGTCGGTGAAGACTGCGGCCTGTGCAGCAATCCCAACTGGGAAACGGCGGCCAAGAACCTCGACTAGGAAACGGCTTATCAGGGGGTAATCTTATGGATGAGCAACTCAAGCACGGCATTGGCATTTTACTGGTGGCAGGTTTTGCTGTTTTAGGCAGTGCCTGCACGAGCCCCGGTGAAGACGGCGAGGCGGTTGCCAGCAGCGAACGCGAATGCCGGTCTTTCTCCCAGCCCGGCACCAAGATGAAGGAATCTGTGTGCCGCACCAGGGAACAGTGGGCCATGATCGATGCCGGTGAGGCCGAGCGCGCTTCTCGCGAAGACCTGACCGATGAATTCTTCCGCCGCCAGACCGAACTGGGTGCCCAGGGCCAGGGTCCTGCTTTCGACACCCCCTGATCAATCAAGGGACGCGGCCTGCTGGCCTCAGATTTCCAGCAGGTCGTGACCTACGATGACTTTACCGGCAAAGTGACGCCGGATTCCTTCCAGATACACTTCATTACCGACTTTCCTCAGATTGCCCGGCAGCAAATGATGCAGTACCAGCGTATCCACGTTTGCGGCTTCAGCAATGCGTCCGGCATCTTCGGTTTTCAGGTGGGTTTCCAGGATGTGGGTCCAGATATTTTCCGGGTTGTCCTGGTAGTTACCGGCAATCACCACTTCTTCGAACCACTGCCGCGTCAGCACCGGTTCAATCACCTCAGTGACCAGCACATCAGCGCCACGCGCTAGCGTAATCAGGTTTTCCGAGTAGGTGGTATCGCCGGAAAACACCACGGAGCGGTCAGCAGTGTCAAAACGGTAGGACAGGGAACGATGCGCCATCTCTGCCTTGGCCCAGTCCGGAAAATGGCTGTTCTCGATACTGCTGACCCGAACCCGGTCGTCTTCGAAAATCACCTGTGGTGAATCCGTGGCTGCCACTACCTGCGCCTCGAAACGGGTCGGCATGCGAATGCTGCGCCCTTCATCCACAAAGCGGATGTCGGCATTGGCCGCGCCGAAAGTCATGATGCCCTCAACCACGTTGTCTGTCCCGTAGGGTCCGTGAATGCGCGTCATCTTCACCCTGCCCTGGGTCCACTGGTGACTGAGCAGTGAGGCCAGGTCAGCAATATGATCATCGTGCAGGTGAGTGAGAAAAATATCCGGTACAGTCAGGTAATTGACCCCGATTTTCTGCAGGGCTGTCATGGTGCCGTAACCGCAATCTATCAGGTAGGGACGATCATCCACCAACAGCAGGGTTGCCGTTTCGCCACGCGCCAGGTTGAAGTTGGGCCCACCCTGGGTGCCCAGCAGGATAATGCGTGTTCCGGGCTGGGCCTTGGCAACCTGCCACCCCCCAAGAAACGGCGCGGTCCAAGCACTTCCCAGGCAACGCAGAAAGTTGCGGCGATCAACCCTCTTTGACGTATTTTGTTTCATCCCCATGAATTCCCCCAGACGCTTATTTTTATTAGTAACCATATTATGTGAACACAAAGACAATATTGCCAGCCTCATCCATGCCGCATGGAAATGCCTAGAATCACGGTGGCTTTTAATGGCCTACCCCGCCCCAATGCCCAGGCCAAATACGGTACTATTGCCGAAATACAGCCATTTGAATATCCAAGGGCTCGCCATGCGTAATCTTTTTCCATTGTTGCTGTTTGTCTGCTGGCTGCCAGGTGCCTATGCCCAGTCCTGTGATCGTGACTGCCTGCAGCTGCATCTGACGCATTACCTGGATGCCCAACTCAAGCATGACCCCAACCTGCTGCCACTGGCCGACTCTGTGCGCTTTACCGAGGACCATGAGCAGAAAATGCTAGGGGAAGGCCTCTGGGCAACCATCGAAGGCTATGGCACGTTTCGGCAGGATGTGCTGGATGTCAGGACCGGTATAGCCGGCACCCATGTGCTGACCATGGAAAACGGCAGTCCTGTGCTGGTGGCAATCCGACTGAAAATTGTCGACGGGCTCATCACCGAAGTGGACACCATGGTGGTGCGCAGCCGCGAAGAAGGCATGATCTTCAATCCTGTCGAGGTCATTGCCGCAAGCCCGGCCATGAACATCATTCCCCCGGAGGATCAGCGTAACACCCGCGCAGAAATGATTGAGCTGGCTCTGCGCTACCCGGAAGGATTGCGTGTCGGCAGCTTCGTGACCGCGGACGCCCGCTTTTCCCCAGACGCCTACCGCTTTGAAAATGGCCAGCTCATGGCCGGCCCGAGCTGTGCTTTCCTGCCCGGCTGCGACAACATTCGCGAGCAGCGCCTGCCCACACTGGCGGGGATCGTTGCCCATGTGGCTGCTGTCGATGAACACCTGGGTATCGTCTGGCTGCGCATGAATTTCGGACCAGGTTCTCTCATGCGCGGCGAGGGCGAGCTGTCTGTCTGGGAAATGTTCAAGATTTACGATGACCGCATCCAGGCCGTGGAAGCCTTCATGGAAGAAGTCCCAGCCAACACCCCGTTTGGCTGGAACTACTAGGCAGCGTCTTTGGCTAATGCCAGTTGAACAGCTTCTGGCTCAGAGCGGCCAGATGATAAAGCCGCCCAGGCAAACCCGTTCAGCCTCCGCGCGGGATGTCACAGCCTCACGTAATCGGGCAATGTCTTCAGTCGTCAGTGTTAGCGGATGCTCATTCGGCAGATAGGTGGTTTCAATCGGGTAATCCACATCAGGCTCAGCGGTCATCTCGATATGCCTGCCCAGCACATAGGCCATGTCCTTATCCATGATCCACTTATGCAACCGGTCTATGCTGGCTGGTAACCTGACCAGTCCCTGACATACAGACGTCCCGAATAAAGCGTCTCACCCGTTACCAGCAGATGGGTGGCTGGATCGTAATAAGCCAGGTCATCCACGATATGACCAGGAATAGGCTGCAACTCCAGCGGGCGATTGCCCAGATCCAGGGTCGCAGCCTGATTGGGCCAACTGCTGAAACCGAAAAGGCCTGCACGGCCTCAGCTCCGGTACCGACCAGTCCCACAGCCTCTGCTTTGGCAAACGCCTCATCACCCGCCGTATGGTCGCCATGCCCATGGGAATGCGCCACTACCAGTAGCGAGCCGGTAATGTCGCGCACCAATTGAAGACGCATCGGTCCACCCGCTTCGGCAGCCTCGGTATCAATCAACAGGGATGTATCCTCACCCACGAACAAGTACACAAAAGGGGGGTCGAAGTTGGAGCATTTGTTTTGATGAAAGATAAAGGTATTGGCGGTATAAGTGACCTGCTGCCATTCAACATAATCAGGCGCCGCCCTGGCAGTCTCACAATCTGCTTCGCCGTGCAGCCAGTCGATACTGGCAAGACCCGGCTGAGCCACCAGTGACTGACAAGCGAGCAACCCGGCCTACAGGAAATATCCGGGGCGAGGTGCAAACAAAGAAGTAAGCTTGGTAAATGGCAGTAGCGACTGCCGAGAGGAGCAGCAGAACATGGGGACTCCTGTCATGACTCCGGTATGTTGACCCCTTTGTGATCACGAATAATTACGCCCGCAGGCAGAAATCGCGGAATTCCCACATTCGCTTAATCTGAGGGTATTTTGGGCATTTTCAGGAAGGTCGTCACCGGGAATTTTCAGCACGGGCCTGACCGGAGATGTTGTTTGCAAAACCAGAGCCCAAAAAAAAGCCCGACCATGACTGATCGAGCCTTTGATTTGGTGCCGGCACCAAGAGTCGAACTCGGGACCTACTGATTACAAGTCAGTTGCTCTACCACGGCTGAGCTATGCCGGCAAAAACTGTGCTCTATTAAATACAGATTCAATTCAGCAGTTGCTGCTTTCTATTCCACCGGCTGAGCTATGCCGGCGAAAAGCGTCGAAATGCCTGCCTGGAGGGCGGCAAGGTCTTTGTGAACCGACCATCATTTCAGGCCGCGCAGTCTACCAATGTCCACCCCTTTGATCAATATTTACGATACACTTTGATGCTCACCAAATCAGACAGGAGCCGCCGTGTCCTCGCTCACCTCCAGCCCCGAATGGCAGGCCCTGGCGGCCCATAAAACGGCCCTGGCCGATCAGTCTATCGCCGCCTTTTTTGCCGACAATCCCGATCGCTTTGATGACTTCAGCCTGGAGGCGGCCGGGCTGCTGCTGGACTTCTCCAAGAATGGCGTTACCGCCGAGACCCTGGAGCTGCTGGACGCGCTGGCACAGGCGGCCGGGCTGGAGCAGGCCATTGCCGACATGTTTGACGGGGAAGAGATCAACAATACGGAAAAGCGCCCTGCCCTGCATGTGGCCTTGCGCTCGCCTGACACTGGCCGGCCCTATGACCAATTGGTGCATGAGACCCTGCACAGGATGGCGGGCTTTGTGCAGGATGTCACAAGCTGGGAATGGCGCGGCTATGCCGGTGATCCCATCACCGATATCGTCAATCTGGGCATCGGTGGGTCTGACCTGGGTCCGGCGATGGTGTATACCGCCCTGGCGGATTACCACCTGGATGGCATCCAGTGCCATTTCGTTTCCAATGTTGACCCCAGCCACTTGGAACAGACCCTGGCCCGACTGGATCCCTCCACCACTCTTTTTGTAATTGCCTCCAAGTCCTTTACCACGCTCGAAACCAGCCTCAATGCCGAAGCAGCGCGGCGTTGGTTCCTGGATATCCAGCCGAACAAAGACGATCTGGCCAAGCATTTTGTCGCAGTCAGTACCAACATTGAAAAAGCGAAGGCCTTCGGCATCGCCGAGGACAATATCTTCCCCATGTGGGACTGGGTAGGTGGACGTTATTCCCTGTGGTCAGCCATTGGCATGCCGGTCGCCCTGGGGATTGGCATGGGCAATTTCCGCAAGCTGCTGGCCGGGGCCAACGCCATGGATGCGCATTTTCGCAGTGCTCATCTGCAGACCAACCTGCCGGTCATGATGGCCCTGCTGGATATCTGGTACCTGAATTTCCACGGCGCGGAATCGCGCGCCATTTTGCCCTACAGCCAGTCACTGCATTTGTTTCCGGCATTTCTGCAACAGCTGGACATGGAATCCCTGGGCAAATCAGTCACCCGTGACGGTGAGCCGGTGACAACGGCTACCGGCGGTATCGTCTGGGGCAGTGCGGGCACGAACGGCCAGCATTCCTTCCACCAGCTTCTGCACCAAGGCACACACCTGATACCGGCGGATTTCATTGCGGTGGCGAAAACCGGCAGCACCAACAAGGACATGCACCAGCAACTGCTGGCCAACTGTTTTGCCCAGAGTCAGGCGCTGATGAACGGTAAGAGTCTGGCAGATGCGGCAGCGGAACTGAAAGCTGCGGGACTCGATGACGCGACGGTAAAAGCCCTGGCCCCACACAAGGTGGTACCGGGTAATCGCCCGAGCAATACCCTGATGCTGGAAGCGCTGACGCCGGAAAGCCTGGGCAGCCTGATTGCTGCCTATGAGCACAAGGTATATGTCCAGAGCGTGATTCTGGGCATCAATGCGTTTGATCAGTGGGGGGTTGAACTGGGCAAGGTGCTCAGCAAGGATATTTACAACGCGCTGTTCGCGGGTGGCGAAACCACCGGATTTGACGGCTCGACCAACGCGTTGATCAATCGGTGTAAATAATCCGACCTTTGCGCAAGCATAAGCCGGATGACGTCTCTGCAAGCCTCTTCCGGCCTACCTCTCAACCTTGATGTCGGCAAACGGGCTGCGCCCTATGCCGACCTACGACTGTAATTGGTAACCCTTAAAACGTATACACCAGGCTGACCGAGGTCTGGGTGTCGGTTTTCTCGGCACCTGCCGGTACGTCGGAGTTGTTGCGTGCCTGGAAGGCGATCTTGGTGGTAATGTCGCCGATGATGTTGGTTTCCAGGCCCACCTCAAACGTGGTGATGGTGCGGGTTTCACCGATTTCAGCGGTCAGGCTGTGAGTGAGCGCCGCATTGTCACTGATCTGCCAGTCTACGGATTCACCTAACGTGAAAATCGTTTCTCCTTCTGTGCCCCCCACACTCAGGTTGTTCTGGCGATAACCGACACCGCCAAAGGCTTCTAGTTTCCAGGTATCGTTATTGATCAGGTCTCGACCATAACCGAGTGAAGCCGAAGACTGGTAATCGAAACCGCTGAACCGGTCATCACGATAAGTGAACTTGCCGTACAGGTAATGGTTATCATCCAGGTTGAAGTCTGATTTGTTTTCCAGGTAGTAGCGCTCGGCTTTGACAATGCCGTCTTCATTGGCACCCAGTGCCTGGAACTTGAAGTTGTGATCCCACATTTCCTGAACGAGGGTCATCAGGTATTCCATATTGTAGGTGTCGGTTTCAGAGTTACCGGTAGTACCGACATAGCCGAGAGCAATACTCGCTTCAAAAGGTTCATTCTGAGCAAGAGCCTGGGTAGAGGTCAGGCCTGCCACGGCCAGGGTGCAAAGGCTTAAACGGAAGGCGTTCATGGTTTCTCCTTTCATAGAAAATAGAATACTCCCGGCGAATATCCATTCGCCGGTAACTGCAAGATTGAAAGATTACTGCCTGGTGAAATAGCCGATGCGATCGCCGTTGTAGGTACCGATCCAGATCTCATCGTTGACCTGCAGAGCCGAGCTCACGCCCTGCATGGCAATGCTGCCATCAAAGTTGCCAATGGTGACCGCTTCAAGGGTGTCGGCATCCACTTCGACAACGGACCAGCCACCGCCCTCAGCGTTACCGCCTGCAGTGAGCAACTTGCCGGGCACGGACGCCCAGCGCACGTTGTCCAGCACAATGTCGAGCAGGACGGACTCCTTGGCGACAGGAGTGCTGACGGTATCGAAACGCACCAGTTCGCGGCTGCCGAATGAGGCCACGAAGATGTAGCGATTGTCTTCAGACACGGCGATGCCGTTGGGACCGGTGAGCATGGTACCGTCGATCATCACCGGTTCACTGCCCGGATGCCAGACCAGCACACCGCCATTGGGTTCGGCAAACACTTCACCGATACCGCGTTCCCAGTTCATGAACTGGGTGGTAACAAAGCCGCCGTCATTTAGGATGGCAACACTGTTGTGCATGATGGCGCTGTCCAGCAGGACGCAGCCTTTCCAGGTCAGTTCGGCAAGGCCTTCGCTCAGATCCAGCTCAAACGCCTCGATGGCTTCACGACCACCATGGCTGGTGATATAGAGGTCGAAAGTGTTCGGTGCAGTTTCACGCAACGCCAGGCCATGGGAAGAGAAGTTGCTGACATCCATCGGACCCGGGCAGTTGGGAAACATGGCCGTGTCATGGTCGGCAGAATAGTTCGGGCCGGTGGTTAGCTCTTCCCAGCTGTCATCGAGTGGATTAACCAGGTACATGTGACCATTAGTCGTTTCATTCGACATGCCGGAAGTCAGGATCATGCCGGTATCACCCACCATCAGCAGATCCTCGGCATTCATCAGGCCGCAGATGTAGGTAATGCCGGGATCGGACGGGCACGGAATGGCTTCCTGGGTGGTGGCGGCCGCGCTCTGGCCCGCGGGTGCCATGGTGGTGCTACTGTCGGCGTTATCGCCGCCGCTACAGGCTACCAGGCACATGGCCAGAAGGGCTACCGTGATACTGCCGTGAAGTGATATTTTCATGTGTGTCCTTTTCCTTTATCTTCTTAATGCAGTGTCTGTAAGCAGGGTATGTAAGCAATGCATGGAACTGAATGCATCGAATGAGAAATCTGGCTTAACCGGCCCAGGCCAAGGCCGAAAGAGCGACATCTTACACTATCAGCCGGCCAAAATAACCAAACCCGCACATTTGCCATTGCCAGCCCGGCGCGGCTTTGCCTATGCTAGGTATGAATTGCAACAGGGGCATAACACCCGACACCATGACTGACTTTTTCATCTGGCTGGAAACCAGCCCCCTGAGCATGTGGGTGCGTGGTGAAACCGGCTGGCACATGGCCTTTCCCATCACCATTGTCTTTCATGCCCTGGGCATGGGTTTCCTGGTGGGTGTGGCGCTGGCCATCAACGCACGCGTGCTTGGCATCGCACAGGGTATTCCCCTGACTCTCATGCAGCGCTTTCTGCCGGTGGCTTTGCTGGCGCTTATCGTCAATGCCATCTCAGGCATCCTGCTGCTGATCGGTTATCCCACCAAGGCCCTGACTAACCCGGTGTTCTATATCAAGCTGGCCTGTATCGCGCTGGCCTTGTGGAACCTGAAGTGGTTCAGCCGGCATGTGCTGATTGGGCCCGTCTATGACAGCGGTCCGCTGCCGCGACGGTTCAGGCAACTGGCTATCGCTTCCTCTCTGCTGTGGGCAGCGGCCATTATTGCGGGGCGTTTGCTGGCGTATACCTATAACCACCTGATGAGTATCTAGACGGAATGAACCCGACGGCACGTAACCCGACACTGCAGGCAATCAGCGACTGGCTCGAAAGCACCCGGCTTTCTGACTGGTTCATTGAACAGGGCTACTGGTCTTGGCCGATGGCGGAGTCCCTGCACTTCATGGGCCTGTGCCTGCTGATCGGTTCGGTGGGCCTGGTCGATTTGCGCATGCTGGGAATGGCCAAAGGCATTCCCCTGAAGGCGATTCACCGCCTCATTCCTTTCGGGGTGGCCGGCTTTCTGATCAACGTCAGCACCGGCACTCTGTTCGTGTTCGGTGACGCGGACCAGTACATCTTCAACGATGCCTTCCGGTTCAAGCTGCTGTTCCTGTTGGTCGCGGGCACCAACGTGCTGTTTTTCTATTCCACTGTCTTCGAGCAGGCCAGGGCGCTTGGCCCAAATGCCGACATGCCGCCAAAGGTTAAGCTGATGGCGGCGGTATCACTGCTGTGCTGGATCGGCGTCATCACCTGTGGCCGCCTGATTACCTTTTACCGACCCTGATGGCCAGCCCCGAAGATTGCCCATGAGTAGGTGAATTTGGCCAATCGGATCCAGTCCAGTAACGCCGTAACAAATATATCTCTATGTTATTTATAGCTTTTTTATTTCTGGCATCGTGCTTGCTCCGTACCGGGTAAATACCCGAACTGGGTAACCCCTCACCATGATGTCTTTACTGATTCACCGAGTGCTGACCTGCATCCTGATTCTCATGATTGCCCGCCAGGTCAAGGGCGTGGAAGTGGATTCGTGGTGGGCGGCCCTGTGCGAGGCCGTGGTACTCGGTCTGCTCAATGTCGTGCTGCTGCCGGTCGTAACACTGGTCACCCTGCCGTTCACGCTCGTGACTTTCAGTCTGTTCCTGTTCGTGCTGCACGCCTGCAGGTTCCGCTTCTCAGCCGCGATAGTGGCCGGCTTTCGGGTCAACGGGTTTGTGCCTGCGCTCTGTGGCAGTATACTCCTGACATTGTTTGATCTTGTGGTTTCAGTCTTTCTCTGAAATCAAGCCAGTCATTCTCCGGGGGGGGGACTTATGACATTACTGCCAGGGGCATTGTTTGCCCGTTTTACCACCGCGCTGCTGATTTCCGCGACTCTCACAACGGCGCTGTTTGCGCCTGCGGTGTCAGCCCAGGACTTCGCCCGCACACCTGCCGACCGTCTTGGCTTTGACCGCGACCGTCTGCAGCAGATGGATGACGTGCTGCAGTCCTATATCGACAAGAACCAGATTGCCGGCAGCGTGGTACTGATTCTCAAAGACGGCCGCATCGCCTACTCATCGGCCAAGGGCATGCAGAACATCGCTGGCAACGTGCCCATGCAGGAAGACAGCCTGTTCCGTATCGCCTCCCAGACCAAGGCCATTGTCAGCACCGGTATCATGATTCTGCATGAGCGCGGTGACCTGAACATTGCTGATCCGCTGAGCCAGTTTTTCCCGGAATGGGCCAACGCCAAGGTCGGTGTCCTCGATGACAATGGCGGCTACACACTAGAAGACCTCACCCGCCCCATCAATCTGCGCGACCTGCTAACCCACACCTCCGGTATCGGCTATGGTGAATTCGGTGCCCGCAACGCGGTGACTGATGAGTGGGTCAAGGCCGGCATCACCGGCTGGTACCTGGCCAACCGTACCGACGGCATCCAGGCTACGGTGCGCAAGATGGCCGACCTGCCCCTGCTGGCCCAACCGGGCACACAGTGGATCTATGGCTACAACATCGACATTCTCGGTGCCGTGATCGAAGTCGCCAGCGGCAAACCGCTAGACGTATTTCTCGACGAGGAAATCTTCACGCCGCTGGGCATGAACGATACCCACTTCTTCCTGCCACCGGAAAAAGCATCACGCCTGACCACGGTCTACCAGGGCCTGCGCAATGGCGGCATCGAACCGGCCCCGCCGGGTCCGGGCATGAATGCCCAGGGTGAGTATGTGAATGGTCCGCGCGTGACCTTCTCTGGTGGTGCCGGCCTGGTGTCCACAGCCAGCGACTACGCCAAATTCCTGCAGATGACCCTGAACGGCGGCACCTTTAACGGCAACCGCATCCTGGGTCCCAAAACCATTGAGCTGATGACCAGCGATCACCTGCGCAGCATCCCGTTCCAGCCAGGGACCGGCATGGGCCTGGGCTTTTCCGTACTCAAGGATGTTGGTGCACGCGGCACCATGGGCGATATCGGGGAATACGGCTGGGGTGGTGCCTACCACAGCACCTACTGGGTGGACCCGGAAAACGCGATTGTTGTGGTCTACCTGACCCAGATCCTGGCCCCGGCTCCCGGGCTGGATGATTTCCAGAAACTGAGAGCACGGTTGTATTCGGCGCTGGAGGAATAACGAACTGGACCTGTTATGCCGGATGATGGCCCTGCGGGCTTCTTCCGGCCTACGGAAAGTGTTGTAGGCCGGATAAGCGCAGCGCTATCCGACATGGCGGCCGCAGGTCGCCCGAATCAGCCGGTATACAAATCAGCCAAAACACAAACGCCCAGACATGACCGGATAACTCATTGGTCCAGGATAAACGTCGGATGACGGCCCTGCGGGCCTTATCCGACCTACTTTGCTTTCGGCCTACCTTCTTCCTTTGCCCTCGCATGCTGACGCTTTATCCTTTTATCGGTTTATCCCTTTATCGTGTCCGCTCTTTATCGTTTAATTGCACTTATCTTTTTTACCCCCTTTTCTTGAGGAAACTATGCAGTTAGCACAAAGCATGTCCCGGCTCGGGACCGAATCGGCCTTCAAGATTCTCGCCAAGGCCAAAGCCATGGAGGCTGCCGGCCGCGACATTATCAACCTGGGCATCGGTGCCCCGGATTTCCGCACGCCACAGAATATTGTCGAAGCGGGCAAGAAGGCCATGGATGAAGGACAGCATTTCTACACCCCGGCCAAGGGCATTCCACCCCTGCGCCAGGCTGTGGCCGATGACATCCTGAAATATCGGGGTGTCACCGTGGATCCTGAAAACGTCATGATCGTGCCCGGCGGCAAACCCACCATGTTTTTTGCCATCATGATGTTTGGCGAGCCCGGCGCCGAAATCATGTACCCGAATCCCGGCTTTCCCATTTATGAATCCATGATCAACTACTCCGGCGCCAAGGCCGTGCCGATTGAATTGCTCGAGGAAACCGGCTTTGCTTTTGATCCGGATCGCGTGCTGTCACAGATCAACGACAACACCCGCCTGATCATCATCAACACCCCGGCCAACCCGACCGGTGGCGTGCTCGAACGCGATGTTATAGAACACTTCGTCAAGGGCCTGGAGAAATTTCCGAACGTGGTGCTGTTGTCCGACGAAATTTATGCGCGCCTGCTTTACGATGGCCTGGAGCATGTCAGCTTCATGGAGTACGAATCCATTCGCGATCGCACCATCCTGCTGGACGGCTGGAGCAAGACCTACTCCATGACAGGCTGGCGCCTGGGCTATGGCGTGTGGCCGAAGACCCTGATTGATCATGCCGAACGCCTGCAGATCAACAGTAACTCCTGTCCGTCAGCGCCCGTGCAGTGGGCCGGCATTGAGGCCCTAAAAGGACCCCAGGATGCGGTGGATGTGATGCATGCCACGTTTGATGAGCGTCGCAAATTGATCGTGGAGCTGCTCAATGACGTGCCTGGCTTTTCCTGCATCGTGCCGAAGGGCGCTTTCTATGCCTTTCCGAACATCACCGGCACTGGCATGAAGTCCAAGCAGCTGGAAGAACTGCTGCTGGAAGAAGTCGGCGTGGCTACCGTCTCTGGCACCAGCTTTGGCCACCTGGGGGAAGGCTATATCCGCTTCTCCTATGCCAGCAGCACGGAGAACATCAGGAATGCCCTGGCCCGCGTCAAGGATTGCATGGCCAAGCATGTGGGCTAGCCGGTAACCACCCGGTAAAAAAGGAAAGCGGGCCCAGGCCCGCTTTCTGCTATGATCAGTCCGGATATCAGTCCAAAGAGTGTCCGGCTACGGTCGCACTCAGGAGGGGAAACTCATGACACTATTTGCACGCTTGTTCTCACTGGTCTTGTTCACACTACTGCTGGCAGCCTGCGCCTCGACATCCGCAGACGCCGTCTGGATCGACGTTCGCACCGAAGCCGAATATGCCGATGACCATATCGACGGTGACAGCAATATTCCGCTGGCGACGATTGATGCCGAAGCCCTGGCCGCCCGCTACGGCCAGGATGCTCCGATCAACCTGTACTGCCGCAGTGGCAACCGTGCCGGCCAGGCCAAGGAAATCCTGGAAGCTGCCGGTTTCACCAATGTCAGCAACGTAGGCGGCATCAATGATGTGCGTGAGTTGAGGAACATCAGCCAAAGCAGCACGGCGAACTAACGCCGTTCATCATGAAAGAGGTAAAGCCCTTCAGGCTAGGCGTTGTCGAAGGCTTTTTTGGCAAGCCCTGGTCCTGGGAAGCACGGCGGCATTATGCCCAGTTTCTCAGTGCCAACGGCTTCACGACCTACCTCTACGCCCCCAAGAACGATGATTATTTCCGCAAGCACTGGATCCACGCCTGCCCGGATGCCCATCGTGACAACCTGGCAAGCCTGGCGCAGCACTACCAGGCCGCCGGCATCGAGTTCGCCATTGGCCTGAGTCCGTTTGAGTTGTATCGGGATTTCTCCAGCGCCGGCAAGCAGGCGCTGGAAACCAAGCTCGAGGAGATCAATGCCATCAACCCGGACACCCTGTGCATCCTCTTTGATGACATGCATGGTGCACAGGACAACCTGGCCACCCAGCAACTGAACATCATGGAAACTGTCACGCGCGCCAGCAAGGCGCGGCAGTTCATGCTGTGTCCTACCTACTATACCGATGACCCTATCCTGGCCAGGCATTTCGGTGCCATGCCCAGTGACTATCTGGAGGACCTGGGCAGTCAGCTGGATTCGCGCATCGATATTTTCTGGACCGGCGAAAAAGTGTTTTCCGACAGCTTCCCCGTAGATCACCTGCTGGATGTCGCCGACCGCCTCTACCGCAAACCGCTGCTCTGGGACAATTACCCGGTCAATGACAGCAAGAACCTGACCGGCCATCTGCACCTGGGCGCCTTTGTGAACCGCGGTCCGGAAATCAAGTCCCATGCTCAGGGCCACATGGCCAACCCCATGAACCAGCCCTGGCTGTCGCAACTGCCTCTGTATACCCTCGGCCGGCTGTATCAGGGTGCGGCGCCGGATGCTACGGCGTTGCTGGAAGAGGCCTGTTCAGTACTGTGCCCGCGCCTGATGCGCACGCAACTGTTTGAAGATGCTGTCATGCTGCAGGAAAAAGGCCTTGACCATTTCACCGATGCTGATAAAGCCGCGCTGGTGGAGCGCTATACCCCGTGGCAGGAACACCCCATGATCAAGGAGCTGTTTGACTGGCTGCAGGGCCACTATGCCTTTGATCCCGCCTGCCTGACATAAATCAGAAACCCGTGCCGCCATGCCTGAAACACAAGCACTGACAACATCCCTGGGTCACCAGATCACCGCCTTCAAGAACGACCATGTCGGCGACAAGATTGCCCGTAATGGCCTGTACGAAAAGGAAAACCTCGAACTGCTGCTGACCCTCCTCGGTCGTATCAGCAGTCCGGTGGTGATGGATATCGGCGCCAATATCGGCAACCACACCCTCGCCTTTGCAACAGCAGCCAGCCAGGTCTATGCATTCGAACCGCTCTCGCCCGTGTATGAACTGCTTGACCGCAATGTGCGCGACAACGGCATCGACAATGTCCAGACCTTCCCCTTTGCGCTGTCGGACCGCGAGGAAGACGCCACGATCTACATGGTCAGTGAGGGCAATGTCGGCGCCTCCAGTTTTGACCAGCGCGATAACAACAGCGAAGGAGTGACTGTCAGCAAGAAAATCGGCGACAGGGTCATTGCGGCGCTTGGCCTGAAAAAAATTGACCTGATAAAACTCGATGTCGAGGCTCATGAGGCTTTCGTGCTGCGCGGGCTCAGGGAAACCCTGCAGCAGCACAAGCCCATCATCACCATGGAGTGGAACGACCCGCTTACCATTGAACGCCTCAGCGGCTCCCCCGAACAGCAGTTCCTGTTCGAGGAATACCAGATCTATGTGCTGGGCAGCAATTTCGATCGCGGCTACTGGCAGGACCATGCCTTTGCCTTTTTGCGTCGTAAGTTCACCCGCATTTTCGGTACCCGCCAGGCCGCGCTGTATGCCTTCAATCCGGCACGGCTTTACAAGAACCTGCTGCTGGTACCGAAATCCAAGCACGGCATTCTCGACGGTCTGTTATGAAACTTGCCCTCAAGGTTGTCCCCGGCGCCAAGACCAATAGTGTTCTGTGGCTTGATGAAGATGCCGACATCCTCAAGGTGCGTGTGAACAGCGCACCGGAAAAAGGAAAAGCCAACAAAGCCGTGGAAGCCCTGCTCGCACAGCACCTCGGTCTGCCAAAATCAGCTGTCAGCATCATCAGTGGTCACACCAGTGCGCAGAAGGTTGTTGAAATAACTGGCCTGTCTGAAAACGCCTTACGCAGGCAACTGCAGGCACCATAATGCCGGCGTCAGACTTTCCAGAAATCCAGGCCCGCCTGCGGGATATGATGCTGGCCACGGCAGGTGACCTTGGTACAGTGCGCGATGAAGCTGGCAGGCTGCAGGTGTACACCCGTTACCTCATGAAGAACAAAAAACCCCTGTATTTCGGCGGCGTGGTGAGCAACAAGAATTATGTCAGTTATCCTTTGATGCTGGTCTATGTAGCACCCAAATTGCTCATGGAAATCTCACCCGCACTGAAACAACGCATGCAGGGTAAGTCCTGTTTCATTTTTTAACCCTGGGTGAAAGTCTTTTTGCGGAATTGGGTCTGCTGGCCCAGAAAGGTTTTGAATCTTACGTGTCGCGGGGCTATATTGACCTGACACCCTGACGGGCTTGCCAGAACATCCCTTGTTCATCATGAATCGTACGCGCCAGTTACTGATCATCTTCCTGATGCTGCTGACACTCAGTGGCATGCAGTTTGTTCAGGCGTCACCCCTTCATGACCACACCAGCCACCTGACTGGCTGTGCCCTGTGTCATTTTGATGGCGCACAGGCCATTCAGGCAGCACGGCCAGCACACGAACCTGTTACCGAACCTGTCTGCCACCAGCGCGCGAGGACCCTGTCTTCACGCTGCCGCAACCGGTTCTCGCTGGTACAGAGCCGCGCTCCTCCTGAACATTCTCTCTGACGCTTTTACCTGACTTGTAATCAGACGGGCTGCAGTATTGCCTGCCCTGTCGTCGTGACAGACCGAGAGAATTTTCATGACACGTAAACCGTTATTACTGGCGATCGCTATCGCCTCCCAGGCTTCCGCCCAGGAAGCCGACTATGAACTTGTCACCACCGCAATCCACACCATTCGTGCGGAAACCGCCCTGCCGGTGACCGTGCTTGCGGGCGACGAACTGCGCGAAGCCTCGCGCGCCACACTGGGGGAAACCCTAGCCAACCAGCCTGGCATCAGCAACGCTTCCTTTGGCCCGGCCGTTGGCCAGACCGTGATTCGCGGCCAGCAGGGCCGTCGCGTGCTGAACCTGAGCAATACCATTCCCAATGCCGATGCCTCGGGCAATTCGGCTGACCATTCCATGACCGTGGAACCGATCCTGGCGGATGCCATCGAGGTTTTGCGCGGGCCTTCCACGCTGCTCTATGGGGGCGGGGCCATTGGGGGCGTCGTCAATGTCATCGACAACCGCATTCCCCGCAGTCATGCTGAAAAAACAGCTTTCAGCCTGGAGGGACGCCATGACAGTGCCGCGGACCAGGACAATCTTGCTGCACGTCTGGATTTCTCCACCGGCAATATCGCCTGGCATCTGGATGGTCTCAGACGTGAATGGAACGATCTCGACATTCCCGGTTTCGCCACCGATCCAGCCTACCTCGAGGACGATCATGATGATCATGACGACGAGGTTCATGATGAAGAAGTCCATGACGATGACGCTCATGAGGAAGATGAGGAAAATGTTTTCGGGCATATTCCCAACAGCGGCGGAAAAACCAAAGCGTTTACCGCGGGTGCTTCCTGGATCTTCGACAATGGCTTCATCGGGGTCGCCGTCAGCAAGCTCGACAATGTCTATGGCCTGCCCTCAGGCGCCTACGATCATGGCCATGCCGGGGAGCATGATGATCATGAAGAAGGCGAACTGGTAGACCACGAGGATGAAGAGCATAGCGAAGAGGAACAGGGTGAGGGCAATGTCTACATTGACCTAGAACGCACGCGCTATGACCTGACCGGGGAATGGCTCAACCTGGCACCCTGGATCGAGCATGTGGATTACCGGCTCAGCCTGACGGAATATGCCCATGCCGAAATGGAAGGTCCCGGCCAGATCGGCACCCAGTTCAGCAATGATTCCTGGCAGCAGCGTTTGCAGATCACGCACAAGGAAACCGGCAACTGGCATGGTGCCATTGGCCTGCAAACCTCTGATGAGGCATTCAGTGCCATTGGTGATGAAAGTTTCATCCCGGTCACAGACATTGCCTCACGCGGCCTGTTCGTGGTGGAGGATTACCACTCAGGTCCTTATACCATGGAAGTCGGTGCCCGATTCAACCGGGATGATTACGACCCGCAAAACACTGCCGCACCGTCAGTGGATTTCTCCACGTTCAACTATTCTGCCGCCATGCTGTGGGACATCAACTCACAGGCTGCCCTGGGTCTCACGGCATCCCATGCCGAGCGTGCCCCGTCGGTGGAAGAACTGTACTCCAACTTTGGCCTGCAGGACATGGATGACTGCATCATCCACTATGCCACGGGGGCCTGCGAAATCGGCAACACGGGCTTCAAAGAGGAAGTTTCCCGAAACATCGATGCCACCCTGTACCTGGAACAGGACTGGTTCAGTGCCACCCTGACCGCCTTCTACAATAATTTCGATGACTATATCGGCCAGATCACCACCGGTGATGAGGTCGGTGAGTTTCCCGTGCGCGCGTATCGCCAGCTGAATGCCCGCTTTCGCGGCCTGGAGCTGGACGTCACGTTCATGCTGACGGACTACCTCAACCTGCAGGTGTTTGGCGACACCATCGATGGCGATCTGGACGGCAATGGTGATGCCCCGCGCATGCCCCCTTCGCGCATTGGCTCGCGCCTGGATTACAACGGCAGCAACTGGTCAGCCTATGTCTCAGTGCTGCATGCCGATGCGCAGAATCAGCCCGGTAACTTTGAACGGGAAACTGCCAGCTATACACGCTGGGACATGGGAGCAGATATCACGTTTTCACTCGGCGAGAGCGACCTGATGCTGTTTCTGAGAGGGCGTAACCTGGGTGATGAGGAGATTCGACTGTCGACATCATACCTGCGCGGCTTTGCACCGGAAGCCGGACGGTCGTTGGAAACCGGGTTCCGTTTCAGTTTCTGACCTGTTCGCGGCTGAAGCCGCTCCTACACCATCC
>JBMTQX010000040.1:0-27798 GCA_049446715.1 Pseudohongiellaceae bacterium
GAGTACAGCGCGTTTGCTCATTGATCTGCCGTCTACTTGTCAGCGTATAAAAAAACCATGGAAACACCAAATTGGTGTCTAACGCAAAGTCGGAAATTATAGGCCATTACCTGCTATGCCAATACTCTACGTATTACCTTAAGCATTACCTTACGTATTCCCTGACGGTTTGGACTCATGACAGCACTTGCCAAAGACCACCACCTCATTCTTCTCGCCCATGGCAGCAGCGACAGCAACTGGACCGGAACACTCGAGCATGGCCTGTCACGCATCAATGACTTTCTGAGTAAAAAGGCGGCTATTGCCTACCTGGAAAAGGCGACTCCCAGCCTGGATGCGGTCATCAGCAAAAGCTGTCTGCAGGGCAACAAGGTATTCGATGTGCTGCCGCTGTTCTTTGCAGAAGGCCGGCACCTGCTGCACGACGTGCCGGAAATTATAGACCGGCTGAGCGAGCAGTATCCGGATATCACCATCAATCTGCTGCCTGCCATCGGTTGCCAGGATGTTTTTTGGGAAGCCCTTGGTATCATGATTCGTTCCGAATACGACAATAGGCAGTCCGTACCCCATGGCCACAGAGAAGCATCCGGGTACACGCATTAAAGTCGACATCAGTGCCTACCGGCAGCCTTAATCCGGATGACCTGAGCCTGCGTAACCAGATATGACGTCGTTGCCTGATTCCGGCAGGTGACGTCCACTATCCTGATTTGAAAAGTTTCTGCCATGAACGCTGATTCAAACCCAATCGTCTGCTGGTTTCGTACTGACCTGCGGGTACACGACAACCTGGCCCTGCTGGCCGCGGCCGACAGGGGGCCAGTGATCGGACTTTACATCGCCACACCGGGCCAGTGGCAGGTGCATGATGATGCCCCCATCAAACTCGATTTCTGGCGCCGCAACCTGGGTGAGCTTGAGACGGCGCTCAAGGCCCATGGCATTCCGCTGGTGACCTGCGAAGTGCCTGATTACGGCGCCGTACCACGGGTGTTTGAGCAGATCATTGATGACTGGCAGGTGGCCGGTGTCACATTTAACCGGGAGTACCCAATACACGAGGCGCGTCGCGATGCGGCAGTCGCCTTCCTCTGCGAGGAACTCGGCGTCACGGCACAGGGTTTTGATGACAGTGTGCTGATTCGTCCGGGCAATATCCTGAACAACAGTGGCGATCCGTTTCGCGTATTCACGCCGTTTTCCCGCAAGGCCAGGCAGATCATTGGCCCGATGAGCCTAGACGCCAACACGCTGCCGGACACTTGCGGTTATGCCGGCTCGCTGTCCAGATTGGCGGCACAGAAGCCTCTGGACGCCTTGTCCTGGCCGGTTCCGGAAAAACACTGGGAAGAACGCTGGCCAGCAGGCGAAACGCAAGCCCGTCGGCGCCTTGAGGTGTTCTGTGAAGAGGCCATTGCCGATTACAAGGAGCGTCGCGATTATCCCGGGCAGGACGGCACCAGCCGCCTGTCGGCCTGGCTCAACGCCGGAGTGGTGTCGATCCGAGAATGCTGGCGTCGTGCTACTGCCTGGCAGGAAGGCGATGGCGTCGAAACCTGGAAGAACGAGTTGCTCTGGCGCGAATTCTACAAACACATCATGCACCATTATCCCCATGTCAGCATGCACCAGCCGTTTCGTGATGATTATGATCACGTGCCCTGGCGTGAAGATGAAAGCCAGTTTCGTGCTTGGTGTGAAGGACGAACCGGTATTCCGATCGTCGATGCCGCCATGCGCCAGCTGACAGAGACCGGCTGGATGCATAACCGTCTGCGCATGATTACGGCCATGTTCCTGGCCAAGCACTTGCTGATCGACTGGCGCCTTGGCGAGAAGTGGTTCATGCAGCACCTGGTAGATGGTGATTTTTCCGCCAACAACGGCGGCTGGCAGTGGAGTGCCAGCACAGGCACTGATGCCGTGCCGTACTTCCGGGTATTCAATCCGGTCACTCAGTCCGAGCGCTTTGACGCCAGGGGTGACTTCATTCGGCAGTATCTTCCCGAGCTATCCCAGCTCGATAACAAGGCCATTCACTTTCCGGGCGATAAACGGCCAGAAGACTATCCTGAACCGCTGGTAGAGTTGAAGGCTGCTCGACAAAGGGCGCTGGATGCCTTCAAGCGCTGATCATACACGCGGCATCCGACACATTACCCACCAAATACGAGTAGACACGCTGCATGGAAGTCTTCCAGGTCTTGATCGTGCCGCGAATCAATATCAAAACGCTGATCCGTGTGATGAACAGCTGATACCGTGCAGAGTAAAAGCTCATCGGTATGGGGGTGCACATTACCCGACTGTTTAAGGTGTTGATGTTGTGGTATCCATGGGGTGATACCGGCAAGCAGGCAGTGAAAGTGGGCATCAAGGAAGTGGTTAGGATTTCGGGCTGAGGATGCCCTGCTGTGTTCTTATTGCTTGTTGCTGACTGTTACTCCTTGATCATCCGCTCATCAGATTTTGCAAAAAAACTGCCTTTTATCTTTTTCTGATATGAATCTCATAAGCTCATGTTCGAGTACGAGCAGATGAGCTCGCTGGCTACCAGGCATTGCTCACCCGACATGATCGCTTCACTCGAATGACACTCAAAGGCGCTGGGTCACCAGACCATCAGCATGCCGAGCGGTGCCGGGCATGACGCGCAGTTTTGCACTGACATCACGCCAACGGGTTTGCTGTTCATTCCGAGTGTGGGGAAATCAGTCACGCCCCGGATGAGTGGGGCCACTGGCATGACGTGAAGAAGGCCTGCAACGTGCTGCTGGACACCGCGCTCGAGATGGTCGCCGAATAGGCGCCGAGGATACTAAAGCCAGGCACTGTCGTGGACGTTCGTCCACGACCACCAGCAGAATTTTTTCAAAATAAAGCTTTTCGACACATATCCCGGGCAGCCAGGCCCGGGGTTGTTTCAGGCTGTGGCGGAACCGCCGACCAGGCGTGAATACAGCGGTACCAGCAGGCGGTACAGCCAGTTACTCATGACAATGGGGGCATCAAGCGAGGCAAGACAAAGACAGTCTTCGTCCTGCGAAGCAACCGGAGTATGGGTATCCTTGCCGCTGCGGATGATGTAGTCACCCACGTGGTAACGGCCTTCCTGGTCGGAAAAGCTGCCTTTGAGTACCACGGTGATTTCATCACCCTTGTGGTGATGCTTGGGCAGTTTGCCGCCGGCACTGATGTGCATCAGCGAGGTCTCGCGGCGTTTGTCCTTGATGCGAATCGGCGAATAGCGGAAGGCATTGCCGATGCGGTGCCAGGTCATAGCCTCCATATCACCGTTGGTGAGCTTCTGGATGGCGCGGGGCAGTTTGCCCTGGTACGCCTTGCTGGCGAGGGCTTGCGGGGCCCTTCGGGCAGGCGCCGCTGTTTTGCTGTCATCCACACGGGCCATGAGGCGGGCAAAGCTGTCGTCGGCCACGGCCGCAGGTTCTTGCGTGACGAAAAGTTCTGTGCCCAGTGCCATGAGTTCGCCAACCTTGAGGCGGCAGGCAGGGCAGTAGTGCAGGTGTGCTGACACGCACAATGCCTGGGATTCCGGCAGGGAACCGGCGGCATAATCTGTTAAAAAGCGTGTGTCGGGATGATATTTGACCATGTTAGTGACCGTGTGGTGATTGTCCTTACTTTAAACCGGTGTTTTGCCGGTAACCGTGATTGATGATTGTGCGGGCCGGTGTTTCAACGTTCCACCGACAGACGCAGTTTGCTTAACGCCAGCCTGACACGGGATTTGACCGTGCCCAGGGGCAATGACAGTTCCTCGGCTATTTCCGAATGCGATTTGTCTTCCAGGTAAACTTTTTTGAGGATGAATGACTGCTCCTGCGGCAGTTCTGCCATGAATTCATGCAGCATGTCGGCGCTGCGCTGTTTGGCTAGGATATTGAAAACGTCCTCGTCTTCATCCTCGATCCAGATATCTTCAACATCGAAACCGTCCTCGCCCTGATCCAAATGGGTGCGGTTCTGCTGGTGGCGGATATTCTTGCGCAGCAGGTCGATACGGGTGTTGCGGGCGATGGTGAAAATCCAGGTGCTGGCGCTGGCTTTGGCAGCGTCAAAGGTCGAGGCCTTTTCCCATACCTTGATCATGGTCTCCTGGACCAGTTCCTCGGCCAGGGGATCATTGAAATCACCGCCTAGCTGGCGGCCGGAGAAAGCCTTGATGAGGGGGGCAAACTTGTCAAACAGGTCGCGGAAGGCGGTCCGATCGCGGTTTTCTCCGACCAGGCGCAGATGCTCTGACCAGTCCGGCGCAGTCAGGTCCATATTACGAGACCCCTTGGCCGGTTTTCCCGGGTGGTTGATGACTGACAATTGCGTATTCCCTCGGCGTTGAGACCGTATTCAGGGTATGGGGACCAGGGCCCTTGGCGCTAGCGGCGGCTGGCATCCTCACCGGGGTTACCGGATTGGTTATTGTTACGCAATATAAGGAGCGGTGGATCATTGTCTTTTCACTGTCTTTTGTTCTGGCTACCGGGCGGTTGATCTGATTGCAAAGGCACCGCGTATATACCCCATATTTTGGTGATAACTCATTAATCTGTAAAGGAAAATTATGTCAGTCGCCCCGGGTAGCACAAATGACCGTCTGATCGAAAGCCTTAAAGCCTTTTATGAAAATTTTTCTGCAGACAATCTTGACCGTCTGGAGGAGTTCTATACCCAGGATATCGAGTTCGTGGACCCCATTCACAAGGTTGATGGAGTCTTGTCCCTGCGTCAATACCTGAAGAAGATGTCCGTCAACCTGCTGCATTACCGCATTCACTACATTGAGGTGCTGGTGGGCGAGAACAGTGCCTACCTGACTTGGGAAATGGAGTTTGCGAACAAGCACATCCGTGGCGGCCAGGTGATCTCTGTGCGGGGCATGTCCCACCTGAAGTTCACCAACCGTATCTATTACCACGAAGACAGCTATGATCTCGGGGCCCTACTGTACGACCATCTGCCGCTCTTGGGCAGCATCACCCGCTCCCTGAAAGGCCGCATGTCCGCTCCTGGCGGCTAAGCGCGTGAACGTGACTGCGATTGATAAACGGCATTACTGGATTACCGGTGCCGGTTCAGGCATTGGCCGGTCGTTGACCGAGCAACTGGCCAAGGCCGGCCACCGCTGCTACGTGAGTGGTCGCAGCGCTGACAAGCTGGTCGCTCTGGCGAATGAGATTGGCGGCGATATCGTGCCTGTTCCCTGCGACGTCAGTAATGACGCCCAGATGAAGCATGTTCTTGAACAGCATGGCATTGACGTGCTGGACACGGTCATCATATGTGCCGGCATTTGTGAGTACATCGACATGCCGGACCTGGATATCGACAGCATCCGCCGCGTTACCGGCACCAATTTCTTTGGTGTGGTTAATACCTGCATCGCCGCGCTGCCTTGCCTGCGCCGGCAATCCCAGCGCCGCAAAAACCTCAAGCCACACCTGATCGGTGTCGGCAGCATGAGCAGCTATGTGGGGTTTCCCCGTGCCGAAGCCTATGCGGCTTCCAAGGCTGCCATGGCCCATTTCCTGCATTCCCTGCGCACTGACCTCCAGGAGGAAGTGGCCGTGACCGTGGTTTATCCGGGTTTCGTAGAAACCCCGCTGACCGCCAAAAACGATTTTCCCATGCCGTTCATGGTCTCAGCGGACAAGGCTGCCAGCATCATCCTAACAAAGGCCGAGAGCCGTCCCCTGACCATTGCCTTTCCCTTGCGGCTGCATCTTCTGTTGCGCACCATGGCATTTTTCTCCAGGCTCTGGTATCAAGTATTGGCTCCGAAGCTAAGCCGCAGCGCATCTTCATAACAACCATTACTAAAAGAAAAGCAAGAACAAGGTGACTTCATGAAAATAGCCATTATCGGCAGCGGCATTTCCGGACTGGTGGCCGCGCATACGCTGGCCCCGGAACACGACATTACCCTGTTCGAAGCAGCACCGCGCCTGGGAGGCCACACAGCGACCATTGATGTTCAGTACAATGGCAGGGACTATGCTGTCGATACCGGCTTCATTGTCTTCAATGACTGGACCTACCCAGAATTCATCCAACTTATGGAGGCCCTGGAGGTCGCGAGCCAGCCCACGCGCATGAGCTTCAGTGTTAGCGACCGCGAATCCGGCATCGAGTATGCGGGCAGCAGCCTCGATAGCCTGTTTGCCCAGCGCTTGAACCTGGTGTCGCCGACATTCCTGTCGCTGGTGGCCGGCATTCTGCGCTTCAATAAGCAGGCGCAGCAGCACCTTGATAAAGATCCCCACTGTGCCGCCATGACCCTGGGTGAGTACCTTATTGCCTACGGGTATTCCGACGCCTTTCGTGATCTTTATCTGATCCCCATGGGGGCCGCTATCTGGTCATCCAATACCGACATGATGATGCGTTTTCCCCTGCGCTTTTTCGTGCGTTTTTTTCACAACCATGGCCTGCTGAATATTCGTAACCGGCCGCAGTGGCGCGTGATCAAGGGTGGCTCACGCAGTTATATCAAACCGCTCACCGCGCGATACTGGGACAAGATCGAACTGGGCAATCCCGTCAGGGGCATCTCTCGGGTGTCTTCGGCTCCCGGCAAGGGGTATGTTGTGGTGGAAAGCGAGCGTTTCACGGCAACCTATGACCAGGTCATTTTTGCCTGTCACAGTGACCAGGCCTTGCGCCTGCTGACAGATGCCACCAGTAAGGAAAAGACCATCTTGTCGGCAATCCCGTATTCCCGCAATGCGGTGGTGCTGCATACCGATATCAGCCTGCTGCCGCAAAACCGCAAATGCTGGTCCAGCTGGAACGTGGCGATGGACGGCAAGCATATGGCGCAGCCCACACTCACCTACAACATGAACATCCTGCAGGGGATCGAATCCGAAGACACGTTCTGTGTCACGCTGAACCAGACTGACGCGATCGATCCTGACTCTATTCTGGGCGAATACGAATACGATCATCCGGTTTTCACCGAGGAGGGCCTGTTGGCCCAGCAGCGCTGGTATGAGATCAATGGCGTCTGCAATACCTGGTTCTGCGGCGCTTACTGGCGCAATGGCTTTCACGAAGACGGTGTGTGGAGCGCCCTGCGTGTGGCCGGGGAAATTGGCAAGTTGGTGGCCGACCAGCCAGAGGTTTCCGAACTGGCGATGGCCGGTTAAACAGCGTGTCCGGCATGAACGCCAGTGCAATCTATGAGGGGGTGGTCGGTCACTGCCGATTCAGCCCGACCCGGCACCGCTTTCGGTATCGTGTGTTCATGATGTACCTGGACCTGGATGAACTGGAAAGCGTGTTTGCGCAAAAATGGTTCTGGTCTGTCGAGCGTGCCAATCTTGCCAGTTTCCAGCGCAGTGATTACCTGGGTGATCCCGCTGTGCCGTTGGCTCAGGCTGTCAGGCAGCGGATCCAGGCTGAGACCGGCGACTATCCGACGGGGCCCATACGGGTGCTGACCAACCTGCGCTATTTCGGTTACCTGATCAATCCCATTACCTGTTACTACTGCTTTGATGCCAAGGAGCAGCTCCAGTATCTCGTCGCGGAAGTGACCAACACCCCCTGGGGTGAGCGTCACAGCTACGTAATACGCGCCGCGGATCAAAACGAGCGCACCCGTGCACAGTTTGCCAAGGACATGCATGTGTCCCCCTTCATGCCGATGGCCATGCAGTATCACTGGCAGAGCACGGTCCCCAATGAGCACCTGACGATTTACATGGAAAACCACCGGCACGATGAGCGGGTGTTCAATGCCACGCTCCAGCTCAGGCGTCGGGCCATGACGCCGGCGGCACTTAATGGCGTGCTTTTACGGTATCCGGTCATGACCCTGAAAGTGGCCTGGGGAATCTACTGGCAGGCGCTTAAGCTGTGGTGGAAAAAAGTCCCGTTCCTGCCGCATCCAAATCGCCGGATGGCAGTGGGTGAGGACTCTGACACACCAGCAGACACTGATGCCGTCACGGCTGAGAAGTTCACGCGGCCACTGCCGGATGTAAAATCGACGTAATCCGGAAGCCTGTTTGGCACGAACAAAAAAGATCAGAAGCGAAGCAACAACAGAAAAACAGCAAAAAAACAGCAAGGAGATCGTGTTGAGAATTACCACAGTCAATGAAAGCAAGCGTACGTTGTCAGCCCTGAGCCTAACGGACATGTCACGACGTGCATTACACAAACTCCTAGGCAGGCTGAGTGTCGGTTTTCTGGTGATTGAGGAAGATGGCCAGGTAAGTCATTTTGGCAACCCGAAAGATGAGCGCATTCGCGCCACCATCCGGGTCAACGACCCGCAGGCGTGGCTGACGTTGCTTAAGGATGGTTCCACCGGGGCCGGTGAAGCCTATATGCATGGCTACTGGGACACACCCGATCTGCTTGCGGTTGTCCGCCTCTTTGTCTGCAACATGCACACACTCCAGGCTATGGGGCAAAAACAGCCGCTCTGGCGCAAGGCTGCCGGCAAGCTGTTTCACCTGTTGCGCAGCAATACCCGGGACGGTTCGAAACGAAACATCGCCGCGCACTATGACCTGAGCAACGATTTTTTCAGCCTGTTCCTGGATCAGACCATGGCCTATTCGTCGGGGATTTTCCGCTCAGAGACAGACTCGTTACAGGATGCTTCCGTGAACAAGTTCGACCGTATCTGCCAGCAGCTGCAGCTGGGTCCCAAAGATCACCTGCTGGAGATCGGTACCGGCTGGGGCGGTCTGGCCATTCATGCCGCCAGGCATTATGGCTGCCGGGTAACCACGACCACCATTTCCCATGAACAGTATCGCCATGCCTGCGACTGGGTTGAACGGGAGGGGCTGGCAGATCGCATTACGCTGCTGGAGAAGGATTACCGTGAACTGGAAGGCCGTTTTGACAAGCTGGTGTCGGTGGAAATGATTGAGGCCGTGGGCGTGAAATTTTATGATGACTACTTCCGCACCTGCAGCAGCCTGCTGAAGCCCGATGGCCTGATGCTGATCCAGGCCATCACCATTTCCGACCAGCGTTTCGAGCAGTCGGTCAACAGCATCGATTTCATCAAGCGCTACATCTTTCCGGGTGGCCAGCTGCCTTCCAATGCCGTGATTGCCGACAAGGTGGCGACACAGACCGATATGCAGATCATCGACCTCAAGGACATCACACTGGATTATGCCAAAACGCTGGCGTGCTGGCGTGAACGTTTCTGGCAACGCATTGACGAAGTGCGCCAGTTGGGCTGTGATGATCTTTTCATTCGCATGTGGCAGTACTACCTGTGCTTCTGCGAGGGAGGATTCAGGGAGCGTGTGATTCACACCGCACAGGTTCTGATGGCAAAACCGGCGTTTCGCCAGGACGCAGACTGAACGGGGCAGGGACCGGGGGCGACCATGCTACCATGGGCGCCTTTTCGCCATCGTGCTGAACCCGGAGCGCTACCGTGCAGTCCCACCCGTTTGAACAACTCACTCCCGATACGGTCATTGATGCGGTAGAAAGCACCGGCATCGTTTCCGATGCGCGCATCCTGGCGCTCAACAGTTACGAAAATCGGGTCTACCAGGTAGGCGTTGAGGATGACGTCCCCGTCATCGCCAAATTCTACCGCCCCGGGCGCTGGAGCCTAGAGCAGATCCTCGAGGAGCATGCTTTCTCCCAGGAACTGGCAGACCTGGATATTCCGGTTGTGCCACCGATGCCCCTGGAAACCGCCGCCAACGGAACGGTGGGTGAATTCAACGGTTTTCGGTTTGCCCTCTTTCCACGTCGGGGCGGACGCAGTCCCGATCTCAGTCTCGACAATTTGCTAATTATGGGTCGCTTCATAGGTCGCCTGCACAAGGTCGGGGCTGTCAGGCCTTTTCAGCAGCGCCAGCAGATGACAGTGAAAGGATTTGCCGAAGACAGTGCCGCTTTCCTGCTGGAACAGGATTTCATTCCAGCTGACCTGCGCCAGGCCTACAATTCACTCGCCGAGGACCTGATCAACCGCATCCACGGGATCATGGCGGGCGTTTCCAGCGCCGCTCAAATCCGTATCCACGGTGACTGCCACATGGGCAATGTCCTGTGGCGCGACGACATCCCGCACTTTGTCGATTTTGACGATACGATGACGGGGCCTGCCATCCAGGACCTCTGGATGCTGCTGTCCGGTGACCGCCAGATGCAGCTGGCCCAGCTCAGCGAGCTGATTGACGGCTACAACGAGTTCCATGATTTCAATCCGGCTGAACTAGGGCTGATCGAGGCGCTGCGGACGATGCGCCTGATGCATTACAGCGCCTGGCTGGCGCGGCGCTGGAATGATCCTGCCTTTCCGCAAAATTTCCCCTGGTTCAACACGGCCCATTACTGGGCCGGTCATATCCTCGAACTGCGTGAACAACTGTCCGCTTTGGATGAACCCTCCCTCGTACTCTACTGAACCAGGACTGCCCGCCAATGGACGTTCCAATGACGTGCCAGCTGGCACTATATCGGTCTGAATGCCGATGACATTGATGCCGGTAACGGCACGAATGATCCGGATATCACCGGTGATTTCACGCAGTTCATTGACGGCACGGGTTCTATTGTTGTTGCCGGCTTTGCGACATCTCCGACGGCTTTCTCGGTCACCATCGACGATATCGCCGGCCCGGATCCCACTGATACAGACGAAATCGCTGACGGAATCAACGCCTCCCTGGAAGATGTCAGTGGCTTTGACAGCATCGAGATCGTGGTAACCAACAACACGTCTTCTCGTATCACCTTCACCGTTTCGTTTACGGCCGTGCAGAATGGCGTGAATGTCGAGATGAGAAATACGATTACACCAAATAAACTTTGAACAGGTCATAACTAGCGTCATCAAAGCGGGCCCGGTGCCCGCTTTTTTGTGCCTGCTTAACCAGCCCGGAAGACGCATCGAGGCATTTTTACCGGCATGGGGAATATGCTATGGTCTGCCTTCCTGATTTGCAGCCCAATGCCCCTATGCCCTTGCGTAAACTTTTGTCTTTGTTCCCGCGCTTGCCCGTCCGCCTGACCACCGTAACCGTTTTCCTCTTTACTTTGTTGCTCACCGCCTGCCAGGGCATGGGTGGCAGTACCGTGAGCGGGTTCAGGCGCATCGATGACATTGGCAAGAGTCCCAATGATGATCGCCAATATCGTGCGCTTGTCCTGGAGAACGGTTTGAAGGTGATGCTGGTCTCCGATCCGGATACCGACAAGGCTGCCGCGGCCATGGACGTTAATGCCGGCTCCAACAGTGATCCGGCAGATTTCGAGGGGCTGGCCCACTTCCTGGAGCACATGCTTTTCCTCGGTACTGAAAAATACCCGGCTTCGGGCGAATACCAGGAATTCATCAGCAGCCATGGCGGGAGTCACAATGCCTACACCGCCTTTGAAAACACCAACTACTATTTCGATATCGAACAGGATTCCTTGGCAGCGGCACTGGACCGCTTTGCGCAGTTTTTCATCGCGCCGCTGTTCAACCCCGAGTATGTCGATCGCGAACGCAATGCGGTCAACTCGGAGTACCAGTCCAACCTGCAGAATGACGGGCGTCGCAGTTACTCCATTTTCAAGCAGATCATCAACCCGGATCATCCGCTGTCACAGTTTTCCGTGGGCAGCCTGGACACCCTTCAGGACAAAAATGGCATCTCGTTGCGGCAGGCCTTGCTGGATCACTATGAGCGCTACTATTCGGCCAACCTCATGAGCCTGGCAATTTATGGCCGTGAGTCGCTGGATGAGCTTGAAGCCATGGCTGTGTCGACCTTCGGTGCCATTGCCCACAACCGGCGTGCGGCACCGAGCACGACAGAACCGTTGTTCCTGCCGGGACAGTTGCCGGCCTTGCTGGAAATTGAGCCGGTGCGGGATGCCCGCTCCCTGACCTACACCTTTCCGATTCCGGTGGTGCAGCCTTATTACCGGGAGAAGCCCCTGAACTATCTTGCCAACATCCTGGGTCATGAAGGCGAGGGCAGTCTGCTCTCCCTGTTGCGCAGTGCGGGCTGGGTCAACGGCCTGGCTGCAGGCGGCGGCATGTCTTACCCCGACAATGCCACTTTCACCATTAACCTGGCCCTCACCGAGGAGGGCGTAAACCGCATCGATGAGATTACGGCACGGGTGTTTGAGTTTATTCGCCTGGCCGGGGCAGAGGGCATCCATGAATGGTTGTTCGAGGAACAGCGCACCATGGCCGATATCGCATTCATGTTCCAGGAGCCTGGCGGGCCGGTGGGCACCGTGAGTGGCCTGTCGCGACGGCTGCAGGAATACCCGGCGCAGGAAGTGATCACGGCAGCCTATGCCTATGAAAACTATGATCCAGAACTGTACCGCGAAATCCTGTCTTGGCTGCGGCCGGATAACGTGCTGCTTACCTTAACCTCGCAACAGGTGGAGGGCGACCAGGTCGATGCCTGGTTCGGCGGCGAATACCGCTACAGCCCGCTGCCGCCGGCGCGCGTCGCAGCCTGGCAGCCTGATACGATCCACCCGGCACTGGCCATCACAGAGCCGAATCCTTTTCTGCCTGATGATCTGAGCATTCTCGATGTGCCGGGGGTGAGCAGTCTTGTCGGGCCGGCAGACAAGCCGGCACTGATCCGCGACAGTGACGGTATCCGCTTCTGGTTCATGCATGACAACCGCTTCCAGGTGCCGCGCGCGAACTTCTATGCCTACGCCATGACACCGCTGTTCAGCGAGTCCCTGGAAAACAGCCTGTTGTCGAGCCTGGCCATCAGTCTGGTCAATGACAAGCTCAATGAATTCAGTTATCCGGCTAATCTGGCCGGGGTCTTTTATGGGGTATCCAGCCGGGCCCGTGGCTTTTCCATCCGCCTGGGCGGATACAACGACAAGCAGCCGATTCTGCTGGAGGCCTTGCTGCGGGCATTCCGGGAAGCCGATTTTGAACAGGCACGCTTCGATATCATTCGTGCCGAAATGATTCGCAGCCTGGAAAACGCCGATGTCCAGATGCCTTACATCCGCCTGTATCAGGAAGTGCAGTCATTACTGGTCAATCCCTACTGGTCTGAACAACAGCGCATAGATGCCCTCAATGCGATCACCCTGGACGATGTCGTCGCCTTTATTTCGCGCATGCTGCAAAACCTCAACCTGCAGGTGCTGTATCACGGCAATGTCAGTGAAGCAGACGGTCTGGCCATGGTGGATATCCTGACACGCTATCTGGCGGTGACTGCGGACGAGGTGGATCCGCCGTTTGGTACCGTGGTGAAACTGGCGCCGGATACCGAGGTGGTGCTGGAGATAGACCAGGCGCATGAGGATTCCGCCATCGTGATCTATATGCAGGGGCCTGATGACAGCCTGCGCACGCGGGCCACCCTGGCCCTGCTGGGCAATATCCTGCGAACGCCGTTCTTTGACACCCTGCGCACGGAGCAGCAGCTCGGTTATGTCGTTAATGCCGGCAGCATGCCCATTCTCAACACCAGCGGCCTGGTCATGACTATCGAGTCGCCAGTGGCTGATCCGCTGGTGTTGGAGGCGCGCATCAATGAGTTCCTGCTGGATTACGCGGCACAGCTGGAAGCGATGGCAACTGAACGTTTTGCCGACATCCAGGCCGGCCTGCTGAACAATATCCGCCAGGAACCCCAGACCCTGCAGGCACTGAGCGGGCGTTACTGGAGTGACATCCTGCTGGAAGAGTTCACGCAGGACAGCAGCCTGGTCATGGCCGCTGCCATCGAGCAACTCACCCAGGCTGACGTGGTGCGCTATTTCCGTGACCATGTGGTGCCGCCAGGTTCAGGCCGCCTGGTGGCGCGCTCATTCGGGACGCCGCACAGCGCGGCAAAAATGTCCGCGGCGGCCGAGCCGGCGGCGGATGCGCTGACGGTGACGGATACCCTGGAGAGCTTCAATGCCTTCAAGGCCATGTTCGACAGTTATACCTATTCGCCGCTATCAGCCAGTGGCGAAGCAAGCCGCCAGTAGGGCATCGCGCTTGAGTACAGACCTTCAGGCCGAACTCACCGACAAGCGCGCCTGGGCAGGTTTTGGCCTGTCCCTGCTGACGGCCTTTATGTGGGGTGTGCTGCCAGTGTCCTTTGTGCTGTTACTGGGCAGCATGAATACGATCACCATTACCTGGTACCGTTTTGCCACCGCGGCGGCGGTCGTGTTCATCATGCTCTGGCAGCGCCGACGCCTGCCGCCGGTCTCGAGCTTTGGTTGGAAAACCAACAGCCTGCTGATGCTGGCCGCGACCGCGCTGGTCGGCAACTTCCTGCTCTACCTGAGCAGTCTGTCCTACCTGAACCCGGAAAGTGCGCAGGTGCTGATTCAACTGGCTCCCTTCATCCTGATGTTTGGCAGCTTGTTTTTTTACCAGGAGAAA
This sequence comes from Pseudohongiellaceae bacterium, assembly GCA_049446715.1. GTDB lineage: Bacteria > Pseudomonadota > Gammaproteobacteria > Pseudomonadales > Pseudohongiellaceae > Eutrophocola. The sequence goes on from JBMTQX010000040.1 coordinate 14,381, forward strand.
TTCGGTGTGCTGGAGTGGTGCGGTGTTGCGCTGCTGCTGTTCGGTTTCGGCCTCTTCTTCAACGACAGGCTGGCCGATATTTTCAGTTCACTGAACGATTATTCCATCGGCATCCTGCTCATGGTAACGGCCTCGCTGTCATGGGGCACCTACGGCCTGTTGCAGAAAACCCTGCTGAAAAAAATGGACTCCGTACAGCTGACCAGTCTCATGTACCTGGGCGGGGTCATCCTGCTGCTGCCTTTTGCCAGTCCGGGCACGCTGTTTGATCTGGATGGCGTCCAGTTTGCCGCGCTGGTGTTCTGCAGCATCAACCTGGTACTGGCCTATGGCGCTTTCACCGAGGCACTGCAGTTATGGGATGCCGCCAAGGTCAGTGCTGTGATCACCCTGGCGCCCCTGTTCACCATCGGCAGCATGGCACTGTGCGTGCACTGGTGGCCTGAAACCTTCATGGACAGCCAGCTGAACGGGTTGGCCTACCTGGGCGCGGTGATTGTGGTTATTGGTTCGATGCTGGCCGCACTGGGCCATTCCTTCCAGGGACGGCGCCGAAAGGCAGACAGGTACCATCCTGAATAAGGCGCACCGGCACGGATGGCAGGTGGTTGTCCCTGAGCCAGTGGATGAATTTCAGGGTCTGGAACGCATCAAACCAGTTGGTCAGGTGGCGCTGGAAAACCTTCTCCGAGCGACTGTTGTCCAGCGCGTGGTTCAGTGCCTTGTCGATACCCAGTGCCGTCACGCAGGCCAGCAGGACGTCGGCATCGAGCGTATCGTAGTCGGCATTGGCTGCACAAAATGCCCTGATTATCGCCTCATCCAGTTCCTGCACTCTTTCCTGCCACAGGGTGGCTGACAGGCCCAGCCAGCATTGCAGGTAGCTGAAGGCGAGCGGGTTGTAGCAAGGGTATTCTGCCGCGGGGTCCAGCATGCCCAGCAGTTTGCCCAGTGCCGGACCGGTGCCAAACGGGACACGATCGGACACCCGGGTTTCCAGCATGATGGCCGTACTGTCCAGTGTCACGATGGCACCGGTTTTGGCGAGCTTGCCGAGCAGATAAAAATCCTCTCCGGCCCGGCGCACCGGGAAACCCCTGACACGGGCATAGTGCTGGGCATTGATGACCAGCGTACTGCCGATGGTGTGAAAGGCCCATGGCGAGCCCGCCCAGGCCAGCCCGGCAACATAGTAGTCCAGCGTGAGGTCGTACAGCGCCTGGGCGGTGTTGGCGGCCGGATCGGCGTGTGGCAAGTGCCGAAAAGGGTATAGGCCGGCGCTGTCGCGGCGGGCATCAAGTATGCCGGTCGCGGCAAAATAATCCGGCGGCAGCGTAGCATCGGCATCGGTGCAGTGTATCCAGGGACTGCTGACCCTACCGAGCTGGATCAGCCGACAGGCAATATCGGCGGCAATCTTGCGCGCTTTGCCGACACCTTCTTTCGGCCCCAGGTAGGCATCGCGATGACAGCGCTCAACGAGCAGGATGTCATGGCGCTGTGCGGCGATCTGTTCTGACCGCTGGCCGGACAGCAGCCAGCAATGAGGTCCGAGTGGCTGCCTGTGCGGATACTGTGATTTCAGCCAGGCGGCGCCGGCCCGCGTTTGCATGATGGCTTCGCCGCCGGCCCCAGCATGGGCGTTGAGCACGATGATGAACAGGGTCTCGGCTGTGTCCAGCCGGGAGGACAGCGGCACCAGGAAGTCCGCGGCTTCGGCAAACGCGGGGATGCATACCACGTGTCGGTAACGCGTGGTCAAGGCGGGTAACCCGCGGGCTTCCGGTTCGGCGTAGCGATCTAGGTACTGAAGCATCGACATGGCGTCATGTTACCAGTCCCGTCCGCCATGTGCGCTAATCCGGGTCGATGTCTGCCACGTAATCAGTGGTATATGACAGCATTACGTACCACTAGTGAAAAACGCCGCCTCGGCTACAAATGGCTGCTGACACTGGACCTGATCCTGTTCAAGCTCTGCTGGGTGCTGCTGGTCGTGTTTCAGGCCAGCGTCCTGACACTGACCATGGCGATTCTCATAGTTCGTATTGCTCTCAGCGAAAACTGGCGGCATCGGTTACGCGATGCTGCCCTGGTGATGGTAACGGGTCTGGTCATGGACGGTGCGTTTTCAGCTGTTGGCCTGTTCCGTTTCCAGGGTGGCCTGCTGCCTTTGTGGATGGTGATGATCTGGGCATCCTTTGCCCTGACTCTGCCATTGCTGGCGGGGTTTCTGCACCGCTGCCATACCCTGGTGCTGGTGCTCACGGGAGCTGTCAACGGCGTGGTTGCCTACCTGGCGGGTTACTTGCTGGATGGGATCGGTTTCGGGCTGCCCCTGTTGCAGTCACTGCTGGTGGTGGGTGCCGCCTGGAGCCTGTACCTGCCATTGACGGTTATTGCGCTTGGCAGAATCCAGCAAGGGAACAGTGCCGCATGACCCGTTTTGCCTGCCTGGTGCTTGCCTGCCTGCTGGCACCGGCACTGTCGGCCGCTGAAACGCTGCCCTGGTCGAATATGGCCACCGTGGGCCAGGCCAGGCTCAAGGTGCTGTTCTGGACCATCTATGAAGCCACCCTCTATGTTGGCGACCAGAATGGCAATGTCAACAACCGCCCTGTAGCCCCCCTATTTACCTGGCCCGATTCGGCGCCGTTTGCGCTTGAACTGGAGTACCAGCGGGATTTTCAGGCGACTGCCCTGGTCGAGGAAACCCGACGGCAGTGGCAGGCCATGGGTGTTGCGGCGCCTGCTGAGTGGCTCGAGCAGTTGCAGGCGATCCTGCCGGGTGTGAAAAAAGGCGACAGTATCACGCTGCATGTGGATGCTGCCGGCATAAGTACTTTCTACGTCAATAGCAGGGCGGCTGGTACAATCAATGATCCTGAATTCAGCCGCCAGTTCTCAGCTATCTGGTTGTCGGCCCAGACCACCCATCCTGCCATGCGTAGGCAGCTCATCGGAGAAGACAAATGAGAATTTCCTTGCTTGCCCTGCTGCTGTTACTGCTCGCCGGTTGCAGTCGCATCGCCATTGATGAATATGCGGGTTCCACGCCGGCGTTGGACCTGAAAACCTTTTTTGACGGCGACCTGGTGGCCTACGGCATCCTGCAGGATCGCAGTGGCCGGGTAACCCGAAAATTCAGTGCCACGATCTCGGCGTCATGGAACGGTGATGAAGGCGTGCTGGATGAGCACTTCTATTACGATGACGGCGAGGAAGACACCCGTACCTGGCGTCTTACCCATCTGGGCAACAATCGCTACACCGGCACGGCCGGTGATGTCGTTGGTACCGCCAGTGGCACCATTGCCGGGTCAGCGTTCAACTGGCAGTACACCCTCGATGTGCCCTGGAAAGATGGCACCATCGCCCTGGACCTGGACGACTGGCTCTACCTGGTCGAGGAAAACCACCTCATCAATCGCACTGAGTTGCGCAAGTTCGGCTTTCGTGTGGCCGAGCTGACTCTGGTCATCGAAAAACGCTGATGTTCGCTTCAGTCCGGCACTGACCCGGCTTCTGCCAGCAAACGCTGCGCCTGGCGCAGCGCCTCTACCCGCGTGCTGACTTCGCCGCCGGGTTTCAGCAGCTCGAGAATGCCGAAGCCGGACAACACATCCCTGACGTTTCCACGCGAACCGTCCAATAGCACCGTCTGCCCCTGGTTCTGGATATCCATGATGATTCTTTCAGCATGATGGAGGCACTGCTGTCGATGAACGTGACATCGGCCAGATTGATGACCAGGATATCCCTGTTGCCACTGCCCTGCAGAACCCTGGCAAAGTCCCAGGCTGAGCCAAAGCGCATCGGGCCGATGACATGAACAGGGTAATCCGTCCGGCGGCGTAGGCGAGTCTGTCCGCTTTCAGCGGCGTAAGGTCCTGCATCTGTTCCAGGGTCTGCGTGATCAGCATGTTGTTCTGCTGGATGGTAGCCATGCGTTTCACGAACAGCAGTGATGCCATGACCATGCCTTACGCTACCGCGGTGATCAGATCGATGGTCATCGTCATTACCAGGGTGGTCAGCATCATCAGCACGCCGGCTTTCGGCGCCCACTGCATGCGCTTCAGGTAACGCCAGTCAATGATATCGATACCGACCTTGGTGAGGATACCTCCCAGTACAGCATGCGGTGTGTGAACAACCGCTTAGCCGAATCCCATTACCACCAACAGCAGTGCGATTGCATGGGTCATGCCTGACAGCGGTGACGTGCCGCCCGAGCGAATGTTGATCACCGTACGCATGGTGGCCCCGGCACCGGGAATGGCGGCAAGCAGCCCTGCACAGAAGTTGCCAATGCCCTGGCCGCGCAGCTAGCGGTTGGAATCGTGTTGCGTGCGGGTCAGGCTGTCCGCCATCAGGGACGTGAGCAGGGAGTCAATGGCGCCGAGGAAGGCCAGCACCAGGGCGTAGCGAATCACCAGGGGACATTCTGCGAGAGTGAACTGCGGCCAATGCCATGTGGGCAGGCCGCGAGGAATCTCTCCGATTACCGGTGCTTCGGGAAACCAGGTCATCGCAACCAGTGTGCCACCCACTAGGGCAACCAGCGATGGCGGCAGGTAGGTGGCCAGGGCCTTACCTGACAGGAAAAAGATGATGGTCAGTGCCATCAGGCCCGGGACGAGCGCCTGCAGATAGGTGTTGGCGAGGATGTCAGGCAAGGCGGCGATAGTATGCAGCATACCCCCTTCCGATGTGACATTACCGGTCAGCGCCGGTACCTGCAGGATGATAATAATGCAGCCGATACCGCTCATGAAGCCTAACACGACCGGGTAGGGCACCAGGTTGATGCAGTCCTCGAAGCGGCACAAACCGAACAGGATCTGGAGCAGGCCGCCGCACATGACGATGGCAAAGACCAGGCCAGGTTGGTCGGCAAAGCGCATGAACAGGATGGCCATGATGACGATCATGGGACCGGTGGGGTCGCAGATCTGGGTAGGTGTGCCACCGAGAGCGGCGGCCTGAAAGCCAACGATCACCGCCCCTTAGAGACCGGCGACTGGACGTGCGCCGCAGGCCACAGCAAAGGCGAGTGCCAGGGGTTACGCGACTACCGCTGCGGTCAGACCGCCGTACAAATCGCCGCGTATGGTTTTGCCCTGCTTCAAGGCGCCTCGTTACCCTGCCGGGCATGGCACGGGTTTCCGAAAGGAGCCATTATAAATCTGACAGGGTGTTTGGTTATATCAGTCGTCGGCAGGAATTACCGCAAAGCCATTGCGCGGATTGATGGTCTTGCCGCCCACCATGGCATCAATCCAGGCACCGGCGCTGCGGCCATCCTTCATCGGGTTGCCGCGAATGGTAATCGGGGTGCCCGGCGGCAGGTCACCCTTGCGGATGCCGGCACGCATCAAGGTGCTTGGGCCTTCGGCTTCAAAACCCCAGGTGGTTACCGAGCCGTCAGGATTGGTGACATCCACCAGCAGCCAGGAATGCGGATTGGTGTACTGGAATTCCTTCACGGCGCCTTCGAGTTCGACAATGCTTTGGTAGTCAAACATGGCACCCGAGTGATGAGCCAGGGCAGCGGGCAAACTGGCGATGGCGATCGTGGCAGGCAGCAGGAGAGTGATCAGTTTTTTCATAACGGTGTCCCTGTATGGTCAGGCGCTTACTGGATTTCGCTGTCGGAACTGACAGCGGCGTCGTTGTCGATGAAGTCAAAGTCCATGAACTGGCTGGTGCCGTCGGATTTTTCCAGAATGTCGTTGTTCTGGTTTTCCCGGCAGTCCCAGTAACGGATACGCAGGTAGTTATCGTCGTTATCCAGTTCCGTCCAGCTCTGGCGTGAATACCAGGGCTCGGCCAGGTTCATCGGATCGAAAACCCAATAGTCGGCTGCCAGGGTAATGCCGTCGACCTTTTTCCAGCGTTCCACCACTTCCACCTGGTCCGAGTAATTCGGCTGTGTGCCGCGCTGGTACTGGCCCGGCAGCAGGTAAGTGGTGTGGGTATAGAGCATGCTGTCATGCCAGAAGCCGATCGTGTCGCCGTTGGCGGACGCGTAGGCATCTTCCGGCAGGGTGTGCTCACTGCCATCGGTATAGACGCGGCGGATGTCATTGACCATTTCGTTGATGAGCCAGGTCTGGTCGGGTGTCACAATGAACTCGTGCAGGAAGGGTTCGGTGGCCCAGCGCGGAAAACCGGGCGGCCGGCAGTCGGAAATCGGGTCATACTCGCCGCCGGTTTCATTAATGCGGTCGATCTTGGCTTGGCGGGCTGCGGCGCCGGCAGGGGTCAGCTGGGCGGTGGTTTCACTGGCGCGGATGTCCGGATCAAAGGACAATCCGCCGCCACTGCGGGTATAAATGCCGGTCCAGTCATAGGCGGGCGCACCCAGCATGCTCCAGGTGAGGGTGTCACCACCATCGGCTTGGTCCTTAAGGTACTCATACATGGCCCAGGCCGAATCAAAGGCCTCGCCGAAGTCCTGCAGGCGGGCCTTGCCCTGCGCCCAGTTGTCGTCCTTGTCGACCCAGTTCAATGCCAGCGCGGCATCCTGGGCCAGAGCTGCTGACGCGCCGCCAAGCGTGGCCAGACATAGCAGGGTGTAACGAAAGCGGGGCAAAATGAATTGCCGCGTGAGTGTGAACATGCAGGTATCCCCCCTGAATTAGCTGTCGCGAGAATAACGATTTCTCAACGGCGTTGTCCAGCCGCATTGGGGTTTGGCCGGACGCTCAGGGTTGACTTGTTTAGGCTCGTTTGCCATTCATACCGCACATGCCGCATGTCGTCATTGCGCAAATCCGGAATGCGTTATGACCCGCACTGTCTGCAGGTTGCAAACGAAAAAGCATGGATTTATGTCGCCACGCTGTGGCCATAAGAAGGCAGCCTCGGGGCTGCCTTCTTGCTTTCCCCAAGCAACGTTACAGATTCAGCGCATCATCGTCTGTGCTGCCGGCGATGGCCATGAACATGACCATGACCTGGTCAATCAGTTCCTGCGGCACATTAAGCTCTTCCAGCGTGCTCTGCAGGTGGCCGGCGACAGCCGTAAAATGCGCTTCCTGCAGGTTCAGGTGTTTGTGGGCTTCCCGCTTGTCCCTGCCGGTGTAGTGGTTCGGGCCGCCAAAGGCCATGGTGAGAAAAGCTTTCTGTTTGCCGATCTGTCGATCCATGTCGACATCATCAAAGAAGTCACTGATGTCGGGGTCGGTCAGATCGCGGCGATAGAAAATATCGACAGCGGCGTTGACGGCGTCAGCACGACCCATCTGTTCGTAAAGGCTGCTCATGAGAATCTTTTGTGACAAGCGCTGGCAGTTTAAAGATGTGTAAAATACGCATTGTTAAACCGGCAAAAATCAGACGTCGTCCACATCACGCTACTGTTGGCAGAAAGCGATCAGGCGGGGATTTCTGATGAGATCGCTCAGGTGGTATTTGGCAAGGACACCCATGAAGCTTTCACGGGCATCAAACAGGGCTTTTTTCAGCAGGCACATGCCATCGATGGCGCAGGCGTTGGTCTCGGCATCAAAGCACTCAACAATGGTACCGTTTTCGAGTTGCTCCACGACTTTGCGGATATTGATCAGGTCCGGCGGCATGGCCAGGGTGATGCCGCCATAGCGGCCCTGGGTGGTACTGAGGTAGCCAAGCTGGGCCAGGGCATGCACAACCTTGCGCAGATGCTCCTTGGAAATGCCATAGGCCACGGAAACCTGGCTGATGGTGACGCTTCTTTCGGCGGCGCCGACATAAAGCAGCACACGAAGGGCGTAATCGGTGTGGCTGGTCAATCGCATGACAGGTCCTGGTGATCAGAGCGCACGGTGTGTCGTGATTATGCATGATGGGGCGGGGCAGGAGAATGGCGGTCATTACCAGCGTGGGGGCAGCCAAAAAGTTATTCCGGTCACAGATTGGGCAACTCCCCCCTGCTTTCTGGTTGGAAAGGGTTATAAAGCACTCACGAAGACCGGATATCCCCCGGACAATTAAGAGCTTAGAAAAAGCCAGAAGCCTGTTCCCCGGTGCCGAGCCACTATGGCATCCGACCCTTTTCCATTCCGTCCGATCGCTGCTCCCAGATTAATATCAGCAATCTCGATTCCATCCATGGAGTCTTGAATAACCTATTGAATATTCAGGCAGTTTTCTACGTAAGGGAAGTAGCCCAATAGTGACAGAACTTCCCGTTTCATGCCTATAATAGCCCTTCTGTCTTAATCACCATCAAATGAACATGGCCCAGACACAAGCCAATCCCAACCAGGCCGGTGACGCCGCCGCGGCTGGTGTCACCGTGCTGCTTCTGGACTCACCTGAAAACGAGGGAGTGGACTTCCTGCCGGCTCTGAAAAGCATGGGTTTGCAGTTCACTTTGGAGCGCGTCAACGACAGGATTCCCGGTTTGCCGCCCCCAAGAAACGCAACTTGGACATTCCCATACCAAGATCATCCTGGTGCGCCTGAAATCCGACTTTGCACGCAAGGCCGTGGCCAGTGAAGACCTCATGAAGAAACTGGGGCACGCGGTCGACAAACTGCCCGGTCATCGCATCCGTGTGTTTACCGGTGATATTGACAGCAGCGACCTGCTCAGTGCCTGCTGCAAGATGAAGATGGACCTGGTCAAGGGCGAATACATTCAGAACACGCCATTGGAACTCACGGCGTAAGCGCAGTCGCAAGATCTGACGCTTTAACAGGACAAGCAACGCTATTTACGACACTCAATCACAGCGACCCGGGACGGGAGAGAGAATATGTCAGAAGATCTGAGCGGTATCAAAGTCATGGTGATTGATGACAGCAAGACCATTCGAAAAACCGCGGAAACACTGCTCAACGAGACCGGTTGCGACGTTGTTACGGCCGAGGACGGTTTTCATGCCTTGTCAAAAATTGTGCGCGAAAAGCCGGATATTATTTTTATTAATGTCATGATGCCCAGACTCGATGGCTATCAGATCTGCATCATGATTCGCAGCAACGAAAAGTTCGAAAACACGCCCATCATCATGCTGTCCAGCAAATTCAGCTTCTGTGACAAGGCTAAGGGCGACGTCGTTGGGGCCAACGCCTACCTGAGCAAGCCGTTTACTAAGGATGAGCTGATTGCTGCCATCCATGAATATGCCCGCAGTGGCAGTACAGAAGCCGCATCTGCCTGAGCCGATGATGCCGCTGCGCATCCTGATAGTGGACGACTCGGTCGCTGATGTAGAGGCAACGGCCGCCCTTCTCCGCGACGAGGGCCATACCGTGCTGTCGACCTACGGCAGCAACGAGTGCCCGTAGATTGCGTTAAACGAACACCCCGATATCATTCTCATGGAACTGGTTATCCCGGATGTGTCCGGCTTCCAGGGGACCAGAGAAACCGGTCGTCATGAGGCAACAGCCCACATTCCTGTGATCGTGGTCAGTCGCAAGGACAAGGAAATGGACTGGGTATGGGCCATGAAGCAGGAGGCCAGTGCCTGACCCGGCCATGTTGCACGATTTGCGATGAGCAGATGCAGACAGCAGATCGGCCGATGAAAACAGCAGTAACCTTCGGAAGGTATTCATGAAGAAGTGGCAGAGCTACACAGCGCTTAAACAGGTCAAGCAGGAAACGGAAAGTCTGACCGCGGCCCTCGCCAATGCCCTAGAAACCGTCATTGTCACGCCGACCGGCGAGGCCAAGGCCCTCAACAGCCTGCAGGCACCCGTGGCGGCTTTCAGCATAATTCCCGGCATCATGGCACTGCTGGAATTTCCCAACATAGGCCTGCTGGGCACGGAAATCCTAAAACTCCTTGAAGACACGCTGGCACATCCCGACATGGATGCCGGCAAGTGCGATGCCCGGCTCCAAAACGCCTATATCGCGGTAACGGAATTGCCGGCTGTGCTGGATGAGGCCCTAGCCAAGTCTGTCGACAGTTTTGCCCGGGTTTTCAATACCATCAACCGGTTGCGCAAAGCCTGTGACAAGGCCGCCGTGTTTCATCCCCGTGTTCTGAGCACCCGCCAGAAAATGCCGTTCAAGCAGCAGTTTGCCGCCACGCCGGACAAAATGAAGGATGTGATGGCACGCCATTCATCGCTGTTCATCAAGGCCGGCAAGGCCCTGCTGGAAGATCGCGGGAATGCCCGCGCGGTGACGGCCTTGAAAGGGGCGGCCGGCAACATGGAAATCCTGTTTCGCGATTACCGGCTCGGCACCCTCTGGGGACTGGCCGCAGGCGTGATCGAAACTCTCCAGTCAGACAGCAGTGAAGGAGCTGTGAAATCCATCATTGCCCTGGGCAAGCCCCTGCACCTGCTCTCCACAGGCGATCTGAGCCAACTGGATATGCTGGATGAAGATGCTGCAAGCAACATGCTGGCCATTATTGCGGAAACCAGAATCCGCAGTTTGCGTCTGGCGGTCATTCGTCAGTGGTTCGGACTTGACCGCAAAGCCTCGCGCCAGATGAAACGGTCCACCCGCAACCTGATGGTCCGCTACGAGAGAAAATCAGCTCTCAACAAGTCACTGCGCGTGATCAACGAAGACATCAATCGCCTGATCGATACCATTAACCAAATGATCGAGTCCGGGCCGGTCACGCAGGAGAAAGTCGATGATGTCTATGCCGATGCTTCCAGCCTGCGGGAAGTGCTGCACTTCCTCAATTTCGGTAGCCTAGCACAGCACTTCGATGACAGCCTAAAAGACGGGCCTGCCGAACCACTGGACAAGGCACTGACGCACGCAGCCGGTGTGTTGTTTGAGATCAGCAAGGAGGTCTTTGATACCCTTGAGAGGCTCGACCGCGAGGTATTCAGTGCAGGTGATGGCCTGCTAAATACCAATACTCTGTGGGCCGCGCGCCAACATGTCTACCTGAATGCCATGGGGCTGCTCGAAGCGGTGGTTACCGATATCGATGCCTACGTGGAAAATGGTTGCCAGGGCAGTGATCTCGATAAGGCCCGCGATCGCCTCGATGAGTTGTCTAAGGCCTTTATCATGGTGAGCCTACCGGAACTGCAGCAGTACCTTGCCACTGCCAGACATTACGTCAACCTGGTTGCCCGGGACGTGGCTGAAGCCATGCCTGATGCTACCTTCAATGCCCTGTCGCACCTGGTCATCAATTCCCTCTGGCACCTGGAACAATTATCCATCGGCCGGGAGGAGGACTCACAGGCCTACCAAAAAAAGATCGGTCGCTTTGCCGCTATTCTGCAGGCCTTCGTCGACAGCCATTCCGACCCTGACCCCGGTGCCGGCTCCGCCGCCGGGACAGAAACGGCCGTTGATGATAGGGCGGGGCAGAACACTGAAAGTGCTGCCAGTACGGACGAGTCCGATCAGCCAGCGGCGCTGAATGCCGCGGGACTGGCCGCAAGTATGCTCGTTGAGCAGTCAGCATCGGCAGATGAGCCGCGGGAAAAACCGGAGCTTGGAAAGGAATCGCAAGAGGAACTGCAAGAGAAACAGCACGATGTCCCCGAGGAAGAGCCGGTACCCATTGATGAGCCCAAAGCACTGCGCGGGGAGACTCGGGAGCCGGTGGAAGAACCTGAGCCGGAACCGGAACCCGTGGAGGCACTCGGTGATACCCCGCCGGAAGTCCAGCCGCCAGCCTGTGCGCAATCTTCAGCAGACGATGTAGATGCTGATGACGACGAGCTCGATGCACTCAAGGAAATCTTTGCCGAGGAATTCGACGAAGTCCTGGAAAACCTGCAGGAAGAACTGGGCAGCCTCAAAGACGATTACCAGCAGCCCTCCGCCCTCAAGGACTGCTGTCGCTACTTCCATGCCCTCAAGGGCAGCGGTGGCGTGGTCGGTGCCGAGATTATCGCCACCCTGTCCTTCGCCATGGAATGCCTGTACGACACCCTGCAGGAGCAGGGCAGTACCAATGACGCGGTCATGGACCTGACCGTTCGGGTCATCGCCATTCTGCCTGCTATGAAAGCCAATTTCATGAATCCGGCCGAGTCCGGCCCGGAGCTTACGCTCATTCAGTCACTGTGCCAGGAAGCTGTCAGCCACCTGTCGGCGCAGGCGGCTGCCAATATCGCTATCCCCGTTCTGGCGGACGTTCCGGCGGGGAAGGTAGAGCAAGAAGCTGATGCGGCGGCAGACAGCGCTGTCGAGTCTGAACAGGACAGCCTGCATGCCAGTGTTGAAGACACCAACGACGATATTCCGGTCATCACCGATAACGTGCTCGCATTCAGTGATTCGGTTGACCTGTCAGATGACACGCTGGTTGCCCAGGCCGACAGTACTGAAGTGCCGGCTGCTGAAGCTACCGAAGCGTCGATTCAGCAGGACAGTGAAGACAGTGATGAGGCGGAACCTGTTGACACGGTCAAGCCAGGCGATGATGACGATTTCGATGATGGTTTCGCAATTAAGGAAGCGCACGAGGAAGCCACGCGCGGTCTAGTCATCGATGCCGAAAAGGCCTCTGCCATGGCGGCTGCGGGGGATGCTGCCGCCGAGGAAGAGGAGATCGATTGCGATTTCGAAATCGACAAAACTCCGGTTGCCGCCCTGACACCCACTGAAACCGTGGCCCTCAACCTGGTCGGCAGGGAAATCCAGGAACTCAACGACACGCTTTCCGCTATACTAGGTGGTGCTGAAGACAGTCCAAAAACCTCCGACCTGCAGATTCCCTTGCACACGCTTTATGGTATTGCTAGAGCGCAGAATTTTGAACAATACGCCGATGCTGTCAAGGCGATGAAACACTTCATCGAACGGCATCCCCATAAAGGCATCAACGCCGATATGGCCCTGGTATTCCAGGGTTTCTGCCTGCTCACTGACAAGCAGGGCAGGCACCTGGACAAGGGCGGCAGTGGCGAATATGCCGGCCTGGCTTTTGCGGTCATCGACCTGGAAAAAGCACTACTAGATCTGGCGGAAACGCTTGATGCCCAACAGGCGTCGGCAGAGACCGATACTGGGAGCAGCCTGAATCCCCAGATGGTCGGTTTCCTGCGGGAGGCCCGCGACCTGATCGCCAAGCTGGGGCTCAGCCAGTCACCGCAGGACATGGCAAAAGTGCTAAGCCTGCTGGCCGGTGCTGCTGAAGTGGCGGAACTGGACGCCATTGAAAAAGTCGCCGCGAGCCTAGAAGCGGCCTGCCAGCAGAACAGTGAAAACACAGCACTGGCAGCACTGATCAGCGAAGGGCGCCAGTGGCTTGATTCTGCCCCGGCACTACTGGAAGCCGGCACTGTCCCAGAAGACACTTCCCGACTCTGTGAGCGCCTCCTTGCTGCGCTGTCGGGTGATGCAACGCCACCAGCGGCAGTTGAGGAAAGCAGTGCCTATCAGGCACCAGTCAGTGCGTCCATGGAAGCCCTGGCAGAGGCCAAGCCGGCCGGGGAAAGCCACGAGCCGGAGTCCTATGCCTCTGAACCAGAACCAGAACCAG
>JBMTQX010000041.1:0-27433 GCA_049446715.1 Pseudohongiellaceae bacterium
TCTGTGGCCAGGGTTTGAAGAAGCCATTGTGGATGTGAGGTGCTGGCCTGCTTATCCGCCGATACAGCCAGCAGCAATGGCTCGCGCTCCCGCAGTGCCTGACGCAAGACCGCATTAACCAGGTTCTTGGCCCAGGGCTTTTTAAGCTGGCGGGTCAGGGCAACCGATTCATTGACGGCGGCATGGTCTGGGGTGCGCATGAAAAAAAGCTGGTACAGGCCCAGCAGGATCAGGCAGTAAACATCGGAGTCCTTCCGACGCAGGGGTTTGTCGAGCAACTGCCCGCTCAGAAAGGACAGCTGGTGATACCAGCGACTCACGCCAAAGGTGTATTCACGCAATAGGGCAAGATTGGCACTCGGGTATCGGGGCGCTATGGTGGCAAGTTGTGATGATAAAGATCCTTTTCCCATGACCAGTGAAACCAGTATTTCTAAGGCAAGTAAGCGGTCACTTTTATTGGACATGGGCAAAAGTTAGTGATTGCTCAGGTGCTGAGCAACTGACCCTCTCGAAACAGATCGGGACGGCCATTGAGAACGTCCCGAATGGTCATGGGTTTCTTGCCAGGCAGTTGAATCATGCTGATGGACAGGGCGCCCTCGCCACAGGCCACGGACAAGCTGTCAGGTGTCACGGCAATGATTTCCCCAGGGCTCCCGGTCGAGCGAGCGCTGGCGGGTACGGCCTCCAGGATTCTCAGGCGATCCCCTTCGAACGGACACCAGGCCGGTGAGCGTGGATTGAAGGCCTGTATCTGATTGTGAGTATTAACTGCGCTTACAAACCAATTAATTTCTGATTCGCTTTTATCCAATTTGGCAGCATAGGTAGCCAAATCGGCTAGTTGGGGAACAACGTGTGCTTGGTATTCCTCGGGATTGGCAAGCACGGTATTCAGGCCCTGTATGCCCAGCGCGATCAGGCGGTCGGTCAAGGAAGCGGCATTGTCCAGCGGGCCAATCGGTGTTGTCAGTTTCAGGAGCATGTCGCCGGTATCCAGACCGGCATCCATCTGCATGATGGTGACACCGGTTTCGGCATCGCCGGCCAATATGGCACGCTCAATAGGCGCGGCGCCCCGCCAGCGCGGGAGCAGGGAAGCGTGAACATTGATGCATCCCAGTGCTGGCAAGGCCAGTACCCGGGGGCTTAAAAGCAGTCCATAAGCAACCACTATCAATAAATCCGGGGCCAACGCGGTCAATTCTGAGCAGGCTGAGTCGTCCAGGGAGGCGGGCTGAAAAACCGGGATACCCTGAGCCAGGGCCACAGTTTTGACGGGGGTTGGCAGTATCTTTTTGCCCCGGCCGCTGGGTCGGTCCGGTTGGGAGAATACGCCGACGACCTGGTGACCGGCATCGATCAGCCCCTGCAGGTGATCTGCAGCAAAAGCTGGAGTGCCGGCGAAAACGAGGCGCAGGGGGGTTGCGGACATGCCAGGGTAATCCGTGAAGAGATCAGGCCAGGTCGGCGGTTTTTTGCTGGCGGTGTTCCTTCTCCAGCTTGGACTTGATGCGCTGGCGTTTCAGCACAGAGAGATAGTCGACGAAAAGCTTGCCGTTGAGATGATCAATTTCATGCTGGATACACACAGCCAGAATGCCTTCGGCCTCGATCTCGAATGGCTCGCCGTCACGTTTCAGGGCATTGACCCTGACCTTGCGGGGACGACGGACCAATTCGTAATACCCTGGCACAGACAGACAGCCTTCCTCATGGCCCAGGGGTTCCGGATCAATCACGGTGACCTCCGGGTTAATAAAAAACTGCGGCGCATCCCGATTTTCCGAAATGTCGATGACAAGCATGCGCTTGTGCACGTTCACCTGCGTGGCGGCAAGACCAATGCCTTCGGCCTGGTACATGGTTTCCACCATGTCATCCAGTATGGACCGCAGGGCATCATCCACGGTCTCCACGGGCTCGGCTTTCTTGCGCAGCCGTGGATCGGGAAATTCGAGTATGGTCAGCAGGCTCATGGGGACATATATCGGGACTTTTGGTGAAAGCTCAAGGCCTTATGATACGCCAATCACGGTGAGAATATTAACTTTATGCTTCAATCCGGGCCTGTACTCCCGGCAAATGGGCCCCAGGCAAATTCAACATACGTCACAACTTACCTAAAATAACTTTCCTAAGCGTATATAATTTCGAAACTTATTGTTACTATTTATCACTAATTTTTACTCAATAGCGCCTGGCCGCTGTGGCCAGACCAGCCCGACGAGGTTGCGCTTGGTGAACACGTTGAAAAAACTCCTGCCGGTAGCACTGTTGCTGCAATGCCTGGCAGGTGCGCTGTATGCCGCAGACCAGGTCCAGATTCGGGCAGATGCCCCGTCACGTTATGAAGTCGTTCGTGGTGATACCTTGTGGGATATTTCAGGCAGGTTTCTGGAAGATCCGTGGTTGTGGCCGGAAGTCTGGGAACTCAATCCGCAGATCAACAACCCCCACCTAATTTACCCGGGCGATGTGATTGAACTGCAATATACCGCCAACGGCCCGATGCTGAGACTGAACCGGGGTGGTGTGCCGGCAGCTGAAGGACTGCGGCCCTTGAAACTGTCACCGCAGGTAAGACGTGAATCCCTCAGCAGTGGCGCGATTGATGCCATTCCCCTGGACCAGATCAGCTCTGTCCTTAGTGGCAACATCGTTGTGCCGGTTCATGATCTGGATAGTGCCCCTTATCTGCTGGGCAATCGCTCCGGCAGTCTGTTCACCAGCAATACAGATGACATTTTTGCCAAGGGCAGCTGGAGTGCCGACGTCAACCAGTACGACATCATTCGGCCCGGACGGGAATACACGGACCCGGAAACCGGCACTGTGATCGGCGTGGAAGGCAAGCTCATCGGATCGGCCACCATCCTGGAGAAGGATGCTACCAACGCCACCCTGCGCGTGACGGACATCAAGGAAGAGGCCAGAAAGGGTGATCGCTTCATCCCGTCTGCCGGTAATCGCATTGACTCCAACTATTTCCCGCGTCCACCGGCCTTCCATGTGAACGCTCGCATTGTGGACATTGCCACGGGGCGTCGCGTCGGCGGTAAATATGACACGATTGTCATCAACAAGGGCAGCAGTGATCGCTTGCGTTCCGGTGACCTGCTGGCACTGCAAAAACAGGATGTGCTCATGGCAGATGACCTTGGTGAAGCCACGGTGGGTGACCGTTTTAAACGCTCTCTGGGTTTTAGTGATTCAGACCAGGTGACTTTCAGTGGCGAGATATTCGCTTCAGTACTAATCTACAGGGTGTTTGATAACACCAGTCTTGGCATCATCCTGAGCGCAGACGACGCAGTGCGATTGGACGATCTGGTCGTCACACCCTGATCTGCTTCTGCCATTGCGGTAACAGCCATAGAGGCGGTTACTGATATGAGCCGATTACCGGATACGGTAATTTCCCTGGGCAGATTACCGGCAGCACCGCTTGATGCTTTCCTAGTCATGGATGACCGATGCACAACACGGATGACGCCGGTTCAATAGCATACCTCCTGAAACGGCCGAACAGACCCGCAACAGTCGACCAGCTCTGGTCATCTCTTGTCCTGGCGCACCTGCCCGGCCTGTCCTCACGTTGCTGCAATCACTTGCTCTCGGTATTTGGCAGCCCGGACCAGGTTCTCAACGCCG
Source organism: Pseudohongiellaceae bacterium (assembly GCA_049446715.1). GTDB lineage: Bacteria > Pseudomonadota > Gammaproteobacteria > Pseudomonadales > Pseudohongiellaceae > Eutrophocola. The sequence goes on from JBMTQX010000041.1 coordinate 3,658, forward strand.
ACCGTGATGCTCTGCTCGCCACGGGGCTGGATGCTTCACTGGCAGCATTGATCTGGAAAGCGGCAGATGACCGCTTACCCGTTGACATCGCCACAGCCGTAGCCACCGCACATCGCTGGAGTGAGAAAGCCAACCATACCCTGCTGCCCATGCATGCGCCGGAATATCCAGCACTGTTGCGTGATATACCGGATCCGCCTCCGCTGTTGTATGTCCAGGGTCAGGTCGACATTCTCCAGAAAACCATGCTGGCTATGGTTGGCAGCCGCCGCCCTACGGTTGATGGTCGCCGCAATGCGCGCTGGTTTGCCGGAGAGTTGTGTGCGGCGGGCCTGGGCATCAGCAGCGGCCTGGCCATGGGAATAGATGCGGAAAGTCATGTCGGTGCACTCGAGCGACAGGGGAAAACGGTGGCGGTTCTGGGGACCGGGATAGATGTTGTCTATCCTGCCTGCAACAAAACGCTTTACGATCGGTTGGCTGAAACCGGTGTCATCATGTCAGAATTCAATCCGGGCATGCCGCCAAGGCCGGAGCACTTTCCCCGGCGTAACCGCATCATCAGCGGATTGAGCCTGGGCGTCCTGGTCGTGGAAGCCAGCCTGAAAAGCGGCTCCATGATAACGGCGCGTTTTGCGCTGGAGCAGGGCAGGGATGTGTTCGCCATTCCCGGCTCCATTCACAATCCCATGACGCGTGGCTGTCACCGCCTTATTCATGAAGGTGCCCGGCTGGTTGAGACGGCATCGGACATTCTTGAGGAATGCGCGCAACCCTTCCGGGCAACGGCTGGTGGTGTCGGTTCGTCGGTAACTGCGCCAGATTTGCAGGGCGAACTGGCCACAGTGCTGGCCGCCATCGGCAGTGATCCGGTATTGCCGGACGTCGTCATGCGTGAGACCGGGTTATTAGCGGCAACGGTCTCAGCCTCTCTGGTGGAGCTTGAACTACTGGGCCTGGTTCACCAGCAGCCCGGAGGTGCGGTACGCCGACGGGGTGATTAGGCCAGGCCTGGAAATAGTGCGAAAATACGCGACAAATTTTCAGGCATCAGTTTTTGTCTTCTTGTCACTGCGTTTACAGGCAGCTGGCAGCAGGCAGCATCGCTGAGAGGGTCCAGGGGCGTAATTCCTGCTCTTGTAACCAGCTTGCTACCTAATACGGATCAAGGTGTTGCCGATGGGATTTTCGGAAAATTCAAAATACGCGCTTTCGTGAGGTAAATCCCAGGCGACAATGGCCAGCACAGGGTGCGATCCGTTGTGTTAGCAAGTGACACGGCAACGCTGGCGTTGCTGGCCGGAAAATCATGAAGGCACGGCTGAGCAACGTGAGTCATCAAGTCAGTCGCTAAAGAACAAGCAGTAACCGGAGAACAGTGTGACAACAAGCAATAGTGAAGCGGTCAAGGATTACCTGCTGGATCTGCAGGACCGCATCTGCAGTGGGTTGGAAGCCGCAGACGGCAGCGCAACATTTGGTGAAGACCAATGGGACCGGGAGACCGGGGGCAGCGGCAGGACCCGTGTCATCAAGGGCAAGGTGCTGGCAAAAGGGGGCGTGGCATTTTCCCATGTTTTCGGCGATTCACTGCCGGCATCCGCATCGGCCAATCGTCCTGAACTGGCCGGCAGCAGTTACCAGGCCATGGGGGTTTCGCTGGTCATCCATCCCGATAATCCTTACGTGCCAACCTCCCATGCCAATGTGCGCTTTTTTATTGCCGAAAAACCAGGCCAGGCACCGGTGTGGTGGTTTGGCGGCGGTTTTGACCTGACGCCGTATTACGGCTTTGAAGAGGACTGCATCCACTGGCACCAGGTGGCGCGCAAAGCGTGCGAGCCGTTTGGTGACGATGTTTATGCGCGTTACAAGAAATGGTGCGATGAGTATTTCTACCTGTCCCATCGCAAGGAAGCGCGCGGCATTGGCGGCCTTTTTTTCGATGACCTGAATGAGTGGGACTTCGATACCAGCTTTGCTTTCATGCGGTCGGTGGGCGACAGCTACCTGCCGGCTTACACGCCTATCTTTGAAAAACGCAAAGACACCCCTTTCGGTGAAAAAGAGAAATGGTTCCAGGAATACCGTCGTGGCCGTTATGCCGAGTTCAATCTGGTCTTCGATCGCGGCACCATCTTCGGTCTGCGTTCCGGCGTTGGGCGTACCGAGTCCATCCTGATGTCTTTGCCTCCCGAGGTTCGCTGGGAATACAACTGGCAACCTGAACCCGGTACTGCAGAAGCCAGACTGTATACCGATTTCTTGCCAGCCCGCGACTGGCTGGCTGACGCCTGAGAGCCATAGTCACCCAACCATGAACAGGCCGGTTATACTGGCGGCCTGTTCACGCCGTTGTTGCACTCATTAACTTTGGGGAGTCATGCCTTGGATCGTTACGTTGTCATCGGTAACCCTGTCAGTCACAGCAAATCGCCGCTAATCCATGCGGCATTTGCCCGCCAGACCGGCCAGGAACTGACCTACCAGACCCTGTTGGCAGAGACGGACAAGTTTGCTGAAACGGCAGAGCAGTTTTTCGCCGCGGGCGGCAAGGGCGCCAATGTCACGGTACCGTTCAAACAGGAGGCCTATGCCCTGGTCAAAAACCTGACCGTTGAGGCCGATACCGCGGGGGCGATCAACACCCTGTACCTGAATGAGTCCGGGGCACTGTGCGGGCACAACACCGACGGCGTGGGGCTGATCAGGGACGTGACCGTCAATTGCGGCGGCAAACTGGCCGGAAAATCCATTCTGATTCTGGGTGCCGGTGGGGCCACCCGCGGCATCCTCCAGCCCTTCCTGGCGCAGGGACCGGCATCTGTTTGTATAGCCAACCGGACCGTCAGCAAAGCTGAAGCCCTGGTAGCAGGTTTTCAGGCACTGGCTATGGAGCACAAGGTGGGATCCCTGCTGGGCTGCGGCTTTGGCGAACTTGCTGGCCAGTCGTTCGACTGGGTCTTCAATGCCACCTCTGCCGGTCTGCAAGGCGACATGCCACCATTACCAGACGAGCTGGTCACGCCGGCGTCCTGGTGCTATGACCTGATGTATGCCGCCCAGCCGACACCGTTTTGCCAGTGGGCGCAGGCCCATGGGGTCGCACATGTCATGGATGGTCTGGGAATGCTGGTGGAACAGGCCGCAGAATCGTTCGCCCTGTGGCGCGGTGTCCGGCCGCAAACCGCTGAGCTGTTGACCAGCCTGCGCTCGGGATGAGCGCACGCGGGGCAATTACTGCTTAGGCCTGATATATCGGCCTGGCGAATGTCGCCAGAGAAGGTTGAGCGGCAGCCTATTTGAGAACTTCGGACGAATTCAGGTGCAGGTCTTTGAGCTTGGTGTAATGTTTGGCGCTGTATACCAGAAAGTCGATTTCCTCCTGCCGCAGATCACGCACCCGCACGGCGGGGGAGCCCACATACAGGCCACCGCTGGTTAGGGTCTTGCCGGGCGACACCACACTGCCCCCGCCGAGAATGATGTCGGACTCGATCACGGCACCATCCATGACGATGGCCCCCATGCCGATCAGAACCCGGTCATGGATCGTGCAACCGTGCAGAACGGCGCGATGGCCGACGGTGACGTCATTGCCGATTTCCAGAGGAAAGCCATCCGGGCCGAAGGATTCCGGTGACGTAATGTGCAGGACGGAGCCGTCCTGGATATTGGTGCGATCGCCGATACGAATGGAGTGGACATCACCGCGAATCACCGACATGGGCCAGACTGAGGAGTCTACCCCGAGCGATACGTTGCCAATAACCACGGCGCTGGCATCGATGTAGGCGCGGTCTCCGATAACAGGATGGAATTCCAAGTAGCTGCGTACGGTCATAGGTATTTCCTGTGTCGGGATGGGCACCTGAAGAGCCTTTGATTATTTTCCAAAAATCCCTATGAAACAATCCCTATCAAACACGGGATAGCAAATGGTAAATCCGAAAAAATCCCTGTTATAATGCGCGCCCCAATTTGGCCAGCCAGTCCAAGTCACCACAAGCAGTTAAAAAGGTGGCCCAGACACCGGAAAACCCGAGTATCAGCGGGCCATGAATGACCATCGGAAATGCTTCCGGGTCGCCCATACCAAGATGGTTGCAGACCGGCATGCAGGCCAATGACATAAACGTGATGATCTTCTGGGTGTGTGTGGCCATCGGTGCAGCCGTATATGCCGCCATCATCTGGTCGCTGTTAGCCTACCGGAAATCGAAAAAGCAGGAAGCCTCGTTTCACAAGAGCACCGCGACAGAAATCGCCTGGACGGTGGTGCCATTGATTCTCATCATTGCGATGATGATTCCGGCCGCTAAACTGCTGACGCGTATGTATAGCACCGATGTTGGCGCCATTGGTGAACAACCGACATCAGTGTTGATCGCGAAAGATCCGGTAAAATAAGCAGGAACGTATAAAGACTAATCATGAAAAGTGGAAAGCCCTCCTATTCACTGGTACTGTTTGCCAGTTTTTTCGCCATGTGCGTGGTCATACTGGGTGCATGGACTCGCCTGGAAGATGCCGGACTGGGTTGTCCGGATTGGCCTGGCTGCTACGGCTTCATTACGGTACCTGAAACCGCAGAGGAAATTGCTCAGGCTGAAGCCGCGTTTCCTGATGCCCCCTTTGAAGCTGAAAAAGCCTGGCCAGAAGTCATTCACCGCTACTTCGCCGGCACCCTTGGCCTGCTGATTATCATTATTAACGTGGTCGCCTGGACAAACCGCAATCGTGCCGACCAGCCCTTCAAGCTTCCCCTGTTGCTGTTAATGCTGGTGATCGCCCAGGGCATGTTCGGCATGTGGACGGTGACCCTGAAACTCTGGCCGCAAGTGGTCACGACGCATTTGCTGGGCGGGTTCACGACGCTTAGCCTGCTCTGGCTGCTGAGTTTACGACTGAATAACCGGCCATGGCAGCAGCCAACCGTACCAGTCAGCCAGTGGCAGAACCTGAGGCCGCTGGCGTTGATTGCGCTCATTCTCCTGGTTGGCCAGATCACCTTGGGTGGCTGGACGAGCTCGAATTATGCCGCACTGGCCTGTCCCGATCTGCCGACCTGCCAGGGGCGCTGGCTGCCGCCGATGAATTTTGCCGAAGGTTTTAACGTAACCCAGGAAATCGGGCCCAACTATCTCGGCGGGCAGATGGATGGTGAAGCCCGTGTCGCCATTCACATGGCACATCGCATGGGCGCTGTGCTGGTGACACTGGTACTGGGATTCCTCATTTTCAAGCTGTACAAGAATGCAGGCAGCCGGGAGATGACCCGCCTGACCCATGTGCTGCTGGGCCTGCTGATCCTGCAAGTATCGCTGGGAATCAGCAATATCGTGTTCTCGCTGCCCTTGTGGGTCGCGGTTGCACATAACGCGGGGGGTGCTTTACTATTGCTCACCCTTGTCACCCTCAACTATCGGCTTAGCAAAGTCTCTACTTTCTAGCCCGATTTAGCCCTGAATCATTGATACGAAATAACTGACGCCGATAACGCATGTCCGACGTTACTGTTCACAATCAGGTCCTTAAATCTGCCAGCTGGCGGGATTACTACGAAATGTGTAAGCCCCGGGTGGTCATGATGATGATCCTGACATCGATGATCGGGATGTTCCTGGCCGTGCCGGGCATGGTGCCGCTGGACGCGCTGGTGTGGGGGAACCTCGGCATTGCCCTGGTGGCCAGTGCTGGTGCCGTCATCAATCACCTGATTGATCATCGCGTCGACACCATTATGCAGCGCACTATCAAACGCCCCATACCGCAGGGCAAGGTCAGTCCTGTCCAGGCCTTGTTGTTTGCGCTGGCAATCTGCAGTAGCGGTATGGCGATTCTGATTTTCCTGGTCAACCCGCTCTGTGCCTGGCTCACCCTGGCTTCTTTCGTTGGCTATGCGATTATCTATACCGGCTTCCTGAAGCGCGCTACCCCGCAGAATATCGTGATTGGCGGCCTGTCGGGTGCCATGCCCCCGCTGCTGGGCTGGTCAGCGGTCAGTGGCACCGTGGATCCGAACGCCCTGCTGCTGGTACTGATCATATTTGCCTGGACGCCACCGCATTTCTGGCCGTTGGCAATTCACCGCAAGAACGATTATGCGAAAACCGACATTCCGATGTTGCCGGTGACCCACGGTGATCCACTCACCAAGCTGCATACCCTGCTCTACACCATCATCATGTGCCTGGTCACCATACTGCCTTACCTGACGGGTATGAGCGGTGGTTTCTACCTGGCTTCGGCCGCCGTGCTTGGCGGCGGGTTCATGTATTACTCACTGCAGCTGATGTTCACCGACAAGCCGCGGGCCGCGCTGACGACATTTCGTTACTCCATCTTTTACCTGATCGCCCTGTTTATCGCATTGCTGATCGACCATTACCTCTGAGCCGGTAACCCGGGTTGCTCCGGATAACGGCAACATCGACATGACATCCCATCCCCTGAAAATTCCGCTGGCCATACTGGCCGCTGCAGCGTGCTTGGCAGGTATTGCCTTGCTGGTCAATGGTGTGGGTCAGCAGAAAGTGACAGCAGAGATGCTGCGCAATGATGCGATTTTTGTGTATGACGCGCCCATTCCGCTGAATGTCTTTAGCCTGACGGACGATGAGGGCCAGGCATTCACCAACGCCAGTCTCTCTGACCAATGGACCCTGGTGTTTTTCGGCTACACCTTCTGTCCGGATATTTGCCCGTTGACCCTGGCCAGCATTACCCGTTTTTATGATCTGCTGGCAGACAATGGCGAAGCGCAGGACGTTCAGGTGGTGATGATCAGTGTGGACCCCGAACGCGACACACAGGAAGTGCTCCACAATTACGTCACGTATTTCAATCCGGAGTTTACCGGCGCCTCAGGGGAATACGCCGATGTTTATACCCTTGCCCGCACCATGAATGTGACGTTCAACTACGTAGCCATGGATGATGAGAACTACCTGGTCAATCACAACGGGGAAGTGATGCTGATCGATCCGCAAGGCAGCAATGTCGGCTTTTTCAAGCCACCGTATGCGCCGGATCTGATGCGTGAGAATTTCCTGGCCGCCAAACGTTACCTGTCCCGGTAACGCATTTCTGACCCTGCTGCTAATCAGCCCCGGGTTTCAGTAACCGGCCAATCACAAACAGCAGGCTGGCCATCACCACAATACTGGGACCGGTCGGTGTGTCCCACAACCATGATGAGGCAATACCGCCACAAACGGCCAGGCAGCCCACCATACTGGCCAGCAAGGCCATGGCTTCGGGCGTGCGGGCAAAGGCGCGCGCACAGGCGGGAGGAATGATCAGCAGGGAAGTGATCAGCAGGATACCCACCACCTTCATCGAAACAGCAACGATCAGCGCAATCAGCAGCATCAGCAGCAGACGCATGCGTCGCGTGTTGATCCCTTCCACCTGGGCCAGCTCCTCATGCAGAGTGATGGCCAGCAGTCTGTTCCAGTTCAGGAACAGAATGCCCATGACGACGGTCGAGGTGATACCAATCCATAACAGGTTGCCGCCGGAAACCGTCAGCAGGTCTCCGAACAGGTAGGCCATCAGGTTGATCTGGTTGTCCGTGAAGCTGATGATGACCAGGCCCAGGGCCAGCGAGCTGTGCGCCAAAATGCCAAGAATGGTGTCGGTTGAGAGACCGCGGCGGTTGTCCATGAAGACCAGCAAAAAAGCCAGCATGGCACACGCGACAATCACTGCCAGCTCCAGGCGAATGTCGAGCAACAGGCCAAGCGCGATACCAAAAAGTGCCGAGTGCGCTAGGGTGTCGCCAAAATAAGACATCCGGCGCCATACTACAAAGCAGCCCAGTGGTCCTGCGATTGCAGCTACCAGCAGTCCGGACAATAACGCATTAACGATAAAAGCCGGCACGGTTTCAGTCCGTGTGATGATGGCCGCAGTCGTCAGCATCGACGACATCGCCGGCCAGGTCATGACTGTGGTTGTGGTGATGGGTGTATACCGCCAGGGTCTCGGCATCCTTTTTGCCAAACAGTTCCAGGTAGGCCGGATCATTGCTGACCTGCTCTGGATGACCATGACAGCACACATGCTGGTTCAGGCAGATGACTTCATCGGTTGCCGACATGACCAGATGCAGGTCATGGGAAACCAGCAGAATGCCGCAACCATGGCGGTCGCGAATGTCAGCGATAAGGCGGTACAGTTCAGCCTGGCCATTCACATCAACGCCCTGGGCAGGTTCGTCCAGTACCAGCAGCTGCGGCTCCTGGATCAGCGCGCGGGCAAGCAGGACACGCTGCAGTTCTCCACCGGACAGCGCAAACAACTGGCTGTCTTTCAGGACGCTGGCACCGACTTCCTCGAGGGCATCATCAATGCGATCGGCTCGGGCATTGGCGCCCAGAGACAGAAAACGGCTGACTGACACCGGCATACTCTGGTCCACCTGCAGCCGCTGTGGCATGTACCCGATGCGGATGCCCTCCAGGCGTTCGATCTCACCGCTGGTGGGAGGCACAAGCCCCAGCACGATTTTCACCAGGGACGTCTTGCCGGCACCGTTAGGGCCGATCAGCGTCACAATCTGACGGGTATTGAGGGTTAAGGAAATGTTCTGCAGCACCTGGCGCTGGTTGTACTGCAGGGAAATATCGCGGGCGTTAAGGAGAACGTCACTGTTCACAAAGGTGAGTCCGGGTATTGAGAAGGAGCATGATTTGCCGCCACAGTGGTCAGTGCGCCTTTGAAGCGGTTTCTATCAATGGCATCTGCTACTACAACTGCTGAGAGAAGCATGCGCGTCCTGTGGAATTCTAAGCGGGTGATATATCATAGCATTTTTTCCATGCTCACCCAGCCAGCTACCCGACCCGGAATCCGATAAAGCCGTGACTCACCGTTGTACATTCTTTCTCCTCTTCACCGGGATGGTGGTGCTGATGGCAGGACCGTTATCGGCGCAACCTCAGGTTGCGGTGAGCATCAGACCGCTGCAATTGATTGCCGCGGCCATCACGGATGGTGTCTCGGAACCGGCTCTGGTGCTTGACAACTCACAGGATCCACACCACCCGTCATTACGACCGTCACAACGGCGGGCCATGGATACTGCCGAGCTGTTTCTGTGGACAGGTCCGGCCCTGGAAACCGGTTTAGACAAAGTCATTCCTGCGCTTACCGGGGAAGTGGTGACCGTCATGGATTTGTCTGGCCTGGTGCTGCACAGCATCGACAGCTTCAAGGACCCCCACGTTTGGCTGGATACACACAATGCTGTACTGGTGGCCCGGTCATTGACCGATGCCCTGGCAGCAATAGACACCGGCAACGCCAGCCGGTACCGGAAAAACCTGGCCAACTTTGAAACCACCGTCGCACAGCTGGAAGCAAACATCACATCATTGTTTGAGCTCAGAAAAATTCCGGCCTTCGCGGTTTACCACAACGGCTACCAGTATTTCGAAAAGCAGTTTGGCCTCTCGCATGTCGCCAGTTTCACCAACAATGAAGAAGTGCAGCCGGCTATTCGCCGGGTGATGGCAATCCGGCAACAGCTGATTGCTGCCGGGGTGACCTGCATTATTCTTGGCCCCGCCCAGAATCCGACCTATCTTGATAACCAGCTGGACATGGGTGGCATGCGCTATGTGACAGTCGATGTGCTGGCCCACGATGTGGCGCCGGGCCGCCAGGGTTATACGCAGTTCATGACGGGCCTGGCCAATGCATTTGCGGACTGTCATCCATAGTGGACAATTCATCCCTGGCTATCAGGGCAAATTCTTAAAATAGTTTTCTGGACAACATGGCAAAAAACAATCCCCTGGTTCTCGTTGACGGCTCTTCCTACCTGTTCAGGGCCTTTCATGCCCTGCCACCGCTGACGACCAGCAAAGGCCAGCCCACCGGCGCCGTGAAAGGCGTGATCAACATGATCCGCAGTCTCATCAAGGCTTATCCGGACAGCTATGTCGCCGTGATTTTCGATGCCAAGGGCAAGACTTTTCGCAACCACATGTACAGTGAATACAAGGCCAACCGGCCGCCGATGCCCGATGACCTGCGCAGCCAGATCGAACCCATCCACCAGATCATTAAGGCGATGGGCCTGCCGCTGCTGGCCATCGAAGGGGTCGAAGCTGATGACGTCATCGGTACGCTCGCGGAACAGGCGTGGCGGGAGAAGATGCCGACGCTCATTTCCACCGGGGACAAGGACATGGCCCAGCTAGTGAACAAGCATGTCACCCTGTTGAATACCATGACCAATGAAACCCTGGATATTGAGGGTGTCGAGAACAAGTTCGGCCTGCCACCGGAACGCATCATCGACTACCTGGCCCTGATGGGTGACAAGGTGGACAACATCCCCGGTGTACCCGGTGTGGGTCCGAAGACCGCCGTGAAGTGGCTGCAGGAATACGGCTCGCTCGAAGGCGTGATAGAAAAGGCTGATGAGATAAAAGGCAAAATTGGTGAGAAGCTGCGGGACAACCTAGAACAGCTGAAACTGTCGAAGGAACTGGCCACCATAAAGCTGGACGTCGAGCTCGAATTCGGCCCCAGGGACCTGGTTCATGATGATCCTAATAAACCTGAACTGCTGGCCCTCTACAAGCACCTAGAGTTCCGTACCTGGATCAAGGAACTTGAAGGTGAAGGGGTGGAAGCCGCCGAGCTCGATGGCCTCGATATTGACGTTCCGGATACGCCGGCAGAAGAAAGCTTTCCGGAGCCCGACCAGGTGTCTTACACCGTAGTGACAGATGTCAGGGACCTCGAAAAGCTGCTGGCCGCAGCCGCCAGGACCGGACACCTGGCCCTGAGTGTGGAAACTGACGGTGCCCACTACAAGGCTGCGCAGATCATTGGCTTGTCACTGTGCTGCGAGCCGGGCCAGGCCAGCTACATTCCCCTCGGGCACACCGGCCTGGAAAATGACGGCCAGCTCGCCACGAGCGAAGTGATGGCTCTCCTCAGGCCTGTTCTGGAGGACAAACATGTCTTCAAGATAGGCCATGACCTGAAGTTGATGACCCATGTGCTGAACAACTATGACATTGCCCTGAAGGGTCGTCGCTATGACACCATGCTGCAGTCCTATGTGCTCAATTCGGTGGCTCACCGACATACGCTGGACCGGGTTGCTTCCCAGTACCTGGAACTCGACAAGGCCACGCTGGAAGAGTTGCTCGGTAAAGGCCGCAACAAACTGACGTTTGCCGAACTGCCCATGGACAAGGCCGGGAGCTGGTCGGCAGAGAATGCCGATTTCAGTTTTCGTCTGCACCAGGTGCTGGGCAGCAAACTGGCAGCTACCGGAGAGCTGGCCAGTGTTTACCGCTATTTCGAGATTGCCCTCTTGCCGGTATTGACCCGCATGGAGGCCACCGGTGTCAGCCTAGATGTGAAGGCCCTGGCCGGGCAAAGCGAGGAGATCGCCAGGCGTCTGGTTGAGCTGGAAAAGCAGGCCTTCGAGCTGGCCGGTGAAGAATTCAACCTGGGCTCGCCCAAGCAACTGCAGCAGATTTTCTATGAGAAGCTGGATTACCCGGTAATCAGTAAAACAGCGAAAGGGCAGCCATCCACCGCAGAGCCTGTCCTGCAGGAGCTGGCCCTGGAATACCCGTTACCTGAAGTCATTCTCGAGCACCGCGGTCTGAGCAAACTCAAGTCGACCTACACCGACAAGCTGCCGCATGACATCAATCCTGTAACCGGCCGCATTCACAGCACATTCCAGCAGGCGGTAGCGGCCACCGGCAGGCTGTCTTCCACTGAACCCAACCTGCAGAACATTCCCATCCGCACCGAGGCCGGCCGCCGCATCCGCCAGGCGTTTGTAGCAGGTAAGGACAAGGTCCTGATGGCGGCGGATTACTCCCAGGTCGAGCTGCGCATCATGGCGCACCTGTCCGGTGACAAGGGGTTATGCCAGGCTTTCACCAACGGATTGGATGTGCACCAGGCCACCGCCAGTGAAATATTCAACGTTGAGCTGGACAAGGTGGCGCCCGACCAGCGTCGCAGTGCCAAGGCCATCAACTTCGGTCTGATCTACGGTATGTCCGCCTTTGGCCTGGCCAAACAGCTTGGCATTGGCCGCCAGGATGCGCAGGAATACGTGGAGCGCTATTTCCTGCGTTATCCGGGGGTACGCAAGTACATGGATGACACCCGCCTGCTGGCCAATGAACAGGGCTATGTCGAAACTCTGTTCGGTCGCCGCCTGTACCTGCCGGACATTAAGGCCAGCAACGGCATGCTGCGCAAGGCCGCCGAGCGTACAGCGATTAACGCACCGATGCAGGGTACCGCCGCCGACATCATCAAACAGGCCATGGTGGATATTGACCACTGGCTGGGGGTCGCGCACCTGGATGCGAAAATGATCATGCAGGTGCATGACGAACTGGTGTTCGAAGTGGCCAGGGACGATCTGGAGCTGCTTGCCGAAGGTGTTCGATTCCGCATGGTGTCAGCCGCTTCCCTGAACGTGCCGCTGGTGGTGGATATCGGTTCGGGGCAGGACTGGAATACCGCGCACTGACCCGGGATCAGCGGGTTTTAGCTGTGTCATTGCTCACACAAATATTTTTTTCACAAATCGTAAAATTTTTTGAACTTTTGGTGTGAAGGCGGGTCTCAGATTACAGCAGGGTGGTTTTCTCCCCGATTTTTCCAGCCTGCTGCTTTGAAGATATATCTCCTGGTTAATAGGAGCGCGTTGGGCCCTAACTGTTTTCTCCTACAGTTAGGGCCCGCTTTATTTCTGCCCCCTCTTTTTTTTCGGCATGCCCTTTATAGGATTAATGCAGGTTTTTAACGGCATGCCCTTTTCAGGATTAACGCAGGTTTTTAACGGCATGCCCTGTTCAGAATTAACGCATGTCCTCTGCGGGTGTTTTCCAGATCAGTAAAGAGCATGTCCCGCTGCGGGGTTTCGTGGGTTCACTAAAGGGTCCTTGCCATTTCAGCCGAAATTCTCAGCGGATTGCACAGGGCTTTTTGCCAAGCCCGTTTTGAATAGTCCAAGTACCCTGTCAGGCTTCTGTCGGGGCTTCAGGATCCGGCGGTGGGCACAACCAGGTTTGCAACCTGCCCTTGAGTTCGCCGGCGCCATCGCCTTTCAGGGCAGAAAACAGCTGTATGGACACCAGATCTCCGTATTCCGAGAGATCACGCCGGGTTTCCAACAGGACCTTTTTGCGGGCGCCGGATTTGAGTTTGTCACTTTTGGTCAGCAGGATATGCACGGGCATGGCGGCCTGCGCACACCAGGTAATCATCTGCATATCAAAGTCTTTCAGCGGATGTCGGCAATCCATCAGCAGCACCAGCCCCCGTAATGACTGGCGTTCGCGCAGGTAGGATTCCAGATGTTTTTCCCATTTTGCCTTGACCTTGGGCGGTACTTTGGCAAAGCCAAAGCCCGGCAAATCGACAAGATATTTGTTATCTGCCACGGCAAAAAAGTTTAGCAGCTGGGTTCTACCCGGCGTTTTACTCGTTCTGGCCAGTTTTGGCTGGCTGGTCAGCGTATTGATAGCGCTCGACTTACCGGCATTGGAGCGCCCGACAAAGGCCACCTCATCGGCGGTGTCCGGAGGGCACTGTTGGAGCGTTTCCGCACTTTGTGTGAAGTGGGTAGCGGAAAAGTCGAGTTTTTGAGCCGTATTGTCTGTCATCAGGGAGGGGGCTTTCTGCTTGGGAATGGCGCGACCCTTAAGGTATAATCGCGCGGTTTCAACGGTTGGGAATTGTATCAGTAGTGCCCCGTAAAAAGCAGTTCTGCCGATTTCGACACCCGTTCACCCAATTTCAGCAAGCAGCAACCAGGAATTCAGAAGCAACGCATGAACACGTCCGTATCATCAGTCACAAGAGTCATGACCCGAATTTTTTCACCCGCGCTTATCACTGTGCTGGCCCTGACAGCCGGTGCCCAGGTATTTGCCCAGGGCGATGCCGAAGCCGGTGCCAGCAAAATCACCGTTTGTCTGGCCTGTCACGGCCAGGACGGCAACATGAGCCAGCTAGATAATGTGCCCAAGATCGGCGGCCAGAATGAGGCCTATCTGCTCAAGCAGATGCTCGACATCAAGAGTGGTGTCAGAACCGCCCCCTTGATGAATGGCATGCTCAATGCCCTGAATGAACAGGACATGGCCGATGTCGCGGCCTACTATGCTTCCCAGCCGGCTCCACAGGGCGCTGCCGATCCTGAGAAAGTTGCCGTGGGTAAATCGCTGTACCGTGCAGGTAATGCCGAGATTGGTGTGACAGCCTGTACGGCCTGCCATTCACCGAATGGCCAGGGCCTGGCGTCAGCCGGTTATCCGGCACTGAGTGGCCAGGACACCGGCTACACGGAAATGCAGCTGAAAGCTTTCCGCAGTGGCGTCCGCATGAACGATGATGCCGAAGTTATGCGCACCATCGCTGCCAGACTGAATGATGCTGAAATTGCCGCCCTCGCATCGTATGTATCCGGACTGCGTTGATTCAGACCGGGTTAAGGCGCGGCCGGTGACACTGGCCATGAATTCCGCCAAATAAGGCAAATATTATGAAAACAGGCCACAGCGCCTGCCGGTAAATGCCTTTTCAGCGGTCTCATATGGCATACTCGGTTGCCCCGGGTGTGCAAACCTGATTGATCGACACCCTGGTATAGAAAAGGCTTTGGCCAGGGGTAAAAGTCCGATACACACTCAGGCCAGAAGTTGAGCAAGTAAAACAAGCGCACAGAATAACCAACAGGAAATACCGAGGAATATCCGAGGAAGTCATTATGAAACTGTTCACGAAAACATTGCTGCTGGTTGCCATGATCTTTGGTGTGGCAGCGACCGTCAGTGCCCAGCCGTCCCTTTACGTTGAGGGAACCCACTACGAAATCATCGCCAATCCGGTCCGGACGGCAGATCCGAACAAAATCGAGATCAGCGAAATCTTCTGGTATGGTTGCCCACACTGTTACGCCTTTGAACCGCTGATCACCAGCTGGGAAGAAAAACTGCCTTCCGATGTGGCTTTTGTACGCAGCCCGGGCATGTGGAACCAGACCATGGAAATCCATGCCCAGATCTACTATGCCGCTGAGGCGCTGGGCGTGACAGGCAAGATTCACGATGTTGCCTTCAATGAAATTCATCAGCGCCGCAATTACCTGCAGACAGAAGATGCCATCAAGGACATGTTCGTCAGCCAGGGCGTCGCTCCGGCCGATTTCGACAAGGCCTGGAAATCCTTCTCGGTTTCTTCAGCCGTGAAACGGGCCAACACCCGCATGCGTGATTACGGTGTTCGCGGTGTGCCCAGCATTGTGGTCAATGGCAAATACCTGGTGTCAGTCGGTGGTGCAGTACCCACCCAGACCGACATGCTGAAAATCGTCGATTTCCTGGTCCAGAAGGAAAGAAGCGAAAGCTAAGCAATCCCTGACCGTCTTCGAACGCCCATGTTGTTTCAACATGGGCGTTTTTTATGGGGCCCTGGTGAGGGCAACCGCCAAGTCCTGTGATATCGCGATTTATTGAATATTTTTAGGGATTTACAGGAAAAAACTCAGAAAATAATAAACTTTTTGCAGGGGGCCGTTGTCATAGATCAGGCCTGTCACCAGCAATGCGGCAGGATCTCATCCAGTGGCTAGGGTACAAGCCAAAAATAACCTATAATTCAACGTTTTAGAGAATCTTTATTCCACAGGCAGACATGACACCGGGTTTTTCGCTCCTCGACAAACTACCTGCCAGGGCATTGGGCCTTAAAATCCAGTCCCTGCTACCTGTGCGCCGCCATTCGGAGCTGCTCGAGCACATTGATGCCAGCCTGCTGCTTTTTGATAACACCCTGATCAATACCGCAACCGGCGCCAAGGCCGAATTGTCACTGGGAGCTGAAACTGTATTTCCGGAAGCCCTGGCGATCGCCGCCCGGCAGCTGGTTGGCTCCCGAGACAGCAAAAACATATTGCTGTTGCTGCCGACCGCCGATTTTATTGCCACGGCTTACAGCATGAACCTTTCTGCTGAAAAGCTGATTCGCTCTGCCCTGGAACTGCAAGCCCAATCCCTGATACCGGCCTACGATGAAGACCTGCTCCTGGCCGTGGATGCCAGCAGCCAGGAAGGGGTCGCACTCTGGTTCAATGAAAACACCGCCAACAGGCTTTTTCGCGCCTTTGGCAAGGAAGGTTTGTTTCTCAGTGCCATCATGCCGCGCAGCCTGGCGGTGGTGGAGGCACAGGAGGTCGACGAAACCGCTACCCTGTTGATCAACGATGAGGAAGGTAGCGATATTTCCTTTCTCCAGGTGAAGGGCAAAACAGTACGGCGCCTGCTCAGCGTGAATCGACGGGACCTCGATCAGGAGGTATTTGCCAAGCAGTGGGAGCTTGAAACCAGCCAGCTTAAGGGCGAATCAGTCAAGAATATGACGGCGCTGGCCGACTGGCAGGCCATTGGTAAAACCGTGGTGCCGGTCCCTGAATACTGCTTTCTCCCGGCGGGTGCGCTGGCTGAAGAGCGGCGCCTGGGGTTTGCGCGCAAGAGCAAGATTGCCATGGGCATTGCCGCCGGCCTTGTGCTGCTGCTGTTTGCCCCGTTTGTCGTGAACGGGCTGACTTTGCGTGGACTGCAGCAGGAACTGGCGGCGATGGAGGAGCTCAGTGCAGAGCCCCGGAGTCTGCAGGCCTCGATTTTCGACATGGAGCAGGGATGGGGCGCACTCTATGAATACCCGGACCAGCATGTTGGTGATGTGCTGGTCTCCCTGAATGAAGTCATCCAGAGCTCGCTGACATCGTTTGCTATCAACAAGGGCGTGGTCGATATTACCGGTACAGCCAATGACCCGGCCTATCTGGTGGAACTGTTGTCGGAACAGGAAGCTTTTTACAACGTGGGCCAGAGCAGCCGGACCCGTGGCGGCGGCGCCCAGTTTGGTATTCGCCTCAACCTGAGCAGTGTGGATTTCGAGCGCTATGAAGAAAAGTATCCGAGCGTGACCCAGAATCGTTAGGCATTGACCATGAAGCAAAACGAAAAACGCTACATTGCGGTTGCCGTTGCCATCTTTGTCCTGCTGTTGGTGGTCAGGGGTATTCCGTTCCTGCGTACCTCCTACGAGGAAGGCCGGGATGAAATTGCATTTCTTGAGCAGCGTATCGAGCGTTTACAGGACCTGGTCGAGCAGGCCCCGGAAATCAAGGACGAGGAAGCGGCGAAGCGGCGCCAGATGATGGCCCTGCAAAACTGGGTTTTTACCGGCCAGGACCAGAACCTGATCGGCAGCAGTGTGCAGCGGCAGCTGCGGCAGGCGGTAGAGGATGCCGGTGTGTTGGCGCGCTCGTATGACCCGCCCCGCTATTCCGAAGTGGATGGCTGGCTGATGGTTTCCCAGGAAATGGACTTCACGATCGAGCAGGAAAAAATTCTGACCTTCCTGAGCCTGCTGGAACTGTCGCGCCCGCGCCTGCATGTGACGGAATTTTCCATCAACCGCAACCGTCGCCAGTTCCTCGGTTCCATTACTGTGACCGGCTTCAGCAAACTGGATTGATGTGATGACAGCAGAACATGGCCACCTCACTCTGCCGATTTTCAGCCAGTTGCTGGAACCTGAAGGCATGGCCCCTGCCCAGAACTTCAGCGACAGCTGGGAGCTGGTCTGCAATCGTGTGCCCAGCATAGAAAGTCGCGCCAAGGTACGTTTTGTCATAGGCGAGCAGGTCAACTTCCGCATTGGCAACACCGATGAAGTCGCCCGCCTCATCAAGCATTGGCGTGCGGAATTGTCCCCGGAAATTGCCGATCAGGACGACGCTTTCGTCTCGGGATTTGGTGACGAGGATGAATTTGCCGACATGGATTCCGAGGCGCCGATCATCCGCCTGGTTAACCACCTGTTTGCCCGCGCCCTCGACCTCAATGCCAGTGACATCCATTTCGAACCCACTGAGAATCATCTGGAAGTACGCTGCCGGGTGGACGGCATCATGACCCGTATTGAAAAACTGCCGATCAAGATCCAGTCAGCGGTGGCATCGCGCCTGAAGCTGATGGCAAAACTGGATATCGGTGAAAAGCGCCTGCCGCAGGATGGCCGTATCGACTATCGCATTGGTGAGCGTGAGCTCGACATGCGTGTCTCGACGCTTCCGGGTGTGTTGGGGGAGTCAGTGGTACTGCGTATTCTTGATCGCAGCGACCTTAACATTGAACTGGCCGAACTGGGGATGCCGGAAAAGGTCCTCAAGGATTACACCCGGGTAATTACCCAGCCGCATGGCCTGATCCTGATTACCGGGCCGACCGGTAGCGGTAAGACCACAACACTTTACGGCACCCTGGAAAAAATCAACGACGAGAAACACAAGATCATCACGGTGGAAGATCCGGTTGAGTACCAGCTGGACGGCATCACGCAGATCCAGGTTAACTCCCGGATAGGGCTTAGTTTTGCTTCCGGGCTGCGTTCAATCGTGCGCCAGGACCCGGATATCCTGATGATTGGTGAGATCCGCGACCATGAAACGGCGGAAATTGCTATTGAATCCGCCCTCACCGGCCACCTGGTATTCTCCACGCTGCATACCAATGATGCCGCCGGCGCCGTGACGCGCTTGCAGGATATGGGTGTGGAAAGTTACCTCATCAGTTCCAGCCTGCTTGGCATTCAGGCGCAGCGTCTGGTCAGGCGTGTCTGCACCAACTGCTCAGAAACCGTTGCCCTTACGGAAGATGAAGCCCTTGTGCTAGATGTCAGCAAAGACGCCTACCCGGCCATCAAGCGCGGAACCGGCTGCGAGCGCTGCGGCGGTACCGGCTATCGCGGCCGTGTCGGGCTTTACGAATTGCTGATGATGTCGGACGAGATCCGTCATCTGATTACCAGCGGCGCCGATGCCAACAAGATCCGCCAGCAGGGCGTCAGGGAAGGGATGAAAACCCTGCGCGAAGATGCCCTGGAAAAACTCAGGAGCGGCCTGACAACCCCTGAGGAAGTTGTGAGGGTGACACGCGCCGTATGAGCATGAATTACTACCAGTACCAGGCATGTGATGCCCAGGGCAACATGACCAGCGGGCAGCTCAGCGCTGATTCAGAGCGTGAAGCTATTGCCATGTTGCAGTCACGCAAACTGGTACCGGTGAAAATCCGCACAACCTCGCGTCAGCAGGTTGAACGATCAGGCAGCCGCATCAGTAATGCCGACCTGGTCGACTTCACCAATGGCCTCACCACCCTGGTCGAGGCGCGAATTCCTATCGACAAGGCCCTGTCGCTGCTGGATGGCATTACCGAAAAAGCCCACATGAAGCGGCTGGTGGTTGCGCTGCGGCGAGATGTGAAAGAAGGCAAGAGTCTGGCAGATGCCATGGAGGCGCGCCCGGATGTTTTTTCAAAACTTTATATCAACATCATTCGTGCCGGTGAAACCGGCGGTATTCTGGACCAGTTATTGCCGGATCTGGTGAATTTCCTGGAATCGGCAGAAGAGACCAAGAAACAGATTATATCTGCCCTCACCTACCCCATGGTGCTCCTGGTAACCGGTATCATTTCAGTGGCGTTGCTGCTGATTTATGTGGTGCCGCAGTTCACGGCCATGTTTGAAGATGTTGGCTCGGATATTCCGCCTTCAGCCGAATTCCTGCTGGCCATGAGCAGTGGCCTCAAGAGTTATGGCTGGCTGGTGGTACCAGCGGTTTTTCTGGTCATCTACTGGTGGCGCTGGCTCAATGCCGACAAGACGCGTAAGCGCCACAAGGATGCGACGTTGCTGAAGCTGCCGGTTGCCGGCAAGTTGCTGCTGCATCGTGATGTTGCCATTTTCTCGCGGACACTGGGCGCCTTGCTTGGCGCCGGAATTCCCCTGATGCGGGGCTTACGGGTCGCCAGGGAGGTCATCAGCAACGAGGAACTCATTCACCACCTTGTGGTCGTAGAGGAGGATGTTCGCAGTGGTTCGGGACTGGGTTATGCCCTGGAAAAAACGGGCATGTTTCCCGTCCTCCTGCATCAGCTGGTGACCGTGGGTGAGGAGTCCGGACGTACCGGCGCCATTCTGAAAAAACTGGCAAAAACGTTTGATGCCAACGTCAAGGATGATATGGCGCGCCTGGTCAGTGCCTTGCAGCCAGCGTTGATCCTGTTATTGGGTATTACCGTTGGCGGCATCATCATTATCATGCTGTCAGCTGTTTTCAGTATGAACACTGTGGATTTTTAACCGGAGTAACACGTGCTAAACACAGGTAGTTTGAAATACAGGGCTTCTGGCTTCAGTGCCAGGGCCATGGTTACGGTTTTGACAGCGGTACTGTCCGTGCTGTTGTCATCCTGTGCCACCATGCAACAGGACAGGGAGTCCTCACGGACATCATCGGGAGCAGCCTCTGCGGCATCACGCAATCAGGCAACGGCAGAAGCACCGGTGGCGTCGAATGTCGCCAACGCGTCCACCAGTGGGGTCCGGGAAGAGGAAGACCCCGGCATCAACCGGACCGGTCGGGTGATTCAACTGGGCCGTTTCGTCGAGGAAATCCCGACAGTTGAGGTGCCTGAAGGCACCACCGTTGAACTGAATTACGAACAGGAAGACCTGCGCCTGGTGTTTGAACAGCTCGGTGATGAACTGCAGATCAATATGGTCATCGACCCGACCATAGACACCAAGGTCAGCCTGCGCTCTTCGCCAGACAATCCGCTGCAGTATGAAGACCTTTGGCCATTGATGCGCATGCTTGCGCGTAATGCCGGCGTAGCCATTGAACAGGCCGGCAATGTTTTTCGTTTCATGCGCAACGAGTCCAATATTCCCGCTGAAATTGTCATGCCCGGCTGGCTGGGTGATGCCACTTCCTCGGAGGTCATGCAAGTGACGCCATTGACCTATATTTCTGTCGAGTCTGCTCTGAACCTGCTGAACCCACTGATTCGTCCCGATGGATCCATCGTGCGCCTGGGCCAGGCCAACGTCATTGGTATCAGCGGCACCCCGCAACAGCTGGAACGCGTCAACGCCTTGCTGCAAATCATTGATGATGATCCGTTCCAAAGCCAGGGCATACAGCTTTATGAGCTGCTGAACTCGCAGGCCGCCGATGTGGCCACCGAGCTCACCGGCATTCTGACACTCGTCGAGGGAGAGCAATCCTCCTATCAGGTGATGGGGCTTGAGCGTATCAATGCCTTGCTCGTCATCGCCCCGGCCAATCGCGGGTTTGACGAAGTCACACGCTGGATTCGTATCCTAGATGCCGAAAGCCAGGAACAGGTGGAACAGCTGTTCTTCTACAAGGTTAAGAACCTCAATGCCACCACACTCGCTGCAACCCTGACCCAGGTATTCGAGCAGGAAGAAGGCAGCGTTGACGTCTCAGAAGACGATGTCGCAGCGCCGGTGCAGCCGGCAACCGACGGTGAGGGACCAGCGACTGCCGCCACAACCGACGTCGCCGCCACTGCCAACGACAACGTGGTATCGGCCAATATTTCAGTGCGAATCGTTGCCGATGAAGACACCAACAGCCTCCTGGTCAGGGGTACGCCGCGTGAGTACCGTCAGCTGCTGACCACGATCAACAATCTTGATACACCGCCGCCCCAGGTGCTCATCAATGCGGTCATAGGCCAGGTAACTTTAACGGATGAAACCCGCTTTGGTGTCGACTGGCGCCGGGTATCCCAGAATGCCAATACCGGCATCGTCAGCTCCCGCCTCCTGCCCCAGACCGGCCTGCTCCAGGAAAACGGTAATGCGGCGGTGGGTTCCGGCCTGATCCTGACCCGGACGTTCAATGACGGCTCTTCGATCATAGATGCCACCCTTAACGCCATCGCACAGGACAATGAAATCCGCCTGCTGGCAAGGCCCACCATTCTCGCCACCAATAACCAGGAAGGCGAGATCAAGGTTGGCCAGGCCGTGCCCATTGACCAGGGGCAGACAGTGTCGGGTAACGGTGTCGTCACGTCCAACGTGGCCTACCGTGATGTCGGTATCGTCATGACCATCACGCCACAGATTAACGACGATGGCTTCATCAACCTGGAAATTTTCCAGAGCCTGTCATCCGTTGAAGGCGGTACCGGTGTGGCAAATAACCCGGTGTTTTC
The DNA here is from genome assembly GCA_049446715.1 of Pseudohongiellaceae bacterium. Classification (GTDB taxonomy): domain Bacteria; phylum Pseudomonadota; class Gammaproteobacteria; order Pseudomonadales; family Pseudohongiellaceae; genus Eutrophocola. The sequence goes on from JBMTQX010000041.1 coordinate 25,767, forward strand.
TAACCAGGAAATCACTACAACGGCTGTTGTTTCTGATGGGGCAACGATCACCCTGGGCGGCCTGATCCAGGAAGATAATGCAGACCAGAACACCGGCATTCCCGGGCTGCAGAAAATTCCCGTGCTGGGCGGCCTGTTTTCGTACCAACAGATCTCGTCCGTGCGCAGGGAATTGTTTGTTATTCTCCGGCCACAGATCATCACCGGGGATGACACCGATGTTGAATACATGCGTGAACTCAGGAACAGCTTTGAGGCAGTTTCAGATCTTTTCGAAGATGCCGGACTTTGATTCACGGGACGTTTACCGGAGTACTACATGAAAAAACACACAGGTTTTACCCTCATCGAACTGCTGGTCGTGATGGCCATTCTCGGCATGCTGGCGGCCCTGGTTGGCCCCGCCCTGTTTGGCAATCTCAGCAAGGGACAGCGCACCACAGCGGCTTCCCAGATCAGTAACCTGGAGTCTGCCCTGGACACCTATCGCCTGGATGTGGGCAGCTATCCGGAATCTCTGAGTGGACTGGTCAGTAATGACAGTGGCAGTCCGCGCTGGAATGGACCCTACATTCGTGATGAAGAAGTGCCTCTGGATCCATGGGACAACCCCTATCATTACGAGCCCAATGGCAGGGACTTCATCCTGATGTCCTATGGTGCTGACGGTGTTCGTGGCGGCGAAGGTGATGACGCCGATATCGGCAGCTAGACTGTCCGTTACCCACCAAGGCAAATCGTGTCAGCAGGGATTCACCCTGCTGGAACTGCTGGTTGTTCTCAGCATTATCGTCATTGCCTCGGCGGTCGTTCTGCCCAGCATTTCGAGCATGGAAACCAGCCAGCTGGTGGCGCAGGTCAGGCAAACAGCCAATGCCTTCAATTATGCCCGTCGTATAGCCATTGTGGAGGGGGCGCCACAACTGGCCATCCTGTTCCAGATGGACCCTGACGATCCGGATTTTCCCGATAGGCGTGGCGAAGTGTTGCAGCGGGCGACTATTCCGTTACTGGAGCAGTATGACGCCGTCATCTCCTTTCAATCAGACATCAACGAAGACCCTGACGTGCTCGAGATCATACAACTGGAATTTTTTCCTGAAGGTGGCAGCACCGGGGGCATCCTGCATTTCACCCTGGACGATCTCACGGCCAGTATTCGCGTTGACCCGCTGACAGGAAAAATCGCCGTGCGTTATCCCGGCGAGGAGTTTGACGATGATGCCCTGTAAGTCATCGTTGATCAGCCCCAGAAACAAAGCCGCAGGCTTCACGCTCCTGGAGGTCATGGTCGCCCTGACGATCACTGGCATGGCTCTAGGCGCCCTGTTTGGCGTGATCGCCGGGAACAAACGCCTGGCATGGCGATCTGAGGAGGCGCTGGTCAAGACGATGCAGGTACGCAGCCTGATCAACTACTCCCAGCTCAATGATGAGCTGGGTGAAGTGGTGGTTGATTTTGAAAATGACGAATTGTCCATACGCTCCGGTTATGAAATCGAAGCCCCTGAACGTAAAACCCAGGCCAGTATCATGGCCTTGCGTGAATACGAAGTCATTGACGAGTTTGGCGAGTTGGTAACCACAGGTTCCTATTGGATAGAGCTGGAGCTGCCGGAATAAGATGATGACATTCCGCCGACTGCAAACGGGCTTTACCCTGCTGG
>JBMTQX010000042.1:0-25901 GCA_049446715.1 Pseudohongiellaceae bacterium
CCCAAATCAGTGCAGCGTCTGTCCGAGACTGCGAAAAAGAGGTCGCTGGTCTGAGGTTGAGAGCAGCAGACGGGTAACGTTGACGTTCTGGTCATCACCGGAAATGGAGAATGGCAGGTCTTTGATGACACGCTCGATGGTCACTTCCTGGGCCTGTTCAATCTGGCTAGCACCGACGGAAGTGAGGGGGCTTGAAGAAACCAGGCCAGGTCGACGGATACGAGAACCGGTGATAACACATTCTTCAACCACGCCGTCCTGTCCTAATGCGGGAGCGGAAAAGTGAACAAACCTAACGATGACAGCGTAGCTGCTGCCCTGGCAAGGACTGTTCGTTTGTTTCGAAATAGAAAAGGCATAAAAGTTCTCCTGTTTTTATGCATAGCATCTATACAAAAACCGGCACCAATACCCTACTCCAGGCCTACTGCAGGACTACCTCTCTGGAAGGGGCTTGCCAGAGGAGTATTAATGCCGTTTTTTACATTGTTCAAAATACGGTCTTGTATGACACCGGGCTTCTGGGGACTTACTTTTTTTATTACGTCATGCCGATCACAACACGTCAGGCCGGAAACTGATAGACTTAAAAGCCGTGCTTAAAATTAATTAAACATTGTTCAATGAAATGCTATCCACTGCTCAATGTCCGGGCTCACACTTTTTTTGCACCAAAGTTAGCCATAATATGTTAACTGCGCCTAAAACAAGCCAAAACCCATTGAATTGACGTCTATCGTCATATTGATCAATGCGTTGGAGGAAACACTTACCGTGGGACGCCGTTCAGACCATACTAAGAAACAACTGAATGAGCTGATTATCAACGCCAGCATCAAGCTCATTACAGAAATTGGCCCCAGTGCTTTTGGCACGCGCGCCATTGCCAAGGAAATCGGCTACTCATTTGGCACCATCTACCATATCTATGGTGATCTCGAAACGCTGCGCTATCACGTCCGGGGACGGATTCTCGACAACTGGTATAACGACCTGGCCGCCGGCATGCCTGAGGCCGACAACAAGGCGCAATATCTCGTTGACGCCTATATCGATTTATCCCAGCAGCAACCCTTCCTCTGGGCTTTTGTGTTTGCCCTGCCAAGCGATCCCAAGGAAAACGCACCGGACTGGTATATCAAAAGTGTGGAGAATCTGTTTTCCCTGGTGATTAGGGCCCTCGCCCCGATCTGCGAAAACAAGAAGGAAGCCGAATTTGCCGCCCGCGCCATCTGGCCTAGCGTTCATGGCATTTGTGTACTTGCCATGGCTGGCAAACTTGATATGGTGAGTTCCGAAGGACCCAAGGAACTGGCTCATCGCCAGTTGGCCATTTACCTCAGGGGCCTGAAATACATGGATGCAGATCTGCAACTGACGGACGTCTAGGCAGTCAGCTGCCGACTCCGGTTGCCCTACCAATCATCCTCCTTTTATTCACCCGCTTCATACACTTGAAAAACGGGAGCATGATCTTATGAGTTCACAACTGCCGCCCGCCCTGCTCAATCAGACGGATGAGCAGTAGCTTGAAACCCTGATTACCAGTATTGACACCCCCATGATCGAAGGCACGACCTTTCCCGGCTTTCCAAACAAGTCCCTGCAGGCCACGTATGTCGGTTCTTCCAATCATAAAGCTCTTGAGGAAGCGACATTGTTTCATGCCTATATGAAGGAACAGGCCGCCAGTGCCGGCAAGCCGGTAACCCCCAACAGCAACTTCCTGGATTTCGGCTGTGGCTGGGGCCGCTTTTTGCGTTTTTTCTGGAAAGGCATTGCCCCCGGTAATCTGTGCGGATGTGACACCAACCCGATGATTCTGAATACCTGCGCTGAACTGGGCGTCCCCGGTCATCTGTAGAAGATTGAGCCACTGGGTACCCTGCCCTGTGCCGATGCCTGCCTGGATCATGCCATGGCCTAGTCGGTATTCACCCACCTGCCTGAAGCGGTGCACCTGCACTGGATGCGCGAACTGGCACGGGCAATTCGTCCTGGCGGAGTTTTCGCCCTGACGCTGGAACCGCGACGTTTCATTGATTTCATCAGGGCTGTCCCCGAAGAGTCCGACAATGCCTGGTATAACCTGCTGAAAATGCACCAGCCCCGAGTACCGGAGTTTTATCAGGATTTTGACGCCGGCAAGCTGGTCTTCATGCCCACCAATGTCGGCCACGAAGAGGATTACGGCGATGCGGTAGTACCCCTGCCCTTTATCGAAACACACTGGCAGCGCTGGTTCGGGATCGTCTCCTACCTGGATGACCCCGAACGCTTCTGGCAGGCGGTGCTGGTGGTAAAACGGACATCTGCGGCCATCTAATTCAGTCTCGATTGCATTAACTCATTGGCAGTGAAATGTACTAGAATTGTCGCCACGTCATGCCTACACCAAGATTCATCGCTTTCTACCTGCCACAGTTTCACCCGGTGCCCATCAATGATGAGAGCTGGGGCAAAGGCTTCACGGAATGGACCAATGTCACGAAGGCCCAGCCGCTCTTCGAGGGACATTACCAGCCACACCTGCCATCTGATCTCGGCTTCTACGATTTACGCCTGAAGGAAAACCGCCTGGCGCAGATAGACCTGGCCCGCGAATACGGCATCGACGGCTTCTGTTACCACTACTACTGGTTTTCCGGTGAGCGCGTGCTGGAACAGCCCATGAATGACATGCTGGCTGACCCGGACAGCGATATGCCCTTCTGCATTTGCTGGGCCAATGAAAACTGGACCCGGCGCTGGGATGCTGCTGACCACCACCTGATTCTCGAACAGAAGTACCGCCCGGAAGACGATCTTGCCTTCATCCGAGATCTGGAACCCGTGCTCAGGGACCCCCGCTACATTCGTGTCGATGGCAAACCCTTCATCATCATCTACTGCCCGCAACATATGCCCGATGCCCGCAAGAGCGCAGAACTCTGGCGACAGTACTGCCGGGACAACGGCCTGGGCGAGATTCACCTCTGCGGGGCTCTCACCCACGGTAATGACGATTACACCCGTTTCGGGTATGACAGCGGTGTCGAATTTCCGCCCCATAATGCCTTTGAAGGCTACATGAACCACGAGATCCACTTCCACAACAACTTCCGTGGTACTGCCATGCAATACGGTGTCGTGGCCAACTCGTTCCTTGCCCGCGAATACAAGGGAGACCGCGTCTTCAAAACGGTGTTTCCGTCCTGGGACAACACGGCAAGAACCGGCAACAGGGCGGTGTTCATGTTCAACGGCACCCCGGAAAACTACGAGTTCTGGCTGGCAGAAACCACCGACCTGCCCGCAACACAGAATGACAGCGACCCCCTGGTGTTCATCAATGCCTGGAACGAGTGGGCGGAAGGCTGCCACCTGGAGCCCGACCGCCGTTACCAGCATGGCTTTCTTGAAGCCACCCGCAACGTCAAGGACGGTATACGCCGCTTCACCGACTTTGAACATACCGACAGCTACCTGACAGACGTGCTCAATGGTCCGGTCAGCCGCCGCTTCTGGAAGGAGCTGTTCCAGGTCTGCAACTACCACTACTGGCTGAATTTCGGCAAAGCCAAACGCTGGGTCAACAACCGGCCCTGGCTGCGGGCGCCATTGCTGCCGTTTGTGCGCATGGGGCGCCGTGTGATGGCGTTGTTCGGTCCGGCTGACTGACGCCACGCCACTTCATGTATTCCCTGTTTGATCTGTGCCTGTTCCTGCTCTTGCCGGCAGGAATCTATTACTGGTGGCGCGGACAGGAACTGCACAGCGTGGCCCTGCGCGCCGCGCGAAAATACTGCCGCGAACGGGAAATACAATTGCTGGATGAAACCCTGGTGTTTCAGAAATTTGCCATGGCCCGAGCCGGCAACAACCGGCGCTACTTCAGCCGCATCTACCAGTTTGATTATTGTCCGGATGGCGAGGATCGCTTCGAGGGTGAAATCATTCTGCGCGGCAACCACGTGTTGCGCATCATGCTCAAGGGCGAGCAACTGGAGATTACCGAATACTGACCGCCAGGCTTACGGGGTATGTCCGGCCTGGGTAGCATCCCGCAGGTTGACAATGTTACCGAAAGGATCCACGACAGCTGCGACTCGACCGCCCCAGCGCATGATCTCGGGAGGTCGCGTTTCAATGCCGGCATCCCCCACGCGCTGAAGCATCTCATCCAGCTCACCCGTCTCCAGCATGAAACTGGTGTGGTTACCTGCATGCCATGGGTGTAGCCACTCATAGACTTTCAGGCGGGCATGGCCCAGATCATAGTCGGTATAGCGATGCGGCGAACCCTCATAATCCGCTAGGGCAGCAAGACCGAGAACTACACCATAGAAATGCCTGCTGGTATCCAGATCCCCTGCCGGGACCGACAGGAAAGCCAGCTTCATTCAGTATCGGCCTGCCAGCCGCCACCCAGGGCCTGGAACAATCCGACCAGGGCATTGAGTTGCAAAAGCTTGTTATCCAGGTAGCTGTTTCGGGTTGAAAACAAGGTGTTCTGCGCTATCAGCACGGTCTGGAAATCCGCCACCCCTTCTTCATAACGCACCTGGGCAATGCGGAAAGATTCTTCTGCCGCTTCCAGGTTCTGGAAAGCCACCTCGCCCTGTGCCTGCAGCAACTGGATATTGCTGAGCAGTACCTCTACTTCGTTGAACGCCCCGATGACCGCCCGACGATAGTTGTTCAGGCTGTTTTCCATGGTGATGCGGGCCTGATCGATGTTGCGGAAACGCTGCCCGTTGTCCAGCAGGGTCTGTACCAGATTGGCATTTATACTCAGGATGGTGTCGGTGTTACTGACCAGGTCACTCAACGAGGTACTGGACGCGTTGATACCGCCGGTCAGCGAAATCTGCGGAAACAGGTCGGTTTTCACAATATCGACACTGGCGCGGGCACTGCGCAGGTTGGCTTCGGCCTGCACCAGGTCCGGGCGTCGTGTCAGCAGATCAGAAGGCAGTCCGGGCTGTACGGCCGGCACCTGAATCTGCTGCAGCGTTTGTCCGTCGATATCAAAGTCCTGTACCGAGCGTCCTGCCAGCAAGGCCAGGGTAGCGCGCGTGGCCAGGTCGTTCTGGATGAAACTGCGCAGGTTGTTGCGCTCCCGCTCCAGGGCAATCTGCTGCTGGAGCGCCTCAATGGGCACGGCCACACCGGCATCCACCCGGGCCTGGGCGATTCGGTAGATGGCTTCGGCGTTTTCCACGTTTTGCATGGATGCCGCGATCTTGTCGCGGGTTAACAGCAACTGGAAATACGTGGATGCCGTGGTGCCCAGGGTATTGAGCGCCACATCAGCCACCTGGGCAACGCGGAAATCGTAATCCGCCACTGCCCGGTTGAACGTTGCCGGCTTGCTCAGAATATCGTTGTAAGTAAATGAGGCCCCAAGGCTGAACGGTTCATTTGGACTGGCAGGGGTGTCGATGCCATCAATCCGGGTCTCGCTAAAGGAGGCCCCGGTGCCCAGGGTGACCAGCGGCGTCGGCAGCAGGTTGAAACCGGCCTCGCGCAGGGCAATCTGCGCAGACTCCAGGTTGCGGCGGTTGTTGTCCAGGTCCAGGTTGTTTTCCTGGACCTGGGTGATGACGTCACTGAGTTCGTCGTCATTGAAGGCGTTCCACCAGTCGGTTTCGGGCCACACATCGGCATCGGCAACGACAGGCCCCTGCCAGTCTGCGGGAATATCGGCTTCCGACAGCTGCGGCATGTCGGTCAGGGCACAGGCAGTGAGCTGAAGCGTGCCAGCCAGAACCAGTGCCATGCGGATAAACGGGTGTTGAGTGAGGTTGTTCATGGTTCAGTCATTGGCCAGGGCGACAACAGGATCAAGGCGGGCGGCCTTGCGTGCGGGCGCAAACCCGAATATCAGACCAGTCGCCGTGGCACAGCAAAAAGCCAGAATGATGGGCATGCTAGTGAACCGGATCGAGACCTCGAAGACCATGAGGAGATACCCCACACCCACGCCTGTCAGCACGCCGATGATGCCACCCACACCGGAGACTACGATCGCTTCGGAGAGGAACTGGGACATGATGTCGGTCTGGCGTGCACCTGTGGCCATACGAATGCCGATTTCGCGGGTACGTTCCGTGACAGACACCAGCATGATGTTCATCACCCCGATACCGCCCACCAGCAGGGAGATGGCCGCCACGGAGCCCAGCAGCATGGTGAAGGTATCCTGCGAGGCAGACACGGTCTCCAGCAGTTCGGCACTGTTGAAAATGCGAAAATCCTCACTACCGTGGCGGGCGATCATGAATTCAATCAGGTTGTTCTCGGTGTCGGCAATCCGGTCAACGTCCTCGGCATACACGGAAATACTGCGCGCATAGCGTTCACCCATCAGGCGCAGGGCTCCGGTCTTGAACGGGACAAATACGGCATCATCCTGGTCACCTCCCCCAAAACCGGACGAGGCTCCCTTGCTGGTAAGCACACCGATGACCTGGAACGGGATATTGCGGATCAGGATGTATTCCCCGAGTGGTGACATGCCGGCAGGAAAGATTTCACTGGCGACCGTGGAACCAAGTACGGCCACGGGCGTATAGGTTTCACTGTCTTCGCGGTTGAAGAAAATGCCCTGCGCCAGCGGCCAGTTGGTCAGTTCCGGCATGTTCTCGGAAACTGCCGTGACCTGGGTGGAATAATCCTGGCGCTGGTAGCGCACGGTATAGTTGCCCTGCAGCTCCGGCATGGTCCCTATGACATTGGGCAGATCACTGGCAATGGCATCGGCATCTTCCATGGTCAGGGTCGAAGGCATACTTCGCCGCTGCCCGGGAATACGTGCCGGCTGCAGGGTCAGGCGATTGGTACCGATCTGGCTGATGCGATCAACAATGTCTTGGCGTGCGCCTTCCCCGATGGCCAGCATGGCGACCACGGAAGCGACACCAATGACGATGCCGAGCAAGGTCAGCACCGTCCGAAAAATGTTTGCCCGCAATGAACGCAGTGCCATGCGGATGGCTTCGCTGACACCAGCCAGTGGCGAGGACACCTTCCGGCTCAGGAACAGGTCACGCAACGTTTTGTTGTGTCGGGGATCGACGGCGCCTGGCGCCGGGCCGCTGTCACTGATGATGCTGCCATCGCGGAATTCAATGACGCGGTCCGCGTGACTGGCCACTTCATTGTCGTGGGTAATGAGGATCACCGTATGTCCGTCCCTGGCCAGCCCTTCCAGCAGGGCCATAACTTCGACGCCGCTTTGTGAGTCAAGGGCGCCGGTCGGCTCATCGGCCAGAATGACCTTGCCACCGTTCATCATGGCGCGGGCAATGGAGACGCGTTGCTGCTGACCACCGGAAAGCTGGGTTGGACGATGGTCCAGACGTTCGCCCAGGCCCAGGGATGTCAGCAAGGCTTCGCTGCGCAGTCGCCTTTCTTTCTGGGTCATGCCGGCGTACACCGCAGGCACTTCGACATTTTCCTCGGCGGTGGCTGACGGCAGCAGGTTATAACTCTGGAAGACGAAACCGAAAGCTTCTCGCCGTAACCAGGCCAGGCTGTCGGCATCAAAACTCTTGATATCGCGACCGGCGAACAGGTAGTTGCCGGAGGTGGGCCGATCCAGGCAACCCAGCAGGTTCATCAGTGTGGATTTGCCGGAACCCGACTGGCCGACGATGGCGAGGAATTCGCCGGGATAAATCTTCAGGTCTATGCCGCGCAGGGCATGCACCTCGACGCCACCATCAGTGGCGAAAATACGGTGAATATCCCTGAGTTCGATCAGGGGGATGGCCATTTCGCCACTGACAGTCACCGGTGCTTCTGGTTCGGTACCGGCACTGCCGAGAGGGAAATCAGGACTAAGCGCCTGGGTGCTCACTAGAACCCGCCCATCGGCCGGAAATTCCTGCGCGGGTCTCCGCCCGCTGCCGCGCCGGGAATGTTGCCCTGTACGATGCCGGCAACCACCTGTTCACCGACTTCCAGCCCGGAAATGACTTCCGCGGCAATGCGGCTGGTCACCCCCACCATGATTTCACGGTCTTCCTGGCTGCCATCGGCATTCACGACCTGGACTGTGGCCAGACGTCTGGACTGGTTGTCAACCTGGCGCGCAGCGCCTCTGCCAGCGCCTCCCGGGCCGGCAAAGCCCTGGCCAGCGGCCAATCGCGCACGCACTTCGGGGGGCACACTAGCGCCACCGCCATCAGGACGGGCGGCAGCTCCCTGGCCAACCGGGGCATCCACGTAGGTCAATGCACCAATCGGAACAGTGATCACATTGTTCGCGGAAGAAGTGACAAAGTAGACCTGTGCGGTCATGTCGGACAGCAGGGAAGCATCCGAGTTGTCGATATCAAACAGTCCGGTATAGAGCACCACGTTGTTTTCGACCACAGGGGTCGGCAGGATCTGGCGCAACTCGCTGTACCAGCGCCGGTTGCCACCACCCAGGGTGGTGAAGTACACCGGCATGCCCTTCTTGATGCGGCCGATATCGGCTTCGGAAATCTCGGTCTCGACGGTCATGGTGTTGAGGTCGGCAATACGCAGGATGGTCGGGGCCTGCTGGTTGGCGTTAATGGTCCGACCCTCGTTCATCTCGATGGAGACTATCGTGCCGCTGCGCGGCGCGTAGATTTTGGAGAATTCGAGCTGGGTCATGTCGCTTTCGAGACTGGCGCGACTCTGCAGGATCTGCTTTTCCAGCTGCACAAGACTGGCCTGTGCAGAGGCCAGGTTGGTGACTGCATTGTCATAGTCGAGCTGGCTGGTGGCGTCAGCCGCCATCAGGCGCTCCTGCCTGTCGGCATTCGCTTTGGCCAGGTCAAGAGAGGCCCGGCGGGCTTCGATCTGGGCTTCCAGCGCCTCGATACTGGCCTGGCTGGCCTCAACGCGGGCTTCCTGGATACGGGCATCGATTTCAGCAAGCAACTGCCCGGCCTCGACCTGATCGCCGACATCCACATGCAACTCCTGCAGGATGCCGTTGACCTGGGCACCGACGTCGACAAACTCGAATGGCTGCAGGCTGCCGGCGGCCGTGATGGTGTTTTCGATATTACCGATGTCGACGGTAACAATCAGGGGCTTGTCTTCGGTTTCCTGCTCACCCGTGGATTGCCAGGCGAACCAGCCACCTGCGGCAGCGGCGGCAAAGATGATGATGCCGAACAGCACTTTGCGGCGCTTGCCCGAATTCCCTGTCGTGATGATTGTGTCGTTGTCGACCGTGCTCATATCTCTGTGATGTCACCTGTAGAAATATTGTCTTTCCCTGCAGTAAACGCTTATGGCGTTCCTTTTATTTACTGCTCGCCCCTGGTTCCACAATGTTTTCGCATTTGCAAAATTGAGTGGGCAATAGTAAAGCCATTCGGTTTCGAAAAATGAGGATTAATCGTGAATTATTTTATTGAATTTCAGTAGCTTACCGGGCCCTGCAACGTCCTCAGCAAGGCCGGTAGCGATGGGAGTGGCTGAATTAGTCGAGACTATTCAGCACCTTATGTCATGCCGATTTTCCGGCCTGTTTTACTTCCAGCGGGATAAACAGGCAAATGACGATAAACACGGCGATCATGCCCAGCACGGTCAACTCAACATGCCTTAACCCTTGAATCCGGTAAAAATCGGGATCCGTCCGGCCAACACGAAATAGATGATGGAAACGATGCTGGTGAATATCAGGTTCATGCGCAATTCGGTACCGCATTGCCAGCAGACTTGGGGCCGCTTCATCAATTACGTCAAGGCATCCATGGCCTCCTGCTGGCAGGCGGGACATTAGTCCTGCTCATGGGCTTATCCTTCCTATGAAAGATAGAAGTACTATTGCTGTCAGATAGTGATAGTTGGAAGATTTATGAAACCAAGTCTTCAGGAATTCAAAATTTCTTTGTGATTTTATTGTGATTTTCAGGAATTTGTCATGGCAACCAGTTTCTCGAGGGTAGCCGCTGCCTGGCCGGAATCAATGGCCTGTGCCGCCATCTTTACCCCGTCCGCCACACTGTCAGCCTTGTCTGCAATTACCAGGGCAGCGCCGGTACCGAACAGCACGATATCACGATAGGCATCCTGCTGACCGGCCAGCAATTCACGCAGGCGCCGGGCGTTGTACTCGCCGTCACCGCCCTTCAGGTCCGCCAGGGTGGCCCTGGCCATGCCAGCGTCTTCAGGGGAGAGGTTCATTTCCGCTACCTGGCCGTTTTCAACGGTACAGAGGTAGTTGGCGCCAGTTGTGCTGAGCTCATCAAGCCCATCTGCACCATGAACCACCCAGGCTTTTTCACAGCCCAGTTTCGCCAGCACCTGCGCCATTGGCCGCACCCACTCCTGGGCGAACACGCCGATCAGGTAGCGTTTGACGCCGGCGGGATTACACAGGGGACCAAGAATATTGAACACGGTGCGAATGCCCATCTCGACTCGGACGGGTCCGACATACTTGAAGGATTCGTGGTGCCTCGGCGCCATCATGAAACCGATACCGACCTCGCTGATGGCCTGTTCGATCTGGTCGAAACCGGCATCCAGGTTGACGCCCAGCGCGGTCAGCACATCGGCCGCACCGGACTTCGAGGACAGCGCCCGGTTACCATGTTTGGCTACTGGGACACCACAGGCGGCCGTGACAATGGCCGTGGCCGTGGAAATATTGAGGGTGCCGGAGCCATCGCCGCCAGTACCCACGATATCCATGGCCCCTTCCGGAGCCTGGATCGGCAAGGCCTTGGAGCGGATAACCTCGACAGCCGCACTGATCTCGTCAACATGCTCCCCACGCATGCGCAGGGCTACCAGGAATCCGGCGATCTGCGCCGGGGTGGCCTGGCCCGACATGATGACATCGAAAGCCTGCCGGGCATCATCAAAAGACAGCACATTGCCGTCTGCAACGCTGGCCAGGTAAGGTTTCAGTGCGGTCAGTGCGTCAGTCATGACTTATTTCATGCTGATGGCGTTGAGGGTGTTCTGCATCAGCGAGGCGATAGTCATCGGGCCGACACCACCAGGTACCGGTGTAATCCAGGAACACTTGTCTTTCACACCGTCAAAGTCGACATCACCGGTCAGGCGCCAGCCACGCTCACGGGAGTCATCGGGAACACGGGTCGTGCCCACATCGATCACGACAGCGCCCTCTTTCACCATGTCCGCGGTGACAAATTCCGGTTTGCCGATGGCCACAATGAGGATGTCGGCCGAGGCGCAGATTTCTTGCATGTTGGGGGTGCGGCTGTGAACAACTGTCACGGTACAGTTACCGGGATTGGCGTTACGCGACATCAAGATGGACATCGGTGTACCGACGATATTGCTGCGCCCCACGACCACACAGTGCTTGCCGCTGGTCTCAATGTTGTTGCGCTTCAGCAGCTCCACGATACCGTTCGGGGTCGCGGAAATATGGGTCGGCAGACCCAGCATCATGCGGCCCAGGTTCTGCGGGTGAAAACCATCGACATCCTTGTTGGGATCGATGGCCAATGTGACCTTGTCTTCATCGATCTGCTTGGGCAGGGGCACCTGCACAATGAAACCGTCGATGTTGTCGTCCTGGTTGAGCTTGTCGACCAGTGCCAGCAGCTCTTCCTCGGTGGTTTCTTCGGGCAGCTCAATCAGGGTGGATTCGAAACCGACCTCCTTGCAGGCCAGCACCTTGTTGTTGACATAGGTTTTGCTGCCGCCGTCGTTGCCAACCAGTACGGCAGCCAGGTGCGGAACCTTGCTTCCGGCAGCCTTGATCTCGGCAACCTTCGCAGCGATGTCTTCTTTTAATGCCTTGGCTGTGGCTTTGCCATCCAGTAATTGCATAGTGTCCTCATGTGCTCGCGTCAAAAAAGCGGGATTCTACAGAAAGTGGTTTCAGAAGTGGAGCAAACTGCCCCACCCTGAAGGTATCCAGTCAGGTTGGTATAACGGCTGAAAATCAGATGCGCTCAAGCGCATCGAGAATGATGTTCTCGGTGAGAATCTGCGGCAGCACTTCCGCCGGTTTCGACGGGTCAGCCGGATACATCAGGTAGAGCGGCACGCCGCTGGTCTGGTAACGTTTTAGCACCGCGGTGATGGCCGGATCATTGTTGGTCCAGTCCCCTTTCAGGTAGGTCACACCGCGCTCGGCCATGGCGCTTGTCACCTCATCGGCACTCAGTGCCACGCGCTCATTGACCAGGCAGGTAATGCACCAGGAAGCCGTCATGTTGACGAATACCGGCTGACCCTGCTCACGCAATTCGGCTAGGCGGGCCTCACTGTAAACTTCAAATCCGGCGTCAGTGCCGTTCACCATTGCCTCCGACTGGCGAGGGGCCAGCATCGGGGACGCCAGCAAGGCCAGTATGCCGGCTATACAGACGACCATGACGCCGGCTTCGACAAAGCGCCACTGGGATGCCGCCTGGCGCTGGTACAACCAGGCTGCCATGGCCAGCACCACACAACCCAATGCGACCAGTGCCATGGCATCAGCACTGGTCTGGCGGCCAAGCACCCACAACAGCCAGACCGCTGTGCCGTAGAGCGGAAACGCCAGCCACTGCCGGAAGGTCACCATCCAGCTTCCGGGACGGGGCAACAGGTTGGCCAGCGCCGGCACAAAGGAAAACAGCAGGAATGGCAGTGACATGCCAAAACCCAGAGCCACAAACACGGTCAGTGCCACCGGCATCGGCTGGGTAAAGGCATAACCCAGGGCCGCGCCCATGAAAGGGGCTGTACAGGGGCTGGCCACCACGCTCGCCAACACACCGGTAAAAAAGGAGCCGGTATAACCGTCCTTTTCAGCGAGGCCGGCACCGACGCCCATGATGCCACTGCCAATTTCGATGACCCCGGACATGGCCAGGCCCATCAGGAAGAACAGAAATACCAGTGCCGCCACGAACCAGGGTGACTGTAATTGAAACCCCCAGCCAATCAGGGCGCCGCCCGCCTGGAGTGTCAGCAGCACGGCGGCCAGGGTCAGGAAGGACAGAATCACACCGCCGGCATAAGCCACACCATGCAGTCGCTGCTCCCTGACCGGGGCACCAACATTATTGGCCAGGCTGATGGCTTTGAGAGACAGCACAGGAAACACGCAGGGCATCAGGTTGAGAATCAGGCCGCCGGCCATGGCAAAGAGGAATACCATCAACAGGCGCAGGTTACTGTCACGGCCCGTGCTGCCGACAGGCATCAGGCCATCCAGGGCGGCCATGTTTACCGCTTCTGGGGCAGCCTCGATTTCAAAGGCCGTCACGGCGCCTGCCGTGTCGTTAACGATCAGCAGACCGCCGAGACGCGTTGGCGGTTCACGCAGGGCGCGGCTGTGGGCTCTCTGGGCCAGTTGCAGGCTGGAAATCTGGGTCGTGATGTTCTGGGAATCGATGTAGTCCACTACGCGGTGGGTATCGGGGATAAAACTGATACTGGCGGCGTTCTCGAATACCGGCTCGGTGGCCTGTACCAGAAGATTGATGTCCTCGCCATTCATGGAGAACATGGCATCGAAGCTGACATTGGTGCGTGGTAAAGAGGATCGGGTATCGGCAAACCCCTGTGCCCATAGACTGTCGGGCATGGTGGTACCAGCGTCTGATACCGGTAGACTCAGGCTGGCATCGGCGCCACCTGGGATACAGATTTCTTCACATTCCAGCCACTGGGCGGATGCGGTGATGTCGAGGCTTGACCCGGCATAATCAGCGGGTAGGTCCAGCGCTGTGAGCAGGAAAATTTCACCGGTATAACCGAAATCCACTAGGTCAGCGGGCAGATCGAAGCGTTCAGGCAACGGCCACACAATTTCTCCGGCCGTCACACCATCAGGCAGCTCCCAGCTGATCACTGTGGGTTTGCCGGCGTCGCCGGGGTTTTTCCAGTAGGTATGCCAGTTTTCAAGATGCACCAGGCGCAGGGCAACCCAGACGGTTTCACCCGGCACGGCAGCTTCGTTTTCCGCCACCAGCTGGGCATTCACATGTTCGCCGACCACCAGTTCGGACACCCCCTGAGCAGACAGCATGCCCTGCCAGGCCAGTAGGCTAAAGAGCGTCAATGTTCGCAAGAAAGTCTTCAATGCTTATCCTGTTTTTGCCAGTTGCGACGGATTGTACTGGGTTCCGGGGGTTTTGCCATGGTTAGCAGGCTTAGGTCCGGTACCAGGCCTGCACACGGTCTGGGGATTTTGGCGTATTCGCTGAAAGGAAGTTGACCGGTTGACAGCGTAATTCATTCACCCTCAACAGCACCGGGCGCCTGGCTAATTGGCCAGTATCGCCGGCATGGTGTCCATCAGGATGGCCGTAATAGCCTGGCGTAATGCGGGCGTCAGGTGGGCAAACGCGGCATCCTGAATTTCACCATCGAGCACCTGGCGAATCTGGCTGAAGAGGGTCGTCCTGACAGGATCCGGCAAGGCCTCTATGGCCTCGGAATACACCAGGAAGCTCAGGGGATATTCAAAGGTGCGGGTCGTGAGGTTGAGCTGACGCAGGGAGCGGCCCTGGCCATCAAACGGCCCCAGGCCCTGGAAGTAGTCGGTATATCCCGAGCTGCCGGTGACCTTGTCGGTCAGGGGGACTTCGTGCGCCATGAAAAGCGACTGCAGCAGCGGCCGTGTCATCTGCGCCAGGTCCTCTGCCGGGATACTGCCATCCGCATGCAGGCGAGTTCGGCTGTCAAAATTGAGTCGACTGATCGCGTTCTGCACTTCCACCTGGTGCTCCAGCACCAGCAACGCGACGATGTCGCTGCCTGCACTGGGGTAAGGACTGGTGTCGAGGATCCCGGACAGGTCAGTCTTGTTGCCATTGGGCGCCAGGTTCATGTTGGTAAGCTTCCCAATGTCGTCAACGACAAAGTTGCCCATGATTTCCATACTGCCATGGGTCCCGGTGACATACATACCGCCCCAGCGCCGGTTCAGCGGCGTAGAGGTGTCCGTGATGATGCTGATTTCGTGGGTGACAATATCGCCCTGGGGATCAGCTATCACCGAGCTGAGCAGGAAACGTGGCACTCCGCCGCCAGTCATGGAGTAACTGTCATGGCAGCGCAGGCAGCGGTTCATTTCCCGCTCCATCTCGATTCCGTCATCCGGATTCTGGCTGAAATCGAAAAACACCTGCCCCACATTCGGATCCATGGTGGCAATTTCCAGCGATCGGCTGCTCTGAATAAAACCGACATAGGTGTCGTCATTGAAATAAAGCGCACGCGGGGTCTGCGAGGTCACAAACCGGGTTTTCAGGGCCGTCTTGGAAAAGACCAGCACCTGCGATGACGGATCGATCTCCAGGGCAGCCAGCAGTGAATCCAGATAGCCTCTTCCTTCTGCATCATGCGCCAGTGTCACCTTGCCCATTTCAATCTCGGCCAGCAGCCGCGTGACGCGATCATCCAGGTCGGCATCCGCGTAGTTGACGCCTGGATAAGCATCGGCGTAATTGAAAAACTGGGCCAGTGAGATGACTGGCACTGCCGCCAAGAGGAAAAAGAGACTGGCCAGACGGGTTTTGGGAAGCAACAGGTTCATACGGCAATTATAAAGTGATATGGCAGTAAATTGGACCTGAACCACAGTACCGAAAATTTTTTCGCTATGTGAAATTTATGCACCCAACCCTTTATCCGACGGTTAATTTTACCTGGCAAAGGTGCTAAAATCCCCCGCCTTTGCCAGCAACAGTCTGTATTTACAGGCTTTTTCATAGAAGTTTTTTAGCGTTTACACGACTTTTAAAGACTGTTTTCAACGACAGTGACCAACCAAGGAAATACTTATCATGTCGCAGCCCTCTGATATCGAAATTGCACAGCAAGCCACTCCCAAACCGATCAGCGAGATCGGCGAAAAACTGGGCATCCCGTCCGAAGCACTCCTGCAGTACGGCCCCTACAAAGCCAAGATCGATTACAACTTCCTGCGCAAAAAGAGCAAGGGCAAAAACGGCAAGCTGATCCTGGTCACCGCGATTTCCCCGACCCCTGCCGGTGAAGGAAAAACCACCACGACCGTAGGCCTGGGTGATGCACTTTCCCGCATCGGCAAGAAAACCGCCATCTGCCTGCGCGAGCCCAGCCTGGGCCCCTGCTTTGGCATGAAAGGCGGCGCCGCTGGTGGCGGTTACGCCCAGGTCATTCCGATGGAAGACATTAACCTGCATTTCACCGGCGACTTCCACGCCATTGGCGCGGCCCACAACCTGCTGTCTGCCATGCTGGACAACCACATTCATCATTCCAATGCACTGGGTATCGATGCCCGCCGCATTCCCTGGCGTCGTGTGGTCGACATGAACGACCGCGCCCTGCGTGATATCGCTGTTGCCCTGGGCGGACCGGGTAACGGCTTCCCCCGCCAGACCGGTTTCGACATTACCGTGGCTTCTGAAATCATGGCGATTTTCTGCCTGGCCACCGACCTGGTCGACCTGCGCAAGCGCCTGGCCAACATCGTGGTGGCCTATACCCGCGACATGAAGCCAATCACCGCGAAGGACCTGAAAGCCGATGGCGCCATGACTGCCCTGCTCAAGGACGCCATGATGCCGAACCTGGTCCAGACCCTGGAAGGCACGCCGGCCGTCGTCCATGGCGGTCCGTTCGCCAATATCGCCCACGGCTGTAACTCCGTGATGGCCACCATGGCCGGCCTGAAACTGGCTGACTATGTTGTCACCGAAGCCGGCTTTGGTGCCGATCTTGGCGCACAGAAATTTTTTGACATCAAATGTCGCAAGACCGGCTTGACACCGGATGCGGTCACTATCGTCGCCACCATTCGTGCCCTCAAGATGCACGGCGGTGTCGCCAAAAACGAGCTTGGCGGTGAAAACCTGAAGGCCCTGAAGAAAGGCATGGCCAACCTGGAACGCCACCTGACCAACCTGGCGCGCTACGGGGTACCGGCTGTAGTAGCCATCAACCGCTTCACACTGGATACCAAGAAGGAAGTGGCGCTCGTACGTCGCGCCTGTAAAGCCCTCGGTGCCGAAGTCATTGAATGTACACACTGGGCCGATGGCAGCGCCGGTACTGAAAAACTGGCCAAGACCGTGGTCGACATCATTGAAAACAAGAAGAGCAAGTTTAAGGTCCTGTACCCGGACAGCATGAGCCTGATCGACAAGACACGCACCATCGCCCAGAAGATTTACGGCGCCGCCGATATCTCCTGTGATGACAAGGTCATGAAGCAGTATGCCGACCTGCAGCAGCGCTATGGCCACTTCCCGATCTGTATGGCCAAGACCCAGTACAGCTTCTCCACGGATGCCACCAAGATCGGCGCCCCGTCAGGCCACATCGTACCGGTACGTGAACTGCGTTTGTCTGCAGGTGCCGAGTTCATCGTGGCGGTATGTGGCGACATCATGATCATGCCCGGCTTGCCGAAAGTCCCGGCCGCCGAGACCATTTCGGTCAACAAGCAGGGTCAGATCGAAGGCCTGTTCTAAGCAGTTTCCAGTCCGTCTGGACAATGCAAGCCGGCTTCCCATAAGGAAGCCGGCTTTTTTATGTCTGCACGCTAATGCCTGCTTGACTATCAGCCGCGCAGCGGCATAACCATCATACCTGATCCGGCACCTGCCATGCCCCATGTTGGGAAATTTCCCAACTTCAGTCGCACAAATCTTTATGGGTCTGTACAGTTGACTTCACTTGCAGGTGTTTGTTTAACTAGGGTCGGGGAAGTAACAAAGACTGCGGGAAACGCAGCAGGCCAAGCTGACAAGACAAACATCTAAAAGAAGTCATGCAGGACGTCGCCTCACTCATTCGGGAAATCGAGACTTATTGCAGTGGTCAGAAAATTTCCAAGTCCACGTTCGGACTTCGCGCAGTCAATGATGGCAAGCTGGTTGGCCGGCTGAAAGATGGAAAGGGGATCACTCTCAAAACCATTACCCGCATTCAGGAATTCCTGAATAGCCAGCCTGTTCAGGACAATGACGACATAACAACAAATAACAAGGGGGTCGTTATGCCTGCTGCGAAAAAAGCCAAGCCTGGCAACAGCAAAGCGAGCAAAACCAAAGTCACCAAGCCAGCGGCTGATAAAGTCAGTTCAGGAAATAAGGACGACAAGAACAACCAGCCATTCCGGTTCTATGACAACCGCCAGAACTACCTGGCGTTTATCAACACCTGTAACGAAAAGTCCGCGATCTCCCAGCGCATCGCCAAGGAGTTCCAGTATATCCAGCCGACACCGCCTGCCCTGCGCATATTTGACGCCGGTATGGGGGATGCCACTGTACTCTCCAACGTAATGCGCTACCTGCACCACAAACATCCGACAGTGCCGCATTTCGTGGTTGCCAAGGAAATCAGTATGGAAGATGTGCGTATCGGTCTGGACAAGATGATCGACCGTTTCAGCGAACATCCCGCCACCATACTCGTGCTGACCAACCTCAACTACGCGGAGGCACCAAAACTGATGCCGCGTGACGTGATGACCGCGAACGCTATGAACTGGCAGGAAGTGAAACTGGAAGGCTCGCACGCTTACAACTATCGTGAGCAGTTGGAAAGCCTGCACGACATGTTTGCCGAAGGCTGGGAAACACAGACCAGCAAGATTTCCGGCAACCCCGTGTTCAAGCGTCCCTCGGTGGTCGTGATCTACCGGGAAGATCATCGCATCCTGCTGGATTCCCTCATTCCGCGACCAGGCCTCCAGAACTGGGATTACGATTTCATTCTTGCCTCGCAACCCTGGCGCGCGACCACGTCGGCCCGCTTCAAGGCCGAAAAGATCATCGTACCCCTGTGCCGCGCACTGGCGCCGGGCGGACGCCTGCTGGCGATCCAGTCCTGCGGGAATGACCCCGCCCAGGAACTGGTGCGGGAATACTGGCCAAACCTCAATCCGTTCCCGGTCACGCGTCATGACATCCTTAAGGAAACCAAGAAGATCATGGGGCACGAGGCCCGGGACTACAATATCAAGGAAATGTCTGACTCCCGTGCGGTCTTCCGTTATCGCATGCATGCCCTGCCTTCCGAAATCGGCGGGGCCAGCATCGGTACTTCAACGCTGTTCGCGGCCTGGAATGCCGCGGTCTACGTGAACCAGATCGAGGATGAACGGGTGGAGGAAGTCATTGCCGACGGCACCTATCTGAAAGCCACCTCGAAGATTCTCAACAAGCACGGTGGTCTCTGGTTCAACGACGAAACCTTCGTCGTCAGTCGCGCCAAGTAGGCATCAATCGGCCCGGCACTGGCGCAAGACGCCAAGTGCCGACGCCTACCCGGAAAGCCGATACAGGCAGCCCATGCCGGTGTAGGCTTTTCGGCTTTCTGCGGCCTGGCTTTAGTCCAGCATCCAGCAGGCATCCCCTTAAACGCCGATGGCGCCACATGGTTTTGGTTCTGTCCCGAGCAATCCCCGGAGTTCATACTATGCTGATTATGGTATGATTCGCGCTTTGTCGATTTGTTAGCCCCGGACACTTTTTACCGTGAAATTCCGCAAAATCCTTGTCACCAATGCCCTGCCCTTCGCCAACGGGCCCATCCACCTGGGCCATCTGCTCGGGTACATCCAGGCGGACATCTGGGTGCGCTTCAAGCGCATGGATGGTCACGAGGTGTCCTATGTCTGTGCCGACGACACCCACGGCACCGCCATCATGCTCAGTGCAGAAAAGGCCGGCATTACGCCGGAAGCGCTGATTGAACGCGTCAATGCTGAACACCAGCGCGACTTCGCCGGCTTCCATGTCGACTTTGACATTTACTACACCACCCATTCCGAGGAAAACCGCGAACTGGCCCACCAGATCTATGGCAGGCTGAAAGCTGCCGACAAGATTGCGACACGGGAAATCACCCAGCTGTACGACCCCGAAAAGGAGATGTTCCTCGCCGACCGTTTCATCAAGGGCGAATGTCCCAAGTGTGGCGCGAAAGACCAGTATGGTGACAACTGCGAATCCTGTTCCTCGACGTACAATGCCCTGGACCTGAAGAACCCATACTCCACGATCTCCGGTGCCACCCCAGTCAAGAAGGAAAGCACGCATTTCTTCTTCAAACTGCCGGAATTTACCAGCATGCTCAAGACCTGGACGCGCAGCGGCGTGCTGGTGCCTCAGGTCGCAAACAAGCTGGCGGAATGGCTCGACAGCGGCCTGCAGGAATGGGATATCAGCCGGGATGCGCCCTATTTCGGTTTCGAAATTCCCGACGAACCGGGCAAGTTTTTCTACGTCTGGCTCGACGCCCCTATCGGCTACATGGCCAGCTTCAAGAAACTGTGCGCATCACGTGACGACCTGGATTTCGACGAACACTGGCAGGAAGGCAACGATACCGAGCTGTACCATTTTATCGGCAAAGACATCATCAATTTCCACGCCCTGTTCTGGCCCGCCATGCTAGAAACCGCCGGTTACAAGAAGCCCGACCTGATCAGTGTCAACGGCTTCATCACGGTCAACGGCCAGAAGATGTCCAAATCGCGCGGCACCTACATCACGGCCGAGACCTACCTCAAGCACCTGAACCCGGAATGCCTGCGCTACTACTTTGCCGCCAAACTGGGCAGCACGCCCGAGGATCTGGACCTGAATCTGGAAGACTTTGCCCAGCGCGTGAATGCCGATCTTGTGGGCAAATTCGTCAACATTGCCAGCCGTTGTGCCGGCTTTATCACCAAGCATTTCAAATCCACCATGGGTTCGGACTTGGAAGTGCCAGAACTGTTTGAAGAGTTCCAGGATGCCAGCAAGGTCATCGCCGACCTGTACGAGAACCGTGAATACGCCAAGGCTATCCGCAGGATCATGGCCCTGGCAGACAAGGCCAATCAGTACATCGCGGAACAACAGCCATGGGTCATTGCCAAGGAAAATCCGAAATCCGAGAAGGTGTTGTCGGTTTGCTCCACCGGCATCAACCTCTTCCGTATCCTGGTAATTTACCTGAAACCCGTGTTACCCGAGATCTGTGCGCAGGCGGAAAAGTTCCTCAAGGTCAAACCCATGGGCTGGGGCGATGCCTATTACCTGTTGCGGGATCACCCGCTGGAAAGTTTCGAGCCACTGCTGACCCGCATAGACATGTCAGCTATTGAGGCCATGGTCGAGGAAAGTCGCGAAAGCCTGTCCACAGAATCATCTGATGCCGGCTCTTCCGGCGCTGATACCCCGCTGGGCAAAGACCCGGTGAGCGCAGAAATCGAGTTTCCGGATTTTGCCAAGGTCGACCTGCGTATCGCCAAAATCATCCATGCCGAACATGTTGAAGGCGCTGACAAGCTACTGAAACTGACCCTGAGCCTGGGACCTGGCGCTGACGGCAGCGACATCACCCGAACCGTGTTTTCCGGCATCAAGTCTGCCTATGACCCAGACAAGCTGATCGGCATGCACACCGTCATGGTCGCTAACCTGAAACCGCGCAAAATGAAATTCGGCCTCTCCGATGGCATGATTCTGGCCAGTGGTGAAGGCAAGGAAGTGTATCTGCTGGAACCACACAATGGTGCCGTACCCGGCACCCGGGTCACCTGACGGTTAAACCGCGCTGTTCGGCGTGTTTGATATCGGTGCGCAGGGGTGGCAAGGCAATCTTGCTGAACCCCTGCAGCGGAATACCGCGACGCAGCGACAGACTGAACGCCTGGTCCGTGCCACACTCTGCAGCCAGTGACAGCCGGTAGTCCCCGGCCAGTGTCATCTGCCAGAACCGCCAGTTGGCGGGATCATCCGGCAAAGCCTCCGAAAAGTGAATATCAATGCCGGCCTCGGAGAAGGCAAAACTGAAATCCCGCAAGGGGGTTTGCAGGCCGGTGCCGCAAGCCTTGAGATAGGCTTCCTTCAAAGTCCACAAATCGTAAAAGCGATTGTTCCAGGCATTCACCGGCAACCGGTAAAGCGCTTCAATCTCCGCCTGGGCAAAATAACGCTCTGTCAGCCTGACAACATCAGCCACACGACTCAGGTATTCCACATCGAGGCCGATAGGAATGTCCCGGGTAACAGCGAGTGCCGCCAGGCCTTTGGTATGGGTGAGATTGAACTCCAGGTTGGGCGCCACGGGCAGACAGGGTTTGCCTTGCGGACCCGACTCGAATACAAGCCCCTCGGGGGAGCTATCTGCCCCATGTTCTAGCAAATCATCTGCCACGTATTTTGCCAGCACACTGCGCAGAAGGGCCCTTGTGACCAGAAACTGGTGACGGTGCCGGGTAAACAACAGGCGCTCGAGCCTCTCGTTCTCAACGGCACTGAGCAAGGCCTGATATTGCTCAAGCAAGGCCACATCGGTGACCTCGCGGTCATCAACAAGCCAGATGTCGATATGACAAGCATCCGGTTCCAGCATGGCGGCAGTCTCTCATTATTGGCATAATTCCGCTACACAATCTCAAGTCCAACAGGGAAACACCATGCGAATTCTACATACCATGCTTCGGGTCACCGACCTGGATAAATCCATTGATTTCTATACCAACATTTTTGGCATGGAGCTGTTGCGCAAGAAGGATTTTCCCAGCGGCAAATTCACCCTGGCGTTCGTCGGATATGGGTCAGAGGAGGACAACACCGTGATTGAACTCACGCACAACTGGGAAACCGACAGCTACGATATGGGCAACGCCTTTGGCCATATCGCCATCGCCGTTGAGGATGCCTACAAGGCCTGTGATGACATCACGGCCAAGGGTGGTGATGTGGTACGCCCGGCCGGTCCGATGAAGCACGGTGGTGGCGTCATTGCCTTCGTCAAGGATCCCGATGGCTACATGATCGAACTCATTGAACGTCACTGATCGTTCGGAGGCAGCGTGTGGCTGACCAGCCCAAGGCAGCTACCACAAATGCCAGACCATCATTCAGGGACTGTGCCCGGTAATGACTGATATTTTTCTCCTTCTTGTCGGCGCTGTACTGGTCAATAATTTTGTTCTGACACAGTTCCTGGGCCTGTGCCCGTTCATGGGGGTTTCCGGCAACATGGAAACCGCCGTTGGTATGTCGGCCGCAACCCTGTTCGTGCTGACGCTGGCCTCAGCCTGCAGCTACCTGGTTTTCCAGTACCTGCTTGTCCCGCTCGGGCTGGAATATCTGCGCACGATTGCCTTCATCGTGGTCATCGCCGCCCTCGTCAGCATGACGGAAATCATCATGCATCGCACCAGTCCACTGCTCTATCGTGTGCTGGGCATTTTTCTGCCGCTGATCACCTCTAACTGCGCCGTACTAGGCGTCGCGCTGCTCAATGTCAACCAGGCCCACAGCTTCGTGGAATCGGTGTTTTATGGTTTCGGGGCCGCCTTCGGGTTTTCCCTGGTACTCGTCCTGTTTGCCGCCATGCGGGAAAAAATGGCCGGCTCTGATATCCCAGAGCCTTTCCAGGGTCCTGCCATTGCCATGATCACAGCCGGCCTGATGTCCCTGGCCTTCATGGGTTTCAGTGGCATGGTGTGATGAGCACGATCCTGCCTGCCTTTTTCAATCCGGTGTTTTCCCTGCTTAGCCTGGGACTGGGCATCGGTGCCCTGCTGGGCTATGCCGCGCAACGCTTCCAGGTCACGAGTGACCCCGTCGTAGAGCGCATCAATGACTTGCTGCCCCAGACCCAGTGCGGGCAGTGCGGCTATCCCGGCTGCAAACCCTATGCAGAAGCCATCGCTTCTGGAGATGCCATCAACAAGTGTCCCCCGGGGGGCGATGAGACAATTGCCAGCCTGGCCAGCCTCCTGAATGTCCGGGCATTGCCTCTGGATGATGCCCTGGGCACTGCCGGTCCCCGCATGGTAGCCGTCATTCGTGAAGCTGAATGTATTGGCTGCGCCAAGTGCATTCTGGCCTGCCCGGTTGATGCCATTCTGGGTGCGCCGAAATTCATGCACACCGTGATCGCCTCAGAATGCACTGGCTGTGATCTGTGTATCGAGCCCTGCCCGGTCGATTGCATCGACATGGTGCCGGCTGAGCCAACGATACCTGAAGTCCCTTCTTTCCTGTTTTCTGCCGCGGATAGCCAGACGATTCAGGCGTGTATCAATTGTGGCTTGTGTGTCCCGGAATGCCCCGTCGGTATTCAGCCGCACCTGCTGTACCACGCATGCCGGACTGAGCGCTGGGATAATGCGCAAGATCTTAAACTCATGCACTGCATCGAATGCAGCAAATGCGACGCTGCCTGTCCCAGCCAGCTGCCCCTGACGACAAGCTACCAGGACGCCAAGGAAGCCGTGCATCACCAACAGAAAGACCGGGAACGGGCAGTGCGTGCCAAACGTCGTTTCGAACTGCACCAGTTACGCACAGAACGGCTCGCAGCAGAGGAGGAAGCCCGCCGCCAGAAACGCGCGACGCTGGCCAAAGAGCGGGAGAAAGTGACAGCGAGCAGTATCCAGGCAGCATTGGCCCGGGCAAGAGCCCGCCAGCAGGGAAAAGAACAGGAAAGCTAGAAAAGGCTCAGCAGGGGCGCAGCCTCTGCAGGTGATTGACGCCATTGCGCAAATCAGCGAATGCATCCGTTGGCTGGTCAATCTCCAGGAAGCCGTGCCGAATATTGTAGTAATCCATGCGCTCCAGAACTGCCGCAAAATTCACAACGCCCTGGCCCGGCGCCACCAGGTGGCTGGCGACAGTGGCGACATCCCCCATGTCCACCGGGCGCTTACCATCGAAATCCTTCAGATGGCATGCCACTGTGCGGTTGCCGAAGGTATCCAGCACTGCCAGATAGTCTACCCCTGCCAGCGCCAGCCAGCCGATATCCAGCTCGCACCGCACAGTCTGCGGATCGGTATTCCACATGATGTAGTTGTAGGGTATCTCGCCATCGACTTCGAAAAACTCGACATGGTGATTGTGATAGGCAAACTGCAGCCCTTCGCGTCGCAACATCACGCCCAGCCTGTCCAACAGACCAGCCAGCTCATTCATGGCCGCCTTGTTCTGCGGCCCCTCTACACGCAGGCCCTGCGGACCACTTTGCATGAATCCCGGCGCCAACGCCAGAACAACGGTCTCGATACCCAGCGCATGGGCGTTTTCCGCCAGCGCCGGAATATCCAGCGCATCGGCACTGACATGGGTACAGGTCATGGTGAGGTTGTGGCGGTCGAGCATGCGACGCAGCATCGCCGGCCGCAGGCCGAACAGTTCAGGCGCACCCGTGAGACCATACAACTCCACATCCCTCACCCCGGTCGCCGCCAGATTCTCCAGCGCCAGGTCAGGATCGGCTTTGAGCGCTTCACGCACGGTAAACAACTGGGCCCCCGTGGGGCGCTGAACATAACAGTCCATCGCACCACGCGCCAAAGGGCTCGCGGCAACCAGCGACAGGCCAGTGGATTTAAGGAATTGACGACGCTTCATACGACTGGGAACGGGTTTTCAATTAGCGTCTAGATTACCCCATAGTACCTCGATAGAAAATATGTGAGGCTGACGCCATAGAATGATACCAGGAGGGTAAATATATATTTTTCTATGTTTTTGGGTTTATGAACATTTTCGACTTTGTTGCCAACAGTCATAAGTGAAAGATATCCACATCCGGAAATGAATCCCGCCAGATGAACTAAAAATGCAACTCTTTCTAGCAAAAACAATTCTAAAACAACTTCAAATACCAAGATTGAGCCAAGATGTCGCATTGAAATGGTATTGACGCTTCCTGGCAAATATTCTTCGTATTTAATCGAAGCGCGAAATATGCACCCCAGAGTCCAAACAAACCGCCCGAGGCACCAGTTCCAAAGTTGTAGGAAGACAAAAAATAAAAAGCAAAATAGCCAGACAGGCTTGCGACTAGAAATATATTGATGAATCTTATTGCTGAAATTACTTGTTCTAAAGCACTGCCCAATACACCGAGCACGAATAGATTAAGCATTAAATGAACATATCCTGCATGCAATAAAGTCGATGAAGCTACTCTGTAATACTCGTGGTCAATCAGCCAAT
>JBMTQX010000043.1:0-24915 GCA_049446715.1 Pseudohongiellaceae bacterium
CCTGCAAGCCCACGTCCACTCGGCGGGGCTTAACGGGCTCAACTGGCTTCGAAGAATGCACACTTCGAAAAGACAGTTTCTCCTTTCTTTTCCCATGGCTTTTTTTGGCTGTTGTAGGTCAGCATAGCGCAGCGTTTGCCGACAAGTGATCTGCAATGTCGGCAAACGACCCTGCGGGTCTATGCCGACCTACGCGTTATTCTATCGATCCCTTCGGCTGCAGGATCTCCGTCGGAGTCGAGTCATATTTTGTCTACCTGAAAGCCAACGAAGGTGAATGCTCCCTTGAGCCAGCCTCGGGAAGGGCTTTTTCCAGGGGGAAAAATCCCTCGAGGATTTTTCAGGCGCCTCGTCGCAACGCGGCGTAAGCCGGCCCAGCCGGAAAAAGTCTTTTCCGAGGGTAGCCGCAGGCCTGGCGAGCGGGGGCAGGTTTCTTGGGTACTTCTTTTAAAAGAAGTACCGCCCCACCGGCAGGTGCAAACAACAAAAAATCAATTCAAGAAATCAGTTTCTCGATATCCGCCCAAGACTTCTGCCCGTTGGCATACATCTCATCCCGCAAGCCATCCGGCAGCCACTGCAAAAACGCCTTCTCGAAAGTACGTCGGTTTTTGATCGCATCAAACCAGCGCTCTACGTTGGGCCGTCGGCCGTTCTGCCATAACGGCTCCATTGCCAGTGCGGCCAGGCGGTTCACGTACGGTGCCATGGCCACATCCGCCAGTGTGAAAAGATTGCCGACCAGCCACTTGCCCCTGGCCAGCGTCGCTTCCATCTTGTCCAAATAATCCAGGTATAGGCGAATCTTGTCAGCAGCGCCGGGCGCCTCGATGCCGTCCTGGATCCACTGCCATTTCAGCAGGCGGGCACTCTTGCCGGCACTGTCGCCGTTTTCGACAAATTCCTGAAAGCTGCCGACCCCGTTGCGCAAAATGGTGTGACGGTGGGAAACCACATAGGTCAGTGCGGAACAGGCCGGGTGCAGGTCTTCATCCACGGCCTTGGTCCACAGCCGAACCCTGGCCTTGCCGTTGGCATCGGACGGCATCAGCGGATAGTCGGTATAGCGTTCTTCCAGATATTCACAAATCACCGTGGATTCCGGCAGCACCAGGTCTCCGTCAACCAGCAGCGGCACAACACCCTTGGGATTGAGCTTCAGATAGGACGGCTGGAACTGCTCACCGGCCAGGATATCAATGTAGCGGCTTTCCCAGTTAAGCCCCTTCTCTTCCAGGGCAAAGCGGACCTTGGCGGCACAGGAGGATGAACCATGATGGTAAAGCGTGAGCATGCAAAATCCTTACAGCTTGCGAATGATGTCACCGGTGTTAACGGTACCGGCTGTGATGACCCTGGCGTTGACGCCACGCAGGTTGAGCGCCTTGCCCAGATCGGAATTGACGAACCTGTTGGCGTCCTTGCCAAAGCGCTGCCCGAACTTGGCGCAGCCCAGATGCGGCAAAGGCGTGACCTCCACTTCGGCAGTGCCGATGACCAGCCGGGTGCCGGGGGGAACGTTGTCGGCACTGAGATCAAAATCCACGTAAAACTGGTCACCAGCTTCCGGCCAGCGCGCTTCACTGTCAGTGATGGCCGCTATGGCACGACTGTTCATGATCGTGAGCTGGCGGCCGGGATCGGCCTGGCCATCTGCCGTGTGCTTGTCGCCACGGGCCACCCAGTTGTCACCCACCAGCCCCAGTTCCCGATCCAGTGCACAGGACCTCAGTAGGGTACGGTGCAGGGTTTTCGGGCGCGACACGATCATCACCACGGGACCGGCATCAGCGGGTGACTGCCGGACAGCATCGAGATGGGACTGCATCTCGGCCAGGGCGCGATACTCACACATGAATAACTCCTTTTGGGAATGTCTGTGACGAGGGGTGTGAGCCATGGCATGAAGACGCCTGTCGTGTTACGACAATGGCGCTCAGGAGTTTTCGTAAAAGTCTTTGACCGCCGCCACGAAGTGGTTCACATCGTCGCGGCTGATCTGCATATGGGTGACCAGGCGTATGGCCTTCTCGGCATCCACCAGCATGTCCTTGCCGGCCAGGTACTCGGTGAGCGCCTGATACTGCCCGTCTTTCGGCCGGAAAAACACCATGTTCGTATGCACCATGTCCAGGTCGACTTCCAGCGCCTCGATGGCGGCCAGGCCCTCGCCCAGAGCGCGCGCATTGGCATGGTCCTCGGCCAGGCGGTCGATGTTGTTTTCCAGCGCATAAATAGCACCGGCGGCAATAATCCCGGCCTGGCGCATACCGCCACCGAGCATCTTGCGCCAGCGCCGGGCGGTATGGATGAAGTCGCTCTCACCACACAACACCGACCCTACCGGCGCGCCCAGTCCCTTGGACAGGCATACCGAGACCGAATCAAACTGTGTCGTGATCTCTTGCACGTCGATCCCCAGTTTGACGGCAGCATTGAACACGCGGGCGCCATCAAGATGGAACTTCAGGCCATGCTCCCGGGCCAGGGCGCGTGCTTCCAGAATGTAATTCATGGGCAGGACCTTGCCGCCAATGGTGTTCTCCAGGCAGAGCAGGCGCGTGATCGCAAAATGAAAATCGTCGGGCTTGATGGCGGCGCGCACTTTAGCCAACGGGATGGTGCCGTCTGGCTCCAGCTCCAGTGGCTGCGGCTGCACACTGCCCAGTACGGCAGCTCCGCCACCTTCGTACTTGTAGGTATGGGCACCCTGCCCGACGATGTATTCCTCACCGCGCTGGCAATGGGTCATGATGGCCAGCAGGTTCGACATGGTCCCGCTGGGCACAAACAGGGCTGCAGCCATGCCGGTCATGTTGGCGGCCAGGGCTTCCAGCTGATTGACCGTGGGATCATCCCCCCAGACGTCATCGCCTACCAGTGCGCCAGCCATGGCGGCGCGCATGGATTCTGAAGGCTTCGTCACTGTATCACTGCGTAAATCAATCATGGTTGCTCTCGTTTATCTCAATATCGAGGCCGGGAGAAAGGAAGGAAAAGGCGTCAATGTGGGCGGTCAGACGAGGTACTCTATTTTAGTCTTTGTTCCCTGTGATGTCGGAATAGCGACTTTTACACTTAAGCTTTCTCTTTCGCCCTTTTCTCCTTTCCTACCTTCCTCCTTTCCTCGTTTATTAATTCTCCGACTCGGCCGCAGTGTGTAATCTGGTGTTGATCATCCGCAATGTCGCTTCCACAGCCGCATAAACCTGGTTCGCATGCACGCCACGAGTACGCATGTTGCGGCCCGGGTTGCCGCGGGCATCACCGGACCAGGTGATGGTACATTCGGTCAATGCGCCGGTGGTACCACCGCGCGGGATGCGGATGGCATAGTCCATCAGTTCGGGCAGTGTGAATCTGACCCGGGCCATGATTTTGGTCAGGGCATCGATAAAGGCAGCATAACCGCCGTTGCCGATGCCACTGTCGGCATAGGGCTCGCCGTTGATTTCCACGGCCAGGGCCACCTCCGAATCACTGCCCAGCTGACTGGTGATCTGGCATTCCACCAGCCGGATGTGCTGGTAGTCATTGCTTTCCAGCACGTCCGCGATAATGAAGGGAAGATCGTCAGCCGTGATGGTTTCCTTGGAATCGCCGAGGGCAACAACACGGGCGAGCACTTTTTTCAGGTTGTCGTCTGACAGGGTGATGCCCAGTTCCTCGATATTCTTGAGCACCGACGCCTTGCCACTGAGCTTGCCCAGGGCATAGGTGCGCTTGCGGTCAAAACGCTCGGGGCTCAGACGCGTTTCATACAGGCCACCCTTCACATCGCCGTCGGCATGGATACCCGCGGTCTGGGTAAAGACATCCTGGCCCAGGATCGGGGTATTGGCGGCAATGATCTTCCCGGAAAAACGCTCGACCATATTGCTGATGTCATGCAGGTGGGTCTCATCAATGCCGGTGCGGATGGCCATCTTGTCCTTGAGCACGACCGCCAGTTCCGCCAGCGAGACATTGCCGGCCCGCTCACCCAGGCAGTTCATGGTGCAATGCAGGTTGGCAATGCCGGCTTTCACGGCGGCCATGCAGTTTGCCGTGGCCAGGCCGTAATCATTGTGGGGATGAAAATCAAAGGTCTGCTCGGGAAAACGCGTACGCATATCACTGAGGGAGGCGAACACTTCCTCGGGACTCATCACGCCCAGGGTGTCCGGCAACATGAAATGGTCAATGCCACAGTCCTTGATGGCGGTCATCAGGTCGAACACGTATTGCGGCTTGTCCTTGTAACCATTGGACCAGTCTTCTAGGTAGGCATTTACCGCCAGGCCTTCTGCCCTGGCATAGGCAACGGTTTGCAGGATATCGGCCACATGTTCTGCCAGCGTCTTGCCAAGCTGGTTGGTGCAGTGTTTCTCGCTGCCCTTTACCAGCAGATTCAGCACCTGGCCACCGGCTTCGCGAATCCAGTCGACGCTGCGCTGGAAATCGACAAATCCCAGCACCTCGACGCGATCGGCATAGCCGTGCGCCTGCGCCCACTCGATGATGGCGCGCACGGCCTCCTGCTCGCCGTCGGAGACCCGGGCCGAGGCCACCTCGATACGGTCCACTCCGAGGGATTCCAGCATAGCCTGGGCAATGTTGAGTTTTTCCCCGGCCGCAAAGGACACCCCCTGGGTCTGTTCACCATCGCGCAGCGTGGTGTCCATGAGGGCAACATAATCCGGCACTGTGCCGGGGGCATTGGGGGTGTTGAGATCATTCACGTCAATTACTCCGGAATTTGCCGCAACCCGAAAACAAAAAACCCGCCTGTTGGCGGGTTTTTTTATCTTTTACGGTAACGACAACCAAAGATCCAACCCGCGCTCAGCGCTGGATAATAATACCTTTGATGTGGGTTATGGTGCGATTCATGGCGCGCAGTCTCGTGGGTTTTACCCGTGAAGTCAAGTTAGGCGGGGTTTTCCGCCTGTTCTGCCGCCTCGGGTGCCCTGCTGATGATGCCCGCCAGCCGTGTCTGCAGGGCGGTGCGATCAACACTATCGAGGTTGATCTTGAAAATGTCCATCAACAGCGCCATCAGCTCATCGGGATCGGCAATGACCTTTTCTGTTTTCTGGCCGTCCCGGCTGTACTTGGTGTAATGGTTGTCCAGCAGCGCATGACGGCCGTTGCGAAACGGCCGGGCCGCAACCAGGTGATGCACAAAGCGTGACTCGGGATGGGTCGACACATAATAGTTGGCCAGCTCGAAGTCCGGGGCAATGTAGGTCGACAGATCGAAAAGGTACATGGACTTCCAGTCACTGCCCAACTGCGCCGAGATACGGTAGTACTCGTCCTCGTTATCGATGCGGAAATTTTCATGAGGCGATGCCTGCGATACACCAGGGACCAGACTGACCGGTGCGGTCATGGTCAGGCCACCAAAGCCTGCGTCGGCAATGTAGTCACTGCCGTCAATATGGACCTTGAGCAACTTGTGCGTCCGAGGCATGGCCTGCTTGTCGAGGCCATGCCAGACCACCCGGGCGGCATGGGTAGTGACATTGAAGCCGATGTCGGCGAGTGCATTGGCCAGCAGTCGATTCTGTTCAAAGCAGTACCCGCCCCGCCCCTGCGTGACCAGCTTGTCAAACACATGCTCCGGTGCCAGATGCACCGGCTGTCCGAGGAAGCTGTCGAGGTTCTCGAAGGGGATCGCCAAGGGGTGCGCGTGATGGATGGCCTGCAGGCAGTTCAGGGTCGGTTCCGGCTGGCCCGTGAAGCCAATGCGGTCCAAGTAGGCGTGAAGATTCATGGTGGCGGATTCTACCCCGGAAGCGCCCATGGACGCATATCTGCTGTAGGTCGGCATAAGGCGCTTGCGCCGCCATCCGACATGGCGGCCAAAGGCCGCGTGATCTTTCATCTGGCCAGTGAACCTGAAGACAGTCCAATGACGGCCCTTGGCCCGATCCGACCTAGCTCCCTCCTTGTGCCTTGCCCCTCATTCGATACAATTCCAGCCTCCCCCAGAATCCGGACTGCCTGTGACCCATCCCGACCGCTCCCCCGTCATCCTGGCCGCCGCCTGGATGATCGGCACCCTCACCTCCCTGCTGCTCATGGCAGTGGCCGCGCGGGAGCTGTCGGCGACCATTCCGCGCAGCCAGATGATCAATGTGCGCAACATCATCAGCCTGGTGATCCTGTGCGTGCTGCTGCAACACAGCGGCTGGCAGCAGCTGAGAACCAGGCAGCCCTATTCCCACCTTGCCCGCAGCGTCTCGCATCTGCTGGCGCAATATGCCTGGATCTTCGGCCTGGCCAGTATTCCGATGACGGAAGTGTTTGCGCTGGAATTCACCGGTCCGGTCTGGAGCGTGCTCATTGCCAGCGTCCTGCTCGTTGAGAAGATCAACCTCTACCGCACCCTGACCCTGGTGCTGGGCATCATCGGGGTTCTGGTCATTCTGCGTCCCGGCTTTCGCGAGCTGGATCCGGCCATGTTTGTGGTCATCTTGAGCGCCCTGTGTTTCGCCCTGGCCAATGTCCTGACCAAGCGCCTGGTCGCACACAACACCCCATTGAGCATTATTTTCTATGTCTGCCTGATCCAGTGCCTGCTCACCCTGCTGCCCGCCTGGCGCAGCTGGGTCACACCCGTAACCGTAGAATGGGCCTGGATGGCGGTGATGGGTGTGGTCTCGATTACCGCGCATTACTGCTTTGCCCGCGCCTTTTCCCTGGCCGATGCCATGGTGGTCATCCCGATGGAATTCTTGCGCCTGCCGCTGGCTGCGGTGCTGGCCTGGTTCCTGTATCGTGAGGGCCTGGACTGGTTTGTCATGCTTGGCGCGCTGATCATGTTCACGGGCAATTTCATGAATGTCCTTGCTGAGAAAAAACGCCTTGCGCACAATAACGACCTCCCGGAAAACACAGACACACCATCATGACTGATTTCACTGCCACACCCAGTACCACGCCTGCACCATTCTGGCGCCGGCTTGCCGCCATCGCTTATGACAGTGTCCTGATCATCGCCATCTGGATGGTGGTGGCTTTTGTGGTGCTGTCACTGTTCGGGGTCGATAATGCGCGCACGGTGGATGGCGAAGTGGTAACCCTCGATCCGGTCTACAAGAATGTCCTGCTTGTCGCCATGATCCTCAGTGCCTGGTCTTTCTTTGCCTGGTTCTGGACTCACAGCGGCCAGACGCTGGGCATGCAGGCCTGGCGTGTACGCATCCAGAACAGCGGCAATAATCGCATCACCCTGATACAGACCGTGATCCGCTTTGCCGGGGCACTAGCCTCCATGCTGCCGGTCGGCATCGGCTACTGGCTGATACTGTTCAGCCAGGACAGGAAGTCACTGCACGACCGGCTGTCCGGATCGGAAGTCGTGCTGGTGCCCCTGATGGAAAAGGACGGCAATAAAAAAACCGGTTAGGACAACCGGTTCAAAAAGTCAGTTCAGTCCGCACGCCTGAGCAACACCAGTCCCAGCGCCAGACACAACAATACCGGTGCCGACACCGCCACCAGTGGATTGAGCTGGTATACCAGGCTGATTGTGCTCAACAGGTTCTGCACCAGGTAAAAGACAATCCCGAAACAGATGGCGGTAAACACCTTCGAGCCCATGGTGGCCGAACGCAGCGGACCAAAGATGAAGGATACTGCCACGATCACCAGCGCCGCGGTGGTCAACGGCTGCAGGGCTTTCTTCCAGAATGACAGGAAATACGGCCCGCCATCCTGGCCCTGACTTTCAAAACGGTCTGCATAACGGTACAGATCCGAAATGGACATGTTGTCCGGGTCGATGATCAGCACCTTAAGCAGGTCCGGTGTCAGGTCAACGTCCCAGCTCTGTTCGATAAAGGTGTAACGATCGCCCTGGCGATTGCCGGTATTGCTGAACGTGGTCTCGGTGCCGTTCTGGAGCAACCAGGAGCTTTCTCCTGCGTTGTCACCTGCCTCATAGTAGGCCGTCTCTGCTGTAGTGATGCCCTGCAGTTGCTGCTGCTCGAAATGATAGATGCTGATGCCGTGCAGCACACCATCCGGATCGATGGCATTAAAATGCATGAACTCGTCATCATCGCGCTGCCAGTGGCCATGACGGGACACGGCCACCTGTTCACCCCGAACCAGCGCGCGATCAAGCTCGCCCTGCAGTTCCAGGCGCGGGGCAATGAACTCGCCCAGGACCAGGCCCGCCACCATCACCACGATAGCCGGCTTCATCACTGCCCAGACAATCCGGGTCACGCGCACACCGGCAGCCTGCATCACCACCAGTTCATTGCTGGACGCCAGCACCCCCAGTCCGGTCAGGGCACCGATCAGTGCGGTCATGGGCAGCAGTTCATAAAGATGGCGCGGGAACACGTAGAACACATAGCGCATGGCATGCGCCGTGCCGTATGCCCCTTCGGTCTCGCCGATTTCATCGACCAGGGTAAAGACCAGATCAAGCCCCCCCAGTACCAGCAGCACCACCATCATGGCCATCAGCACCTGTCTTGCCACGTAGCGATCGAGTCGGTTCATGGTGTGCCAAACCCGGGCAGCCGCAGGCTCGGCATGCGGCCGGTATAGAGCAGCCAGCCAATAGTCAGGAACACGCCATGCACCCACCACTGTCCGAGCATGACGGGGATCTCGCCGGCCGCAGTCAGGTCACGGCTGACCAGCAGCAGACCAAAGTAAAGAATATAGAGAAAAATGGCCGGCACTAGCTTGGCAAAACGGCCCTGCCGCGGGCTGACCCGACTCAGCGGCACCGCAATCAGGGTCAGCACCGGTATGAGCAGCACCAGCGAAATACGCCACTGGAGTTCGGCACGGTGGGAAGCATCACCTGAGCGCCACAGGGCCAGCGTGGTCATGGCCCGCTCCTCCAAAGCGATGTCGAAACTGATGTCGCGGGCGGGTATGCGCACGCCCATCTCCTCGAACTGGGTCAGAACATAGCCGTCTTCCCGCGGCTCGGTGATGGAGCCGTCGCTGAAGAGGACGAAACGTGCCCCTTCCACGCCCTCGGTCGGTACCGCAGAGCTGGCGACGGTCACCCGGCCACTGGCGCTCTCGTGCATGAACACCTGCTGCATCTCGTCATTCTCGATGGCCTCGGTATAGGTGGTGCGCGCGCCCCGGGAAATATTCTGAAACAGGCCAGGCACCATGATGTCGAATTCGTTGAGTTCCTTTTGCGACTCCAGCAGGGTATCGGTATTGACCAGTCCCCACGGGGTGAACGCAAAACTGAGCACACCGACGAGCCCTGCCACGCTGGCTGACGCCATCAGTGTGATCGCCAGCAGGCGTCGGGTACTGAGTCCGCAGGCGGCCAGCACCGTCATTTCGTTGTCCGCATACAGGCGCCCATAGGCGAGCAGGATGCTGAGCAGCAGCGCCAGCGGCAGGATGAGCTGGATGAATTCCGGAATCCGGTAGGACATGAGCAGCGCCAGTACGGCAGGATCAATTTCACCCTGTGAGGCCTGCGCCAGGTATTTCAGGAAACGCCCCAGCACCACCACGGCCAGCAGGATGAAGGTGGTGGCCGCAGTCACCTGCAGGATCTGGCGGGTAAGGTACCGGGTAATAATCATGACGGGATTCTAGTGTATCGCGCGCAGGCGGGCCAATAAGGAATGGGCAACTATGGCTTCTGAAATTTGCTCCATTCGCGCCTGAAGGCGCTCCTGCGACATAAAACTGCTCTTTGCAGGATCCTAGCGCTGGGTGGGAGCGGTTTCAGCCGCGAACACATTCAGCACAAGGTTGACAACAACGACCACATCCCTGTCACTTTGATCTCTTACCGCCCCCGGAGTAGAATTTCCCGCCTGTTCTCACGCCCGCAACAATCCCGTTTCAGGAAACCCTGCATCATGAAATTCACGATCAAAGCCGCTTCGCTCCAGAACCTGTCCACTGCCTGCCTCGTGCTCGGGGTCTATACCAACCAGAATCTTCCTGAACTGACCGCTCAGGCGGACAAACTGATCCGTAAGAAAATCAGCAAACTGATCGACAGCGGTGACTTGAGCGGCGCCCTGGGCCAGACCGTGCTGATGCATGCGCCCGAAGGCCTGCGCGCCAAACGCGTGCTGCTGGTCGGCCTGGGCAAGAAAAGCGATTTCGACCAGAAGAAATTCGGCCGCGCCGTCGGCGCCGTTGCCATGGCCCTGAAAAAGTATGCCCTCAGTGATGCCGCGGACACCCTGGTGAACCTCGACATCAAGGGCACCGGCATGGACACCCTCGGCCACCTGCTGGCCCGCACGCTGGCCAACAGCACCTACCAGTATTCGCAGACAAAATCGAAGAAAGGCAAACCGTCGCCGCTGAAGCAAATCGATGTTTTCCTGGCCGACAAGAGCAAGCGTAATGTATTGAAAAAAGGCCTTGATGTCGGCACGGCGGTTTCCACCGGCATGTCGGTCGCCCGTGAACTTGGCAACCTGCCCGCCAATATCTGCACACCCAGCTACCTGGGTGAGCAGGCCATCGCCCTGGGCAAGCGTCACAAGGAACTGAAAACCAAGGTGCTGACCGAAGCACAGATGAAACGTCTCGGCATGGGCTCCCTGCTGTCCGTGGGTCATGGCAGCGACGAGGAGTCACGCCTGATCATCATGGAATACAAGGGCACCAGCTCTAACACCAAACCCAACATCATCGTTGGCAAGGGCATCACGTTTGATACCGGCGGCATCAGCCTGAAACCCGGCGCCGGCATGGACGAAATGAAATTCGACATGTGCGGAGCCGCCAGTGTCATGGGGGCCATGACCGCCCTGTGCGAACTGAAGCCGAAGATCAATGTCATCGGTGTCATCGCCAGCGCCGAGAACATGCCCAGCGGTCGCGCCACCAAGCCAGGCGACATCGTCACCAGCATGTCCGGCAAAACCATCGAAGTGCTCAATACCGATGCCGAAGGCCGCCTGGTATTGTGTGATGCCCTCACCTACGTTGAGCGCTACAAACCCAAGTCTGTGATCGATATCGCCACCCTGACCGGTGCCTGCATCGTGGCCCTGGGATCAGTGAACAGTGGCCTGATGAGCAACAACGACGAACTGGCCGACAAATTGCGCCAGCACAGCGTTGCGGTGAACGATCCGGTCTGGCGTCTGCCGCTGGACGAGGAATACCAGAAGCAACTGGACAGCAACTTTGCCGACATCGCCAACATCGGCGGGCCCAAGGCCGGCACCATTACCGCGGGCTGCTTCCTGTCACGCTTTACGGAAAAATATCCCTGGGCCCATATCGATATCGCCGGCACGGCCTGGCTGCAGGGCAAGGACAAAGGCGCCACAGGTCGACCGGTGCCGTTGCTGGTCGATTATCTGCTCAACAATGCCTGACCACTTTTATGACAACTACTACAACGATAAAACGTTGATCCCACCACTGAGTTAGCCCATGGCCCAAGTCGATTTCTACAGCATCAGCCAGACCGAGGAGCAGGACCGCCTCGTGTTTGCCTGTCGCCTGACCGAAAAAGCCATGGGCCAGGGCCTGAAAATCTATATCCACACCGACTCCGAGCAGACCGCCCAGGACATGGATGACCTGCTCTGGAGTTTCAAACCGGAAAGCTTTATCCCGCACGCCATCGTCGGTATTGATGACGAACTGCTAGCCGATGAAGAGGTGCCGGTGTTCATTGGCTGCCTGCCGGCATTTCCCGGCAAGTCCGACTTGCTTATCAACCTGAGCAAGGACATTCCAGCCTTCCATGGCAGCTTCGCGCGCATCGCCGAAATCGTGCCAAACCAGGAAGCCGCCAAGGCCAACCTGCGCGAGCACTGGCAGTCATACAAGGATGCCGGCTACCAACTCGACCACCACAAACTTTGACCCCGAAGAACCGCAGCAAGGCACGGCCCGACTGATCTGGCGCCAAATGCCGTGCGACCATATTCGCACGATGCCGGTGATATGAAATAACTATCATATAAATAATATATTGAGAATATTATTTTCACTAAAGTACGCCCCGTATTTTACTGAGGGTAAATGACATGGCTGCACCATCCACGCACAGCGCGACCGATTCCCATCACCTGCCGGAGCGGGCTGAGTTCTGGCAGATGTTCATCCGCTTGCTGGGGCCTGAGCATCGTTTCTACAAGCTGGTCGTGATTTACAGCCTGGCGATCAGCCTGCTGACGCTGGCCATTCCGATTTCCGTGCAGGCGCTGATCGATACCATCGCCAACATCGGCATCGTGCGCGCCATCGTCGTAATTTCCCTGATCCTGTTCGGCCTGCTGATGGTGTCCGGCGTCCTGTACGCCCTGCGCGCCTACATCTTGGAGCTGTTCAATCGGCGCATTTTTATCCGGCTGGCTACCGAGATGGCCATGAGTGCGGTAACTGCCCGCGATGCCGGCATGGATGACCGCAAGCGGCTGTCCCTGTTCAACCGTTTCTTCGACATCATGACCCTAAAGAAAAACCTACCCCTGATCCTGACCAACGGCTTTTCCCTGCTGCTGCAGTCACTGATCGGCTTCATCGTGGTATCGCTCTACCACCTTTATTTCTTCCTGTTTGCCCTGATCCTGATTGCCCTGATCTGGGTGGTCTGGAAAATCTGGGGCTGGCGCGCCATTCAGACCGGCTTTGCCCTTTCCGAGGCCAAGTACGAAACGGCCGACTGGCTGCAGGGCCTGAGTATCAGCCTGCGTGACTTCAAGGACACCGGCAACGTGGAATACATCCTGGAAGAATTCAACGATGTCGTGAACCACCACGTGGACCAGCAGGAAAAGCATTTCTCATTCAACTACCGGCAGTTACTCAGCTTTCTGTTGATCAATGCCCTGGCCAGTTCCGCGCTGCTGGGCATGGGCGGCTGGCTGGTAATCCAGGGTGAACTGACCCTGGGTCAGCTGGTGGCCGCCGAGCTGATCATGCTCGGTATTTTTGCCGGTCTGCCCATGCTGGCCGGCTACCTGGAATATTTTTACGACGTCTGCGCGGCTGTGGAGGAGATCAGTCGCTTCCGTACCCTGCCACAGGAAAACGTGCGCCTGGAACAGTCCCGGATCCTGAATGTCGAAGGTGCCTCAATACGCTTTGACCGGGCCTCCTTCGGCAAGCTCGGCAGCGAACAGGAAGTGTGTCTGGATTTCAGCCTGGCACCCCGTGAAATTCTGCGTATCCAGTGTCCGGATGCGCGTGTGCGTTCGCTCATCAAAAATGCCATGGCAGGGAATATCCACCCTCCCCGCGGTGAGGTTTACTTTGGCAACCTGGCGACCCGTGAAATCAATGCTTTTGAGCTGCGCAAGAAGATCAAGGTCTTCGATCGTGCCTCGGTTGTGCCGGGCAGCATTCGTCATTACCTGATGTTTTCCAACCCGACTGCCAGCCAGCACGATATTCGTGAGGCACTGGCACTGGTGGAACTGGAAGACGACATCGATGCCATGCCGCGCGGTCTGGACACCTACATGAGCGGCGACGGCTTCCCGCTGAGTCTGGAACAGACATTGGCGCTGAAACTGGCTGCCATGTACCTGTCCCGCCCCAAGGTGATGGTGCTGAAGCACATTACCGACCTGGTGCAACCGAATATCGTCCAAAACCTGATGCAGGCAATCCAGGGCTATGGCGGCGCCGTAATGTACATCACGCAACTCACGGAATTTACCTGCTTTACCCGTGAACTTGATATGTCGGCCATACTGGTCGGCAAGCCGTAGCCCAGCGCATGAAAGATCAATCCCGATTCAGTTTTGCCCAGTCACTTGACGACAAGTACATGAGCTACCTGACCTGCCTTGAGCGGATCAGGACGCCATCACTGATCAAGGTGGTTGCCTGGACCATCTTCGCCGGCCTGTTACTGTGTGGTGCCGTACTCACCTTTACCCCCTGGGTACAAACTACGTCCGGCCCGGGCAAGGTGACAACCATGAACCCGCGTGATCGCGTGCAGTCGATCAATGCCATCGTCTCCGGTCGCATTGCCCAGTGGTATGTCCACGACGGCGACAGCGTCAAGGCGGGTGATCCCATCGTGCGCATCCAGGATATCGACAACCAGCTGGTGTCACGTCTCGAAGCCCAGCTGGAAGCTGCAGAAAGGAAATTCGCCGCGGCTGAAGAAGCCGTCGAAACCGCTCGCATCGATTACGCCCGTCGCGAAAGCCTGTTCGAGGAAGGCCTGGTGTCGCGCTACGACTATGAGCAGGCGCGGATCAAGGTGCAGGAACTGCTGGTCAGCCAGCAGGAAGCCACTGCGGACCTCAACAATGCCCGCACCAACCTGTCGCGCCAAGGCAGCCAGCTGGTCACTGCACCGCGTGACGGCACCATCGTGCATGTCGAAGCCGGTGACCAGGCCACCATCGTCAGTGCCGGCTCCCTGCTCGCGAGTTTCATGCCGGCGAATGTGGAACGGGCCGTGGAAATTTACATCGATGGTCGCGACATCGGCCTGGTCAATCCCGGTCGTCAGGTCAGGCTTGAGTTCGAAGGCTGGCCCGCCTTCCAGTTCAGCGGCATACCCAATCACGCCATTGGCACCT
Organism: Pseudohongiellaceae bacterium; assembly: GCA_049446715.1. Classification (GTDB taxonomy): domain Bacteria; phylum Pseudomonadota; class Gammaproteobacteria; order Pseudomonadales; family Pseudohongiellaceae; genus Eutrophocola. The sequence continues at coordinate 14,511 of JBMTQX010000043.1, forward strand.
TTGGTGGTGAGGTCGTCTTCGTTGAGCCCAGTGCCCGTGCGGACGGCAGATTTCGTGTTTTGGTCAAGGAGCCAACGGATGCCATTGATTGTTTCAATGGGCAGCCGCCCGATTTTGCCCGCAACATGATCAACTGCGGCTGGCCGCCGGAGAGCTTTATCCGCCTGGGGGCAAACACCCGCGGCTGGATCCTGCTGGACACGGTCTCGCTGGGCTTCGAACTCTGGCGCCTGCTGAACAACTTTCCGCCGGTGAATTCCGTCGTCGTGGACAATTCCTGATGAAACCAGTCACCCTGCTGAAAACGCTGCTGCCTGCCCTGCTGTTGCTAGTTGCCCTGCCCGGCAAAACACAGACAACAGTCGGGGCACCCACCGAACTGGCCGACGTGCTGGCCAGTGTCCAGACCCACTTTCCGATGGTGCTGGCAGCACGGGCCGAAATTGCCGGTAAGGACGCCCTGGTACAGGCCGCCCAGGGCGCCTTTGACCCGGTGATTGAAGGCACCATGAAAAACCGTCTTAGCGGTTACTACAGCGGGGACGTGGCCGAGTCGTATTACAAGAAACGCTTTCCGGGCTTCGGGGCACAAGTGTTTGCCGGTTTTCGCCGTTCCAACGGCAATTTCCCGGTGTATGAGAACAACCTGGCAACCACCCGTGACGGAGAAAGCCGCTTTGGCATCTCCCTGTCATTGTGGCGAGACCGTGACATCGACGAATACCGCTTTGAAACCGCCTCGGCGCGGGTTGATGCCCTGGCTGAGCGCTACCGCTTGCAACAGGTGCTGATTGAGCTGCTGCAGGAAGCCTATATTACCTACGCCCAGTGGCTGCAGGCCGCCCGCCTGCTCAGTGACTACACTGAACTCATGAGCATCGCCGAAGCCCGCGCCGAGGCCGTCAACCGGAGCGTGGAAAGCGGTGATGCCGCCGAAATCCTGGCCGTGGACAACAACCTGGCCGTCCTTCAGCGCCGCAGCCTGGTGGTGGATGCCCAGCGCCTGCTGGATGCCTCTGCGATCAAGCTGTCCCTGTTCCTGCGCGATGCCGAGGGCTCGCCGCGTTTCCCTGTGTACAGCGATACGCTGGAGATTCCGCAAGACAGTACCGTCAACACGGCTGACGTCGATGCCATCGTGGAACGCGTGATTGAACTCGACCCGCAGATTGCCATGGTCCGCATGGAGCGTGAGCAGGAGTCACTGGAAATCAGGCTGGCAGAAAACCTCGCCAAGCCCCGGGTCGACCTGCGCTTTTACAATGCCCGCGATCTCGGCAACGGCATGGCCGCGTTGACCGGCTCGGAAAATGTCGCCGACATCAGCTTTTCCATTCCCCTGGCCACCAACACGGCCCTTGGCAAAGCCAATGCGGCACGTTCACGCATGACCGGTCTGGATTACCGCATCCGCCTGTACAGCAACGAAATCCGGACCGAATTACAGGTGGCCCTGGTCAACCTGGAAGCGACCCAGGCGCTGGAGAATATTGCCCTGGAGGAACTCACCGCCTCGCGCCAGCTGGCCGAAGCCGAATCACGCCGTTTCGAAGCCGGTTTCAGCGACTTCTTTCAGCTTAATCAGCGTGAGCAGGTGGTCGCCGAGGCCGAACTCAAGCGCTGGCGTGCCCATTTCCAGCACCAAGTCGCCCTGGCGAATTTCTACCGGGTTTCGCTGGACCTGAAAGCGCTGGGACTGAATCCACAGCAGCTGGACCTGCCGGATATTTCCGAATCCGGTATACGCTAGGACGTCATTCCGGGCCAAAGCCCCTCCTGCTGTGTGACCACGCTGCGGATTCATGCCGGCGAATCCTGTGGCAGGGGTTTTGACCCGAACCAAACTGCCTGCCAGCGTCCCGCCCCCCTATCCCTACCCTGATACTCGGCATTTGCGCTGCAGACAGGCTATAATGCGCGCCTCTTCCTCGCAGTAAATCCGGCAGAAAATGGACAAAACCTACCAGCCCTCAGACATCGAAAAATCCTGGTACGAGCAATGGGAAACCAACGGCTATTTCACCCCCAGCGGTGAGGGGCCGGCCTACAGCATTGCCATTCCGCCGCCCAACGTCACGGGCAGCCTGCACATGGGCCATGGCTTCAACAATGCCATCATGGATGCGCTCATTCGCTACCATCGCATGAAGGGCTGCAACACGCTCTGGCAGGTGGGTACCGACCACGCCGGTATCGCCACCCAGATGGTGGTGGAAAGACAGCTGCAGGCGCAAAACCTGACGCGTCATGATCTCGGCCGCGAGGCGTTCATCGACAAGGTCTGGGCGTGGAAAGCCGAATCCGGCGGAAACATCACGCGCCAGCTGCGTCGCCTGGGTTCCAGCATCGACTGGTCGCGCGAGCGTTTCACCATGGACGAAGGCCTGTCACGCGCTGTCGAGGAAGTCTTCATTCGCCTGTATGACGAAGGCATCATCTACCGCGGCAACCGCCTGGTGAACTGGGACCCGAAACTGCATACCGCCATCTCCGACCTGGAAGTGGTCAGTGAAGAGGAAAACGGTTACTTCTGGTATTTCCGCTATCCCCTGGCCAACGGCGAAACCACGGCCGACGGCAAGGACCATGTCACCATTGCCACCACGCGTCCGGAAACCCTGCTCGGCGATACTGCCCTGGCCGTGAATCCCGATGACGAACGCTTTCGCGCCCTGGTCGGCAAGACTGTCCATCTGCCGCTGTGCGACCGCGAGATTCCCATCATTGCCGATGACTATGTCGACCCGGAATTCGGCACTGGCTGCGTCAAGATCACCCCGGCTCATGACTTCAACGACTACGAGGTCGGCAAGCGTCATGACCTGCCCATTATCAATGTCATGACGGTGGATGCGGCCATCAATAACGACGCGCCCGAAGCCTATCGCGGCCTCGACCGCTTCGAGGCCCGCAAGCAGATCGTCAAGGACATGGAAGCTCTAGGGCTGCTGGAAAAAATCGAGGACCACAAACTGAAGGTGCCGCGCGGTGACCGCAGTGGCGTCGTCATCGAACCCTACCTGACCAACCAGTGGTATGTAGCTGTTGAAAGCCTGGCCAAGCCGGCGATCGAGGCCGTGGAAAACGGTGATATCGAGTTCGTGCCGAAAAACTGGGAGAACACTTATTTCGCCTGGATGCGAGACTTGCAGGACTGGTGCATCAGCCGCCAGCTGTGGTGGGGCCACCGCATACCGGCCTGGTATGACGCGGACGGCAATATCTATGTCGGCCACAGTGATGCCGCGGTGCGCGAAAAATACAGTTTGGATGCCGACCTGGCCCTCAGCCGGGATGAAGACGTGCTCGACACCTGGTTCTCCTCAGCCCTGTGGACCTTCTCCACCCTGGGCTGGCCGGACGAAACACCGGAGCTGGCCACGTTCCATCCGACCAACGTGCTGGTCACGGCGTTTGACATCATCTTCTTCTGGGTCGCGCGCATGATCATGATGACGCTGAAATTCCGCGGCGAGATTCCGTTCCAGAAAGTCTATATCCACGGCCTGATTCGCGATGGCGACGGCCAGAAAATGTCCAAGTCCAAGGGCAACGTGCTCGATCCCATCGACCTCATCGACGGCATCGATATCAACGCGCTGGTCGCCAAGCGTACCAGCGGCCTGATGCGCCCGCAGGATGCCGAAAAGATCGAGAAGAAAACCCGCAAGGAATTCCCGGAGGGCATTCCAGGCTACGGCACCGATGCCCTGCGTTATACCTTCTATTCCCTGGCTTCCACCGGGCGTGACATCAACTTTGACATGGGCCGTATCGAGGGCTACCGCAACTTCTGCAACAAGATCTGGAATGCCGCCCGCTATGTCTTCATGAATACCGAAGAACACCCCGTCAGCAAACCGTCATCTGACGCAGACTATGCCCGTGCCGACCTGTGGATACAGTCGCGCCTGCAGGACACCCTGCTCAAAGTCGAGGACGCCATTGCCGTCTACCGGTTCGACCTGGTGTCCCAGGCCATCTATGACTTCTTCTGGAATGAGTACTGCGACTGGTACCTGGAGCTGTCCAAGCCGGTGCTGTGGGATGACAACGCCACCGATGCGCAGAAGAATGCTACCCGCTACACGCTGCTGGATGTGCTGGAGAAGAGCCTGCGCATGCTGCACCCGCTGATGCCTTTCATCACCGAGGAAATCTGGCAGAAAGCCGCTCCCCTGCTCGGTATTGCAGGCAAGACCATCATGCTGCAGGACTATCCTGCACAGGAAGCCGGGGTTGCCGACCCGGAAATTGACCGCGAGATGGAATGGGTCAAGGGCGTCATCATTGGTATTCGCAATATTCGCGGCGAACTGAACATTTCGCCGGCCAAGGCGATCCCCGTGCTGCTGACCAAAGGCAGCAGCAGTGACCAGGCCCTGCTGGAAAAATATCGCCAGTTCCTGATCAAGCTGGCCAAGCTCGACAGTGCTGGCTGGCTCGATGACGCCGCTGCCGCACCACCCTGTGCCATGCAGGTGGTCGGCGAGATGGAAGTTCTCGTGCCAATGGCCGGTCTGGTGGATGTAGACGCTGAACTTGGCCGTCTCGCCAAGGAACAGGAGAAACTGGAAAAGGAAATCGGCAGGTTGTCGGGCAAACTCGGCAACGCCCGATTTGTCGACAACGCCCCGGCGGACGTTGTTGCGAAGGAAAAGGAAAAACTGTCTAATGCCGAGACGACTTTGGGCCAGCTGCAGGAGCAGATGCAAAAGCTGAAACAGTTGTAAGCATCTGACGTTAAGCCTTTTTATGGCAACTTGCGCCCGGGTTCTTGCAGCTTTTTACCCGGCTGACCCGGCAGCAAGAAAGCAGCAAGCCGGTATTCAGATCCCTTAATTTCACCGGTCAGCGCTTACCGGCAACATTCTCAGAAAACACTCTCAGGAGAGCACCATGCCGAACCTGAAACCCTACACGCTCGTGATTGCCGGCGGCATCGCCGGTCTGCTCATGGCTACCACCAACGCCCATATCGACAAAGGCTACGACCGCAACGGCGGTCACTACGACCCCTTTGGCGATTATCACTGCCACCAGGCTGGATGTCGCTTGGCACCCTCCCGCTGGGACCGGATGAACCGCAACCGCAGCCTGAGCGACCAGAACGGAGACCTGTTCTACAACGACGACGACTGGCCATACTGGACGACCACCGGCGGCTGCCAGACCGTGCGCACCCAGGTGTTTGTCGCCACCAGCGATGTCCCCGTCACCTACACCAACCCGCGCCAGTGTGAAGTGCGCGAAGGTCACTGGGTCGACCCCTATACCGGCGATGAATATGAGCGTGCCGCCCGCATGGAAATCGATCACATCATCTCGCCGGTGTATGCCAATGCCAGCAACGGTTACATGTGGGATGACAACAAGCGCGCCAGTTTTGCCAACGACCCCATCAACCTGATTCCGGTCGGGCGCAGCATCCACGCCAAGAAACGCGATCGCGGCATCGGCAGCTGGAGGCCACCGGCAGAGGACTTTCACTGTGACTATGCCGCCGCCTGGCGCGATGTGTCTGAGAGATACGACCTCGATTTATTCGCCCGTGATCGCAGCCGCATGGTAGCCATTCTGAAAGAGTGTGGTTTACCGGAACGCTCGCTGGAAGGCAACGACACTGAAACAGACACTGATGTGCGTGTTAACGGCATTCCGATACCCCTCTAACCCGCTCCCGCCTGCGGGTTTACCGTCATGGGTTCTGCAACCCCGCCACTGACCCCGGTGGCCGGCCAGCCCTTTAATCCCGTCGGGAATCAGTGTTACCATCCTGCCTTGCTGCACTGCCAGAACAACCACAATCCGCAGTGATACCAGCATTGTCACCCTAAATAAAAACTAAAAAAAGAAATCACTTTTCCAACGAGTTAAGCATGAATACCAAGATTATTGTTGCTGCTTTTTTTGTCGCGATAGTGCTCGCGGCCGTGGGCTTTTTCATCAACATGCCCAACCTGTTTCCGGCGCCGGTTACGCTGTTTGTGGCCGCACTGCTGGGCGGATGCCTTACCAGCTACTGGGTCTGCTCTGCCGAAGGCCTCACGACAGATACCACCCCGGGCAGCGCTAGGCGCAGCCGTTCAAGAGGCGGCAGGTCCAGAGCAAAAGAATCCAGAGAACCGAGAGAGTCGAGAGCGCCGAGAGAGATGAGAGCACCAAGAGAATCCGGCGCAACCCCGGCGCAGAGTGCCGCTGCCAGCACCAGTGCCCTGGACAAGGAATTGGGCAATGTGAAATGGTTCAGCGCCAGCAAGGGCTTCGGCTTTATTACCCGTGACACTGGCGAGGATATCTTTGTCCATTTCCGTTCCATCATGGGCAATGGCCATCGCATCCTGCGGGAAGGTCAGCGCGTGGAGTTTGCGGTTACCGAAGGCACCAAGGGGTTGCAGGCCGAGGAAGTGTCGGCGATTAAGAGCTAACCAAAAGCTCTGCTTTCTCGCAGGCCGGAAGCGGCACGAATGTGCCGTCATCCGGCGATCTGGCAGCGGCTAGCTGAGGTTCTTGCTTTGCCTGATCAATGTTCATTGTCAGTAATGCGGCGGTTTTTCATCTGCGGCGTTTGGATTGCCCGGCTGCGGGACGCTTTCTTCCAGCACATCCAGTTTGTCTTTCAGCATCCTGACCTGCTCATGCAAACGGTCCAGCTGTTTCTGCTGGTCGGTGATGACGTCATTGAGTTCGCTGATAGTGTGATCCTGGAACGCTAGGCGGGTTTGCAGGTCGACCAATAAAGCCTGGGTATCGTTGTCGGTGTCAGATGTCATCAGTGTATTCCAAAAAAGCGTTTGTTGTTGTCGGCAAACGACCTTGCGCCCTTTTATGCCCCGCAGGGTAATGCCGACCTACAAAAGCTGCTTGCCCCATCGGATGTCGGACATTCAGGCCGCAACCGATCGAGATCCCTGAATAAAATACTTGCCCTGGAAAAGAGCTGTTCGCCCTTTTCTCCTTTTCTCCTTTTCTCCTTTTCTGCCTTCCTCGAACAGTCCGTCCAAGTCGCCGGATGACGGCACTGGCGTGCCTCTTTCGACCTAGAACATAGTCGAGCACAGGGTCACGTATCCGCCCACTGCCTCAGCAGGTTGTGATACACCCCGGCCAGGTCGGTCAGAGCTGACTGGTCCGGGGTGTCGGCGGCGATTTTCTGGATGGCATTGTCCAGCTCGAACAGGATACTGCGCTGCTGATCGCTGCGGACCATGCTCTGAATCCAGAAAAACGCCGCCAGGCGCTGTCCGGAGGTGACCGGTTTGACCTGGTGCACCGTGGTGCCGGGATACAGCACCATGTCGCCTGCAGCCAGTTTCACCTCGCTGGGTCCCAGCGTGTCCACGATCACCAGTTCACCACCCTCATAATCACCCGGCTCGGTCAGAAACAGGGTCGCTGAAAGATCGGTGCGCACACGATGCGGTGTTCCGGTAATCGGACGGATGGCACCGTCCACATGACGGCCATAGGTGCCGGCGTTTTCATAACAGTTGAACAGTGGCGGCACCATTTTCAATGGCAAGGCGGCAGCCGTGAACTGGCTGTTGCGATCCAGTGCCCGCACAATGACTTCCCCCAGCTGGCTGGCTACCGGATGATTGTCGGGCAATTGCCGATTCTGCTTGACCGCCTGGGACAGGTAGCCGGCACTGCCACGGCCATCGGCCCAGTCCACGTTGGCCAGCGCCTCACGGCACTGTGCCAGTTCGTCTGCGGTAAGCACCTGCGGCAGGTGAATCAACATAGCTGGGATTCCGGTTTCGGGTCAGTAATCGAAATTTACCGCAAAAACAGCACCAAAGCCCGGTCCCGGCACCACATGCCAGGGATGCAGCTGGTCAAAATAGTATTCGTCGGTCAGGTTGGTGAGGTTGAGCTTATAGACGATGGTTTCCGAATACTGGTACTTCATCATGGCATCGAAGGCCCAGTAATCGTCAGCTGTCTTGCTGTTGTTGACGACACGCTCATCCATGAAACGCGAGCCAACCCCAAAGTCGAGCCTGTTGCCCCAGGTCCAGTTCAGCCAGAAGGAAAAGGTGTTGGCGGCCACGTTGTTGATACGTCCGGTGGTGCCGGTCAGGGTGTTGCGCTGCTCGTCATCCAGGTGGGTGAAACCGGTGGTGAAATGCAGGATATCGCCGAAGCCGCCGCTCATGTTGACGGAGAAACCGGTGATATCCTGCTCGCCTGCCAGGGTGTTAAAGCCGGGATTGAGCGGATCCGGCACACGGGCATTGTCCTTGGTGATATTGAAAATAGCGCCGTCCACCAGCAGGCGGTCATTGAGCAGGCTCCACTTGACGCCGAATTCGAGGCTTTCGTTTTCCTCCGGCTCGAGCGCGACATCGCCGACCGTCAGGCCACGACCGCTGTTGATGAATGAGACCGATTCCGCGGACGGATTAAACGAGGTGCCCCACCCCAGGTAAAGCGTGCCATCCGGAACAGGCTTGTACACCAGTGCGGTACGGTAACTGGTCTCGGTGTCATTGGTGGCAAAACGACTGCTTGATGTCTGTGAGCCGTCCACGTCCAGGCGGCGCTCGGCATAATCGGTTTCAAAGCGGTCCCAGCGCAGGCCCAGGCTCAGCTGCCATTTGTCGCCAAACTTGAGGGTATCCAGCACATAGGCGGCCAGGGTGTCACTGGTGGCATCCGACAACAGGCGATCAGCTGTCAGGCCGGTATAACTGCCCCCGCCGGGATTGGCCAGATTGGTGGTCGGCACTGGAATGCCGTATTCAAAGTAAGCCGTCTGCGCGGCAAAGCCGAAACTGGGATCGGACTCTTCCTGTGTGCTTTCGAAACCGGCCATCAGGGAATGATCAATATTGCCCGTGGTGAAATCTCCACGCACGTTGAGCTGGCCCTGCAGCATGGTCTCGCTGCTCTGCCCGGTAAAAATCATGCGTTCGACCGTCACGTTTTCAGGAGGATCATTACGGGTGACACCCGGCGCTACCTGGGGTTCGGTGATAAAGCTCTCACGACCGTAGTCGGCCACGCGCAGCTGGGCATTGAGCGACCAGTCGCGGTTAATCTGGTGGGTCACAATCGCCGAGGCCACATCGGCATCGGTTTCCAGGTTGTCGTTGTCAAAGCCGTAAAAGTTTTCACGCCGCACATCGGCAGGCTGGGTGTCGATCCAGGGCATACCGTAATCCGGCAGGCTGTCGCTGGTCAGGTGCATGTAGCTCAGCGTCAGGTTGGTGGCATTCCCCAGGCCAACACTCAGGCTTGGGGCAATGCCGTAACGTTCAGTCTCGACTGTATCGCGACCTGGCACATCGGACTGGTGTGCCAGCAGGTTCAGACGAAAACCACCGCCATTGCCCAGCGCCAGGGGCTGATTGAAATCCACGGTGGCACGCGCTGTAGAGGCATTGCCCAGGTTGACATGCAGACTGCGGATTTCCTGGTCAGTGGGTTTCTTCGTGCTCTGATTGATGACGCCCCCGGTAGAACCGCGGCCAAATACCATGGACGATGGTCCCAGCAGCACTTCCACGGCTTCCAGGTTGAAGGGGTCACGGGCATAGCTGCCCAGGTCGCGCATGCCATCGAGGAACATGTCATTACGGGAGGAAAAACCGCGGATGTTGGGATTATTGCCCTGCCAGCTGAACTCGCCTGCGCCAAGCGTGATGCCCGGCACGTTACGCAGGGCATCGTCCAGGCTCATGACATTGCGATCTTCCATGAGCTGGGAGGATATGGTGGTGACAGACTGCGGTGTGTCCAGCAACGGCTCGGTAAATTTGCCGACAGTGCTCTGGTCAAACCGATAAGCCCCGCCCCGGGTGTCCTGCACAATGATTTCCTCAACCTCGCCATCCTGGGCGTGCACCATGTTGGCACCTGCAGTAACCAGCATGAGCGAGCACAGCAGCCGCAAGCTGTCAGGCTTCTTGCGGAACGGTGGCACTGCAGATTTCATGGACGTAGTATAGGGAAAAACAGGCATGTTAACTGTCATAATACGCTTTGCTGACCCCATGCTGGTGAGTTTGCGGAAAGCGCGCAGTATACCGGATGCCACAAGGGCCTGCACAACCGGTTGCCAAAGTGGTAATCCGCCCTGCCTTCAACCAAAGCACCGATCATGAAAAAATTGTGACAGCATCAACCTGGTAAATAGATGCCGACACCAGGCAGGAATGAAATCAGGATTTAAAATGGGGTAAGGTAACGGCATCCGTTTCGTGGTGGTGTTTAGCAATACCAGCGGACTCTATACCGGCAAGTCTGCGTGACACCATCGACGCCTGCCCTCAGCCACCCCCTGGCCTGCCCGGCCTGATGCCGATAACAGGTGTCGACGCCATGTTATTCCTGATTGCAGGTTTTCAGCATGGCATGAATTTGCCATAATTTTGGCTTCAGGGCCGCTCACTTGCTAATG
>JBMTQX010000044.1:0-24879 GCA_049446715.1 Pseudohongiellaceae bacterium
CCACTCTCGTGGTCCGGCCTTTTTTGTTTGCCCCGTCGGACAGGGAAAGCACCCTTGGCATGCCACTGTTCCCAACACCGGAGTAGAACACCGGGGTAGAACACCGGGACAGCCATGGCTATCGACCTCAACGGCCAGTCGTCATAGTATGAACCCAGCGTTTCAGTCAGACCGTTAAAGACAACCATGGAAAACCTGATCTCCCTGCTGCGGGAAACCGTCACCGACTGGGATACCTATCTTCAGTTGGGGCTTATTGTCGCCGCCTACCTGGTCGCCAAAATCATTGCCGCCAGCATCATTGGCAAGACACGCTGGTTCCGCGAGGAACCGGCCGCTGATTCCCGCCCGGGGATGCTTGTGCTCTATCGCATGGGCCACATGATTTCTCCGGTACTGGCCATCATGCTGCTGCAGATCGGCGCCGGCCTGTTTCCGCTCAACGGGGAGACCCACTGGCTGATTGATGCCGCCATCAGCATTGCCCTGATCTTTGTATTCCTGTTCTTCGTGGATGACTTCATCAGCAACTCGCTGATTGCCCGCATCATGCTCATGGTGGGTGTGCCGCTGCTGCTGTTGCGTGCCGTGGGCCTACTCGACGACCTGGTCATGGTGCTGGATGCGATGGCGATACAGATCGGCAATATCCGACTGTCGATGCTTGGCATCTCTCGGGCCGTGATTTTCGGGTCATTTATTTTCTGGCTGGGCCGCATATCCAGCAACACCGGCCAGGAGCTGATCCGCAGCCAGGAAAAACTCGACTTCCGCACGCGCGAAGTGGCCGCCAAGATCCTGGAGATTGCCATTTTCGTGGTGGTATTCCTGCTGCTCTTGCAGGTCATGGGCATCAACCTGACGGCCCTGGCAGTATTTGGTGGTGCCGTGGGTGTCGGCCTGGGTTTTGGCCTGCAGACCATCACCTCCAACTTCATTTCCGGCCTGATCATCCTGCTTGACCGCTCCCTGTCGATCGGTGACTACGTCGAACTGGATGATGGCTCCGCGGGCTTTGTCACCGCCATGAACATGCGGTCCACCACCCTGGAAACCTTTGATGGCAAGGACATCATTGTGCCCAACGAGTCCTTCGTGGGCTCCACCTTCACCAACTGGACCCGCAAGAACAAGAAACAGCGCTACCGCGTGGACTTTTCCGTGGCCTACGGCTCTGACATCCGAGAACTAGTCGAGATCATCAAGGCCGCGGTGGCGACCCATCCGCAGGTGCTCAGTGGCGAGGATTATCCGATCGAGGAACGCCCGGACTGCGAAATCGAGAGTTTCGGCGATTCCGGCGTCAACATGTTTGTCGAGTTCTGGATCAAGGACATTGATGACGGCAAGAACCGGGTCGGCGGTGATTTACTGCTCATTATCTATGAAACCATGCGTGACAATGGTTTCACCATTCCGTTCCCGCAGCGCGAGGTTCGTGTGCTGAATGACCCCTGACACTGTGCCCCTGAACACCAGCAGCGAATAAAGACTGTCGCCGGCGGCCCCTTTGCCGTCAGCCCGCTTTCTGCCCAGCTCGGGCGGTCTGGCGCCGGCCATGGCGCATGATGTAAAGCCCGCAGCAGATAATGATGCCGATGCCGGTCCAGGTAATGGCATCCGGTAACTCATCCCAGAACACAAACCCAAGGCTCACACTCCAGAGAATGCGCGAGTAATCAAACGGCGTGACCTTTGCAGGTGTCGTCAGGTGCACAGCCCGGGTAATCGACAGCAGTGCCAGGGTGGCAAACAGGGCCACGCCAAACAGGGCAGCCAACGACACCGGATCAGGCATGACCCAGTCTTTTATGGCCAGGCCCGCAAACACGATAACGCCCGCCGGATAAATCGACAGGTTGAGTGTCAGTGCCGATTCGGTTTTCGCCAGGGCGCGGGCGGTGATACTCAGATAGGCCGAAGACAGGGCAAAGCCGAGCATGGCCAGATGGCCGAAATGGAAATGGTCCGGTGTCGGCCGGACCACCAGGATGACTCCACACAACCCCAGTAGGATCGCGGCAAAGATATCCCTGCCCACGTGCTCCTTGAGGGCGATGGCACTGTACACCGCGACGATCATGGGCGTGGCAAAGGCGACGGCGGTCACTTCCGCCAGTGGAATGTATTTCAGGCCCGTTAGCATGAAGCCGCTCATGAAGATACCGGCAATGGAGCGTTTGATGTGGGCACGGATGTTGTTGGTGCGAAAATCCTCCCAGCGCCGCCTGCTGGCAATGACAAGCGCCACCAGCATGAGGCCGAACACACTGCGCAGCCAGACCACCTGGAACAGCGGAAAACCCTGGGTCGTGAATTTACCCAGCGCATCCGCCACGGCAAACAGGGCTGAGCCCAGCAGCATGAAAAGCACGCCTTTGCCAAAGTGCTCCTGGGATGACGGGTCGTGATTAACGTCGGACATGCAATGCTTATCGTGGTGAAGACGGTGGGCAGGCCGGGCTGATGATGCCCAGCCTGGTTGGACGGTGTGCATTTTGCCACAAGCTGCCGGCGCTGTATGCCGGCAGCCTGTGGTCAGGCATTAGCGGCTCATGCGCGCAAGGCGGCCAATGCCAGGCGAGCGTCCCGATTGGGATCGTTACCCACACGCACGGTATCGCCAAACATCATGGTCGGATACTGATCCGGATGGAAGGCCGGCCAGTGCGGCATGTCGGCATGGTCCGGGTTGCCGGTCCGGGCAAAGGCGGCCCATGCTGCACTCATGACATGACCCAGTTCATAACGCGCTTGCGCCGAGCCGGTCATGGAAGCGCCCAGATCCATGTTGTAGAACACGAATGGGATATCCAGCGTGTGGTACGAGCCCATGCGGTTGTTATGCACCGGGGAATACCAGTCGAAGAAATACAGGTAGGCCGGTGCTGCGCCCTGCTCGAACTTGAGCCGGCTGGCCAGCTGGGCATCCCAGCGGCGGGTATCATCGGATTCCGCCGTCAGCCACAACATCTGGTTGCGCATATCCGGATGCAGGCCTCTGTACAGGTCAACCAGTTCACGGCCCCTAGCGGCATCGTTGTTGGCCAGCCGGACAAAGCGTGCCTCCATGTCTGCATCGGAGAGTTCGTAGGGGGGTGGCCCGAGCCAGCCGTTTTCCGTTTCCGTGGAACCGACCAGCAATGGCACATTGGCCGACCAGGACGGTGCTGTCGGGTCCCACTGGTCGCGCGGCAGAATATGGCCATCAACCACCGGTCCACTGCCCAGGCCGGGAATGGCCGGATCACCGTAGTAGGCATCCTGGATCTGTTTCACGGTCAGGCCCTGCAGCCGATCCAGCTGGCGGGCATTGAGTCCGAGTTTGCCTAGGAAGCGTTCAGCCCCCTCACTGGCTGCATCGGCGCTGATGCCGCGCAGTGCCACACCACTTTGAGAAATACAGCGATGAAACAGCCCTTCAGCTGATGGCATCGCCATGAGCGTGGTGGTCTTGCGGCCACCGCCGGACTGCCCGAACACAGTGACCCGGTCCGGATCACCGCCAAAATTTTCTATGTTGTCCTTGATCCACTGCAGCGTGGCGACAATATCCTGCATACCGACATTGGTGGACTGTGCCCACTTGTCCCCGCCGATATCGGCCAGGTGCAGGAAACCGAAAATGTTGAGGCGATGGTTGACCGACACCACCACGACATCTTCTTTCTTGGCCAGGTTGGTGCCGTCATAGAGCAGGTAGTTGCCGGCGCCTGCCGAAAATCCGCCGCCGTGCAGCCACACCATGACCGGACGCGCCGCGTTGTCGACACCCGGTGTAAAGATATTCACGTTGAGGCAGTCTTCCCCTTCCGGGCTGAGACGATTCACGGCCGTCACCACCGGCGCCGGCTCTTCAGCGCCGGGCTGTATAGGGGCATTGTGGGCAATCTGTAAATGATCCTGCACACCCGACCAGGACCTGGCTGGTTGTGGCGGCATGAAGCGGTTGGCACCGGCGGTGGTGTCCGCATACGGCACGCCCCAGAACTGGTGCACGCCATCCTTGAGCAGACCGCGCACCTTGCCGTATTGCGTGCTGGTCGTGGCCCCGATAGTGGCCAGGCGCATGTCCTGCGCCAGTCCCGGCAACGCCAGGCCAGCCGTGGTCAGGGCACCGGCCTGCATGAAGCGGCGACGATTGCACTGGAACAGTGAAGCAGTTTTTGTTGTTTTCATGAACTCCCCCGAGATCCCCAAACAGTAGAAATGACAAATTAACGCTAAATGGGGGAAATAAGCAAAGCAGAAAGCAAAAAAGACGGAAATCGCCGGTTATGGCGACACGGGAAGACTGGAGCGGGTGAAGGGAATCGAACCCTCGTCGTAAGCTTGGGAAGCTTCTGCTCTACCATTGAGCTACACCCGCACATCGCGGACCAACCTCAGGCCATGGTATCCAGCTGGTCTCTCAACGCCTGCAGGTATTCAACGATATCCTGCGACTCCGGCATCCACTGCTCCCCGTCTGCCGTGCTGATGCGCAGCACCGGCACCGTGGTGCGACCGCGGGCCTTGAACAGGTCTTCGAGATCCTGCTGATCGGCAGCCACGTTACGCAACTCCACCGCCAGACCCAGTTGCTGGATTGCGGACATGACATAGCGGCAATAGCCGCAGTATGGCGTAACGTAAAGGGCGAGTCTGGGTGGGGTCATGGCAGTACCAAGGGCCTGGTGAAATCATGAATGTAGGGGCGGCTATTCTAACGAAAAACCCTCGCAACCACATATTCGGTTTAGCGCTGCCTGCTGCTGCCCAGACAGGTTCAGCCTTGATCAAGGCCAACAAAGCACCAGCGCTAAAATTCGATCCTGTTCCTGTAAGCCATGGCAAACCCTGCCAGTCCGGCCAGCGAGGAGAACAGGCGCTATGACCAGCAACACGAACAGGGATCCAGCGCTGAAATACAACAGGCAACCGGCTTCCGGCCTGTTCAGGATCGTATCCGGCACCCTGTTGGCGAGATTTGTCATTACCGCCGTCCTGCTAGTGGGACTGCTGTTGACTGGCGAGGAGTCCGAGCCTTTTCCTGCCATCGCTACCCGGACAGCGGACACCGCCCAGGCTGCCTCCCCGCCCCCCGCCCCGGGCCTGTCACCCCAGGCGCTTGAGGATTTGCAGGCCGCCCCCAACATCAGCCTGGCCATTGACCCGGAACCCCTGTTGCTGGCCCCCTTGCCAGAGGACGTGGCTGACATTGCGCCCGAAGTGGATGTGGCCCCGGAAGACGATGTGCTGACGCCGCCGGAAGCGCCCTTTTCCGTGGGCGAGGCTCTGGCCCGTTACGTGCTGGCCATTCGCAGTGATCTCAACAGTGAGTATGTCGCCACCTGCATCCGTCATCGCAACCGCAATGGCGCCGAAGCCGATTGCCCGGAGGATCCCGCATTCACGGCCACCACCTATCAGCAGGAACAGGCGCTGATGGATGAGTTATTCGCCGTCATCACGCGTGATGTGGAATCGGCGCAGATCAGCAGCCGGCTGGAAAGGGAGAACCAGACCCTGGCGGCGCTGCTGGAAGACCCCGCCAACCGGTCAGCACTAAAGGCCAGCACCCGCCTGGCGCTGAACAACAGTTACCTGGCCTTCCTGAACGGCAACCCGAATCCCGACGTAGCGGCGTTCAACACCATGACTGATTTCATCAATGACTATAACCGCACCACCCGCAGGGGGGCGGTCCAGTTCCGCTGCCAGGATGGCCCATGTGTGTACCGGATCGACAGCCCGAAGACACCCTAGCCGCAGCGATTACCCGAGCACGGTATCAGGGCTGCCAGGCTGACACGGCCGCCAGGAAGGCCGCGGTTTCCTGTTGCAGAGCGGTGGCCGGGCCGGGCGGATAGTAGCTCAGCTTGACAATCACCGTGCGGGTGGCGGGATCGATATAGATGGTCTGCCCCTGCAAGCCTATCGCCGAAAAGGCCTCACTGCTGCCGGTCGTCCACCACTGCAGGCCATACCCCCCTGCCTGCGGGTCTTCCTCGTGCGAAGGTTGTGTGGACTGCCTGATCCAGTCTTCGGACACAATACGACGCCCATCGGCCATGCCGCCATTGAGCACCATCTGGCCGAAACGGGCATAGTCACGCAGCGTGGCATTGAAGCCGGCACCGCTGAATTCTCGCCCGACACCCGGTGGGCCATCCATGATGTAAAAGCCATCAGACTCCGCGCCCAGCGGTTCCCACAGGCAACTTTCGGTATACGCCGCCACCGACCGGTCCGTGGCCCGTTCGATGAGCCAGCCCAGCACAGCCGTGTCGATGGTCTTGTACTGAAAGCGCGTTCCGGGTTCATACAGGCGCGGCAGCGTGCGGGCAGCATCGGCAAAACGCGCGGTGTTTTTCACCAGGGCGTTGATGTGGTTGCTGGCGGCCCGCCCCGGATTGGCGAAATCGTAGCGTTCCTCGTAATCGACCCCCGAACGCATTTGCATGACCTGGCGAATGGTCACACCTTCGTAACCACCCCCGCGTAGTTCCGGCAGGTACCGGTCAATTGGTGTGTCCAGCGAATCGATATAGCCGGCTGCCAGGGCGCAGCCTACGAGCACCGAGGTGATGGATTTGGTCATGGACCAGGCAATGAACTGTGTGCTGGCATCGGTGTTGTTCAGGTACTGCTCATGCACAATCACCCCGTCTTTCATGATCAGCAGGGCATTGGCATAGGTGTGGGCGAGAAAATCCTCTGTATTCCAGCGCTGCCCGTTCCACGCATAGGTGAAATCCAGGGCAACGTCATGCCGGGGCAGCTGCCACACAGGACCACTTGGCGCGACGTTCCGCGTGGTGAACAGGCTGTCCATGGCGCGAAAGGTCATGGCATTGATATCGGCATCATTCATGCGCCAGCGCAGAATCTGCACGCCAATCGGCACAGCGGAGGGTTCACCGCCCTGGAGTGGCCCCGGCAGAGTTTGCTGGGCCATGCCGCCTGGCGGCAGAAGCAGCAGGGTGAGCAGCATGAAAACGGCGTGTCGAAACTTGAGCATGATGACTTCCTTCAGATCTTTGTCCGCGTTGTATTGATCAGAGTTCAGCGAGCACGCGCTGCACGGCCGGGATCTCCAGCATACGGTTAAAGTGGTCGGCCACACGCGGGAATTCATGGATGTCGACATCATCCCCTTCGAGCCAGCGACAGACCGTGAACAGATACATGTCGCATACGGAAACCTGCTTACCGAGTACCCAGGGGCCGCGCAGGTAATCGTTCTCGATCAGGCTGAAGCAGTCACGCATGTTTAGCGGTACCTTGGTCACCATGGTGGCAATGGCCGCCTCGTCATCGGACCAGCGGTAACCGCGATAGCGATGGGCATGGGCCACATGCACGGTGGAACACATGTAGCTGTTGAACGACTGCATCTGGGCAAAGGCGAACGGATCATCCAACGGCGCCAGTTTGGCCTCGGGCGCCAGCTGTGCGACATACACCAGCAAGGCCGGGGTTTCCGTCAGCACGCCATGATCGGTCACCAGGGCCGGTACCCTGCCCTTGGGATTGATCTTGAGAAAATCGGGTGAGCGTTGTTCCTGGTTCTTGAAGTCCACTTTTCTGGCCGTGTAAGGCAAGCCGGAATGTTCGAGGGCGAGATGGGTAGCCATGGCACAGGAGCCGGGGGCATGAAAGAGCGTCAGCATGGGATGTCCTTGAGGTATGGGGTTGTTGGTCTTGTTGTTATTGCCCTACGTTACCGCAAGCTTGCGCTCGGGTGTAGTCCGCGCGTTAAGATATCCCCTGATCAATCCATCACGAGGCCGTCATGCTGCCCCCCTATTCCGAAGATGCCCCTGACCACGAGACACTGGCCAGCACCCCCGGGCCACTGGTACTGGAGTTTGGCAGCAACACCTGCGGCATCTGCGAGGCGGCCACGCCACTGATTGCCGCAGCAATGGCAAACAGCCCCATTCCCCACATTCGGGTGCAAGACGGCAAAGGCCGGCGCCTTGGCCGACAGTTCGGCATCAAACTCTGGCCGACGCTGATTTTCCTGCGCGATGGGCAGGAAATAAGCCGGATTGTGCGCCCCGATGTGGAGCAACCCCTGCTTGCTGCGCTGGGTCAGTTGGCAAACGCCGGCAATGACCTCTCTGGCGGCAGACAGCACCAGTAGTACGTGACATCTCCGGGCATCAGGACAACACCAACGTGACACCCTGCGGTCCTGCAGCTTTACTTTCTTGAAATTTCCTTATCTGTCCCTACGTTATCCCCGGTACAGGCCGGAAGATCACGGTGAGTGTGTTCCGGCCTGCCTTTGCAGACACGCATTGCAGACATGCTTTGGAGAAAAGGACGAGGAGAGACATGATGAGTAAATCCGCAGTCACTGCTGTGCTGGTTTTGCTGGTGTTGTGTGTAGCCGGCCTGGGAGCCCTGGGCTACAGCAACTGGCAACTGCAGCAGGAAATCGCCAGCCTCAGGACGACGTCAGCCACGGCAGCTTCCACCCCGGCAGCGCCCGGTCCTGCCGCCACGCCGGCACCCGCCGCCCCCGCACCTGCCACGGGCGGTTCGACTCCGTCGCCGGCTGATCCCTTTGCCAGCTTCTTTGCCGACGACTGGGATCCGTTTGCCGACATGCAACGCATGCAGGCGCAAATGCAGCAAATGATGCAACAGGGCGGTGTTCAGACCTTCTCGCTGTCATCCGGCCAGCCGGATATTGCCCTGGAGGAATCCCAGGAAGCCTACGTGGTCCATATCACCATTCCTGAGGGCAGCAATATCGAACTGAATACCGAGGTGGGGGAACACCAGTTGACCGTGATCGGCAAGGTCAGCAGCGAGATGGCTGCCGGTGGCGCCAACATCGTCAGCAGCAGCCAGTTCACCCGTGCCTTTCCGCTGTCCAGCGCAGTCGACAGCCTCGGCATGACCACGAAAACGGAAAACAACACCATCGTGATTACCTTGCCAAAGGTAAGTTGAGCGGGAATTTTGCAACCGGCCTGCCTGGACTCTCAGGTCATGCAGGCCATCGCCGGGAGGGTCAGGCCTGAAAGCGCCTGACCCTGACAAAGGCTGCCGGGCGGAAAGGTGACACCTGGGTGGGCTTGTGCCTGGTTACTGGCCTTCGACGTTGTGGTAGATGTTCTGCACGTCGTCCAGGTCATTGAGCATGTCCATGAACTTCTCGAACGTGCCCAGGTCTTCTTCCCCGAGACTGGTATAGGCCTGGGGAATGAACTGGATTTCATCGACGTCGAACTCGATGTCGCCAAAGGCATCTGCCAGCGCCGTTTTGGCCTTGGCGTATTCCACGGGGGGAGCGAAGACCGTGACCTTGCCGTGTTCGTCTTCGATGTCGGAGACATCGACATCGGCATTCAGCAGGGCTTCCATCACGGCTTCCTCATCGCCAGGAAATGACAGGATGATGCTGTGATCAAACATGTGGCTAACGGTACCGGGTGTTCCGATCTTGCTCTTAGTCTTGGTAAAGCAAGCGCGCACGTCACCGAAGGTACGATTGGGGTTATCGGTCAGGCACTCCACAATCACCGTGCAGTTACCAGGCCCAAAGCCTTCATACCGCGCCAGGGAGTAATCCTCACCACCGCCGCCCTTGGCTTTTTCAATGGCTTTGTCGATGACATGGGCCGGTACCTGGTCACGCTTGGCACGCTCGATGATGGAGCGCAGGGCCAGGTTGCCATCGGGATCAACACCACCCTGCTTGGCGACAACATAGATTTCACGGCCATAGCGACCATAGACACGTGACTTGTTGGCCGACGTCTTGGCCATGGCCACTTTGCGGTTTTGATAGGCGCGACCCATGGGGATCCCCCGCTGAAAGAAAGATGCGGATATTACCGGACTGGAATTGGTGAATCAAAGGGGTAACGGTCCCGGGCGCACACGCCTCGTGTTTCTGCAGCCAGTGCTGCCGGCGCTTTGCTTTGCCTCCCTGCTATTGCAGAATGACGATATAGCGTCATCGAGGCTTCAAGGGGAAAGTATCATGATCAATCGCTCCGGGCACCTGCCTGTTTCAATCTCTGCACTTTTTTTCACTGCCCTGCTGTCACTGCCGGCCATAAACGCACTGGCAGCCAATGACACAACCGCTGGCGAACTGGTCGTTGAGCCACCCACCCTGATTTCACTGGGCTTCGAGTGGTATATCGAAGGCGATGATAACCGCGATGCCAGTGTTGCCCTGGCCTACCGCAAGGTAGGAGAACGCGCCTGGCAGGAGGGCCTGCCCTTGCTGCGGGTTCACCATGAACGTTCCGTTTTCGACCAGACCCTGGACTACACCGCCCCCAACATGTTCGCTGGCAGTATTTTCTACCTGGAGCCGGAAACCGACTACGAAGCGCGCCTGACGCTGTCTGACCCCGATGGGGTGGTGGGACGCCAGGAGCGCCTGGTCACGGTCAAAACCCGGGCCGAGCCGGAAGCATTCACCGGTGGCCGGGTATTGCATGTGTATCCGCTGGATCACACCGGCCCGGAAGAGCAACCGTCCTACCACGGCCTGCTGGCGGCCTATTACATGGCCGGCCTGGGCGGTGACTGGAGCCGTGCTTCCGATGCGCGCGTAAAACCGGGTGACACCATTCTCGTGCATGCCGGGGTCTACAAGGAATTCAACCGGCGCAGCTATACCCACGAAATCGATTCCGGTTACACCACCTGCTGTGGCACCACCTGGGACGGTACCTACTACCTGACCGCTGATGGCACGCCGGACATGCCCATCACCATCAAGGCGGCCGGTGACGGTGAGGTGGTGTTTGATGGCGGTGGCAATAATGTGCTGTTCAACATGATGGGGGGCAACTGGCACCTGTTTGAGGACATCACCTTCCGCAACACCGGCATTGCCATAGAGGCCGGCATGAAAAACATCACCGGTGCCGAAGGCATCATGGTGAAATACAGCCGCTTCGAAGATGTAGCGACGGCGATTCATTCGGACTGGTCCGGCTCACGCCAGTTTTACATTGCCGACAACGAGATGATCGGTCGTCGCCCGCCGGCACTGATGGGCTGGTTCAATATCCCGCCCTGGAACGAGCAACCCGGTTTCCAGGAAAAGCGCCTCCTCGATTCTTATTACGCGGTGTCCATCTACGGTGCCGGCCATGTGATTGCCCACAACCGGGTGGTGGGCTTTCACGATGCCCTGGATCATGCCACCTACGGCATGCCGGATGGCTACCCCAATATTCCGCGTGACCGCATGCCGGTGTCGATCGATATCTATGGCAACGATGTTTCCAACCTGGACGACAACTGTTTCGAGGCAGATGGCTCCATGCACAACATGCGGATATTCGACAACCGCTGCTTCAACGTCGCCGTTGGCGGCATGAGTCCGCAACCGGTGTTTGGCGGCCCCGTCTACTTCATCCGCAATGTGGTTTATCACTCACCGTACGGCCCCGTGAAGATCCATGCTGATCCGGCGGGCGTCATTTACTACCACAACACGTATATCGGCGAAGTCCGCCAGATCACCCCGGCCTCGAACATGCATTTTCGCAACAACCTGATTTTTGGCCAGCAGCGGCAGCCGGCAACCCTGGCTGTTCGCACCTACACCAATTATTCAGACAGCGACTACAACGGCTTTTACGTCAATCCTGACACGGACGTTGCCTTCAGCTGGGCCTCCCCGCCGCGCGAAGTGGTCGCGGATTATAAGAGTCCGCTTGTGATGCGGGAGTTTGCTTCGCTGGCCGAATATCAGCAGGGCACCGGCCAGGACATGCACAGCAAGCAGCTGGATTATTCGATTTTTGTGAAGGCACAGATGCCGGCCCTGGACGACCCCACCCGACTGTATGATCCCGCTGAAGTGGATCTGCGTCTCAAGCGCGGATCCGGTGCCGTGGATGCCGGCGTGCCACTGCCGAACATCAACGACAACTATCGCGGCAGTGCCCCGGACCTGGGGGCCTACGAATATGGCCAGCCCATGCCGCTATACGGTCCGCGCCCACGGGACTGATGTGGTGAGGATTGGCGGAAGGGTCAATCCTGCGCCAGCTTGATAATGCCGCCAAACAGGCTGGCACGATAGATATTGCCGGCGTTGTCGACAGCAATGAGATGATTCGGACCTGGCAGGTCCAGCGTGCTGAATTCATCCAGCAATGTCAGAGTCCGGCGATCCAGGAACAGGATGCCCCGCTCCTCTTCACTGGCGATCAGGATGCGCTGATTCGCATCCGCCGATAACGCCAGCCCGGCGATCATGCCGCCATTGCCATGGAACTCACCGGTCAGATCGCCAGCCTGGGTAAATGCCTGGATACGGCTGTTTTCCCGGTCGGCCACGTAAACGCTGCCGTCATCGGCCACGCGCAGGCTGTGCACGATACTGAACTGGTCATCACGAAACTCGGTATCGAAGGTGGAAATACAGGGATTGCGGTCACCCGGTGCCCCCCCGTTGTAACCCCACTGACGCTTGAACGCGCCCGTCGTGGCATCAAACACAATCACGCGGCGGTTGCCGTAGCCATCAGCGACATAGACCTCGTTGGCCGCCGGGTTTACGCTCGCATCGGCGGAGCGATGCACGTTAAGCATGTCCGCACTGCCGGTATTCTGTCCGGCCTGGCCGATCTGCAGGACGAAGTCACCAGTGCCGGTAAACTTCAATATCTGGTCATCGCTGGGCCGACCGGCAAAGGCTTCACTGAGATCAGGGCAGGCATTGCCGGTTACCCAGACGTAGCCGTCATCATCGACAAACAGGCCGTGTTCATTGGTCGGCCATTCATAACCTGCCCCCGGGCCACCCCAGGCCTTGATGAAATCGCCATCAGCATCGAACACCATCACGGGCGGGGCTGCCATGTCCATGAATTCAGCCGGTACCGTTCCGGGACGTTGTAATACCCAGACCTGGTCCTGGCTGTCCACCGCCACGCCGGTGACGTCGCCTATGCGCCATTGTGCAGGCACATGGGGCCAATCCGGGACCGGGGTGTAGCTTCGGTGAATGAACGCTGGTTGACTTTGGCAGGCTGCCAGTGACAGTAACAGCAGGCCGGACAGGATGGGTGCCAGGCGCATGGTCGCCCCCTTTGAGCGGATGCTTTCCGCAGGAAAACGTGAAAAAAAATTAAAGGGACCAGGGCACAAATCTATGCCGTTACCCTGGCCCCTTTAATTCCCCCTTTGAAGTTCAGTTCCCGCTGACTTTCAGCACCTGTCCGACCTGCAGGCTGTCGCGGGTCAGGCCGTTCATGGCCCTGAGCTTGCTGATGCTGGTGCGGTACATGGTGGCAATGTCCCAAAGCGTGTCACCGCGACGTACACGATGAGTCAGCTCCGGAGCGCTGGTCATGGCCAGCAGGGTGTCGGCGTCGGCCGGAATGATGAGCTCCTGCCCCGGCTGCAGCATGATGCTGCGCAGGTTGTTGGCGGCACGCAGGGCTTCGATAGTGGTGTTGTTGCGCTCGGCGATCAGGTACAGGGAGTCACCCGTGCGCACGGTATAGGTCTCGACGGGTTGCTGGGCCGGTGGTTCTTCGCCCTGCTGGTCAGACGAGCGGGTTGCTTCATCCAGCAGATCGGGCAGCGGCTCTTCCTGGACAGCCTGCGCCACGGCGGCAGTCACCTGTTCCAGGGTGGGACCAACAAAGACTGGCGTCGATAGGCTGGCCAGAGTCTGGGCGGCCTTCTTGGCCACCTTGTCGGTCACTGACGGAATACTCAGTACCTGACCGGGCTTGAGCATGCTGCTGCGCAGATTGTTGGCCACGCGCAGGGCTTCAATGGTGATGTCGTGGCGCTCGGCGATCAGGTAGAGCGAATCACCCGAACGCACGGTGTAGTCTTTGGCCGCCTGACTCGAAGCGTGATCAGTGTAATTCTCGGCCACATTATTCATGTGACGCTCAAGCGCCCCGAGGGCATCCGTGAGCGGGTTATCCCGGGTAGCCAGTGCAACTGCCAGCGCTGGCGCGGCATTCGGTTCAGAGGCGGCCACCTGGGCCATGGTCGGGCCAACAAAGACCGGGGCCGGGATAACGCCGTTGCCGGGAATGCTGAGCTGCTGGCCAATCTGCAGGGTGTCACCGCGCAGGTTATTGGCGGTGCGCAGGGCATCGACCGCGGTGTCATGACGCTCGGCAATCAGGTACAGCGAGTCGCCGGGACGCACGGTGTAATCCTGCGGCAGACGCGGGGCTGCAGGCTTGGCCGTTACCGGCTGCGCGGCAGGGGCGACCTCGGGCCGGGGCGGTGCGGTGGCAACCTGAAGCGGCTGTGCCACCTGGAGCGGCGCAGATCCGCTACCCGGTATCGTCAGCACCTGGCCGATTTGCAGGGTGTTGCTGCGCAGATTGTTCGCACTGCGCAGCGCTTCGACCGTGGTGTCATTGCGCTGGGCAATCACGTACAGGGAATCACCGCGACGCACCTTGTAATCAAAGGGGCCTTTGGGCGTTTCCTGCACCGCTTCGCGCTGTTTGCTTTCCAGCGAGGCAACATACTGTTCGTAGGACTTGGTGAAAAGAGCAACATGAAAATGCGGCGGATAGCGCTCACGGGTCACATCCAGCACATCGGATTTTTCCAGTGACAGCAGGGTTTTTTGCAACCAGGAGCGGCAGCTGCTCTTGCGCGGAATACGCAGGTCGAGCGCCATGCCGGTGGGATGTACGGATGCCTCGGACGCGTTACCGGGTTGTTTGTTCAGGGGGCGGGTCAGGCTGGTGACAACCATCTTCTCGCCACACGCATTGATGTACTGGCGGCTCAGACGCTCCAGGAACAGTTTCACTTCCGGGCGGGCATACGGGTAGGAAACATTGTGGATGGTCATGGCTCTGTTGTCCGTGACCTTGACCAGGTAGCCGTTATCGACAAACGTGCGCACTTCCTGCGGTGTTTTCAGGAAGGAATAGCCATAGCTGACCGCCATCTGGTTCTGCCGCTTCATGACGGTTGGCGACCCTTTCAGGCTCTGCGCCTGCACCAAGGCAACGGGCAGACAGGCGAGCAGCAATGTGATTGGCAATAAGCGTTTCAACTGGTTCAGCCCTTTATGCCTGTGATCCTTTCAACTCTTGTTAGCCTTCCTACCCTGCCTACCTTTTAAAACACGCTGCCAGCCGCTGGAAAAAGGAAGCCGGGCCAGCAGAAATCACGCCACACAGGATGCCAATTTACTGGCAAATCCGCCCTGCAATCGGGTCTGCGGCCTGTTCTGATGGCCTGATTTGCCAAACTTTACCTGTTTTGTCAAAAAATTCCAGTATCTCACTGATAAATAGTGGAATATTTTTATATTTTGAATCGTTTCAATATCTCCTGTGCGGGCGGCCCAAGGCCTGTGCGTTGCCGGTATAGCCAGCACAGATCAGGTATCGCCAGGGCGGATAGCACCGGGACATCACCCCTCCTGAACCGGCCTGGCTTGCACGCCCGGAGCTCCCCGGACCCTGTAAATTCCTGGTGCAGAACGCGTCTGGCCGGCGCTATAATCCGCCACCTTTTTTCTGCAGAATCCTGTATGGGCTGGATTTCCTTCGATCCGCTGCGCACCCTTGGCTTTCCCGATACCCGGTACCTGAAACCGGACCCGCGCTTTTCTGAACGCGAATTACTGAGCCAGGCAGACTGGATTCTGTTTCCGGAATACTGGCAGGTAAACGCGCTGGTCTATGGCTATAAACGGCGCATTTTTCCGAGCCACGCCAGCTACCTGCTGGGCCATGACAAGATCGAAATGACGCGCGCCTTCACTGCCGTGGCACCCCGCCACGTGCCCGAAACCCATATCGCGGCCAACACGCCGGAAAAGGCGTCTGAATTGTGGGATCACATGCTGCTGCCGTTTGTCGCCAAGATCCCGCGCAGCTCACAGGGCCAGGGCGTCTGGCTGATTGAATCCAGCGCGGATTGGAAAGACTACCTGGCCGTGACCGATATGCTCTATGTGCAGGAACATCTGCCCATTGATCGCGACCTGCGTATCGTGCGCGTCGGCAAGGAAATTCTTGCCGCCTACTGGCGACTGCAGTCACCCTATACCTTTCACAACAACATCAGTCGCGGTGGCGATATCGAGTACAGCCTGGTACCCGAAGCGGCTATCGCACTGGTGGAACAGGTCAGTGAGGCGCTGGGGATCGATCACGCGGGGTTTGATGTGGCCATGGTGGATGGCCACCCCTACCTGATCGAATTTAACCGACTGTTTGGCAATGCCGGGATCTTCGATGGGGATTTGCGCCTGCGCAACACCATCATCCAGTACCTGAAAGCGCAGGACTTACCGGAGCGCCCAACCAGCAATCATCGTGGCAAACGGCGCTTGCGCCGCGCAGCCTAGTATTGCGTTATTCCTGATTCTGGTCGCCAGGGACACTGCCTCCCCCTCTGACCAATCATCCCTTTTGATCTTTCCTATCTGCCATGGGTTTTGGCGGACCTGCCTATGTATGGGAGAAAATTCCGGGCATTTTTGACATTTCGTTTACATATGTCACGTTAGGATGAGAAACTTCAAGGGCCGCCTGTTCCAGGAAGGATGCAATCTGACCGGCATAAACAAACTATAAACAAGGGGAAGGATCATGAGTCAGTCTTTACCGTTCAAAAAAAAGAAAGCATTCCTGTTGTCCATACCATTATTGCTCTCCACGTCACTACCTGCCTTGTCTCAGCAAGTCGCCCTGGAAGAAATTGTCGTTACTTCCCAGCGCCGCGAAACCAATCTCCAGGAAACGCCAATGTCAGTTCAGGCTTTTTCCATGGAGGAATTAACCAATGCTAACATCCAGACCGGCAGTGAGCTGGGCATCATGGTGCCTAACGTGGTATTGAACCCCGGGCTTGGACAGGGACAGTCCTCTTTCTTTATCCGGGGTTTGCCAGGAGTCGGCATTTATATTGATGGCGTCTGGCAGGGACCGTTTGGTTTCCAGCAAACCAATTTCACCCAGATGGAACGTGTTGAAATCCTGCGTGGTCCCCAGGGCACCCTGTTCGGTCGCAACACCAATGGTGGCGCCATCAACATGACCACTCAAAGACCGGCCAATGAATTTGGCGGTAAAATCAGTGCCGGCTTTGGTCAGTTCAATCGCCGAGATTTTACCGCCTCCCTGGATGTGCCGATAAGTGACTCCCTGAAAACCAAGTGGATGGTTTCCAGTTTCCAGAACGATGGTTTTCTCGAAGGGTTAACACTAGGCCATGATTTTGGTGGTCAGGATGACCTCATTTTGCGTGCCGACGTGTTGTGGGAACCCACGGATTCTTTCTCTTTGCGATTCACCGCCAACGACGAAGACAAATCCAGTTCCGATGCACGTATCGTGCGCTTTACCAATACTGATCACGTCAGGTTCAAGGCCCAGAACGTGATTGCTGGAAACCCGGATTACCTGAGCGCGGTACGCGCAATCGATCCAGCCTTCCCGAATCCCCCGGTACAGACAGTGAGCAATCGGTTTGGCCCGCTTACCCATGAACCCGGCTATCCCGGAGGTGAGGTGGGTGAATGGCAATCCAAATCCGATGGCCCCGAGGACGGCATCAAAACCGATCTGAGCTACTACACGCTGACGATGAACTGGAGCCTGAGCGAGGCTTTCAACGTCAAGGCCATCCTGTCGAGCTGGGAACTGGACAGGCGCCAGGTAGTGGATTTCGATGGGTCGGAGTTCATCATCACGACCGACGATATTCGTGACAAGGATGAAAACACCACGATGGAGTTCCAATTCAGCGGTTCCCTGTTCAACGACAGGGCAAATTACCTGTTGGGCTATTACTCGCTGGAGCAGGAAAACAGAAACCGGTTTTACCGCTGGGGCCTGTGGGACTTTGCCCAGCCAAACACCGGCCCGCTTGACCCGCCCCTGAATGGCGCTGCCCTGGGTTATGTCCGTAATTACGGTACCACCATTGGCGACCCGGAACTGGCAGGTTATTTTCCTATCGTGCTGATTACCGCCGATGATCTGGTGGGCAACGAGGATGAGGATTCCGCGTGGTTCGGTGAATTCACCTATTCGATCACCGAAAAACTCGATGCCACCGTAGGTATACGCATCACCAGTGACGATGGCCGTGCCATCACCTACACACCCACCGGCGCCTTCAGGACTAGTGATCCGAAAATTGCGCCAACGGGTAATTCCTTTGCGGGTACCGTGGTTTCTGTGTCGGAAGACCCGGACCTGGGCAGTATCACCACTAACAAGTTTGCCCTGACCTACCAGCACACAGATGACCTGATGGTCTATGCCAACTGGGGTGAGGGTTTCACATCCGGCGGTATTACCAACGTCAATAATGTGGGCCAGGTCAGGCTGGACCCGGAAATCGTCACCACCTGGGAACTGGGCCTGCGCTCTGATTGGCTGAACGGTACCTTGCGCTTCAATGCGACCTATTTCGACTCTGACTGGGAAGGCATGCGCGTACAGCAGCTGCCACCCGATCCAGACAATCCCGGATCTTCCCTGCCCTTTCCTTACCCGACCAGTTCCGGCAAGGGGGAAGCTTCGGGCTTCGAATTTGATGTCACATACATGCCCATCGATGACCTGATTCTGACACTGAACGTGGGATTGATAGATACCGCCTACATCGAACGCGGCGTCTTCGATGGCATCAACGGCATTTCTCCCAATTCGCCGTTTGCTTATGCGCCTGATGAAAGCTTTTCCTTAGGAGCAGTTTATGATCTGCGGATGAGCAACGGCGGAACTCTGTCCTTGTCGGGCAAATATGGCTGGATGGGGAAATACGCCAGGGATTCGGCATACCAGCGCACCCGCGTGGATGCCA
This sequence comes from Pseudohongiellaceae bacterium, assembly GCA_049446715.1. Taxonomy (GTDB): domain Bacteria; phylum Pseudomonadota; class Gammaproteobacteria; order Pseudomonadales; family Pseudohongiellaceae; genus Eutrophocola. The sequence continues at coordinate 18,793 of JBMTQX010000044.1, forward strand.
ACGGAAATATCATCATGGAACCCTCCTACGGCATTCTGAATGGCCGTATCACTTACACACCTCAGGCGGGTAACTGGGATGTCAGTGTCTGGGGCAACAACCTGACCGATGAGCAGTATATAAACGGCGGCTTTGACACCCGCAATGTATGGGGCTATGACTTCTCGGTTATTGGTCGTTCCCGAGAGTATGGCATCACCGCCAACATGTCGTTCTGATGCAGGACTTCAGATTCGGAGCTATGCAGCGGGCAACAGGATAGCTGGCTGACAGTACGGCCAGGGCAGAGTAATTATCACGCCGCCCTGGCCGTTTTCCATTCAGTTGCTGAAATCAAAAATGTCAGCTCCATCATCCGGCGGCGTCATACCTTCCTCGAAATACTTCTCCCAGATCTGTGCCCAGGGCCGGCCGTACATGTCCGGTACTTCATAGTCGATGACATCGCCCGGTGACACCGGCGTGGCATAGCCTTCAATCGGGAAGATGGTCTGCAGGCATTCCACATACAGCGCGGGATCGCCTTCATCGAAATCGCTGACCCGGGCGTAGTTGCGCACGATGCGGATCGGCTCCACGAAGGCTTCCGGATCATAGAGCACCGCTTCGTGGTTGATGGCCGTGACTTCGCCCGCGTCATCACGCACAGCCGTATAGATCTCGATCGTCTGCATCTTGCTGGAAAATTCAAACACGCCATGGCCGGCCCAGCCCTGAATGTTGGATGTCCAGGTGATCAGGGCATCGCCGTCCCAGAAACCGATGGTGTCGCCATACCAGCGCGGCACATCGGCCCCGAGGCGCGGTACTTCGCCGTCATAGACAAAGTCACGTCCGACATGGATGTTGGTGACAAAGTTGTCGGCAATGCCGCCCATGAACTGCACCAGCTTCGGGGTGACCAGTACCGACCAGGGCGCCTGAACGGCCGCGGAATACCAGCGGCGCATGAAACCTTCCGGCCAACAGTACTGCGAAGGCCACTGTGGTGCGTTGGTATTGGCCTGGTGATACAGATCCTGGACGAACCGCTGCTGGTATTCCGGTGTCAGCACTGACAGGACAGTCGGAAACTGCACGGCAACCATCAGCGAATACCAGCTGTCGAAAAATCCGCCAGGCGCAAAACGTCCGTTCATGCCGTGGGGGAGCGATTCCCAGGTATGCTGAGTGGGCCCGCCGCGGGCTTCGGTTTCTGCCATCAGGGCTTCGTAGTGTGCCTGCGCCGTGTCAAAGCCGTACGGGCTGACAATGCCTTCACGCGGAATGTCCTTGTCACAATCGCCCCAGGCCGCCGTGCGCGGTGGATCATCGCCCATCATCGATCCCCCATTGGCGCCGCGCTGGGATTCCAGGCCAAACGGGCTGTTGCAGCGGAAGTAGCGCTTGTCCGTCCACAAATCCACGTCTGCGTAGAAATCATCACTGGTGAAAATGTCGCGCGGCAGCTGGGTTACCGCATCCGGGATATCGCCATTGAAGGCCGTGCCGACCTGAGGGCGTCCGCCAAAGCCGGCCGCCAGGGGCCCGACAAACGGAAAATTGGCGAACTGCTCTTGCGTACGACGCTGCTGCTCGGCATCCCCCTGGGGCCCGAAGGTCACTGTCAGTTCCGGCAGTGCGCCGGCAACCGGCTCGCCACGACCGACACTGTTAAAGCCGGGATCAGCAATGTCCTGCGCCGCTGCGGGTGCCGACATGACTAGGGCAAGCCAGGCCTGGATGGCAATTCTCGGAAAACGTTGGGTGGGTATCATGGTTCACCTTCTTGTATGGTCTGTGTGGAAGTCCCTGCCCCTGATGATAAACCAATCGGGCTGGCAAATACCTTTGCGCCGTTTCGAATCGCGCTATGATGTACGCCACACCACGGAGGACATCGTGAAAAACAACAAGATCCTGTCAGCCCTGCTGCTTTCGCTCATCACATGCCTGCCGGTTACAACCCAGGCCCAAACCGGCCAACTCAGCGCCGAGGACCAGCTGGCCATTCGCCAGCTGATCGATGACTACCCGCACCTGCTCGACAACTGCATCAACAATGGCAACGACTACGCGGACCTGTTCACCGAGGATGCCACCTTTGGCGTGGCGTCCGAATGGGATGGCCCGGTCAAGATCTGGTTTCGCGGCCGCGAACAGATTCGCCGGGCCGGCGGTGGCGGAGAAAACGCCTGCGTGGACCGGCCCAACTTCGGCTATCACCTGAATATCAATCCTGCCATCCGGGCCACGGCATCGGGCGCGGCAGCACGGTCAACTCTAATGACCATCATCAACGACACGGACAGCCGCGGTGATGTCATTCACTGGGAAGGGGGTTACGCCGATACATTCGAGAAAACAGCTGCGGGCTGGCGTTTCAAATCACGCGTGCATGTGTGGTCAGAAGTCGAATGGACCGACAATCCTGCGGACATGCCACCGCGCAACCTGGCCGAGGAATAAGTCGGGAAAGCGGCAGGAACTGCAAGTCGGCAAAGCCGGGTCGCCGGTCACTACCGCATTGCTGTAAGCTATCCGAAACACCGGGATCTGTAGCAGTACGCAGGACATTTATTCATTCCACTGCCCGACTGCTGCACAACAGGGGGAACGCATGAAACATCACACCTATCGGCTCACACCTTTACTCCTGCTGCTGGTGTTTTGGCAGGCACCGGCACAGGCCCAGGAAAACGTGCCATCACAGCCACAATGCGCTTCCTGGCTTGATCACACCATCGGCAAACTGCATTCCAATGACACCATCGACCTGTGCCGGGAAACGGCAGGCAAGGTGGTGCTGCTGGTCAACACGGCATCCTACTGCGGCTACACCTACCAGTTCACCGGGCTGGAACAGTTGTACCAGCGCTACAGGGACCAGGGTCTGGTAATCATTGGCTTTCCTTCGGATGACTTCAACCAGGAAGATGATGATGCCGCCCGGACCGCCAAAATCTGCTACATCAATCACGGGGTGACTTTTCCGATGACGGAAGTGGTTGGCGTGACACCGCCGGGTATTCATCCGGTCTTTCGCCATCTGGGACGACGCGCGGATGAGCCGGACTGGAACTTCAACAAGTACCTGGTAGATCAGGACGGCCGCATCGTGAGGCATTTGCGCAGCACGGTGGAGCCTGACTCCCCCCAGCTGACGCAGTCCATTGAGCGCCTGCTCAGCGGGGGCTGACATCAGGGCGATCAGGCGTATTGCTGCAGCACCTCGATGAACGTGGGCCCATAGCGTTCCTGCTTGGTTTCCCCGATGCCGCTGATCTCCCCAAACTGTGTCAGGGTAACCGGCTTCTCCCGGCAGAGCGCTTCCAGGGTGCTGTTGTGGAAAATCATGTAGGCCGGCACTTCGTGTTCCTCGGCCAGGCGCTGACGCAATCCCCGCAGGGCTTCCCACAGTTGCGGGTTGATGTTGTCCGGCACGGCGCTGCCCTTGCGCCCCGTTGACCCGGCCTTCTTCACGGCTTTTGCCCGCGTATCCCGACGCAGTTCCAGCGTGGCCTCACCGCGCAACAATGGTCGGCACTGGTCTTCCAGCCGCAACCCGCCATAACCGCCGACATCGACACTGAGAAAGTTGCGTGCCACCAGCTGGCGAAACACCGAACGCCAGTCGTTGGCACTGAGGTCTTTACCCATGCCGTACACAGCCAGGTGCTGGTGATCAAACTGGAATATCTTGTCGGCATGACTGCCGCGCAGCACATCAATCAGGTGATTGACGCCAAAGCGCTGCCCGGTGCGATACACCACACTCAGCGCCATGCGTGCCGCCTCGGTGGCATCCCAGGTGTCCACCGGTCTCAGGCAGGTGTCGCAATTGCCACAGGGCTGCTCAAGGGTTTCGCCAAAGTAGCGCAACAGGGCCTGGCGCCGACAGGAGGTCAATTCACACAACCCCAGCATGGCGTTGAGCCGGTGCTGCTCGATGCGTTTGTGCTCCTCACTACCGGCTGACTGGGCCAGCATCAGGCGCAGTTTCAGCACATCCTGCAGGCCGTACAGCAGCAAGGCAGTCGCCGGCAAGCCGTCGCGTCCCGCCCGCCCGGTTTCCTGGTAATAGCCTTCGACGGTTTTGGGCATATCCATGTGGGCAATGAAACGCACATCAGGTTTGTCGATGCCCATGCCGAAGGCAATCGTGGCCACCATGACGATGCCCTCCTCGCGCAAGAACCGCGACTGGTTCTGCTCCCGCTCGGTACTGCTGAGCCCGGCGTGGTACGCCAAGGCCTTGAAGCCCCTGTCACAGAGCCAGTCTGCCGTTTCCTCGGTTTTCTTGCGCGACAGGCAGTAGATAATACCGGCATCCCCGGGGTGCTCTTCCTGCAGGAATCGCAGCAGTTGCTGGCGCGGGTCCTGTTTCAGGGTAATGCGGTACTGGATATTGGGCCGGTCAAAACCGGCGATGAAATGCCCGGCCTCTCCCAGTTGCAGGCGTGCAATGATTTCCTCGCGGGTACGGGTGTCTGCCGTGGCCGTGAGCGCAATGCGCGGGACATCGGGAAAACGTTCATGCAGCATGCCCAGTTCCAGGTAGTCGGCGCGGAAATCATGCCCCCACTGCGACACACAATGCGCCTCATCAATGGCAAACAGGGCAATCTCGGCCGCGTCCAGCAGCGCCAGCGTCCGTGGCTGCTTCAGCCTTTCGGGCGCCATGTACAGCAGGTCGAGTTCGCCCTGCTGCCACTGCGCCTCAATGGCCTGGACCTGGTCGAGGTCCAGCGTGGAATTCAGAAACGCCGCCCGCACGCCGAGTTCGTGGAGTGCCGAGACCTGGTCCTTCATCAACGCGATCAGGGGCGAAATCACCACGGCGCAACCGGGACGCACCAGCGCCGGAATCTGGTAGCACAGGGACTTGCCGCCACCGGTTGGCATCAGGACCAGGGCATCCTGGCCATTGATCAGGGAGGCGATGATCTCGGCCTGGGGCGGACGGAAGGTGTCGTAACCAAAGACTTTCTGGAGGGTTTCTCGGGCGGGGTCCATCAAAATCGGGGCTGTTGTCCTGCAGGTGGATGACTGAACCCATTCTAGCGCGGATCGCGGCGCTGGCGACAAAATGAGGAACATCGGCCACATTCATGTTGCATACCCCTTTGCTTCAACCGTACCGGCACGGCTAGACTAGGAAAAAATAATAAGGGAATAGCAACATGAACCATAAAGCCCTCCGACTGACCGCCTTCGCCCTGCTGGCCTCTGCCATGACCGCCCCCCAGGCCCAGACTGTCGCCGATATCGATTTCGTCAGTGTCGGGCGCGCCTGGCCGCTGGCAGAAGACCTGAACGCATATCACATGACCGGCGCCACGTTACGCACAGGCCTCGGCAACCCAGCGTACCGCACCCAGATTCCCTTTGATCCGCGCCGCGATCCGGACACCGGCTTTGTCGGCTCGGCCCGCAATGGCGATTCGCCGGACGGGATTGAACCGCTGGCGGTCGACCTCTTCACGACCACCGACTTTTACCAGGACCGTGAACTCTGGCAGGATCCGCGCTACTTTCGTTGTAACAGCTCTGCCGCCCTCGAGGATTTTCGCGGCGATGGCCTGATCGGCCCGAACCCACCGGCATCAGCGCCCTGGGGGTATTGCGATCGCGACTACCCGCGCGAGTCCATTGTTAGCCCCTACCCTTTCGGGACAGCACAGGCTCATTACGAGGCGTTGCTGGCGGAAACCCGGCAACGCGGCGGCCCCACACAGCACACCTACGCCACCGTGCCCGGTGAGTGGACCGGGCGTTACCAGCATCCAGCACGTGCCGACAATCAATACTGGATTCGCATGCGCCATGTGCAGATTCCCACCATCCTGTCGTTGCTGACCCCGGAATACCAGCAGCGCTTCGTCCAGGAGGCCTATCACCACGGCAACACCAATGCCCCGCAGTGGCCATCACAGTACTGCTGGCCGGAAGGCTTCCTGCGACGCTGGCACGAGTCCGCCCTGTGGGAGCAATCTGTCATGGTGACCCCGAACCTCGTGCAGTTCCTGGGTGGGGTGGCGCGCAACTTCATCACCAATATCCATATCGGCCGCGAGCTCAATATGTCCGGGGATGTGCCACGCCTGG
>JBMTQX010000045.1:0-24611 GCA_049446715.1 Pseudohongiellaceae bacterium
GTATTATCGGCGACTGAGTCGGGAGTAACAGGCTTCGAACCGGTTGGTCGGGAGTTCGAATCTCTTCGTGCGTGCCAAATAAAAACCCACTTTAAAGTGGGTTTTTTATTCTGGCGAGACTACTGACATTAACGCCATTAAATCAGACGGCTCTGGCCCCTTTGATTTAAGCTCAAGCCCGCTGGCTGTTCACCCTGGCAATAAGTGCCTCACCGGCTTCCTTGCGTTCCGAATACCGGTCGACCAGATAGCCGGCCTTGTCACGCGTCAGTAGCGTGAATTTCACCAGCTCCTCCATGACATCCACGATGCGGTCATAAAAGCCGGACGGTTTCATGCGATCGTCGTCATCGAATTCCAGAAAAGCCTTGGCCACAGACGACTGATTGGGGATCGTGATCATACGCATCCAGCGACCAAGCACCCGGAGCTGGTTCACGGTATTGAAGGATTGAGAGCCCCCTTCAACCTGCATCACCGCCAGTGTTTTACCCTGTGTGGGCCTGACCGCGCCGATGGACAGGGGTACCCAGTCGATCTGGGCTTTCATGATGGCGGTCATGGCACCGTGACGTTCAGGCGAACACCACACCTGGCCCTCCGACCAGGTCATGAGTTCCCTAAGTTCCTGAACCTTGGGGTGGGAGTCGTCACAATCATCGGGCAGGGGCAGGCCTGCGGGATTGAAGATGCGGGTCTCACACCCAAAGGCCTCCAGCAAACGCGCGCATTCCTGGATGACCAGGCGAGAGTAAGAGCGCTCCCTGAGGGAGCCGTACAACAGCAGTATTTTGGGCGGATGCGTCATCTTGTCATGGTTATGCAGGGTCTCCAGGTCAGGCAGTTGGAGGCTTTCGGGGTCAATGTTGGGTAAATCGTTGTCCATATGTCATAGGCTTTCTGGTAGGTGGGGTTTCATAAAGTTGGCTGTTCGTTCAGGCACAGCATTCATGCACAACATTCATGCACAACATTGCTGATTACGCACGGGTCGGTCGCCCATGGCGGCCAGGCGCCGAATGGCGGGTTTTATCAGGTCTTGATTATTGGCCAGTGTCAGCGCCATGAGCTGACTGACCCAATCAGGCAGCGCCGGGTTCACCTGGTAATAAATCCATTGCCCCTCCCGCCTGTCCTGCAACAGGCTGCATTCGCGCAGTTGTCCCAGGTGCCGGGAAATTTTCGGCTGGCTGACCGCCAGCGCAGTGGTGAGCTCACACACGCACAATTCGCCTTCCTGCTGGATAAGCAGCATGCACAGCAGGCGCGTTTCATCGGCGAGGCATTTGTAGAGCTGGAGAGGCGCTATAGCCATATATGGGAAATCATATATATGTTTAGCCATATATACAACGCCAGGAGTCAATTACCAGACTACCGCCTTAATGTGGCACTTGGATACCTAGCCGTTTATACACTTGCTTTTTGTTACCGGGTTTGCCGGTCATTTCAAACCGGTTGTCTCATATTGAGGACTCCAGTGCTTTAGCGCGTGTCATTCAACTACAGGTAAGTTCACCCTCCTGCCCATGTACAGCAAGAAACTGTATGTCCTGGTCGCCGTAATTCTGCTGCTGGTCGTCGACTTTCTGGCCATCAGCCTCGTCAGCTATTACGTGGCACGCGATTCCATGGCCTCGCAGATCTCGGAGCAGGCACTGCCGCTCACCAGTGACAACCTTTGTTCGGAGATCGTCCGCTCCGGCATACCGGCCGTATAACTGCACTATCACTGACCAGAATCCGGCGATTTCCGATATATCCATGACATTCCATGCAGCCATTTTTGACATGGACGGCCTGCTCCTCGACACCGAGCGCATCTGCCGTGACTGTTTTTTACAGGCCGGGAAACTGGTCGGTGTGGAAATCGATCTGGATGTTTACCACACCTGTATCGGCAATCCCGAGCCCATCACCCGCGCCAAGCTGATTGCCGGCCACGGTGATGATTTTCCCTACGAGGAAATCCGCGCCATCTGGTGGGAGCTTTATCACGAGGCTGCCATGAGCAAACCGGTGCCACTGAAACCGGGGGTGGAATCCCTGCTACAGGCTATCGCGGATGCCAACACGCCCATCGCCCTGGCTACGTCCACCCGTTACCAGAACGCGCTGACCAAGCTCGGCCATGCCGGGCTCACCGAATACTTCGATCTCGTGGTGGGAGGCGACCAGGTCAGCCAGGGCAAACCCCATCCCGAGATTTACCTGAAAGCAGCCGGTGACCTGGGCAAGTCGCCGGAAGACTGTATCGCGTTTGAAGATTCTGAAAACGGTGTGCGCGCCGCCCTGGCCGCCGGACTGCATGTGATCCAGGTGCCGGACCTGGTGCCGCCCTCTGCGGACCTCAAGGCCGCCGGCCATACCATTGTCGACTCGCTGCTGGATTTTCGCTGGGGTCATGCGCCGGGGCGTCTGGCTGGATGCCGTGGCCTTGCAGGCCATGAGACGTGAAGCCTCCAAAATGATCCGGCCCGCACAGAAGCGCTTGTAATGGATGCACTAGCAACGCAACAGGCCGTCGTAACACCATAAGCGGATCGGGGTGAGTAAACGTTGTCCCCGGGCTTTTGGCTTTTTACACTGGACAAACTAACACCGTGCGCCTAATACCCTGTGACTGATTCTTCCCATTATGAAGCCCTGCTGCCCAGCAAGCAGCTGCTCAACAAGCTCCTGTTGCTGTGTGCTGTGCTGGTCGCCTACTTTGGCTATCTCCGGCTGCAGTATGGGGTACTGACCAGTGGCGTGGCGTCACTGCTGACCTGAAGTTTTGTCGTGCTGTACACGCCCATCGCGGATGCCGGCTTCCTGCTGAATGTTCCGCTGCGCCTGCTCTTTGGTGTGCGCATGCTGGTCTCGGAGATGGTGGTCTGAGCGGTCGCCATCACCCTGAATATCGTGTCCCTGCTGTTTTTCAGCAGTTACGACGACACCCCGGTGCTGACGCGTCTTCTGCATGCCATTCTCACCACCGCCTATCCCTACTGGAGCGTAGTCGTGCTGTCAGGGGCGGGCACTTTTCTGTCGATTTGTTTTGCCGATAAGTTCATGGATGTCGTCCATCAGCGTGGCCGGCATTTTTTCAAGCGCCGTGGCTACAAACAGGAGCTGCTGATTTTCGCCGTGTTTATTCTGGTATTTTTCGCCTACGATGAGCTGATTCCCTCTCTCGGTCTTGAAACCACCGTTGTATCCGCTTTTTGACAGAACGTCCCGCCGTCCATGGATCCCCAGACCCTCATCGCCTTTGCGCTCACGTTTTCGCTGATCGCCTTCAGTCCAGGCCTGTGCATGACGCTGGCGATGACGCTTGGCATCAGCATCGGGGTCAAACGCACACTGTGGATGATGATCGGCGAGCTGAGCGGCATCATCGTGGTCGGCGCCAGTGCCATCTTTGGTATTGCCACGCTGATGCTGCAGTATTCGCAGGTCTTCGATGTCGCCTTGTACGCCGCTGCCGTCTACTTGGTGTGGACGGCCTTGCGGACCTGGCGTGCGTCTGCTGATGTGAAAGTCTCCGGTCGCGGTATCGGGATGTCCAACCGGCAGCTGATCGCTACCGGTTTTATCACCGCCACCTCCAATCCCAAGGCATGGATCTTCGATGCGTCGTTGCTGCCGACCTTCATCAACCCGGATCAAGCCATCGTGCCCCAGGCGGTTATCCTGCTGTCGATTATTGTCGTGATCGAGTTCATCTGCCTGCTCATTTACGCCAGCGGCGGGCGCGCGCTGATGGAACGGCTGACCCGACGCGGGCTCGATCACTGGCTCAACCGCATTGCCGCGCTGATGATGTTCGGTGTGGCGATCTGGCTGGTGTTGTCATGAGTTGCCCCGCGGGTTCGCGCGATAATTTGGAGACAGTGTACATCACTCAAACCAATGACCGATCATGTCAAAGAATTAAGTAAACTGTCACCGAATTTACTGTTCCCTGTTTGAAGCTGATTGATCTTTGATAACGATGAAAATGGTTCCCCACCTCTGGTTTGATACCCAGGCTGTTGCCGCTGCAGCGTTTTATGCGGATGTGTTTTCCGATTCTGCCGTGAACCACACAACACGGTTGCTCAATACGCCCGGCGGCCTGATGCACTATGGTGAAAGTCAGCCGCCACACCAGGCCGGCACGGTCATGTTCAGCGACCTGGCGCTGGGCAAGATGTGGCTGGCCATGTTGGACGGGCCGGGCTCCCGCGACTTTACCTTCAATGAAGGAGCGTCCCTGATTGTGTATTGCGATGATCAGGCGGAGGTCGACCAGTACTGGGACAGCCTGATAGCCGATCCGGCGTCAGGCCAGTGCGGTTGGTTGAAGGATGCCTGGGGCGTGTCCTGGCAGGTGGTGCCGGATGCCATGCAGGATATGTGGTATGACAGCATACCGGCGCAGATCGAGCGGGTTATGCGCGTGGCGTTGACCCAGGAAAAGTTCGACATCGCGGCGCAGACAGCCGCTCACCTGGCAGACGACTGACTCGCCATGCCTGATTCCATTACCCTGACCGGCATCTTTCGCGGTTTTCGTCCCGGCGCGCTGTTCAAGCTCAGCGACAAAACCTTCTGGCTGCAAATCGATGAATTCATGGCCCATCATCACGAGGTTGAACCCCTGGCGCATATCGCCAGCCTCGATGATGGCCAGTTCCTGAAAATCGATGGCATAGATGATATGGTGCTGGTGCACCCGATCCATCACGTGATTGAAAGCCGCATCCAGGGCCGGTTTGCCGGCTGGACCGGCAAGACGGTGTACCGGCTTACCAACGGCCAGACCTGGCAACAGGCGAAATACATGACTCGATATGCGGTCAAATACATGCCTGACGCGTTGATCTGGCACACCCCCACCGGCACCGCGGTGATGGAAGTGGCCGGCACCTCGTGTCCCGTCAAACAAATCAGTTGAAGCTTTTTATATGCGTATCCTAGTAGTCGTGATCAGTCTTGCCTTGTCTTTCGCCGCCCAGGCCGCGGTACCTGACAGTGTCGCCGCCATTGCCGGCCGCTATGCCGGTCGCGCCTACAACGGCACCAACATGGACCCGGTGGTCACCATCCTGTCCTTTGACAGCCAGGGCCGTTTCAACGGCTCGTACTACGTGGAAGACGAAATCCAGGAGTTTGAAGGCCGGCTGTCCGGGCTGGTGCAGGAAGGCGAGCGCACGTTTTCCCTGGAATGGACCGATCGCTTCGGCGAAGGCTTTGCCTGGTTTGAGTTCAGCAGCGATTATTCGTCCTTCACCGGGTACTGGACCGACACCGATGCGCAATCCCAGTTTCCGTGGAACGGGGTCAGGCAGTAGTGGCCGAGCTATCGGGTTTTCCCTTTTTTCTTTCGCGGCTGAAGCCGCTCCTCCGTGGGCCAAAGCCTCCCAGTATGAGCGGCTTCAGCCGCAAACACATCAAGGCTCCATCCACCGATATTCCCGTATTGAATTCCCGTAAGAACATGCTTTAATTCACCCCCTTTACTACCTTTCCAATCCATAACAACATCAAGAGGAAATTGCATGAGACTGCTGAATCACATCACTGTTGGCACCAACGACTTGGCTAAAAGCACCGCTTTTTACAAATCGGTCATGGAAGCGCTGGGATCCCAGCTCATCGGTGAAATTCCGGATCGTACCGCCATGTTCGGCCGCGACGAAGGCCCCGAGTTTTTCGTGGTCAAACCGGCCAATGGCGAGCCCGCCTCGTTCGCCAACGGCGGCACCATTGGCCTGATCGCCCAAACCCGCGCCCAGGTGGATGCCTTCCACGCTGCCGGCATGGCCCAGGGTGCCCAGGACGAAGGTGCACCGGGTCCGCGTGACTTTGCGCCCAACGCCTATGCCGCCTACATGCGCGACCTGGACGGCAACAAGATCATGGCCGCCTGCATGGCTGCGGAGTAACACGCACCACCGCTCGATCTCCTGAAAGCAAGGTGCAGGAAGATGCCATTTTTCCTGCACCTTTGCTTTCTAGCATGCAAAACCTGTTATCTTTCAATGCGCTAAGCCCGTATCCATCGCGGCATGCATCACGAGGTTTTCATGTCACATCCGCTTACCACCCGTATCCTGCCCGCTGCTGCCCTGGCGACCCTGGTTGCCGCACCGCTGCAGGCCCATCATGGCTTTGGCCTGTTCCAGGTCAGCACCGAAGTGCACTACGAGGGCACGATCACCGGCATCGACTTCGTCAATCCGCATTCCTACCTGTACTTTGATCGCACCGATGCCAACGGCAACGTGATCAACATGCGCTGCGAGATGCGCGCGGCCACGCTGCTGCGCCGTTCCGGCTGGTCCAAGGACATGTTTGAAGTGGGCTTGCCCGTGTCGGTGGATGCCAATCCGCATCGCGATGATCCGAGCGCGTGCTACACCGAGAACATCACCATCGGTGACCGCCCGACCATGAACCGCAACGACCAGTTCACGATCGACAATCCGGTCGACACCACCAACCGTGCCCTCACTGCCGCCAACGGCGACCCGAACATCAGCGGCGACTGGGCGGTGGAACAGCTGGTGCTGACTGTGCCGCCATCCGGCGGTCGCGGCTCGATGGTGCCCAAGCGTTTCCGTGAGGGCTATGCTGATGGCTCCATCACCCTGGACGATATCCGCGCCGCCAATCCGCAGCCGTCACGCCCGCAGTACACCGCCCGTGGCCAGGCAGAGGCGCAGGCGTTTGAAATGTGGAATCCCGAACACAACCCGCGCCTGAAATGCCTGCCCACCAGCATCATCTACGACTGGACCTTCGACTGGCCGGTAAACCGCATCACCCAGGAAGGCAATATGGTGATCCTGGATTACGGCCTGTACTCAAAGCGCCGCATCATTTCCCTGGGCATGGACAGCCATCCCGCCAACCTGACGCCCAGCAACACGGGGCATTCCATCGGCCACTGGGAAGAAGATCCTGCAACGGGTAAAGCGACGCTCGTTGTCGATACCACCGGATTTGAGGCCGGCGTGCTCTCACCCCCGACCCGCAACAGCGACCAGATGCATGTCACAGAGCGTTTCACCATCGATACGAGCAACTGGGTTCTCACCCGCGAGTACACCGTGACCGATCCGGTGTACCTGGCCGAGCCGTGGAGCGCGTCGGATACCGTGTATCTGTCGGAAGTGCCCTATGAAAATCACGGCTGCCTGGAACTGACACCGGAGTTTGCCGAGTAAGTCGAATCAAGGGGGAAGTCCAAAACGCCGGGCCGGCAGGTCCGGCGTTTTTGTTTGGAACGGAACAAGAGGCAGGATGAGCTCTGGAAAATGTCCGTCAACATTTTGCCGAAACATCCTGGATTCGGTAAATAATGCAGGCCGGAAGAGGCTCGCAGAGCCGTCAGCCGGCGTCAAAGTCAGGCATGAGTGACGGCTAAAAATATAAGGCGACCGTTGGTCGCCATGCCGGATGACGGCGCAAGCGCCTTTTCCGTCCTACGGATGAGACCTGAAGCCAAACGGGTCGTCCTTGCCTCTTGTCTCTTGCCTCTGTTATTAGTCCGGCAGGCCGTCACCCGGCAACTCGGGCTCCAGAGGCAACCCGCGCGTATCCATGCTGATCTGTTCAAGAAACAGCGAGATTTCGGCCAGCATGTCGTCATAAAACGGGTTGAAGGCTATGCGCTCGATAAGGCCTAGCGCACGATTCTCCGGTGTGGCTTCGCCGTAAAAATCGCGCTGGCCGGCTTTGCAGCGGTCAAAGCCATCGGTACCGTCACCGTAATACTGCCCGCAATAGCGGTACGCTCCGTCGCGGCCGTAATGGGGATGATCCGGCGGAGTCATGAGCCCGAGGTGGCCCATGCCGAGAATGCCGTTGGCCGGGTCATTGCTGTTCACCATACGCGTTCGATGGTAAGGCGGCAGGCGGTTCTGCGAATACAGCACTGTGAAGCTGAGCGGGTTATCCTGAGCCTGCATGAAATCAAACGTGGCCTGGGCCAGCACGGTGGTGTCCTGCGCCGAGGCTATGGTCAGCACGGGAATGATCAGGGCCTTTTCCGCCAGGCTGGCCCGAGTGGCTTCGATCAACTCCCAGGTCTGCGCCGCCGCATTAAACGGAAAGGACTCGTAGCGATAGACCCCATCGTCGGGTTCCACCTCAAACCAGGCGGCGGCCGGAAACAGTTTACCTATCTGGCTCACCATGCCGGCATAGGCAGACGCGGGATCGATGGCCATGGCCGGCGCGAACAGGATCAGCGCATCGACCACAGGGTTCCGGCTCGCTTCGAGCACCGACAGGGTGCCGCCGGCAGAATGCCCGGACAGGAACACACGGTCGGCCCTGGCGGCGACCAGGTTGGTGGCGAAGTGCACATCCTGCTGCCAGTCCTGCCAGGTGGACACGAGCATGTCACCCGGCCGCGTGCCATGGCCTGACAACAACACGCCCAGCACGTAGAAACAATGGGACTGAAAATACTCGCCGACGTGCCTCATGCTCCAGGGCGAGGCAATCAGGCCATGGGTCAGCACTATGCCATTGGGATAGCGGCCATCCGGATTGACCGGGCAATCGGCTTCCGGCATCAGCTCGAACGGCAGGATATTGTTGATGACGCTGTCCGGAGCGTTGTCCGTGCGACCGGCGCGCACGCGGCGTTCATGCCAGGCGATATAGTCGGCAAACGTGCCGTTTTCGTAATCGAAGGATTCTGCGATCGTGGACGGCGTGTGCCAGGGTTGCAGGGTTTTGCCACTGGACAGGTACCGGCCCAACCCGACCACTGCCACCACCATAAGCACCAGCATGGCTGTGACGACTGTGAACAGGACTTTTTTCATGGCGTGTCAGTCGGCGGCCGGTTCGAGGATAAGAAAGCTGTAATCGTAAGGGTTGGGGCCGGCGGCCGCGAAATCCTCGCGCGCCACTTCCTGCCAGGCATCCCGGTCAAATTCGGGAAAGGTGGTATCACCGTCCACTTCAGCATGTACTTCAGTCAGGTAGAGTTTGTCGGCCAGCGGCAATGCCTGTTTATAGATCTCCGCACCCCCGATCACCATGGCTTCTTCACAACCGTCGATCTCGGCAATGCTTTCACACAGCGCGCGGGCGGCTTCCAGAGAGTCCACTACTTCCACGCCCTCGGCCTGCCAGTCGGGATTGCGGGTGACGACCACGTTGGTACGACCCGGCAAGGGCTTGCCGATGGACTCGTAGGTCTTGCGGCCCATGATGACCGGTTTGCCCAGCGTGATGCGTTTGAAGTATTTCAGGTCTTCCGGGAGATACCACGGCAAACTGTTGTTGCGGCCAATAACGCGGTTTTGCGCCATGGCCCAGACGAGGGAGAGTTTCATGACTGTTTATCCATATCCTTCAGGATCGAGCCTTCAGGCCCAGTGATTATTTCTTTCGCGGCTGAAGCCGCTCCTACGGAAGTTGCCTGCCCTGGTAGGAGCGGCTTCAGCCACGAATGGCGTTCCGGATAGCCGGACCGGTTACACCGACACCGGCGCTGCGATATGCGGCTGGGCCTCGTAGCCAACAATTTCAAAGTCCTCGTACTGGTACTCATACAGACTCGGCGGCCGGCGCTTGATGTTGAGGGTCGGCAGTTTGCCCGACGTCCGCGTGAGCTGTTCCCGGGCCTGGTCGAGGTGATCTTTGTACAGATGCACATCGCCACCAGTCCAGACAAAGTCCCCTACTTCCAGGTCGCACTGCTGCGCCATCATGTGGGTGAGCAGCGCATAGGAGGCAATATTGAACGGCACGCCCAGGAAGGTATCGCAGGAGCGCTGGTACAACTGGCACGACAACTTACCATCAGCGACATAGAACTGGAACAGGGAGTGACACGGCGGCAGCGCCATCTCGTCGACATAGGCCGGGTTATAGGCCACCACCATAAGACGGCGCGAATCCGGGTTGTTCTTGATGTTGTTGAGCACGTTCTCGATCTGGTCGACAGACTGCCCGTCCTTGCCGGGCCAGGAGCGCCACTGGAAACCGTAGACAGGCCCCAGGTCGCCGTTTTCATCGGCCCACTCGTCCCAGATGCTGACCTTGTTGTCTTTCAGGTACTTGATGTTGGTGTCGCCGTTGAGAAACCACAACAGCTCGATGATGATGGAGCGGATGTGCAGCTTCTTGGTAGTGAGCAGCGGAAAGCCGTCCGCCAGGTTGAAGCGCATCTGATGACCAAACACCGACAGGGTGCCTGTCCCGGTGCGGTCGGTTTTCTCCGCGCCGTGATCGAGGATGTGCTGCATCAGGTCGAGGTATTGTTTCATCGTTGTCTCACTATGACGGTCGGTGCCTGCAAAAAGTTTTATGGTGATGCCGGATGACGGCCCTCGCGGGCCTCTTCCGGCCTCTTCCGGCCTACGGCGCAATCCAATTGTTTTGTAGGTCGGCATAGCGCCGCGTTTGCCGACGTTTTATCGCCTTGCCCACTCCTGGCCGACCGTTTATTGCCCGTTCTTCATTGGCCCTTCTTTATTGGCCCACTATTATTTGCCCACCTTCATTCATGTCGGCAAACGGCCTGCGGCCTATGCCGACCTACGGCCGGTGTCAGGTTTGAACCAGTCCTGCGTATATGCCCCGTACAGAATCACCAGGCCGGCGACCACCATCGGAATCGACAGCTGCTGGCCGCGGGTGACCCAGTCCAGGGCGACAAAGCCCAGGTGGGCATCCGGTTCGCGGAAAAATTCAGCCGCGGTGCGAAAGACGCCGTAACCCAGGCAGAAGGCGCCGGTCACGGCAAAGTGTGGCCGCGGTTTGGCCGAGTAAAACCAGAGTATGACAAACAGGGTGATGCCTTCCAGTGCAAACTGGTAAAGCTGTGACGGGTGCCGGGGAATGCGGTTTGGATCGCCGGGGAAGATGAAGCTCCAGGGCACATCTCCTGCCCGTCCCCATAATTCCCCGTTGATGAAATTGCCCAGGCGGCCAAAGGCCAGCCCCAGGGGGGCCAGGGGGGCCGTGAAATCGCCAACCTCGAACAGGGATTTTTTTGTGCTACGGGCAAACAGCCAGACCGCGGCACACACCCCCAGGAATCCGCCGTGGAAGGACATACCGCCCTGCCACAGTTTGAACAGCTCCAACGGATTATCCAGCAAGGTGCCGAACTGGTAGAACAGCATGTAACCGATGCGCCCGCCAAGGATCACGCCAAGGGCCGCGTTCACCACCAGGTCAGTCACCTGGTTGGGCGTCCAGGTGGAGCCGGGCTGTTTGGCGCGGTAACAGCCCAGGGCCCAGGCGGCGCCAAAGCCAGCGATGTAGGTGATGGCATACCAGTGAATCTGCAGCGGCCCGAGGGAGACGGCAACGGGATCGATTTGCGGAAATGGCAGCATAAACGCAGGTCAGGCAGGGGTGGTTTTGATGTCCGCAGTATAGCTTTTTTGCCTTCGGAATTGGGAATGAATCCGGCACGTTTGAGGAGGCATTGGCGGTTGAAGCTGCTCCTGCATTGGGCAGGTTTTTACCGGCGGATTGGGTGACTGTTCTTTCGCGGCTGAAGCCGCTCCTACGGGGCATACCTATACAACGCAGGGGGCTTGAGCCGCGAATGGGTATGACGCGATGCGGAAATCACACCGGTCTTGAGGCGCGGGCTAATCCGGATACTTGTCTGAGCAGAGCTCGCCGCCCACACCCCAGTTTTCGGTCTTCACGTCCTCGATCACCACGTAGACCGACTCGGGGGTGCACCCGGTAATGCGAGCCGTCTCACGGGTCAGGGTGTCGACCAGTTCTCGCTTGCGTTCAATGGCGCGGCCTTCCAGCAATTCGACTCGGATGATCGGCATAACGTTTCCTTCTGGTGACTGTCGTGGTCAGCTGTTACGTGAGGTGCGCAGTAGGCGGTCGACGCCGGCGTTGTAGAGCTCGATATCCACCAGCGCTTTCACCGCCTCGGTGTCTTCCTCGGCCAGTACCTTGTCCAGCAGCTCGCGTGCCTGCTCGATGGTGACGTTGCGAATCACGGATTTCACCCTGAGCAGGCTGGTGGCGTTCATGGACAGGATGTCAAAACCCATGGCCATCAGCAGCACGGCCGCGCCGGGGTTGCCCGCCATCTCACCGCAGACACTGGCGCGCAGGTTGGTGGCCTTGACGTCGTCGGCCAGTTTTTTCAGGGCCTGCAGCACCGACGGATGCATGGTGGAATACAGCGCTGACACGCGCGGGTTGTTGCGGTCGATGGCCAGCAGGTACTGGCTGAGATCGTTGGTACCGACCGAGATGAAGTCGACACGGGTAGCCAAGGATTTGATCTGGTACATCAGTGCCGGGATTTCTATCATCACGCCACAGCGCGGTTTCACCACCTGGATGCCTTCTTCCAGGATCTCCTGGTGAGCACGTTTGATCAGGCGCAGGGAGTAATCGATCTCGTTCATGTTGCTGACCATGGGCAGCATGATCTGCAGGTTATCGAGCCCGGCACTGGCTTTAATCATGGCTCGGACCTGGGCGATGAAAATTTCTGGATGATCCATGCTCACGCGAATGCCACGCCAGCCCAGGAAGGGGTTTTCTTCCTTGATCGGGAAATACGGCAGCGGTTTGTCGCCGCCGATATCCAGCGTCCGCATGGTCACCATCTTGGGCCGGAAGGCTTCCAGCTGCTGGCGGTAGATTTCGGTTTGCTCGCGTTCGGTCGGAAAGCGGTCGCGCAACAGGAACGGTACTTCGGTGCGGAACAGCCCGATGCCTTCGGCGCCGCGCTCACGGGAACGCAGCACGTCGGTCATGAGGCCGGTGTTGACCCACAGTTCAATGCGGTGGCCATCGAGGGTTTCACACGGCAGGTCCTTGATGGTTTCCAGGCCTTCGGAGAGCTGCTCTTCCTCGCGCACGATTTCCATGAAACGGTCGCGCAGCTCATCGGACGGGTTCAGGTATACCCGGCCGTTGTAGCCGTCGACAATGATTTCCTTGCCGTCCAGTTCAGAGAACGGCAGGTCCTGGATACCCATGGCGGCGGGAATGCCCATGGCCCGCGACAGGATCGCGACGTGGGAATGGCCGGAACCTTTCGCCGACACGATGCCCGCCAGGTTTTCCTTTGGCACCTCGGCCAGCATGGCGGCGGACAGGTCTTCGCTCACCAGTACGCAGCGGTCCGGGTATTTGCGGTTTTTCTGGTCCTGGTCCTGCAGGTAGAACAGCACGCGCGAACACAAATCCTTGATGTCGGTGGCGCGCTCACGCAGGTAATCATCGTCCATGGATTCCAGGTTGCGGACATGGTCGCGCGCCACCCGGGCCAGGGCACCCTGGGCCCAGTTGCCTTCCTTGATGTGGGCGATGACCTCGCTGCCCAGGGCGTTGTCGCTGAGCATGTGCAGGTAAGCATCGAACAGTTCGCGTTCTTCGGGACGCAGCTGGCCCTTGATCTTCATCTTCAGTTCGCTGATGTCGATGCGAACCTGGTTGAGGCATTCGTTGAAAAAGGCAATTTCCGCCGTGATGTCCTCGATCTGCCGGGCCGGGATGGCGCCAAGATCCGCTGGCGGAAACACGGTGACGGCTTCGGCGATCACCACGCCCGGTGCACCCGGTACGCCTTCAAACACGGCGTCTGTGGTTTTCATGCCCGTGGGGCTGAAGCCGGTGATGGCGCCGCGCGCCTCTTCGTTGGCGATAATACCGGCGAGCTGGGCCGACAGCGTGATCAGGAAGGCCTCTTCCTCGGCATCAAAGGCGCGCACTTGCGACTGCTGGACAACCAGTACACCCAGCACTTCGCGGTGGTGAATAATGGGAACGCCGAGGAAGGATTCAAATTCCTCTTCGCGGGTTTCCGGAATATAGAAATAGCGGGGATGCGAAGAGGCATGTTCAAGATTGACGGGCTCGGCACGCTGGGCCACCAGGCCGACCAGGCCTTCCTCGGGGGCGAGACTGGCCTTGCCCACCGACGACGGGTCGAGCCCCTTAGTGGCCATCAGTACATAACGGCCCAGGTTGTGATCAAGCAGGTAGGCAGAGCAGACCCTGACGGTCATGGCCTTCTGCACGCGCCGGACAATAATTTCCAGCGAGGCAGTCAGGTCCTTTGCCTCATTCACTTCCTGAATGATGCTGCGTAAAACTTCAAGCATAGCGATAAGCTAGCCGTCCCCCTCGTTATGGTTGTGCTGTTGCTCAGCACTTTCCAGGCTATCCAGGCTGCCCTCAATGGCTTGCAGGGCATTCTCGAAATGCGTATTCAGTTCCTCAAGTGCCTTGCGGTACACCTTGCGCTTGAAGGACACCACCTGGTTGACCGGATACCAGTAGCTGACCCAGCGCCAGTGATCGAACTCCGGCTTCTCACTGCGATCAAAACGGATTTTCTCCGTGTCCGAAATCAGCCGCATCAGGTACCACTTCTGTTTCTGCCCGATACAGACCGGGCGGGAATTCTGGCGGATTAGGTGTTTCGGCAAGCGGTAGCGCAGCCACTTTTCCGTGCAGGCCACGATTTCCACATCATGGGGTTCCAACCCCACTTCTTCATTGAGTTCGCGCAGGGCAGCTTCTTCCGGTGACTCGTTGTGCTGCACCCCGCCTTGCGGAAACTGCCAGGCATCCTGGCCGATGCGCTTGGCCCACAGGAGCTTGCCGCTGCCATTAAAAATGATGATGCCCACATTGGGCCTGAAACCGTCTGAATCAATCACGTCCGTTTATTACCATCGTAGCGGCAGGGGCACCCACAGTGTCCTGCGCCGTTTGAATTTCCTTGTTGCCAGTATCAGGTCCGCACTGGCCGCGGTACCGCCTGGTCTCAGGCGTTATGACGTTCCTTGTAATCCTCAGCGCTGAGCAGCTCCTTGAGCTCCTCCTCATTACTCATGCGGATTTTGAAAATCCAGCCATTGTCATAAGGTGAGGAATTGATGGTCTCCGGACTATCCTCGAGCAACTCGTTCACTGCCACGATTTCACCGGAAACCGGTGCATAGATGTCCGAAGCGGTTTTGACGGATTCAACGACACTGACTTCATCGCGTGCTGTGACCTCGCTGCCCGCTTCTGGCAGCTCAACAAACACCACGTCACCCAGTTCGCTCTGGGCGAAGTCACTGATTCCAACAGTCGCAATACCGTCCTCCCCGGCTTTAACCCATTCATGGGAGGCGGCGTAGTACAAATCTTCCGGGGTATCACTCACGTTCAATTCCTCTGTTGCCCCGGCGCTGAGTGTGCCGGGCCTTGCGATCCGGTGTGGGGCGTTGCCCGGACACCGGCATATGACATGGCCTCATATTATGTGCGAATCAGGCACTTCGCAAGGCGCATTTTATTGCTGAAAATCAGTGGCTTGGACGTGTCCTGGCGGCCCGGATCAACAGGTAAACCGGGACCAGGCCAACGAGAATGAGGGTCACTGCCGGCAGCGCCGCGCGTTCCCACTGGCCTTCGGCAGTCATGGTGTAAATGCGTACCGCCAGGGTCTCCCAGCCGAACGGGCGCATCATCAGGGTGGCTGGCATTTCCTTCATGACATCCACCAGCACGATGGTAAAGGCCGTGATCAGGCCCGGTCTGAGCAGCGGCAGGTAGATTTCCCGTAGCACACGGGCGGGGCCGGCACCCAGGCTGCGCGCGGCATCAATCACCGACGGCCGCACCTGTTCCACACCGGCATCGACCGGCGCATAGGCCACGGCCAGGAAACGGCAGCAGTAAGCCACGATAAGAGGAATAATTGAGCTACTGATCAGCTGGCCCATACCGAGCAGGGTAAAGCCGAGCATGATGCCCACCGCCAGCACCGAACCCGGCAGGGCATAACCCAGAGTGGCCATGCGCACGGTCAGGTCGGACCAGAGCCGGGCTATTGGCGTCCCGGGCAGGCGCTTGACGAAGGCCAGCAGCAGCGCGATGGCCACGGCCAGCAAGCCGGCAATGGCGCCCAGGCTCAGCGTGTGGCCGAGAAAGCCCAGGTAGCGGTCATCAAGCTCACCAAAACCGGCTTCGAACACCCAGACCAGCAGTTGGCCCAGGGGAATCAGGAACGCCAGGATCAGGACCAGGCTGCAGAACACAACTGCCCAGGTGGCCGCGCCGCCTTGCAGGGTATAGACAGAGCGGGACTGGGCGCCTTCCTGGGTGTAGCGCGCCTTGTCGCGGGTCTGCTTTTCCAGCACCAGGGTGACGCCGACAAAGAGCAGCAACAGCGAGGCCAGCTGGGCGGCCACGGTGAGATTGAACAGGCCGTACCAGGCATCATAAATGGCGGTGGTAAAGGTGTCGTAGTTGAACACCTTGACCGCACCGAAATCAGCCAGGGTTTCCATCAGCGCGAGGGCCAGGCCGGCCACAATCGCCGGGCGGGCTACCGGAATGGCGACACGCAGGAAGGCCTGGCGCCGGGACAGGCCCAGCAGGCGGCCGGCATCCATCATCTTGCGGCCCTGGTTGAGAAAAGCGCTGCGGGCCAGCATGTAAACATAGGGATACAGCACCAAGCTGAGGATGGTGATGACACCGGCGGCGCCCTGCACGTCCGGGAACCAGGCATCATTGCCGAACTGCCCCCGCCAGAAGGTCTGCACCGGACCGGCATAATTCATCAGCCCGAGAAACACGAAGGCCATGACATAACCGGGGATCGCCAGCGGCAGCATGAGCGCCCATTCAAAAAAGCGACGGCCGGGAAACTCGCACACCGTGGTCAGCCAGGCCAGGCTGACGCCCAGCAGCACAACCCCGGTACCCACACCCAGCACCAGCAGCAGGGTATTGAAGGCCAGGCGATCCAGCTTGGTATCAAACAGGTGCTGCCAGATCGCCTGCTCGCCGGACCCCACGGTGCCCCACTGCAGGAGAATGATGAAAATGGGGAATATCACGATGGCGGCGGCGACAAACGCGGAGCCGCGCCATAGCCAGCCGTTCAGAGTCGGAGACATCGGGGATCGCCTACCGGTAGTCGGCGCGATCCATCAGCATGACCGCCTCGGCCTGCAGTCGGCCTGCGGTTTCGACGTTGAGCTGGTCCTGCTTGAACTCACCCCAGCGGGCGACCAGGTCGACCGGCGGGATGGTCGGGTTGGCGGGATACTCCAGGTTCAGCTCCGAAAACAGGTGCTGGGCTTCGGCCTGGGACAGCCACTCGATCAGGCGCCGCGCACCGGCCGGGTTTTTCGCGTAACTGGTCACACCGGCGCCGGAGATGTTCACATGCACACCACTGGATGCCTGGTTGGCCCAGAACAGGGCAACCGGGATATCCGGGTTTTCGGCCTGCAGCTGGCCCAGGTAATAGGTATTCACGACGCCGACATCACACTGGCCGGCGGCAATGGCTTCAATCAGCAGCGCATCACTGCTGAAGACGCGGGTGGCCAGGTTATCCACCCAGCCCTCGACAATCTCCTGGGTCGCTTCCTTGCCCAGGCGCTCGATCATGGTGGCCACCAGCGACATGTTGTAGACCTTGCGCGATGTGCGCAGGCACAGGCGACCCTGCCATTTCGGGTCGGCCAGGGCGGCATAGGTGCTCAGCTCGGCCGGGTCTACCCGCTCGGTGGAATAGGCAATGGTGCGGGCGCGCACGGACAGGCCGTACCAGCGGTTCATGGGGTCGCGCAGGTGCGCCGGAATGTTCTGCTCGAGCGTTTCGGACTCGATGGGGGCCAGCAGGCCTTTGTCCGCCGCAGACCAGAGGTTGCCTGCATCGACGGTATAAAGAATATCGGCGAAGGTCTGCTCGCCCTCGGCCTGCAGGCGGGCGATCAGTGGACCATCCTCGCCTGTCTGGGACTGCACTGGAATCCCGGTCTCGGCAGTGAAGCGGTCAAACAGCGGTTTGATCAGGTGTTCCTGGCGGGAGGAATACACGATCACCGGGCCGGTGATTTCGGGCGCAGTTGTCTGTGCCTGCGGTTCAGCGGTTGCGGTTACGGGGGCACTGGCCGGAGCTTGTGCCGAAGGATCGGAGCAGCCAGCCAGGGCAAGCAGGGCCAGGGTGAGCAAGAATATAGGGGTGCGAAGCATCGAAACCTCCTGCAAACGGGCGCAAATGATAATTATTATCATTTGTTAACACAAGCGGACCGCGTGGAATTCATGGAAATTGCTAACTTGACCAGCCTTGTTGCGCGCTAGAGCCCCATGGCCTGGCGCATCAGTTGCTGCTTTAGCAACGGCAGGTTGTCAGTCAGGTTCAGACCCGTATTACGTAACCAGGTCAGGACCAGGTCATGACTGGCGAATACATGGCGAAAGCCTTCCATCGCCGCCATCATGCCCAGGTTCGGTCCCTTGCGCTTGCGCTGGTAGCGACTCAGCACTTGGTGACAGGCAAAGTTCTCCCCCCTGGCGTGGGCTGACCGGATCACGTCGGCGAGTACCTGCACGTCCGCAAAGCCCAGATTGACGCCCTGCCCAGCGAGGGGATGGATGGTATGGGCAGCATCACCCACCAGGGCCAGGTGATCCTGGACATAATCTGTAGCATGACGCTGCGACAGGGGAAAACTGTAACGCTTGTCAGCCTGTTCGATGCGGCCCAGCCGATACTCGAAGGCCTTGGCCAGTTCTGCCATGAAAGCATCCTCATCCAGCGCCAGAATGCCGTCTGCGCGCTCTGTCACACACGACCACACTATCGAGCTGTAGCATTGCTCTTCAGGCCGCCGGCCGGGCAGGTGCAGGGGCAGAAAAGCCAGCGGACCGGTGTGCATGAAACGTTGCCGGGCTGTGTAGTCATGGGGCTTCTCCGTCTTCACGGTCGTCACAATGGCCTTGTGGCCATACTCCCATTGCCGCAGGCGAAAGCCGCTTTCCTCGCGCACGAAGGAGTTGGCACCATCGGCCCCAATCAGCAGGCGTGCACGCACCCGGGTGCCGCTGTCGAGCACCAGCATAACTGCGCTGTCATGGCGGCTGACTGGCGCGGCCAGATCGAGACTATTGACCTTGTCTTCCTGGATGACCTGGAGGTCGGGACTGAGGCGTGCCTGCTGCATGAGCACTGCGGACACCAGTTGGTTCTCCACGATGTGTCCGAGGTTGGGGGCATGGATATCGGCTGCCGAGAAATGGATGCTACCGGTCCCCTCACCATCCCAGACATGCATGTCCTGATAGGGGCAGACCCGGGCGGTCCGAATCAGGTCCCAGACACCGAGAGCCTGCAGGAACTGCTGACTGGTCACTGTCAGCGCACTAACACGCGCATCAAATGCCGGCAACGCGGCCTGCTCGACCAGTTCATCGCACGTAATGATGTCCTTGCCAGCATCCACCAATAGGACACGCAGGCCGCAGCCGGACAAGGCGCAGGCCATGGCCAGCCCCGTCGGCCCGCCGCCGGCGATGGCAATATCTGTGTCTATCTGGCTGCTCTGGTCTGTCATGAAAAATCCTGTTGGGGTAGCGATTATGCGGTATTCGTGCGCATAAATTAAGGAACCTCTGATGAATTCTCCCCGATCTGCGCCCCCCGACCAGCGTGTAGAAGCAGGCAGACTTTCGCGGATATGGCCGCCATGGGCACATGTGTCTTCTGCCTGGTCTGAGCATGATGCCGTGGCATACGAGAATTCATCCGCGGCGCCTTAACCTTGGGCACGGAATTCTGGTAAAGTGCACGCCTCATTTTGAGCACCCAAGATGCCTGTATCGTGACCGTCAAATTCATCTCTTCTTCTCATCTGCCAACCGAATTCGGGCAGTTCGAGATTCATGCCTTTGAAGACACCGCCGATCACAAGGAGCACATTGCCCTGGTTTACGGCGATGTGGGGGCTCAGAACAAGGTACTGTGCCGGGTGCACTCGGAATGCCTCACCGGTGATGCCCTGTTCAGCCTGCGCTGTGATTGCGGGTCACAACTGCGTGAAGCCATGCACCGTATCGCCACTCGCGGCTGCGGCGTTATTCTTTACTTGCGCCAGGAAGGCCGCAACATCGGGCTGGGCAACAAGATCCGCGCCTATCACCTGCAGGATGAAGGTGCCGATACGGTGGAAGCCAACCAGGCTTTGGGATTTGACGCGGACGAACGCCGCTATGACATGTGCCAGCCGATGCTCGAGGCGCTCGGCGTGACCAGCATCGAGCTGATGACCAATAATCCCCTGAAAGTGACTGCCCTAGAAGAACTGGGCATCCCGGTGACCCGCGCCCCGATCATTACCGGGGAAAACGCCCACAACGAGGCCTACCTGGCCACCAAGCGCGCAAAACTGGGCCACATTCCTCACTGATCTGCTGACAGTCAGTTCGAGGCCATCAGCCTGTCATTGAGCACAACGGTGAAGGTCCGGAAGCGATTGGCATTAACCCCGATATCACTGCGCCCGACACGGGACTTGCTGCGCATGTCCATGATGGTCGAATTGGCAGGACCGGCCTGCAGGCGAAACACACCATCATCCCTGAAGCCAAACCAACCGGTAACTGCCGTGGCTTCAATGCGGCCATCGGCCAAACTGGCATCGACCATCTCCCAGCCCATATCGGCAATCATCCCCGTGATGGCCTCAAACACTTGCTGCGGTGACTGCACGTAACCATGCGTCCTGATGTCCGGGTATTGCTCGTGCTGCAGGGCCGCGGTTTCGGGTCGGTCATATTCAGGCGGGTTGGGTGAACCCGCCCGCAGCGGCACAATGGCGACAAACTGCGGCGGATTGATGGTATTGATGGAGATGTCGTGAATGGGCGGCACCTGCGCCGCAATCTGCTGCTGCCGGTATGGCAGGTGGAACGCCATCAATCCCGCCAGTGCAGACACAAGCAGGACCAGTAGCGACAGACCGTTCGGTCTCAGCCAGAGCAGGGTAAAAATCGCCAGGCCCACCGCCGTGATGCCGCCATAGGCGCACCAGCGCCTGATGGCAAAGGCCTGACCCAGACACTGGTAGCCACTGCCGGCCAGGTAGAGCACGCCAGTGACAGGAACCCCACCAGGATCACCAGGGGAATAACGACTTTTTGCATGTGGGTATTGGCCAGAATCAGGAAGGAATGATCATAATAAGAGAGGGTTTGGGGGAGAACCTCTTTCCTCGTCGACCGAATTTCCGGACAATCACGCCCTGTGCGTATTCCCAGAATTTATCTTGCCCAACCCCTGGCACTCGACTGTGATGTTCCGCTTGAGACAGCCAGTGTGCATTACCTGTCATTGGTACTGCGCCTGAAACCCGGCGCGCCCCTGGTCGCCTTTGACGGCAGCGGCTGGGAGTTTTCAGGCACGGTGGTCAGCCTGGGCAAAAAGGACGGCGTGGTGCGCTTCACCACCGCCTGCGAACCCGGCACGGAATCTCCCCTGCACACCACCCTGGCTATAGGGATCTCGCGCGGCGAACGTATGGATTATGTGGTGCAGAAAAGCACAGAGCTCGGCGTGAACCTGATCCAGCCGTTGTTTACCGAACACTGCGAAGTCAGACTGGATGACAAGCGTGCCGCGAAACGTCGCGAGCACTGGCAGCAGGTGGCCATCAGCGCCTGTGAACAGAGCGGACGTGTTATCCCGCCGCTGGTGGCGCTGCCGGTTTCCTTGCAGGACTGGGTCGGCGAGGCCCAGGGGAAACGCTACCTGCTTGACCAGACCATGGCGACGACCCCGGAAAAGGCGGCCAATCCGGGGCAGCTGACCTTGCTGATTGGGCCGGAAGGAGGCATATCCGAGAACGAAAAAGCCCTTGCACTGGGCAAGGGCTTTAAAGGCTTGAACCTGGGTGCGCGAACGTTGAGAACGGAAACCGCACCGGTGGTTGCTCTGGCTCTGTTCCAGCACCTCTGGGGTAACTGAAACGCACCAGCGGTGATTTAGAGGGCGTCTGCGCCGGATTCGCCGGTACGGATACGAATCACCTGCTCGAGGTCATGCACAAAAATCTTGCCGTCCCCAATCTTGCCGGTGTTGGCTGCCTTGCTAAGCACTTCGATCACCTGCTCGGTCATGGCGTCATCGACGGCGATTTCCAGGCGGACCTTGGGCAGGAAATCCACCACGTACTCGGCGCCCCGATACAGTTCGGTATGGCCTTTCTGGCGACCAAATCCCTTGACCTCGGTAACCGTGATGCCCTGTACACCGACACCTGAGAGTGCTTCGCGCACATCGTCAAGTTTGAAGGGCTTGATTACTGCTGTGATCATTTTCATAGTTGTTGTCCTCACGCAAAGCTTGAAAACAGGCATAATGGCCTTTGCATACGTCGAGTATAAGCTAGTTAAATCAAAAAAACGATGCCCCTCCTGCCTGCTATACGGGTCGGCATCAGCTGGATAAACCTATGTTAAACAATGAGTTTTTAAAGGACCTGAGCAGCCGCATCACACGACTGATGCCGGTAGCAACCGACCTGCGCGAAGAGGTGGAAAAAAACGTTCAGGCCACCTTGCAGGGCGCTTTTGCCAGGCTCAACCTGGTCACCCGCGAGGAGTTTGACGCACAGATGAAAGTGCTTGCCCGGGCCGAGGAAACCATCGCCCGCCTGGAGGCCAAACTCAATGACCTGGAACAGGCCGGATCCGCTAGTCCTGGTGGCGGTGAAAACGATAACTGACCGCTTCCAGCAAATGCGGTCTGCTAATGGCCAGGGCCTTGTCCAGGTCAGCTATCGTTCTTGCCATTTTCAATAACCGAAAATAGGCCCGCGTTGACAGCTTCAGGCGCGTCATGATGCCGGCGAGGTAATTCTCATCGCTGGGCTTGAGACCGCAGAATGTTCTGATTTCTGCCTGGCTGAGGCGGGCATTGATCTTGCCGCATCGTACCAGCTGCCGCTGCCTCGCGCCGGTAACCTGTTCCCGTAAAGTGGTACTGTATTCCCCTTCGCCGGCTTGTCCTGTGAGCAACTGCGCCCGGTCCCGTTCATTCAGGCGCGGCACTTCCAGGTGCAGGTCTATTCTGTCCAGCAAAGGCCCGGACACCCGGGACTGATACTGCCGAACCCGGTCCGGAGAGCACCGACAGGGGCGGTCAGGATCACCGAGATAACCGCAGGGACAGGGGTTCATGGCCGCGATGAGCTGAAAGGCTGCCGGCAGGCGTACCTGGTAGCTGGCCCGGGAAATGGCGATTTCACCAGCCTCCAGCGGCTCCCGCATGGCCTCCAGCACCTTCGGGCTGAACTCCGGCAACTCATCCAGAAACAGCACGCCATGGTGCGCCATGGAAACTTCGCCGACTTTGAGTGCACTGCCGCCCCCCACCAGGGCAACGGCAGACGCGGTGTGATGCGGGGAGCGAAATGGAGGCACGCGCCAATTTTCTGCCGACACGCCCTGAGCCGATATTGACCGCACTGCCGCGACTTCCAGCGCGCTTTTTTCATCCAGCAGGGGCAATATGGTCGGAATGCGACTCGCGAGCAGGGTCTTGCCCGTGCCAGGTGGCCCCTGCATCAACAGGTTATGACCGCCGGCGGCGGCAATCGTCAATGCACGTTTCGCTACGTGTTGACCAACGATATCCCGCATATCGACAGGATAGGCAATCCTATGATCGGGTTGTTTTCTCACCGTGGGCAGTGATGATTTTCCGCACAAGTCTCCCAATACTTCCAGCAGATGTCCGGCCCAGAGACAGTGTGGGTTTTCCACCAGGCCCGCTTCATGCCGGTTCTCACCGGGTATCACCAGGCTATGCTTGACGCCTCTGGCGGCCAACAGGGCAGGCAGAACAGCATTGACGCCACGGATGTCTCCCGACAACGCCAATTCACCCAAAAACTCCCTGTCAGCAAGACTGTATGCAGGGGCCAGACCGGAAGCGACCAGGATGCCGATAGCAATCGCAAGATCATAACGCCCGCCGCTTTTCGGCAAATCCGCTGGCGCCAGGTTGATGGTTATCCGCTTGTCCGGGAAATCGAGTTGGGCATTCAGGATGGCACTGCGCACCCGCTCCTTGCTTTCCTTGACGGCGGTTTCCGGCAAGCCCACGATGCTGAAGCCGGGCAGTCCATTAGACAGGTGTGCCTCGACCCTGACCAGGGGCGCTTCGATGCCAATATTGGCCCTGGTGAGGACAACGGCCAGTGACATTTCCCTGCTCCTGCTTTCAGCAACATCTGATGGGTCTGCTTACTGAATAGTCCAGGATGCCGGTTTTCGCCAGCCCAGAAACGAAAAAACCGGCCAGTGCACTAGCAAAGGCCGGTTTTAAAAACACTTTTTGGCTTACTGGACGGAATCGACCAGGTAATCGACGGTGGCCATGATGGCCTCGTCGGAACAGGCCATGCACAAGCCCTTGGCTGGCATGGCATTGTTGTTGAGACCGTTGATGGCGTTTTCGTACAGCGTATCCATGCCCTTTTCCAGGCGAGGTTGCCACATGGCAGCATCACCCAGCACCGGTGCATTGTTTGCCCCGCTGCCGTGACAAGCCACGCAGTAGGTATTGTAGATCTGTACCGGGTCGCTAGGGCCGCTGCCAGCACCTCCGGCGGAAGCCACTGTGGCGCCGCCGGCGCAGGCATCGCCGATCAGGCAAACGGAGCCTGGCGGAGATATACGTTCAATGATGTCTTCAATGTCGTCATCGGCGGCGAAAAGCGCACCGGAAAAAATCAGTACAAATACGGCGAGCAGCCACTTGCCGGAATGCGTTGAAAATTGTCGTACCACTGTCGTTCCTCTTGTTTACCTGCCAAGTACAC
>JBMTQX010000046.1:0-24205 GCA_049446715.1 Pseudohongiellaceae bacterium
TCCTTGCTCCTTGCTCCTTGCTCCTTGCTCCTTCACTAACCTGCGAAAACCCGGCAATGTGCTAAAATCGCCGCCACAATTAAACCGGTTCATACCATGTCCCAATCCCCGCTCACCCCGCTGACTGACGCCCTGGCCTTCCTGCTGAAAGATGCCCGTGAGAATGCCGTGACAGCCGAAGTGCCGTTACCGGATGCACTCGGCTGCGTG
Source organism: Pseudohongiellaceae bacterium (assembly GCA_049446715.1). Lineage (GTDB taxonomy): Bacteria > Pseudomonadota > Gammaproteobacteria > Pseudomonadales > Pseudohongiellaceae > Eutrophocola. Next base: position 211 of record JBMTQX010000046.1, read on the forward strand.
TTGGCAGCAAGCCAGACGGCCACGGTGAATGTGCCTGCGTTTGATAACAGTGCTATGGATGGTTACGCGGTCAACACCGCTGATCTGGACAAGGTGGGCTGTGTCCTGCCGGTGAGCCAGACAATCGCAGCCGGGCATCCGGGCGACACGCTGGCAGCAGGCACTGCCGCACGCATTTTCACCGGTGCCCCCATGCCGGCCGGCGCCGATGCCGTGGTCATCCAGGAAAATACCACCACGGCAGATGGCCGGGTGACCATCCAGGAACTGCCAACGCCCGGCGAGAACGTGCGCCGCAAGGGACATGATGTCAGCGCAGGTGAGGAAATCCTGCAGGCAGGTCATCGCCTGCGTCCGCAGGATCTGGGTTTGCTGGCCTCACTGGGGATTGCCCGGGTAAGCGTCAAACAACCGTTGACGGTGGCCATCATCAATACCGGTGACGAGGTCGTGGCACCCGGCGAGCCGCTGGCGCCTGGCCAACTGTATGATTCCAACAGCTACACGCTGGCGGGGCTGCTCTTAGGCCTGGGCATGCGTGTCATCAAGCTGGGCATTGTCGGTGACACCCTGGCAGCCACCGAAATGGCGCTTGCCGAAGCGGCGAGCCAGGCAGACTGCATCATCACCACGGGCGGTGTATCAGTCGGGGACGAGGATCATGTCCGCCAGGCCGTGGAAAATCTGGGGCAACTGGCGCTGTGGAAGCTGGCCATCAAGCCCGGTAAACCGTTTTCCTATGGCCGCATTCAGGATGTGCCGTTTTTCGGGTTGCCGGGAAATCCCGTGGCGGTATTTGTCACCTTCGTCACGTTGGTACGGGCCTATCTGCTCAAAGTGCAGGGATGTCGCACGCTGCCATTACCCTGCCTGCGCGTCAGAGCCGGTTTCGAGATAACCTGTCCCGGCAGCCGCCTAGAGTTCCTGCGGGTGCAGCTGGTCACTGATGAGGCCGGCGCGCAAACTCTCGTGCCTTTCGGTAACCAGGGGTCCAGCCTCATGACCTCATTGTCCTGGGCTGATGGCCTGGCGGAAATACCGCTGGGGGAAACCGTGTCTACCGGGCAATGGCTGAAATTCCTGCCATTCAGGGGTATGCTCTGAGCCATCCTATGCGTAACCCGATACTGCCAATTTTCCTGACCGGGCTTGTTGCGCTGCTGGCTGGTTGTGCCGGCACCGAGGACAAGTCGGCTGTCTATAAGCCGGATACGGCCGAGCAGTCGGCAGAGAATATGCCGGCCGCTGAAGGCTCACTGGAAAATGATCCGTTCGTCCGCCAGCGCATTCTCGCTGACATGCTTTACGAGGCCCGCATGGCCTATGAGGACAACCGTCTCATGTCGCCGCCGGGTAACAACGCTTACGACGGTTTTCGTGCAGTACTTGATTTTGATCCTGATAACGAGATTGCCCTGGCCGGCATGCATGACATTGCTCTGCGCTATGTCCAACTGGCCGATGCCGCCATCCAGGTTCGCCAGTACGATAATGCGGAAGACCTGCTCAATCGTGCTGCGCGCATTGAGAGTACTGCACCTGAAATCAGTGCAGCACGCACCCGCCTGGCCGAAGTGCGGACGATCGAGATGGATGTCTTTGACCTGGATGCCGAAGCCCTGGCCGAGCGTGACCTCGAAATCATGGTCGAGCTGGGTGAAATCGGGCAGTACATTCGCGACAGCGAGGCAACCTTTCTGATCAATGCCCGCACGGACGAAGAGGGACGCTGGATCTACCAGATCATGCGCGATGCGGTGGGTGGTTACCGTTTACGCGGCAACATCGCGCTGGACAATCAGCCCAGTATCCAGGTCGTCCTGCCCAAATCCTGAGCCAATACCGAGAACCGCCAATGACTGTCAAACCACTTTTCCCCTTCCTGTGCCTGTTGATGGCATGTGCCTGGTCGGCTCCGGCGTGGTCAGCCGCCAATACGCAACTGCAGGTCCGGGATGGATACGTTCGAGGCCTGCCGCCGGGTTCAGCCAATACCTCCGCTTACATGATTCTGGTCAACAACAGCAATGAAGATCTCGTGCTTATCGGGGCTAACACGGCAGCGGCAAATTCAGTGATGATCCATAATTCCGTGCGCCAGGCGGACGGCATGATGACCATGGAGCATGTCATGTCGGCCACGATACCGGCCAGGGGGCAGCTGGCGTTGAAAACCGGTGGCATGCACTTGATGCTGATGGGACTGAAAAAACCGCTTCGTGATGGCAACAGCGTCAATCTCACCCTGCAGTTCGCGGGCGGGTTTGTGCATAACATCGACCTGCCCGTTGTCAGTGTGTTGAACGAGTAGCCAGCGTCATTTCCAGGGCGTTCGTTTGGTCAAGACCTCCGTGCTCTCTGGTTGGTGTCTGCGCCTGGCACCACCGGCCCGAGCCAGATGAGCCCGGCTGCTGGCCATGAGCTGCCTTGAGACCTGTAGTGCCTTATCCCTGGGTGGGACCCTTCTTCACCGGGTAGCGCATGTTGGCCCAGATCATGCCCACGAACATGACGATAAACCCCAGCACGGCGCCAAAGCAACCCGGGATGAGAAAGGTCTGGATGACGGCGGAGACGAGAAAACAGCATGACCCCCATAGCCAGCCGCGCCGCTTTTCATTCTGGGCGAGTCCGGCAATGCTCATGCTGAACAACAGGGCCAGCAAGGGCGGTAGCGGTCAGGCGTAAAACGGCTCATGATTCCGGGCTTTAATGGGCCAGTGTGTGAGCGTGCTGCTCCCAGTGCTGGCCGTCGAAAGGCACAACCTCCAGGGAGGCCGGCCGGGTATCCAGGCAATTGATATTGACGTCGAAACCATCGGGATTGGATTGCGGAATGCAGAAAGGCTTGATGCCGCAGGTCTTGCAGAAATAATGCTGGGCGACACCTGTGTTGAAGGTGTAGGTGTGGAGATGATCTTCTCCGGTCAGCAGCTGGAATGCTGACCTGGGCACAATGAGATGCAGGCAGCCGGCTTAGCTGCAGATTGAACAGTTGCAGCGATCAGCCTCCAGATGTTCCGGGGCCTGAACACTGAACGTGACGGCCCCGCAATGACAGCTGCCTGAATAATGCATGGCAAAAGTACACGCCAATCGGGGCCCTGCAAAAGAACGTCAGTCACATACACACGATGAACAGGCCATTTTTGAAAAGCCGTACAGAGATACCATGAGAATTTGGGTAGATGCGGATGCCTGTCCGGGCGTGATCAAGGAAATCCTGTTCCGGGCCGCCCGCCGGACCGGCATGCAGCTGACCTTGGTCGCCAACCAGGGCCTGTCGACGCCGCCCGACAAAAACATCACGGCCATCCAGGTGGCCAGCGGCTTTGATGTCGCCGATAACGAAATCGTCAGGCAGGTGGCCGCCGGTGACCTGGTGATCACGGCGGATATTCCGCTTGCGGCAGAGGTCATCGAAAAAGGGGCGCTGGCCCTGAGTCCGCGCGGTGAACTGTTCACCAGCAACAACATTCGTGGCCGGCTCAACATGCGCGACTTTCTGGACACCATGCGCAGCAGCGGTGTCCACACCGGTGGGCCGCCGCCACTGAATCAGCAGGACCGGCAGGCCTTCGCCAACCACCTGGACTCCCTGCTGGCGAAGGTCAATTAGATATTGATGGAAGTGCAGGTCGGGATATGGCGCTTGCGCCACCATCCGACATGGCGACAGTCGTTCGCCTGATATACACCCCCTCAAGAATACCGAAAAATGTCGGATGACGGCCTTCGGCCTTATCCGACCTACCGGGTTATCCAGACATCAGCTTCTTGCCCCTTTGGCCTGCGATGTTTATTCTGAAAGTTCGCTTTTTTACTGAATCCTGATGACGCTCCTTTTCGTCTACATCGCCATTGCCCTAAGCTTTTCCTTCCTCTGTTCCATTGCCGAAGCCGTTCTGCTCAGTGTCACGACGCCGTATATCGCCCTCCAGGAAAAAGAGGGACATTGTTCCGCGGACACCCTGAAAACCCTGGAGGAAGACATCAACCGGCCGCTGGCGGCAATCCTGACACTGAATACCACCGCCCATACCTTGGGAGCGGCAGGGGCCGGCGCGCAGGCAGCAGAAGTGTTTGGCAACAACTGGGTCGGGCTGATCTCGGCCATCCTGATATTGCTGATCCTGGTGTTTTCCGAAATCATTCCCAAGACCCTGGGTGTCCATTACTGGACATCCCTGGCGCCCATGACGGCCTGTGGCCTGAAGTACCTGACGATCGTGCTGTATCCCTTTGTCATGCTCTCCGTAAAGCTTACCGGCAACCTGACCCAGGAGCAGGCCACGCTCTCCGGCTTCAGTCGGGATGAGTTCGTGGTCATGGCCGAGCTCAGCGAGCGGGAAGGGTAACTAGCGGAACACGAATCCAGCATGCTGAAGAACTTGCTGCTGTTGCAGCACACCAATATCAAGTCGGCCATGACGCCGCGCACCGTGGTCTTCTCCCTGCCTGAAACCATGAAGGTGGAGGAGTTCTTTCGCAAGCACGACTAAAACCGTTTTTCCCGCATCCCGATTTACCGTGCCAATCTCGATCATGTCACCGGGTTTGTGCTCAAGGACGATATCCTGCTGGCGCAGGCGAGGGGCAATTACGACAATACCCTCAGCCACTACCGGCGAGATTTGCTTGTCATGCTCGAGTTCAAACCCCTGTTACTGGCCTTCGAGGAATTCCTGAAACAGCGCATTCACCTGGCCCTGGTGGTCAACGAGTATGGCGATGTCGAGGGGGTGATCTCCCTAGAGGATATCCTGGAAACCATGCTCGGCCTGGAGATCGTTGACGAAAAGGACAAGGAGTTGGATATGCAGAAACTTGCCCGTTCCCTCTGGCGCAAATGGGCGCTCGCCATGGGGCTCAATCCCGTAGCTACGGAGGCCGAACAGTCGCCGAAATAGGCACCCCTTACCTGCTTTTCAGCCGCACTGTGATGGTGCCGGCAGCACCAAAAAAACTTGATTCAAACCGTAATTATTTCTTGTCGCGTTCCCCCAGCAGGAGTATAAATCGCGCCTGAAAACGGCCTGAATTTCTGCTCCCCAGAAACAGGTCGTTTTTCGTTTCCTATCCCTTATTTTTTGGAGATCACAAAGGATGCTTTATCCACTTTCTTTTGGAAACAATCCCCTGTTTCCGCAAGCCAGTGATTTTGCAGTTACCGCCAAGGACCACAAAAACGGGCATGGCGTCATTACTTACAGAAGTTTTGAACCGGGCGATCTGCTGGCTGTTGTGGCTGGTGAGATCGTCACAGACATCCGGCAGCACACGCTGCAGATTTCCAAGAGAAGGCACATGTATGATCCATATTTTACGGGTTATCTGCTGCATTCCTGTGATCCGAATGTGTCCCTGAACATGCGGGCCAGGACCCTGACCGCCCTGAAACCGATCCAGGCCGGCAGCTTCCTGTTCATGGACTACACTGAAACTGAAGACACCCTGTTCAGGCAATTTGCCTGTTGTTGTGGCAGTGAAAATTGCCGTGGCTGGATTACCGGTCGCAATGAGGCACCACACCAGATCGTCATCGAGAGCCATGAACACGTCCATACCCATTAATTCAAAAGGGCAGGACAGCACACACAAGAACGCACTGGACTGGTGGCAGAGAGAAGACCTCTGCTACCGGAACGGTGAGCTTGTGTTTGCCGGTCACAACGTCGCTGACTTGGTCTGGGAGCTCGGTACTCCCGGCTTTGTTTACGCCATGCCTCGCGTCAGGGACAACCTGAGCCGCCTGCGCACGGCGCTGGACAAGGCCGGCCTGGCCGGCCGCAGCACCCTCCTGTACGCCATGAAAGCCAACCGCTTTGCTCCTTTGCTGGCCGCGCTCAAGCAATCCGGCCTGTGTGGCATCGATGCCTGTTCACCGGCGGAAGTGGCGCATGCGGCCAGCTGTGGTTTTCTGCCCCAGGAAATTTCCTTCACGGCGGGCAGTCTGTCGCGCAAGGATTTTGACCGTCTGTCCCGGTATCCCGGGCTGTTTTTCGATGCCGACTCGATTCACGGTATTCGTCAGTGGGGCGAAATGTTTTCCGGCTCTGAAATCGGTATTCGGGTCAATCCAGGCCTGGGTATCAGTCGCCAGGGCAATTCGAAACTGCAGTATGCCGGCAATGTCACCACCAAGTTCGGTATCTACAAGGAGCAGTTTCACCAGGCCCTGGCAACTGCCAGGGACTTCGGCCTGGAAGTGACCAAGATTCATTTCCATACCGGTTGCGGCTATCTCAATGCGCAACTGCCGATCTGGGAAAGCATCATTGCCGAGTGCAAGTGGTTCGTCGAACAGTGCCCGTCAGTCACCCGGGTCAATGTCGGTGGCGGCCTGGGCGTGCCCCATGTCAGGACCGATGACCGGCTCGATCTCGACCAGTGGGCAGCCGTGCTATGGCGCCAGTTCGGTGACAGTGGCCTGCACATTGAAGTGGAGCCCGGCGATTACGTGCTGAAGGATGCCGGCCTGTTGCTGCTGGAAAAAACCTACCTGGAAACCAAGCGCGATGTGCTGTTCCTGGGGGTGGATGCCGGTTTCAACATTGCCCCGGAACCGGCCCATTACAGCTTGCCGTTCCAGCCGGTGCCGCTGTACTACCGCGGCGAACCGCTGGCACCCTGCCACGTGGTCGGCAACATCAACGAAGCCCTGGATGTGTGGTACGAAGATGCCATGCTGCCGGACATGACGGATGAGGATTACCTCGTGCTGATCAATGCCGGTGCCTACTCGGCTTCGATGGCATCGAACCATTGCATGCGCGGGGAATTCCGGGAAAGGCTGCTGGTTTAGGGAGAGAGACAAGAGGCAAGGACGACTCGTTTGGCTTTTCGTATATTCCACAGGCCGGAAGCGGTACGAAGCGCCGTCTACTGGACAATTAAAGATGCAGGTCGGATAAGGCAGCAGGCCGCCTTCCGGCATCGCTGGTGTCTGTTAAAAACGTTTAAAAAAGGCGACCAGTGGTCGCCATGTCGGATGGCGGCGCAAGCGCCTTATACCGACCTGCACCTATGCATTCGAATTCGGTAAATCCTCATGAAACGTTAACAGGCATTATGGCGAGTGCATCCTGAGCTTGCCTCTTGCCTAGTGCTGCCTGTGGTCTCAGCCGGGGTTATCCGGTGCCCAGATCGGTTTGTCATCGGTGGTGAACTTCTCTTCCATGGCGATCTGGTAGCGCTCCATCACATCGCACAGGCAATCCTGCCGAATCACGCGTTCGTCCAGGGTCAGCATGGAGGGCATCAGGGTTATGTTGTTGACCAGGCAACCCTCGCTGATGGTGAACACCTCGTCAGTAATCATCCCGCCATTCTCATCCACGACCACTACCGCATCGTTTACCCCCGCCCAGCCAGCTGACGCGGGCATCCAGCCCGTAACGTACACAGTCATAGAAACTGCTTTTTACTTCTGCAAAAGGCACGCAGTCGGCAATGTTGCCATGGCGCCGGGTCAGGCCATGGGTGAGGCCGCAATAAAAAGCGGCATTGGCAAAACTGTCACGGATGGTCGGCCCTGCTGGAATGACGCGGTGCTCGATGCGAAGGGTCGAATCGCCAGCCTGGTTGAAGTCGATCAGGGGCCGGTTCCAGCGCCAGATGGTGCCGTTGTGGAATTTCACATGGCTCATTTTTTCCGACGGCGCATCGTTCACTAGCGGCAGCAGCACGGGGTAGTCAGCCAGGTTGGATTCAAAGCACTCCAGCAGGGACTTTTCCAGGTACCCGTAACCAAAGCTGGCCCGGATCGCCGACCCGGACGCTTTTTTCAAACAGGGGAATGCGGGTTTAATCCCAGAGGTCCTTGCCAAACAGGTAGGGTGAGTTGGCAGCTACGGCGACCACCGGCTCGGAAGCCAGGAGCGAGGCATTGAAGACGGACACCGATTCGGCAAGTGAAATCTGGAAGCGGACCTGAAAGGAGGTCGTGGCGGCTTACAGCATGACGTCATCCTTCTTTGTGTCCATTTCGTCACGGCCGGTCATGTGCAGGTGCAGGGGCTCAAAATCACGCGCCATCAGCACCTGGTTGTTCAGGGCCTTGTAACGGGACATTGCCGACATGTTTTGCAGGGTCAGGTCCGACTCGCGCAGGTGGTGCAGGATGCCGATCATGATGATTTTTTCGCCACGGGAGGCCGCGGTTTCGTTACACCAGCCCCAGGTGGCCAGCAGCCGTTAGTCCATGCGGTCAAAGACATCGCCGGTGATGGTGGCCGTTGGGCCGTTGACCTCGAAGTTGAAGGTAGCCAGTTCCGGCACGACATCGGCATTATTGAGCGCCCAGAGAAAGGAGGCGTTTTCTGGCGCGGCATGATTGCTGGCATCCAGCAGCCAGGCTTCCAGCTCGAACCCGGCCACGTAACCGGCATCGGCAAAACGCCCGGTTGCAAACCATTGCCGCCACAGGGCGGTTTCATCTTGTAACGGCTGTTTGAACTGCTCAAGTTCCTTCGGTGTGAAGGTACTCGACTCAATTTTCTGTCCCATAACGGCTGCTGACTGCCGGAGAAAATTGACAAATTAAAGGGGTCCTGGCGAATCTGCATAAAAACACAGGATAGACGCCCTAAATACGGGTAAAAAACTGGAAAAAACCCAGCAGAATTAGTAGGATTGCGCCCTTCGAAAAAAGCGGTCCAAACGGCCCTTTTTTCGGCATCCAGGATGTAACTGGGGTGTAGCCAAGCGGTAAGGCAACGGACTCCAGTCATGCGTTAAGTAAGACGAATCCTTTCAGGATTCGAAGATAGACCCGATCCACTGGGGTGTAGCCAAGCGGTAAGGCAACGGACTCTGACTCCGTCATGCGTAGGTTCGAATCCTACCACCCCAGCCATTTCCTCACGTATTCCCAGGCACAGCCATCCCGGCTGTATTTCTGCGCCGCTCTCGCCCTATACTCATCCCCTTTGCCGACGGCCTATGGGGGATTGTCATGGTGTGGAAAAACCGCTTCTGGGGATGCTTGCTGCTGTGTACATGCGTGCCGGGATGGCATGTCGTGGCACAACCGGACTGGCAAACGGTCACTGATGACCGGTTACTGAATCCTGAGCCTGGTGACTGGATGAACTATCGCCGCACTTACGATGCCACGGCCTACAGTCCGCTGGACAGCATCAACCGCCGCAATGTCGATGAACTGCGCATGACCTGGAGTTATGCCATGCGCGATGGCAGCCGCTGGCTGGCTACCCCCATCGTGGCCAATGGCCTGATGTTCATCGGGGAAGGCACCGGCCGCATCATTGCCCTGAACGCCGTCACCGGTGAACTGGTCTGGAGTCACACGCGCACCTATCCCGCCGATATCGCCCTGTCCGAGGCCAATCGCCGTTTTCGCGGGGTATCCCTGTATGGCGATACCCTCTACTGGGGTACGGCAGACAGCTACGTGGTGGCCCTGGATGCGCAAACCGGCGAGAAGCGCTGGGAAACCCGCACGGCTGATTACCATGACGGGGAGGGCCATGCCCACCCGCCGCTGCTGGCCAACGGTAAGTTGTTTATCGGCATGTCCGGGGGTGATTTTGCCGCCCGCGGCAGCCTGAAAGCCCTGGATGCACAAACCGGTGAGATTCTCTGGACCTTCTACACGATCCCCGGACCGAATGACCCGGGTGCCGAAACCTGGGACTGGGAGGCCGAGTATCCACCCTCGGGTGCCGCCACCTGGAACACGCTGAGCTATGATCCCGATCTGAACCTGGTGTATGCCCCGACCGGCCAGCCGGCGCCCTGGACCACAACCCCCGAAGGTCACGGTGATGCCCTGTATGCCAACAGTGTCATTGCCGTGGATGCCGATACCGGTGAATTGCGCTGGCATTACCAGCTGGTGCCCCAGGACAACTGGGACCGGGCCACCTATGAAAGTCTGCTGGTGGACCTGGAGATCGATGGCGTTGAACGCAAAGCCCTGATCCAGACCGGCAAGATCGGCTGGAGCGTGGTGCTGGACAGGGCCACCGGTGAGTTTCTCAAGGCCTATCGTACCGCCTACGACAACACCATCACGGACTGGACCGCCGAAGGACGTCCCATCTACAACCCCGATACCGTGCCGCAGCCGGAAGATGTGGACTCCGGCAAGGTGTTCCAGGTCTGCCCGCACCCGCATGGTGTGCGTAACCTGAATGCGCCCAGCTTCAGCCCGGACACCGGGCTGTACTATCTGGGCGTCAACAACTCCTGCATGAATGCCATGGTCGTGACACCGGTCCGGCATTCCCGCTTCGGACTTACCGGCATCACCTATACCCCGACGCTGGCACCGGGCTATGACTACGTGGGTGAGTTTGTTGCCTTCGACCCGGTTGCTGGCGAGCGGCGCTGGACCTGGCGACCGGAAAGCGGTGCGCCAATGACAGCATCGGCTCTGGCGACAGCCGGGAATATCGTGTTTGGCGGCACTGCTGATCGCCAGTTTTTTGCACTCGATAACCGCAACGGGGACCTGCTCTGGCAGACCCGCCTGAATGGCGATGTGTCCGGCGCCCCCATCAGCTATGAAATCGATGGCAGGCAGTACATCGCCGTGACGGCCGGCGGTGGCGCCGCACAAACCTCCACCCTGGGGCGCCTGGTCGATGTCGATATCACCCAGGGCTCCGGGGTGATCTGGGTATTTGCCCTGCCAGCGCGTGAGCCGTCCCAGGTGCCGCGACCGGTACGGGCCGACATCACCGAAACCTCGGTGGGCAGCGGCGTATTCAATGCCGCGCAGGCAGCCCGTGGCGCTCGGGTTTTTGCCGACCACTGCAGCGACTGTCATGAAGCCGGCAACTATGCCGGGCAGGCCCTGCACACCAAGTGGGGCAGTTTCACCCTGGGCGATATCTACAGTGACATTGCCGTGTCCATGCCGCCGGAAAACCCCGGCGGGCTGCCACCGGAAGACTATGCCAGCATCATTGCCTACCTGCTCAGCGAAACCGGTTATGCGCAGGGCAGTGAGGATGACTTGCTGCCGGGCGACCGCTTCCAGCTGCAGCGTTATGTCATCGATGTGCCTGGGGTGAATTACTGATTCAGGACCAGTCGGGATGAATTACTTTAATCGGGCTTTTAATTAGCCTTAACCGGATACTCACCGGCTTTCTTTATCATTTGCCCAGGCAAACAGTCAGGGTAATCGACTTTGAAAGTACAAAGTGACCTGCTTCAGAAGGTGCCGGCAGCACATCTCTGCCCGGCTGACCACACTCCCCTTGAAACCCCCGTGCAACGCCTGCTTTACGGTGTCCAGGGTACCGGCAACGGCCACATCAGCCGGGCCGCTGCCATGAACAAGGCCCTGGCTGAAACCGGCAGGTATGACGTGCACTGGGCCATGAGTGGCCGCTCGCAGCAGCCCCTGATGTGCTGTGATGACTACCACTGGTATCGCGGGATGACCTTTGTGACCCGTGATGGCCGTATCCGCATGCTGGACACCCTGGCCGGCAATGATGTCTTCCAGTTCATGCGGGATATACGCAACGCACGTCTGGATGACTACGACCTGATCATCAGTGATTTCGAACCGGTGATTTCCTGGGCTGGCCGGCAACAGGGCAGGGAAGTGATTGGCGTGGGGCACCAGTATGCCTTCTACCATGATGTGCCGGTGGCGGGATACAACCCGGCAGCCAGGCTGCTGATGAAATACTTCGCACCGGCCGACACCAAGGTCGGCCTGCACTGGCATCACTTCGACCAGCCCATCCTGCCGCCTATCGTCGACATGCATTCAGTAGACCTGAGCCAGGAGCCGATCAGGAACAAGGTGCTGGTTTACCTGCCTTTCGAAAACCAGGATGCCCTGGTCCAGATGTTCAGTGACATGCCGGACTGGCAGTTCACGCTCTACCATGCCGACATGGAAAACTTCAGCTACGGCAATATCCACACCCGGGCAATCTCCAAAACCGGTTTCAAGAATGACCTGGTGACCTCGGAGTATGTCATTACCAACTCGGGGTTCGAGTTGATCAGTGAATGTTTGCCGCTGGGCAAACGTATTCTCACCAAACCCCTGCATGGCCAGATAGAACAGTTGTCCAATGCCCGGGCCCTGGAGGAACTGGGCTATGCCACGGTCATCAAGCGCCTGGATCGTGATGTCATTCGCCAGTGGTTGCAGGGCAAGGCACCGGTATTTCGTGTGCAGTACCCCGATGTTGCCAGGGCCATCGCACAATGGCTGGGTGAAAAGGATCGAGTATCCATAGCAGCACTTTCTGAACGCCTGTGGTCGGACACCGTGGTCAGCAAAGTTTGTGAATAAGCCGGGTTGGCTCAAGGTGAGCTGTTAAAAAAAGACGTCACAGAAGTGCAGTGAAGATCAGCCAGTGTTCCCAGTAGGCATCGACGCGCTTCAGGCGACCTTGCGGTCCTTGCCGTCACCAGCAGCACTGTCTTCATTGTCCAAGTAGATCACCTTCTCGGCATGGTCCACATCACTATCGGTCCAGGTGACAATATCCAGGTTGCCCGCCATGTCTTCGACAATTGCAGTACAGCTTTCCACCCAGTCACCGCAATTGTAATACCGGATGCCATTGATGGTTTTCATCTCGGCATGATGGATATGGCCACACACGACACCGTCAAGTTTGCGCTTGGCGGTTTCACGGGCGACGGTGTTTTCGTATTCAAAGATATAGCTTACTGCCTTCTTGACCTTGTGTTTGATCACTTTTGACAGTGACCAGTAGGGCAGGTTGAACGCCCGGCGTATGCCATTGAACCAACGGTTTGACCAGAGCAGAAAGTTGTAGCCGGCGTCACCGGCGAGGGCAACCCATCTATGATGGCGCGTGATGCCGTCATAGGCATCACCATGAATGACCCACAGATTTTCACCCTTGGCGGTTTCATGACGGAATTAATTCACAACCTTGATATTACCCATTTCAAAATTGTGCTCGGCAATATACTCGCGCAGGAATTCATCGTGATTACCAACCACGTAAAAAACGTTGGTATTTTCCTTTTCCGATTTGCGCAGGATCTGCCTAACCACGCGATTGTGTGCGCTGGGCCAGTACCACTTGGTGGAGGAAATGCGCCAGCCATCGATGATGTCTCCTACCAAAAACAGGTTCTCGCAACGATGGGCTTTCAGAAAACTGTTGAGAAGCTCGGCTTTGCAGCCTTTGGTGCCGAGGTGAACATCTGAGATGAAGATAGTGCGGCAGTGTTTTAGCGAGGGCCTGTTTTTCATGGGTATGGTCTCCACAGGTTTTGACAAGTGTAGACGCAGCTTCACAAGCGCCAGATAAAGCCCGTGACAAAATTGTGTTAATCAGGTTGTGTTGACGATTGCCCACTTTACCGAATTTTAATATTTCATCATTACAATGCCTGCCACCAAAAGCCTGACTGATTTACCCCATGCAAAAGATATTGCCTGCCCTGAAAATTCTCTTCATCTGTACCCACAACCGCTGTCGCAGTATTCTCGCAGAGGCGATTTTCAATGCAGTCGGCAAAGGCCTGTTGGAGGCCAGAAGTGCAGGTAGCGCACCGGAAGGGCAGGTCCATCCGCTGACACTGCAGGCGCTTGCCAGGCATGGCATTGCCACAGATGGCCTCAACAGCAAATCATGGGATGACATGGAGGCTTTTGCTCCCGATGTTGTTGTCACCGTGTGCGACAGGGCCGCCAATGAAAGCTGCCCACTCTGGGTCGGCCAAACAGTAAAACTGCACTGGGGACTCAGAGATCCCAGTGCAGGAGAGGCTTCTGATGCTGAAAAACAGCAGGCTTTTGATGACACGATCAGTAAGCTGAGGGCGCTCGCATCAGATGTTGTTGCGATCATTGAGTCTGATTCTCCGGGTACTGCTGATATTCTGGCTGAACTGAAGAAACTCTGAGAGCTGTTGGGGGAGATTAGCGTGGGTTTATTTGAACGATATTTGTCGGTCTGGGTATTTCTGGCTATCGCCGGCGGAGTGTTGGCGGGCAGCCTGGCACCCGGGATATTTTCCACCGTTGCAGCACTTGAGATAGCTCACGTCAATATTGTGGTGGCTGTGCTGATCTGGGTGATGATCTACCCTATGATGACCCAGGTAAATTTTTCCTCGCTGAAATCTGTCGGCGAAAAACCGGGCGGTATTCTGCTGACCTGCTTCATCAATTGGCTCGTCAAACCCTTTTCCATGGCCCTGTTGGGCTGGCTGTTTTTTCGCGTCATCTATGTTGACCTGGTGGAGCCTGACAGGGCCGGACAGTATATTGCCGGCATGATCCTGCTTGGTGTGGCACCCTGTACTGCGATGGTGTTTGTCTGGAGTCAGTTGACCAAAGGTGACCCCAATTACACGCTGGTGCAGGTGTCAGTCAATGACATCATTATGGTATTTGCTTTTGCCCCCATTGCCGCTTTCCTGCTCGGTGTATCGAATATCACGGTGCCCTGGGAGACCCTGCTGTTATCTGTTGTGCTGTATGTCGTGATACCCCTGGTTGCCGGCGTTATCACGCGGCATATGCTGGAGAAAAAACATGATGGCGAGGATCTGGCAAAACTGCTCGCTTTTCTCAAGCCTTGGTCCATTACCGGACTGCTGGCCACTGTTGTTCTGCTGTTTGGTTTTCAGGCCACTAAGATTCTCGGCGACCCGGTGATCATCGTCCTGATTACGATACCGCTGTTGCTCCAGACCTACGGTATCTTTTTTATCACCCTGGCAATCGCCTGGTCCATGCGGCTGTCCCACAAGGTGACGGCACCGGCCTGCATGATCGCCACGTCAAACTTTTTTGAACTCGCCGTCGCCGTTGCCATTTCAGTTTTTGGCCTGGATTCGGGTGCCTCCCTGGCGACGGTCGTCGGCGTGCTCGTGGAAGTGCCCGTGATGCTGTCCCTCGTTGCTATAGCTAATAAGCTGCGACCTAGTATCAAGGCGCGGTACCAGGCAAAAACGGTTTAGCTTGTTGTCTCAAACAATTCCATAAACGAACGTTCATTAAAAAACCAACGGACATTAATCGGCTTTTCAAGCCGCGTTTATCATTCGTCAAAGTTTTACCGCTACCATTCCTCGTATCGTTCACCTGCTCTACAAACGAGGAAAAAACATGTTCCATGATCATGATGAGGGTGTTTCCAATCCGACGGGTAACCGCCCCTTTGGCGATGTTCTGTCGGTATAGGCTTCACGCCGCAAAATACTGCCGGCGGTGTCACTGCCGCGGTAGCTTCTTTTTTTCAAGCCCCTGAACCGCAGGCCTCCAGCCTGGTCAACTTCGGTTCTGTGCCTGTTGCGGTTGGCAACGGCCTGATGTCCCGGGTCTCCGATGATTACTGCATAAAGGTGATCCTGCCCTGGGGTGACCCTCACTATTCAGGCAGCCAGGAAATCATCGGTATCGGCCAAGACGGCATGTGGTACTTTTCGCTGGAATACGGTCGGGGTCGTCATAACCAGCACGGTGTGCAGCTGTTCAGCCATGAGTTCGGTGATAACGCTGCGGTCATCGGCAAGGATGTGCCGGTCAGCGTGGAGGAAGTGCGCGAGTCCCAGTACGCCCATGGCGTTCCCGTGATAGAAATCGAGCGCCGCCCCAGCACTAACATGAACTGGCGTACCGTCAACGAGAATCGCCTGGCACGCCGCATTCTCGTCAATACTCCGGTGGAATTCAGCGGTCCGGCAGCCGGCAGCGCCTTTTTGCAGACCGCGGCGGGCAACATCCCCATGGGGACCGTCAATAATTGCGGCAATGGTTACACCCCCTGGGGCACCTACCTGACCTGCGAGAAAAACTTCAACGGTGGCTTTGGTGGCAATGGCAATTATGTGGCAACCCAGGCCCAGGCCCGTTATGGCCTTTCATCCGGCCGGTTCGGCTATGGCTGGCACCTGTTTGACGAGCGTTTTGACCTGACCAACCCGGACTATGCCAACGAAGCCAACCGTTTTGGCTAGATGCCCGAGATCGATCCCTATCGCCCGAATACCGCGCCGGTCAAACGCAGACCTATGGGCCGCTTCAAGCACAAAGGCTGTGCCCTCGTGATCGGCAAGGATGACCGGGCTGCGGGTTACATGGGCGATGACGAGCGTTTTGACTGCATTTACAAGTATGTCTCCAATGACAGTGCCGATGCGACAGTGGCCCGGGGTGAAAGCCCGCTCGATGATGGTAGGCTGTATGTAGCCCGCTTCAACGATGACGGCACCGGCGACTGGCTGGAGCTGACCATCAATGACCCGGCCATGCAGGCGGCCGGTTTCAACAGCCAGGCCGAGGTGCTGGTGTATGCACGCCTGGCCGCCGATGCGGTTGGGGCAACATTGAAGGATCGTCCGGAGTGGACCACGATCGATGCCGACGGTATTGCTACTGCACACTGACCAACAACAGCCGCCGCACCGAGCCCAATGCGGCCAATTCGCTGGCCCCGAGCTCGGATGGCCACATCTACCCGCTGACTCGACAGTGACGACTATGTCGGCAACACCTTCATCTGAGATATTTTCCTGATTGCTGAAGATACCCACGGCACAGAGGAATCCTTTGCTGACCCGGATGGTTTGTGGGCCGACCCCGATGGCCGAATTTTTATTGAGACCGATGGTGGCCAGAAAGACGGTCTCGAAAATCAGCGGTTGGTGGCTGATATCGCCACGGGTGAGATTCGACGCCTGTTCGAAGGTGTTGCCGGCTGCGAAATCACCGGTATTGCCATGACGCCAGATCGCAGTACGCTGTTCATCAACGTCCAGCACCCGGATCCCGACACCGTCATGCCCCGTGATGCCACGGTGGTGCTGGAACGCAAGAACGGTGGCCTAGTCGGTTCCTGATACGACCCAAACTGCCACTTCGAAACCCCGGCATTCGCCGGGGTTTCTTTTTGCAGGCAATCCGGCCGGACGGTGTCTGCGGGGCCATGGATTAAGGTAGAATCTGTCGCAAAGCAATTGCGGGAAGCCCGGATGGTTCTGCTGCTCGTCATCATAGTCGCCGTCGTGACACTGGTAGTACTGCTGCATTATGAATGCCTGTACCGACTCACCCTGCTTATGCCCACCCTGCGCATCAAGTACCGGTACCGCCTGGTCATGGGGGTGTTTGGCGCGCTGCTGGCGCATGTGGTGGAAGTCCTGATTTTCGGGTTTGCCTACTACTACATGCACGTGGCGGAAAACCTCGGTTACCTGGAAGGCCGCTTCGTCATCAGCCACTCTGATGCCATCTATTTTTCCTTTACCACGTACACCACGCTGGGTTATGGCGATATCGAGCCGTTTGGCGGCATTCGCATCCTGGCCGGCATCGAGTCACTGACCGGACTGCTGCTGATCACCTGGACCGCCTCGTTCCTGTTCCTGGAAATGCAGCGCTACTGGGTTTCGCGGTAGGGTAGAGCAGCGATGACTGACACTCCCGGTCCTTTTGATCTCGGCAGTCATTTTCTCAGGCTCAGGCCGGATGCTTCGGTTGAGCGGCTGCCTGAGGATGAGCAGTTCTGGCCCAGCCTGATGTCGGGACAGCTGGGTAACTGGAAAAACGAATACCTGGTGTCCCGGTTTGAATTCACCGTAGACTGGCCGACCTGGGAAGTGCATCCCAACGGCGATGAGGTTGAGAATCTGCTGGCCGGAGCGGACAGGTTCCTCGTGGAAACCGCCATGGGCGAGGTCAGTACCATCACCCTGGATACACCCGGGGAATATGTGCTGGTGCCGAAGAATTGCTGGCATACCGCGAAGGTTGCCAGCCGAGCCAGCATGCTGTTCATCACCCCGGGAGAGGGGACGCTGAACCGTCCTGTCTGAACCAGGGAGAGAAGCATCATGTCCATCATGCTGAAACATATCAGGCTGCTGTCAGGCTATAACGCCCGCTTCAATTGCCAGGTATTTGATACCGCTGCACGGCTGAGTGAATCCGAATACAGCGCTGACCGTGGAGCGTTTTTCAAATCCGTCAGTGGCACCCTGAACCACCTCCTTGTGGGCGACATCTTGTGGTTCACCCGGTTCCATAATGACTTCAGGCCGTTTCCGGCACTGGTTCCGGTGCTTTCCATGCCGGTGCCGAAAGCGCTCGACGATCTTGTCTTCAGTACACTGGATGAGCTGAGGATGGCCCGGGATGCCATGGATGCCATGATCAGCCAATGGGCCTGTGAAGATTTGACGGCAGCCGATCTGGAGCAGAACCTAACCTATGCTAATACCAAGGGTGTTGTCAGCAGCCGCAATTTTGCCGAGGTCATCATGCATGTTTTCAACCACCAGGCCCATCATCGCGGACAGATGTCGACACTGCTGATGCAGTTTGGTCATGATGTCGGCGTGACCGATTTTCTGGCGGATATTCCGGTGGCTAACGCATGAAGCATGCTTTTCTCATCGCGCCCATGGTGGCGGCATTGTTGTTTGCCGGGCCGCAAGCCTGGCAGCAGATCCAGTCGCCCCCCCCAGGCTATATCCCGGTGGTCTATGAAGCCCTGCTGCTGATCTCTGGCTACCTGGCAGCCGCCGCCGTTAATACCATTGTTATCGTACCCGTGTGCCTGCTAGTGCGCCTGAAGACCCTCAACCTGGTAGCCGGCCTGGCGCTGGCGTTGCTGGTTGCCCTGATCGTTACGACCATCGCCTATGCCTATGAGATTTTTGGCTACCAGAGTTCGATATTGCATCCTGAATATCTCTACCCGCTGTTCCTGCCACTACTGGTCCTGACAGTGCTGAGCTTCTGGTTTGTCACCCGTCCGGTCACAGCAGCATCCCCCCCCCCTGAGCAGGCGGATTCCGAAGAAGCGTCCGTTCAGGACACGCCTCAATGACGACAGCCGCCACCCTCCTGGCAGACCTTAAAAAGCGCGAAGATCCGAGGCAGGCAGAAAGGGCGTCCCGATTTTTTAAAACCGGGTAAGGACAATACGCCGCCAATGACGTCTTTGTCGGGGTCCTGATGCCGGAGTTGCGCCTGATTGCCCGAAACAACCTCGAGTTGTTGCTCAAGGACATCAGGTTGCTGCTCAAGGCAGACTTTCACGAGGCACGGCTGCTGGTCCTGCTGATCATGGTCAACCTGTTCCGTGCCGGTGACGACAGGAAAAAAGAAAGGCTGGCCCGCTGTTATCTCGACAACACAAAGCATGTGAACAACTGGGACCTGGTGGACAGCTCTGCCCACCTGATTCTCGGCCCCTGGCTTGAGCACCAGGACCGCAGCCTGCTGGCTAGCCTGGCGGGCTCAGCATCGCTGTGGGAGCGTCGTATCGCCATGATCACGACCTTTCATTTCATTCGTAAAGGGGACTATACCGATGCCCTGCGTATCGCCGGCCTGCTGGTGAATGACACCGAGGACCTTATCCACAAGGCCGTAGGCTGGATGCTGCGGGAAATCGGCAATCGCCATCGCGCCACCGAGGAAGCCTTCCTGCT
This sequence comes from Pseudohongiellaceae bacterium, assembly GCA_049446715.1. Classification (GTDB taxonomy): domain Bacteria; phylum Pseudomonadota; class Gammaproteobacteria; order Pseudomonadales; family Pseudohongiellaceae; genus Eutrophocola. The sequence goes on from JBMTQX010000046.1 coordinate 19,636, forward strand.
GGCCCATTACCGGCACATGCCCCGCACCATGTTGCGCTATGCCATCGAGAAATTTCCGCCGCAACTGCGACGGGCGTATCTCGATGGCAAAGTCACTGGCTGATCCTGCCAGCTTGGCCTACACCCGCGTCACCTTCAGTGCCAGGCTGCCCTGGTTGTTGCCATAAAAATGCCAGGCATCATTGGCATAACAATGTAGGTATCCGGGTTTGGTGAATCTCCTGGTCAGCGCCGAGCCGATCAGGAAAGTGTTGTGCGGTGAGAAGGTGTTGTCTCTGGTCAGCTCGCCACCATCAGTGACGGTGCCCAGCAGGCTGAACCAGGAAAAGTCCTCTTCCCGACGGGTGCCGTTGACGTTGGCATTCGGATTCTTGCCGAGTTTTTTCAGCAGTTTTTCGAATTTCCCCAGAACGGTGCCGGCCATATGCATGAGTTCACCCACGTTGAATTGGCCATCACGGGTGCCGTCGGGGCCACAGGAGACAGACGCGTCCAGCCACTCGCCACTGGCTTCGAATCGGTAACTTTCACCGGCTTCCAGATACAGGTTGGTCATGTTCCAGGGTTTGTCGGCATAAATGGTCAGTGTCCTCGACTCGTTTTTACGCAAACTGATGTGTTCACGATAGACACCCTGGCGCATCGAAGGCAGATGGCGGCGCTCATTCACGGCAGGATGGAGGCAGGTGTTGCTTTTGATCAGTTTGGGAATATTACGGGGCCTGGAGGGCAGCAGGCCAAACAGGCCCCGGTAGGAATTGTGAATAATGCCCCACGCATCGGGCCTGATCTGGTCAAGCATTTGCGGGTAACAATGCAGCCCCCTGGTGCCGGCTTCGTCGATCATCCATTGCAGTGCTACATCGGCCAGGCCATCCTGGGCATAGCCACCACCCACATCGGCATGCACGCCGGTAAACCACACCTGCTTGACGTCAGTTTTGGCGTTTTTCTCATCCCAGAGCGTGGGTTGAAAGCTGGCGCGGATTTCATCAATAGCGACGGCATGGCGGGCGTGCCGGGTCTTGGCGCTGAGCTTCACATCGTGAAAGATATGGTCATCACGGTCATCGAGAAAATTCAGCAGGGCCATGTCATCGGGAATGCCCAAGGCGCCGACGGTATCCCAGACGCCAATGAAATGAATATCGACATGACTGTCTGACGCCCCGCCTTTGTGGAAAGTCCAGTCCTTGCCCCAGCTATTGCGGCCGGCACGGTCACGATAACCCTGCTGATAGGCCATCTCTACCCGCTGCCAGCCTTCGGCAGATGCTATGTCCGTCAGGTCCAACAGGCCACAGCGGGCAATGAAGCCGCCCAGTGAGCGCACGGTGTAGGCTCCTCGGCTGAAACCGAACAGGAAGATACGGTCACCTTCGCGGTATTGTCGTGCCAGCCACTGGTAGCCGCTCTTGATGTTCCGGCTCAGGCCTTTGCCGGCACCGCCGCCGAGCACCTGGTCAAATAAACCGCCGTCCGTACCGACGCCCGGGTGGTAATACTTCAGTTGTGGATTATCGTCTGCGTCTTTCTCTGCAATGCAGTTATAGAGCTTGTAGACGTTGGTGGGGGCCAAGACGCCATCATCTTCCTGATCGGGGGTGTTCCAGGTGCCATCGGCACAGACAATCAGATTTCTCATTGCCGCTCCTTGCTTTCCATGTTGGTGTTGTCATTCCGTTCACCAGTACAGCCTTCTTGGCAACCGGTAAGGCAGAAGCTAGAGCGGGGTCGGGATGTTGTCAACCAGGGTACTCGTCCCTGCCTGGCAACATCCCGCTACGACGGTTGTGAGGGGACTACTTGTTGGCGCGGTTTTCGATCAGGTGGTCCACAACCGCGGGGTCGGCCAGGGTGGTGGTATCGCCGAGATTCTCGAGTTCGTTGGCGGCGATCTTGCGCAGAATGCGGCGCATGATCTTGCCAGAACGCGTTTTTGGCAGCCCCGGTGCCCACTGGATGATTTCCGGCTTGGCTATGGCACCGATCTCCCTGGCTACGAAATTACGCAGTTCTGCCAGCAGTTCATCGGAAGCTGATACACCACTCATCAGGCTGACATAGGCATAGATGCCCTGGCCCTTGATATCGTGGGGGAAGCCGACCACAGCGGCTTCGGCGACACTTTCATGCAGCACAAGTGCGCTTTCTATTTCAGCTGTGCCGAGACGATGACCACTGACATTGAGCACGTCATCGACACGACCGGTAATCCACCAGTAGCCATCCTCGTCACGACGGGCACCGTCACCGGTGAAGTAATAACCCGGGTAGGTGGAGTAATAGGTGTCGACACAGCGCTGGTGATCGCCATAGACGGTACGGATCTGGCTTGGCCAGCTGGCAGTAATGACGAGATTACCGGAGGTGGCGCCTTCGAGGATTGTGCCTTCAGGGTCGACCAGGGCCGGCTGCACGCCGAAGAAGGGCAGGGTGGCTGAACCGGGTTTCAGGTCTGTGACGCCGGGCAGCGGGGTAATCATGTGACCGCCGGTTTCTGTCTGCCACCATGTATCCATGATCGGACAGCGGCCATTGCCTACGACATGGTAATACCATTCCCAGGCTTCGGGGTTGATGGGTTCGCCAACCGTGCCGAGAATTTCCAGGGATTCGCGGGAGGTACTGGTAACCGGATCATTGCCCTGCGCCATCAGGGCGCGAATGGCGGTGGGGGCGGTATAGAAGGAGCGCACCTTGTACTTGTCGATCACCTGCCAGAAGCGGGAGCAGTCGGGGTAGGTGGGTACCCCTTCAAACATGACCGTGGTGGCGGCATTGGCCAGCGGACCGTAGACGATATAGGTGTGGCCGGTCACCCAGCCGACATCGGCGGCACACCAGTAGATGTCGCCAGCGTGATAATCGAATACATACTTGTGGGTCATGGCGGCAATGAGCAGGTAGCCGCCCGTGGTATGCAGGACACCCTTGGGTTTGCCGGTGGAGCCGGACGTGTACAGGATGAAAAGCGCGTCCTCGCTGGCCATGGGTTCCGGCTCGCAAGTGGCGGCGACATTGGCCGTGGCCTCACCGTACCAGATATCACGACTGTCATCCCAGGCGACATCGCCCCCGGTACGTTTGACGACCAGCACGGTGTGCACGTTGGGGCAGTTGGCCACGGCGGCATCGGTGTTGGTCTTGAGCGGGAAGATGCGGCCGCCACGGACGCTTTCGTCAGAAGTGATCACCACCCGGCAGTCGGAATCGAGAATACGGTCTTTCAGGGAGTCGGGCGAGAAACCACCAAAGACTACCGAATGCACGGCACCGATACGGGCACAGGCAAGCATGGCAAAGGCGGCTTCGGGAATCATGGGCATGTAGATACAGACGCGATCGCCTTTTTTCACACCCCGGTCTTTCAGCACGTTGGCCAGTTTGCAGACTTCGTCATGCAACTCCTGGTAGGTGATGGTGCGGTCGTCGCCGGGCTCATCGCCTTCCCACAGGATGGCGGCCTGGTTGGCACGGGCGGGCAGATGGCGGTCGATACAGTTGCTGGTGACGTTGAGCTCACCCCCCAGGAACCACTTGATGCTGCCACTGGCCATGTCGCAGTCGCTGACCTGGGAAAAGGGTGTTATCCAGTCCAGGAACGTGGTGGCCTGTTCGGTCCAAAACGTATCCGGGTCTTCCACAGAAGCTTTGTACATGGACTCATAGGCGGCCTTGTCGAGGTGGGCGGTTTTCTTAAGGGTTTCCGGGACGGGATAACGTTTTGTTTCTGACACGGGGGCTCCTAGTATTTGTTGCCAGTGCACTGACAGGCAGTGCAACCAGCAGACTGTTCAGGGTCTGAATCTTGCCGAACAGACCCGATTTATACCACGGTCGAGGAATACTTTGGCAAGTCTTGTGACGTTGTGTCACTGGACCTTGTACCAAGCGCTTCCGCGACCATGTGAGCGCATGACTGTGCGCACAGTCCCCCCCCGGGATATGGTCAAGTCATGGCAGGCTTTATCGGTAAAGCCTGCCCATGTGCAGCCTCAGGCTACTTTTTCGGTGACAGACTCCGGCGCTGGCTCGGCTATCTGGACCGGAATGGTATTGCTGGCACGGATGATGGCGTTATGTTCATCCAGGTAAACCAGTTTTGGCTTGTGGTTGAGCAGTTCAGCCTCGGTATAGCCGGCGTAGGCACAGATAATGACACGGTCGCCGACGCTGGCGCGATGGGCTGCAGCGCCGTTGATCGAAATAATGCCTGAACCGGTTTCGGCACGAATGGCATAGGTGGTGAAGCGTTCGCCATTGGTGATGTTGTAGATCTGGATCTGCTCGAACTCACGGATACCGGCACTGTCGAGCAGGTTGCCATCGATGGCGCAGGAGCCTTCGTAATCCAGTTCGGCGTGGGTCACGCAGGCCTTGTGGAGTTTGGCTTTTAACATCAGTGATTGCACGGGAAGTTCCTCGAAAATGTCGGTTGCCGCCGACAAAGGCCAGTTACAAAGGACGCGCATTATCCCAAAAATAGGCCAACCCGTCACCCATGCCGGCAGGCCAGGCAGGGCGGGTTTCGGTGACATGGTGGCTGTGGCCTGCAAGACGGGGCAGG
>JBMTQX010000047.1:0-24034 GCA_049446715.1 Pseudohongiellaceae bacterium
CTTTGTTTCGAGCTTTGTTTCGAGCTTTGTTTCACGCTTTGTTTCGAGGCTTTTGCCGCGAACACCCTCAGGCCTGCTGCAAACGGCTTTTGATGAAACTGGCACAGCCCATGAAACTTAACCCGGCAATGCCGATGCCGAAAAGGGTCAGCAGCAGCTTGTACAGCAGGCTGCCGGTTTTGCCCGTGTGCAACGGGTAAAAGGTGTTGTAAACCTGCTCAATGGCCGGGAAGCCACCGGAGTCAATGCGCAAATCCATGTAACCCATTTCCGAATCGATATAGACATGGCTGGTACCAACCCGGTTCCACTGCCCTGGCAACTGCACACCAATAACCCGATGCGCGGAATAACCGCCGGGCACGCTCGTGGAGCGAATGGTGGCGCCCGGAAACACGGCCAGGGTGCGCTCAAAAGCCGGCAACCAGTCGCCGGTGCCTTCCCCGGTAATCTCATCAATACCGACCACCATGGCATCACTGTAGGCCTCGGTGCGACGCAACTCCTCCAGGAACATGTCTTCCACCTGGAACGGAAACGCCAGGGTGATGCCGGTCACCAGGGTCAACAACAAGGGCAACGTAATGATAATCCCCAGGTTGCGATGGCTGTTGATGAGCGCAAAACGGTTAAAGCCGGACGGCAGAATGCCCTTGCTGAAATGCCGGCGCAGCGGCACAAACGTGATGACACCCAGCACGACCAGGATGACTGCCGCCATGGCCGAAATGCCGATGATGGTCAGGCCGAGGTCTTCCAGCAGCAGCCGGTGGTGCAGGTCATACAGCCATTCCTCGATACGATCGTTCATGTGCCACTGGTCCACAATATTGCCGTTGCTGTCCACATAGGCATAGTTGGTGTCGATCAGGGTGACCCGCGACAGCGGAAACTCGGCGGTGGCGAACTGGACATTGAGGATGTCGTTATTGTCGAAATGATCTTCAATGGCCTGGGCAATCGGTGCCAGGGCAGCCGGGGTGGGTTCAAAATCCACCTGTGCGGCAGGTGTGGTGAGCTTGACGTAATCCTCTTTCCACACCAGCAATGTGCCGGTGATGCTGGCCAGCATCAGCAGCAGTGCCAGTGTCAGGCCGCCCCAGGCATGCAGTGTACGGATGATTTTCAAGGGCAGGGACTTCATAGGCTGACCATGATACCAGTTACTGATCCCGACAGCTTTCGTCAGGAAGCTCTAGTTCGATGGTGGTATGGGTCAGGGAGAACGGGGCCAGCTTCTCCGCAATCAGCACTTTCAGGGCGCGTTGCTGTGTGGCATCCAGTAATTCGTGCAGCAACAGGTGCGCGGTATACACATGATGTTCGCCGTCGAGTGACCAGCAATGTTCATGGTGTATGTTCGCGATGGCCTCGATTTTCATCAGTTCCCTGTTGATCTTGCCCGTCAGCAGCGACTCCGGCACAGCCTGGAAGAAGATTCTCAGGGTTTCCTTGAGATGCCTGTAAATGTTGAACTGGATAAAAGTGGTGAAAATGACTGCGAGCAGCGGATCCAGGATCGGCCATTCCACGAACATCAGGACGATGGACACGATCAGCACTGCGGCCCATCCCAGCACGTCTTCCAGCAGGTGCCAGTTCAGGACTTTCTCGTTCAGGGAATGACCGCCGCTGAGTTTCCAGGCGGCAAACCCGTTCACGGTAATACCCAGTATCGCCAGACCCAGCATACCCTCGGCTACCGGCATTTCTGGATTGAACAGGCGGGGAATGGTTTCGTACAGCACCCAGGTGGAGCCCAGCACCAGGATGATGCTGTTGATCAGGGCGCCAAACAGGGACAGTCGCCGGTAGCCGTAAGTGAACTGTTCATCCGGATCTTTTCTGGACAAGCGGTCCAGCAGCCAGGCTGAACCCATGGACAGGCTGTCTCCCAGATCATGTACCGCATCGGCCATGATGGCCGTGGAGTTGGTCAGCAACCCGCCAATGAATTCGATGATCGTGAAGCCGGCGTTCAAGTAAAACGCCCAGCCGATGCGGTCAGTGTCGTGGTGATGATGGGCATGGTCGTGCATGGCCTGACATTGTGACACTTATCACAGGTCAAATCAGGGGGTAATTGCGGTTGCCGCCTGCCGTGATCCGGTTTGTAATGGCAGGACTGATTCATGATTGGCACGAGGGGGAAACCCAGTGGCCGAACTGCATTTTCTAAGGGCAGCTCAGAAGGTAACAAGATCCTGTTACTGACTGGAAGCATCCGCGCTGGGCAAAATCCTGTTTGATTGTGGCATGCACCAGGGTGGCGATGCGGTCGACCGCATTGAACATGAGACCTTTGCCTTTGATCCGGCCACCATCGACACGCTGGTGTTATCCCATGCCCATCTTGATCACAGCGGCCTCATTCCCCTGCTGGTAAGCCGGGGCTTTCGCGGCACCATCCTGTGTATGACCGGTACCATGAAGCTGCTGCCGGTGATGCTCAAGGATGCCGCCGGTCTGTACGAGCGGGACCTGAAATGGAAGAACCGGCGCCGTCAGCGCCAGGGCAAGAAACTGATCAGGCCGGTCTACACACAACGCCATGTCGACAAGGCCCTGGCGATGTGTGAGCGTGTGCCGAACGGCAAGGAAGTCACGTTGGGACCTGATGGCGCCGCCACGCTGCGCTTTCTCGATGCCGGTCATATTCTCCGCTCGGCCATCACGGAACTGGTGTTCAGTGAAGACGGCAAAGAAGAGAAGTTCGTTTTTTCCGGCGATGTGGGCAAGACAGAATCGGTTCTGATGAAAACACCGGCAACGGTGGCCGATGCCGACATCGTGCTGATGGAAGGCATCTATGGCAATCGCTGCCATCGCAACCTGCAAAATACGATCGACCAGCTGGAGCAAATCCTGCGTGACACCTGGTAGGGCAAAGGCAACATCCTGATGCCCTCCTTTGCGGTGGGCCGCACCCAGGAAATCCTGTACCACCTAGGCCTGCTGCATTACGATGGCAAACTCGACCCCTGGCAGGTCTACCTGGACAACCCCATGGCCATTGCCGTTACCGACATCTACGATGACTGCCTGAACCTGCTCGATCGTGAGGATGCCGATCGCATTCGCGCCCTGCACCAGGGGTCACTGAAAAACTTTCTGCCGTCGCTGCGCTACACCAACACGCCCGAAGAATCGATGGCGCTGAACAACATCAAGAACGGCGCCATCATCATTGCCGGTAACGGCATGTGCACGGGCGGTCGTATTCGCCATCACCTGAAACAGCGGATCTGGAACAAGCGCCACCGTGTGGTGTTTTTGGGTTTCCAGGCGGGCGGCACACTGGGCCTTATCCTGCTTGACGGGGCGAAACGGGTACGCCTGTTTGGCGAGGACATTGTGGTCAAGGCAGGCATCGAAATCCTGAACGGTTTTTCCGCCCAGGGCGAGCTCATCGACTGGGTACGGGCCATTGGCGGCAAGCCACGGGTCATGCTGGTACATGGCGAGTTGTCTGCCCTGGACGCCCTGTCAGTGAAACTCTGGCAGGAGCACAAACTGGCGACAGAAATTCCCTATGAAGGCCAGCGCGTGTTTTTCTAACGGCTGGTTACCTGCTCCAGCCACGGCCCGACCTGCTGCCAATCCAGCGGAAAAGTATGGCCAGTGCCCTGCAGCAACTGCGCATCGAGATCGACCCCTGCCTCCTCCAGCACACTGACGGTGCTGTCGAAGCGACTGCCCCACCCCAACCGGTCTTCACTGCCGATGCGCAGGAACACGGGAAAGCCATTCAGGGCAGCCAACGCCGTCGGGTTGTTGGCCAGTGCCGGCACGGCAATCACCCCAAGATATTCTTGCGGATGCCGCGAAGCAATTTCCAGTGAGGAAATACCGCCGTTGGAAACACCCATCAGCAGTACCGGGCCATCGGCAATATCCGGACGCGCTTTCAGCACACTGATCAAGCCGCGTACTTTTTCGGCATTGCTGCCCCAGAAGGATTGTCCGTTCGGGGACACCGGCGCCGTCACCGCCCAGCCACGATCGATGAAGGCATCGCCGTGATTGCGAAAGGTACTGCTGGCGACCCGGGCATCCCCTGGACCGCCCCCCAGCAGCACCACCAGCGGCCACCCTCCAGATCCGCCGTCCCTGGGCAGGTCGAAATAAGCCTGCAGCGTGTCACCATCAGGCAGGGAAAATTCGGTCTGGGTAAAGGCAGTAACAGGCATAAGCAGTAGCAGGGCAGTAAAAAGCTGTTTCATGGAACCTCCCGGGTATCATGCCAACAATACTCCCACACTTCATCATCGAGCTGAAACCGGCAATTTTCATGGTTTTTGCACAGGGGTATTGGACATCGCACCCGTGCCCCGATTATTCTCAAAGCCATTCAAGGGGGCGCAATTCAACATGATGACCAGCATCAAAAAACTGCCATTTCTCATTCCGGCCAGAAACCTGTTGTTGGTGGCCTGTACCTGCCTGTCGCTGCCATCACTGGCCCAGGACATCCCGCGCACGGATGCCGGGGTACCATTCCTGCAGGGTATCTGGCAGGCGCAGAGCCGTGCCGCCTGGAACCTGGAGGGCCATGTGGCCCGTCATGACATCCCGGCCGGCCTGAGCGTGGTCGAAGGCGGCACCATCCCCTACCAGGCCTGGGCCCGGGAAAAACAGCAGGCCAATTTTGCCAATCGCGCCGAGCTCGACCCGCTGAACCAGTGTCACCTGCCCGGCGTGCCCCGCATCATGGCCATGCCCTGGCCGTTCCAGATTTTCCAGACCGAAGCCCATGTCGCCATCGTCTTTGAATGGACCCAGGTCTTCCGCCTGGTGTACAGCGCCGGCCAGGAACCGACCTACCCGGGGTTTGAACATTTCATGGGCGATTCCCGCGGCCACTGGGAAGGCGGCACTTTCGTGGTGGAAGTACGCGACCTGAATGATCGCACCTGGATGGATGCCTCGGGCAATTTCCTCAGTCGCACGGCCGTCATCACCGAGCGCTACACGATGACGGATGAGGACACCATCCGATACGAAGCCACCATTGAGGACCCCGAGGTTTATACCCGCCCCTGGACCATCAGCTATCCGTTGGTGCGCCAGCAGGACATGGTGCGCCTGCTGGAATACCAGTGCCAGGCCGAAGTCGAGGAAGCCAGCGGGGATTTCGAGCGGGCACTCACCCAGTGGTACCCGGCACCGATTCCTGACGAAAATGTGCCATTTGACGCCGATGCTTCAGCAGACCTGCCCCTTCCGGCAGCACCTGCCAATGTCGCGCGACGGGATGATGGCACACCGGATCTCACTGGCCTGTATACCCAGGGCGCCATTGCCAACTACGGCCTGGAAAAACGTGAAAACCTGCCCCTGTTTCCCCCGGCCAACGGTGTCGTCATCGATCCGGCAACCGGCATCCTGCCTTACCAGGACTGGGCGCGGGCAGAAATGCTGGAGCGCCGCGAACCCTGGCGCGGCTATGACGACCCGACCGCACACTGCTTTGTTGGCGGCATTCCCCGCTCCCATTATGTGCCCTCTCCGTTTTTCATCATGCAGCCGCCCGGTTACGTACTGGTGCTGCATGAACGTATGTCCTACCGCGTCATTGACCTGAATCGCACCGAACACCTGCCGAACAATATCCGCCTCTGGATGGGCGATGCCCTCGGGCACTGGGAAGGCGACACCCTGGTCGTGGAATCAGCCAACTACAACGGCAAGGCCTGGCTCAATGAACTTGGCGATGTCACCAGCCATGCCCAGACGGTGGTCGAATCCTACACACCCTCGGAAGCCGGCCTCATTTACCGTGCCACGGTGTCCGACCCGATTCCCTACAGTCGTCCCTGGACCCTCGAAATGCCCATGCCACGCCAGGACGGGGAATTGCTGGAGGTGGCCTGTCTTGAAGATAATAACGACCTGCAGCACCTGAAAGACGTGCGCGATGAACACCGGGCTTCACAGGGCAACTGAACACAAAGGAAACCTGTACCATGAAACTGCGATTAATCCTGAAAGTACTTCTTGTCTCCTGCCTCATGCCTCCCGTCACCGGACTTGCCCATCATTCCTTCAATGCCGAATTTGATATCGAGAAACCCGTCTCACTGACCGGCAAGGTTACCCGCATGCAATGGTCCAACCCGCACGGCTGGGTCTATATCGACGTGGAGAACGAGGACGGCACCGTCACGAACTGGGCGCTGGAAACCAGCGCTGCCAACAACCTCATTCGCCGAGGCTGGAAACGCGAAGACCTGCCGGCCGGTACCACCATCGTGGTGGAAGGTTTTCAGGCCCGTAACGGCTCTCCGACGGCGAATATTCGCGGCATCGTCCTGGAGGATGGCCGCCGCCTGTTTTCCGGTAACGCGGACGAACTGCGCAACTGAATTTCTTTCGCATCCAGCGGGCGTCCTGCGGCCATGGCAATGACTGTTGGCAAGAAACGCACTTGCCGGACACCATAACTTCAAGGAAGATGACCTCATGTCTTTTTCCAAGCACCTGCTCTTCCTATGCTGATGCCTGACCGGGATGTTATCCACCCCGGCGTTTTCCCAGAGCGCCCACAGAGCACTTTGTGCTGAACCGGCTGACAGCGGCCGCACTCTGGCTTCGCCCCTGATCAATAATGCGCGTGCCTACCTGGTCATCAGCCGTGGTCCCGGCAACGACTGTGACGCGCTGACCCTGCCTGTTGCCCAGGAGTCTGTCCTGTGGGCACGGGTAATGAACACCCCCCGGCTGGCGCCAGTGTAATTTTGCAGGGCCAGTTTGACGAGACCGGGGCTATTGTCAGTGAAATCATCGTACCCGAGCTGGAAGCGCCCGCGCCTGCCACCACAGCCGCAGTAGCAGAGAAAGTTCGCGCGCCAGCAGTGCAACCGGTCAGTCACCGGTTGGGCTGGCTGTGGCAGCCACAACTCTGGCAACAAACACCGGAACGTCTATGGGCAACGGTGGCAGCACTAGCACTCAACCGGGTCTACCTCACCATTCCCACGCATAACGGCCGCATCATGGGTGCCAAATCAGGTGTCGTGAAAATCACAGTCTCACGTGCAGACGGCGTGATTTGCGGGCACACATCATGGCGCGCCTGGCCAGTGAAATGATTCATTTCGGCATGGCCATCGTGGAAAATCAAAAGACCATCAACGATGATTGTCGCCACGGTGTACAACTACCCGTCTCTGCACGATCTCTACAAGTACGCCTGTTTTGACGCACTCGGCAATCTTCGCGACCACAAGATCAAGGAGTTCTGACGTCAGCTGTGCGCATCCGGCTATACACATGTCCGGGTTCTACTTTACTATGATGTGAAACTGCAGTGTGTACCTGCACCTTGCATGGAGACCCATAATGACCAGTCGCCGCACATTTCTATCTGCCAGCATTGCCTCCCTGTCCGCCCTGGGCATGCCCTCACTGCAGGCGCAGGCCGGCGATCTTACCGCGCTGTCACTGGTGGAGGCCTCGGCCCTGATCCGGCGTCGCGAAGTTTCCCCGGTCGAAATCACCCGGGCCTATCTTGATCGCATTGCCCAGCTGCAGCCCCTGGTCAATGCCTACAACACCGTGACAGCAGACGTTGCCATGGCCCAGGCACAGATCCTGGAGCAGGAACTCATGCGCGGGATCTGGCGTGGTCCGCTCCACGGCATCCCCATTGGCCTGAAAGACAATATTGATACGTCCGGCATTCTCACTACGGCATCCAGCACCCTGCTCAAGGACCGGATTCCTGATACGGATGCGCCCATCTATACGCGGTTGCGCGCAGCCGGTGCGATTCTGCTGGGCAAGCTCAACATGCATGAATTCGCCTGGGGCGGCACGTCGGCTATTACGCATTTCGGACCTGTTCACAATCCCTGGCACCTGGACCATATTCCCGGCGGGTCTTCCGGTGGCTCTGCTGCGGCCATGGCGGCACGCATGTGCTGCGCGGCTTTGGGCACCGATACCCTGGCGTCCATTCGTTTGCCTGCAGCCTATTGCGGTGTGACCGGCCTCAAGGCCACCCATGGCCTGGCATCCATTCGCCACATAATTCCCGTGGCTGAATCGCTCGACCATGTCGGCCCGCTATGCGGCAGTGCTGCGGATGCCGCCGTCATGCTACAGGCCATGGCCGGCTTCGATCCACTCGACCCGGTCAGCATCCAGTCCGGCGATACTGATTACCTGGATGCCCTGGCGCGGCCGGTTAACCCCCTGCGCATCGGCCTGCCCACAGGCGATTACTTTGCCCGCCTGCACCCGGCGACGGAGGCCGCTGTGAATGAGGCACTGGTGGTACTCAATGGCATCACAACGGGTTCACAGGAAGTTACCCTCCCCACTGTGCCTGATTTCTCGCCACTGCTGGCAGAGAGCTATGCCTGGCATGAGGAGTATCTGGCCAATCCTGGCAATCACGGCGCGTACGATCCCGTTACTCTGGAACGGCTGCTGGCAGCCGGTGCCGTCAGTGCCGCCGACTATATCCGGGCACAACAGGATATGGTGCGTGCAAGACATCAGGTCGCCGAGGTGTTCAACAGCGTGGACGTACTGATCACCCCCACTGCGCCCGGGTTGCCCGAGCGTATCGACAGTGCCATCAATCCCGCCGAAGCCTCCGGGGCAGAGCCATCGACCCGCAACACGGCTCCTTTCAACCTGTATGGCATTCCCACCATCTCAGTCCCGATCGGGTTCAGTGACGATGGCCTGCCCATTGGCTTACAGATTTCCAGCGCCCACCTGCGCGAAGACATCCTGTTCAGCCTTGCCCATGCTTTCCAGCAGGCCACCACCTGGCATCTGCAGACGCCGCAACTGGCTTGAGATTGCAAGCCATACTCCAGGCCAGTCTGACGATTTTAATTACAGCTTGAGGGGATGTTTCACTACTGGATCTGAATCAATATCTACAGGGCTTACTCTTGGGCTGATGCAGCCCTCTTTTCTCCTGCCAAAATAAAGAGGCTGCTTCCGCCAACTACATATTTTCCTCTGTCACCACTTCCGTCAGGATGCCGGCAAACTTTTCCATGGCGATGGCTTTCAGGTCAAAGGAGAGTTTCTGGAACAGATGACGGGATGACGAATTGATACGCCATGCGGCGACATGGTTGCGCACGACGGGTTCCTCGTCGAGTGACAGCACATGGATGGCGGCGCCCTTGCTCAACTCACTCTGCACGAACAGTTCCGGCAGGAAGGCCACTCCCAGGTTCATCATTACCATCTGGCACAGGGTATCAAGGCTGTTGCCTTCGTATTCCCGTTTCAGGCTCGCACCAAAGCGTTCGCACAACCCGGCAATCTGGCGGTGCAGGTGATAGTGGTCATCGATGGTGAGCACGGACTGGCCCTGCAGATCCTTGCCGCTGATGGTTTCCTTGCTCGCCAGTGGGTGGTTTTCCGACACCACGATTTTGATAGGCTCGGTAAAAAGCGGCCGTATCCGGTTATCGGTGGACTCCATGGGCAGGACGGTCATGATGAGATCGAATGTGCCCTTGCTGAGACCAACTTCAAGATCGCGGGGGTCGCCTTCACGCAGGTGCAGCTTCAGTTTTGGGTAGCGCTGGTGCAGCTCCGGTAACAGGTGAGGCAACAGGTGTGGCCCAATGGTCGGCGAGACGCCCAGTCTGAAGGTACCACCCATATCGCGGTTGCTGCTGAGGGCGGTTTCCATCATGTACTGGTAACGGTCCAGGATATCCCTGGCGACCGGCAGCAATTCCCGCCCCTCTGGTGACAACAGGGTGCCGGCCCGGGAACGTTCGAACAATTGCACGCCAAGCGTCTCCTCCATGGCCACGACCTGGTTGGTGAGGGTGGGCTGGCTGATACCCAGCTTGGCAGCCGCTTTGCGAAAGTTCGAGGAACGCGCAATGGTGACAAAATACTCGAGCTGCTTGATGGTCGGTCGTTTCGTGCTCATGGCCTGCTGTAACCCCTGCACGGGCTTGCTGATAGAGTATCGTTATATAGATTGACTGGCATTATAGCCCTGGCCTGCACTTTTTCGAGTCATTATACGGGGCGTGACGGGAGAAATTCCGTGTTCGATATGCCTGCAATCCGCTGAAATTTCATCGCTGAGAATCGGTCTAACCTACTGAATTAAAAGGCAAATAATTTCATTTCACAAAATCCGCAAAAAAATCTTTACACACCCAGAAAAAATTCTAAAATGCGCGCTCGCCAGGAATTCAGCACCTGTGCTTTCCTTGTTTCTAACCCGTGTTTTTAAACGCGTGTTTCTAACACCGAAGATAGCGGACTGCTCTGGCGCCTTGTTTGGTTGCGTATAGGGTGATTTATGCGATGCATAAGTACAATTCTGTTTACGCAATGGTCAAAGCAATGCGGCCGGAACAACCCGTTTACTGTCTCCGCCCGTCTGCTGTAACCATTGCCACTCGTTGGTTCCAGGATAATTTTCCTGGTCGTGTTCTATTTGCCGTAAAAACCAATCCGGAATTTGTCCGGACGGTTTATGAAGCCGGTCTTGAGCATTTTGATGTCGCCTCCCTGGGTGAGATCGAACTCGTCCATCGCACAGCCCCCGGGGCACGCATGTCCTTCATGCACCCGGTCAAAAGCCGTGAAGCGATACGCCGGGCCTACTTCGAATACGGCATCCGTGACTTTTCCCTGGACAGCCAGGCTGAACTGGACAAGATCCTGACGGAAACGGCTGGCGCCGAGGACCTGAACCTGTTCGTACGCATCAGCGTGTCGAACCGGCACAGCAATCATTCGCTGGCGGGCAAATTCGGCACCTCTGGCCAGGAAGCGGCGCAGCTGCTGTTCCGTGCCAGGCAGCATGCCGACAAGCTCGGTATCTGTTTCCATGCCGGTTCCCAGCTGATGAAGCCCGAAGCCTTCCGCATTGCCATGCAGGAAGCCAGCGCGCTCATCATCAAGTCCGGTGTCATCATCGACATCATGGATGTGGGCGGCGGCTTTCCGTCCGTCTACCCGGGCCTGGTACCGCCACCTCTGAAAGACTATATCGAGGTCATCGTTGAGAGCTTCGAGGAGTCCATGGTGCTGGAGACCTGTGAGCTGTGGTGTGAACCCGGCCGCGCCCTGGTCGCTGAGGGGGCTTCACTGGTGGTGAAAGTGGAACTGCGCAAGGACGATGCCCTGTACCTGAACGACGGCACCTATGGCGGTCTGTTCGATGCCGGCCAGCCGGCCATGGTCTTCCCGGTGCGCAAGGTCAGTGCCTTTGATGAGTTCGCGGAAGAGGAACAGTTCCGTTTCTTCGGCCCGACCTGCGACAGCATTGACGCCATGGCTGGTCCGTTCACCCTACCCGGTGATATCGATGAAGGCGACTACATAGAAGTCGACAACATGGGTGCCTACAGCATCAGCATGCGTACCGACTTCAACCATTTCAGCGAGTACACGCAGGTCATCGTCGACAACGTGCCTTCACTGTCACTTTACCAGGGCGACCTGGAACAGGTTCCTGCACCGCTAAAAACCGGAAAAAAACACCATGCCCGTCTGCCCCGTTTGCAAAAAGCACCGGTTGGCGCTACGGTCAAGGCAATGATCAAGGAAACCCAACATGACGCAAGCTAAAGCCGACAAAACCGAGCAGTATCGCGCCGAGCTGTTGTCCAAAACCGTTGAGCACATAGACATCACCAGTTTCGATGCGCGTCCGATTATCGATGCCATGCGCAAGATGTCATTCACCTCGCGTGATCTGGCCAATGCGGCCGAGATGTACAACGACATGCTGGCCGATGAGAAATGCTCCATCATCCTAACGATTGCCGGCTCCACCTCTGCCGGCGGCTGCATGGACCTGTACACCGACCTGGTGAAGCACAACATGGTGGATGCCATTGTCGCTACCGGTGCCACGATCGTGGACATGGACTTCTTTGAAGCCATGGGCTTCAAGCACTATCACGGTGCTGCCGACATGGACGATCGCGAACTGCGCGACCTGTACATCGACCGCATTTACGACACGCTGATCGATGAAAACGAACTGCAGGCCGTGGACCATGCCATTGCCGACATCGCGGATTCCCTGCCGGCCAAGTCCTACTCTTCCCGTGAGTTCATCCGTGAAATGGGCCGCTGGTGCGTGGATAACGCCAAGAAGCACAACTCCCTGGTGGAAACCTGCTTCAAGCACAACGTGCCGATTTTCTGTCCGGCCTTCACCGACTCCAGCGCCGGTTTCGGCCTGGTCGTACACCAGGACCGCAACCCGGACAATCACATGACCCTGGATTCCATTCGTGATTTCCGCGAACTGACCGATATCAAGATCAAGGCCGGTACCACTGGCCTGCTCATGATCGGCGGCGGCGTGCCGAAAAACTTCACCCAGGACACCGTGGTCTGCGCGGAAATCCTCGGCAAGGAAGTGGACATGCACAAATACGCCATCCAGATCACCGTGGCCGACAGCCGCGATGGCGCCTGCTCCTCTTCTACCCTGAAGGAAGCCTGCAGCTGGGGCAAGGTGGACCTGGCCCGCGAGCAGATGGTGTTTGCCGAAGCCGGTTCCGTGCTGCCGCTGCTGGCCAGTGATGCCTGGCACCGAGGTCACTGGAAAAACCGCAAGGCGCGCGAATTCAGCACACTGTTCGCCTGAACCCCTGATCCCGCCCGGGGCTTACCCGAGCGGGATTATTTTTGTCTGCATTGATAGATATTATCTATAATTAATAGAAATAAATTATTTAATAAATATCAATAGCAAGAAACTTCGAAAAGGAAAGACCGCAATAATCCGTCTGGCAGTCAATTCGGGGTAGAATCAGGGCTAACAATACAAAAGTCAGTAACCACTTACTATAATATAAGCTACTGATTTTAAATGATATAAAAGAAATATCTGCAGAAAAACAGGCCTTACTCGGCGATAACCTGCCTGATCCAGTCCTGGTGACTCGACACCCTTTCATACAACTGAATGGTGCCATACAAGCCCTGCACGGGTGGTGATTCGCCTTCTTCCAGTTCCCCCAGCGCGATACCCATCAGGACCAGGCCATCCTCGGTTTCGAGCAAGGCCGGCCCGCCACTGTCGCCCAGGCTAGGTATGCCTTCCAGGTCCAGCGCCTGGTTGCCGATTTCACGGGGATCATCAAAGCGGAAGGTCAACCACTGCCCGGCTTCCTCCACCCGGTTCTCGGCGCGGCGAAAGTGGCCGTCATTATTGCGCAATCCCAGCGTGCCGATGCCGGTGAACCCCCAGCCCAGCAGTGACAGCACCTGGTGGACTTCATGGATGTCGTGGTTGATCAGCACCGGCACCACACCCTCCACATCGCGATCCAGCCTCAGCAGGGCCAGGTCGACATCACGCATCTCGTCACCGGTGTTGCTCTGTGGATGCATTTCGAGCTGCGTCACCTGGTAGGTGCGACGGGCAATATTGACGGTGTAGGCTTCCTGGCGCGCCAGGGTGTCTGCCATGGGGGTTTCGCGGGCACAATGGGCAGCGGTAATAGCCCAGTGCGGACTAACAAGGGTGCCCATACAGCGCTTATTCCCATACCCCTGGTGCAGGAAAAACAGCTGTGGGTAGCGGGTTTCATCCACCCGGTAACGGCTGTCGGCCTTGTCGTGCCGAATGATGATTGCCTGGCTGGTTGCCGGCAGCACCAGCAGTGCCAGGCAGCCCAATAAGGCGAAAAATGCGGCCCGTACACGCATACAGGCTGCCCGGTCAGTCGTCCTGTTTGTCATGATGCCGGCCAGCCACATCGGACACCCGGCCCACGCGATGCCTGGCCTGCTCTTCCCGAATGCGTGACATACCAATGTTGGGTTTGTACTTGTTGTTGGCCGACTCCTGGATCACCATCCAGGTGCGGTACAGAAAATACAGAATGCCGATAAAAACCAGCACCAGGATACCGACTATCATCCACTGATCACCGGTCAGGGCGCCTGGATTCTGAAGTGCTTCAAGCATGGGTTATCCCTCGAAAAAGGTCCGATTATAAGAATTGGCCAGTCGAATGCCAGCCGGCCCGCTAGAGGCCGCGGCTGTCCTGCTGGTTGATGGAGCGAATGTAGAGCTCGATCTGCTCGAGCCGGTCGAAGGGATCGGAGAGTTCCAGCAGTGCCTGCTTGTCACGATTGGCAATGGGCAGCAGTTCACTCAGGCGCCAGGCGATTTCCCGCAGATTCTCAAAACTGATGTCGAGCTTGAGTTCTTCGATTGCCGGATGCTTCGAAAGGCCCTGCAACAGATCGACATATTCGCGAAATTGCTCGCCCACATCGACCGGGTCGGAATCCACCGAATCAAACTCCCGAAACACCACCTCCGCCATGCACAGGTCATTGTCCTCCCGCCAGGACTCGATCACCTTGAACGTGGTATGCCCCTCCACGGTGATGCCCAGCAGGCCGTTGGGCAGCTGGTTCCAGTCCACCACGTTGCTGTAGGTACCGATACGATGAATATCCAGCTTCTGCCCGGGGCGCGCCACCTCACTGCCCGTCTCGATCAGTACCACGCCGAAACCGGTCTGGTCTTTCAGGCACTGGCGAATCATGTCCACGTAACGCGACTCGAAAATCTGCAGTGAAATCCTGCCCTTGGGAAACAGGATGGAATTCAGCGGAAAAAGCGGAATCGTTTCCAATGTTGTCTCAGTTAATGTCTGTCGTGGTCGAAGACCGGGGCTGGCTCGACAGAGCCGTCATCCGGAAAGAAATCATGTGACACTGGCTTACTTGTCCAGGGCCTCGCCGAGGCGCTGGTGAATACCTTCAAACCCACCGTTGCTCATGATGACCACATGATCGCCGGGCCTGGCATCTGCCACGAGCGCATTGATGATGGCTGTCGTCGAATCCAGGCTGCGGAAATCGGTATCGGCCTCGGCGCCGATGGCATCCAGGTCCAGACGCGTAGCCTCGGATTTATACCAGATCACCAGGTCTGCAGCCGATAGCGCGGCCGCCAGGGTATGTTGATGGTACCCCATTTTCATGGTGTTCGAGCGTGCCTCGATGACACACAGCAAACGCCCCTTGTCTGCGCTCTCCGTGAGGCGGTTGCGAAAGCCATCCAGCGTGGTTTTGATCGCCGTGGGATGATGGGCAAAATCATCATACAGCTTGACCCCGCCAAACTCTCCGAGCATTTCAAGGCGGCGCTTCACGCCGGCAAATGCGGACAACGCCTCACAACCCTGCGCCAGCGTCACCCCGGCATGGGCTGCTGCAGCAAGCGCGGCAATGCCATTTTGCATATTGTGATCACCCAGCAGGGACCACTGCACTTCACCGCTCTCGTTACCATGGGTAACGCGAAACCTGGCACCCTGGGCATCCAGTTTTTCAGCCTGCCAATCGGCATTCGACGCGCCGGAAAGGCTGAAGCGGGTCTGCTCACACCATATGCCTTTTTCAAAAACCGCCTCCAGATTGGCGTTGCCGGCGGGCGAAATCACCAGTCCTGTTCGCGGAATGGTTTTCATGAGGTGATGGAACTGTGTCTGGATGGCAGCCAGATCAGCAAAAATGTCCGCATGATCGAATTCCAGGTTGCCCAGGATAGCCGTCCTGGCATGGTAATGAATGAACTTGGAGCGCTTGTCGAAAAAGGCACTGTCGTACTCATCGGCCTCGATGACAAAGAACGGTGAACTGCCCAGCCTGGCGGAGCAGTCAAAGTTTTTCGGCACACCGCCGACCAGGTAGCCCGGCTGCAGGCCGGCATGCTCGAGAATCCAGGCCAGCATACTAGTGGTCGTGGTCTTGCCATGGGTGCCAGCCACAGCCAGCACCCAACGTGTGCGCAACACATGTTCGGACAGCCACTGCGGCCCGGAACAGTACGGGAGATTGTTCTCCAGCACATATTCCACCGCCGGATTACCGCGGGAACAGGTGTTGCCGATCACGATCATGTCGGGCGTACGGCCCGGTTCAGTGAAATGTGCCGGGTCATAACCCTGGGAAAGGGTAATTCCCTGCGCTTCGAGCTGCGTGCTCATGGGCGGGTAGACGTTCTGGTCACTGCCGGTGACTTCGTAGCCCAGCTCCTTGGCCAACACGGCCAGGGAGCCCATGAATGTGCCGCAAATGCCCAGAATATGTATATGCATAGTGGGTCAGAATTCTCTCAGATCGAACAAAGCTATGCTATTAAGATCGGTCATTCTTTATCACTGACATCAGTGCGGTAGTCGCTGCTGCGCTCGACATCTCTTCGTTGCTCGTATGCTTGGTCGGTCACGTATTATCGATACGCTCCCTTCCTTTGCGCACAAGCGCCTCGACCTGCCATCGCTCGCAACGCTACCAAAATTCTAGCCCTAATGGGCTGACAGGCGTCAGCCAGGCGAACTTTGTTCGCCAAAACTGCTTAAATTTTGGTAGCGTCGCAAGCGAAGTCCAGGCAAGGCAAAAGATTTTTCGGAGGCCGGGCACAGTGCTGTAGCAAGGGCCCATGTCTCGAAAAATATTTTAACGCCGCATGGGCGAGCGCAGCAGCTACAACAATCCTGTTTAAGGCCGTCACAATTCAGTAAAATACTGTCACAAAAGTATGGAGCATATATGTCAGGTAATAATATCTTTTACGCTCAATCGGGCGGTGTGACGGCCGTCATTAACGCTAGCGCTTGTGGGGTGATTGAGACGGCGCGCAATCATCCGGAGCTGGGTAAGGTCTATGCCGGCAATAACGGCATCATCGGCGCCCTGCGTGAAGACCTGATCGATACCAGCCAGGAAAGCAACGAAGCCATCGCGGCCCTGCGTTACACCCCGGCGGGCGCATTCGGTTCCTGCCGTTACAAGCTGAAGAGCCTGGATGAGAACCGTGCCGAGTACGAGCGCCTGATCGAGGTATTCAAGGCCCATGACATCGGCTACTTCTTCTACAACGGCGGCGGCGATTCCCAGGATACGGCCCACAAGGTGAGCCAGCTCAGCCGCGAGATCAACTACCCCATCACCTGCATCGGCGTGCCCAAAACCGTGGACAATGATCTGCCGATCACCGACAACTGCCCTGGCTTCGGTTCCGTGGCCAAGTACGTGGCCGTGTCGATTCGCGAAGCCGGCCTGGATGTCGCCTCCATGTGCGAAAGCTCCACCAAGGTCTTTGTCATGGAAGTCATGGGTCGCCATGCCGGGTGGATTGCCGGGGCTGCCGGCCTTGCCGCGGAGCAGGTAGGCGATGCGCCGCATGTCATCGTGTTTCCGGAAATCGCCTTCGACAAGGAGGCCTTTCTCGCCAAGGTCAAAAACTCTGTCGACCAGTACGGCTACTGCGCCATCGTGGTATCGGAAGGCGCACATTACGAAGACGGCACTTTCCTGGCCGACCAGGGCACCCGGGATGCCTTCGGCCATGCCCAGCTCGGGGGTGTGGCACCGGCACTGGCCAACATGATCAAGGATGCCCTGGGTTACAAGTATCACTGGGCCGTGTCTGACTACCTACAGCGTGCTGCAAGACACATTGCCTCTGCCACCGATGTGGAACAGGCCTATGCCATGGGCAAGGCGGCCGTGGAACTGGCCGTGGCCGGCAAGAATGCCGTCATGCCAATCATCGTGCGTGACAGTTCCGAACCGTATGCCTGGCATATTGGTGAAGCCGCGCTGGCTGATGTCGCCAACGTGGAAAAGAAAATGCCGCGTGAGTTCATCACCGAAGACGGCTTTGGCATCACT
Source organism: Pseudohongiellaceae bacterium (assembly GCA_049446715.1). Lineage (GTDB taxonomy): Bacteria > Pseudomonadota > Gammaproteobacteria > Pseudomonadales > Pseudohongiellaceae > Eutrophocola. The sequence continues at coordinate 17,665 of JBMTQX010000047.1, forward strand.
GCCGCAGCCCGCGAGTATTTTGCTCCCCTGATCCTGGGCGAGGATTACCCGCCCTATCACAACGGCCTGCCGGCCTATGCCCGTCTGGCCAAAAACAAGGTGCCGAAGAAGCTGCCGGCCTGGTCCGAATAAGCCAGACCGGAAGCCGCCCGCATGCTACTCGACATTTTTGCCATCATTGCACCGGTCTTCGTCTGTGCCCTAATCGGCTACACCTGGGTCAAACGCGGCATTGCGTTTGAAACGGCGTTCGTGTCCACGCTGGTCATGAACATCGGCGCACCCTGCCTGATCTTTGCCACTTTCATGGATATCGAGCTGGAACGCTCGGCCTTCCTGTCCATGGCCGGCGCGGCGTTTATCACCATGACAATCTTCGGGATTGTGGGTTTCTTCATCCTGAAAATGTTCAGCCTGGACCAGCGTGCCTTTCTGCCCAGCCAGATCTTTCCCAATGTCGGCAACATGGGTCTGCCGCTGTGCCTGCTGGCCTTTGGTGATGAAGGCCTGGCGCTGGGCCTGACCTACTTCACCGTCAACATCATGTTCGGCTTTACCGTGGGCATCGGCATTTCCTCGGGCAGCTTTTCCATCAAGGAACTGATGCGCAACCCGATGTTCTGGACCGTGATCGTGACCGTGGCGCTGAAATTCAGCGGCTTTTCCTCCCCGGCCTGGATCTACAACACCACCGATCTTATCGGCGGATTGACCATTCCCATGATGCTGATTGCCCTGGGGGTCTCGCTGGGACGTTTCAAAATCACCAGCCTCAAGCGCAGCGTGTCATTGTCGGTGTTACGCCTGGGCTTTGGCTTCCTGGTCGGGAACCTGGTGGCGATGGCGATGGGCCTGGAAGGCGCGGCAAAGGGCATCCTGATTATGCAGTGTTCGATGCCGGTGGCTGTTTTTGCTTACCTGTTTGCCATGCGCTACGACCGGCAGCCGGAAGAAGTGGCCGCCACAGTGGTGATTTCGACCCTGATGGCGTTTGCGCTGCTACCCGCGCTGTTGTGGTACGTGCTGCCGTAAGTTAAGGCATTACCTATCGGCCAATGGCCGAGTCTTGCTGATTGACCATGCCTCCACGGTAATGCTTCATGTTGGCAACCAACCCCGTAGGTCGGCACAGCGCAGCGTTTGCCGACTGCATATGTTTCACATCATTCGATTGGATTTGTCGGCAAACGGCCCTGCGGGCCTATGCCGACCTACAATCCATCCAGCTTGTAGGCCGAAAGAGGCACGAAGTGCCGTCATCCGGCATTGGTGAAAAGTGAACGGGTGAAACAGGTATCCATTTGCCGGATGACGCTTCGCGCTTCCAGCCTACACCATCAAGCTTGCAGCAAGGCCGCAGCTGCAATCGCCGCTTCCTCGCCCTTGCCTTTCATGTGGTCAAAGAAGAACGCATGATGACTGTCATCGGCAAAGGTGACCTTGGGTGTCAGCACCACTGACAGCACCGGCATTTCCAGCTCTAACTGCACCTGCATAAGCGCCGTGATCACGGCCTGGGCGACGAATTCATGCCGGTAAATGTCCCCGTCCACGACCAGACCTGCCGCAACAGCCATGGTGTAGTCGCCGCTTTTGAGCAACTGCTTGATCTTCAGGGGAATCTCGAAGGCACCGGGGACGGCAAACACATCCACGTCGGCGTTGACGCCCAGATGCGCCAGCTTGCCGGCAAATCCCAGGTGGGCCTGCGCCACAATGTCGGCGTGCCAGCTGGCGTGAACAAAAGCAATTTTCGGGCGGGATTGACTCATGACGTGCTCCAGACAAAAAACAGGGGAGCAGGAAAGACATTGCAGAATACATACCAGCGAAAGCGGCATGCATCCCCATCACCATTCTCTTCCATCCGGACTGTCACCGTCGGCTTCGGTCTCTCACCGAATCTGCTGACCCCGGTACCCATGGCACCGGGCGCTCGCGGGCTGAACAGGCCGAGCCTGCATCACCGCCGGTAGGGAATCACACCCTGCCCCGAGAATGGTGCGCATTTTAACGTAACGAGGTAGGTCGGCATAGCGTAGTGTTTGCCGACAAGACACTGGGCATTGTCGGCAAAGAGGTTGCGCCCTATGCCGACCTACGATTTGCCTCTTGCATCCGAACTTAAGGTGCCAGGCGATGCTTGTGCCATGCGCCGTCATCACCCAGCTGGTATACAAAACGGTCATGCAGGCGATGCTCGCCACCCTGCCAGAATTCCATCTCATGGGGGACGACACGAAAGCCGCCCCAGAAATCCGGCAGCGGCACATCGCCGTTGGCGAATTTTTCCTTCATGTGGGCGAGCTGGACCATCAGGAAATCGCGCGAGGAGATTTTACGGCTTTGCTGCGAAGCCCAGGCGGCCAGCTGGCTTTCGCGGGGGCGGGATGTGAAATAGCGGACGGACTCCGCCGTGGAGACTTTTTCAGCCCGGCCGCAGATCTTCACCTGACGATCCAGGCTGTGCCAGGGAAACAATAGGCTTACCTGGTTATTGCCGGCAATTTCTTCGGCCTTGCGGCTGCTGTAGTTGGTATAAAAGATAAACCCGCTGGCATCGAAATGCTTGAGCAGCACGATGCGCTGGGAGGGTTGGCCATTAGGAGAAACCGTGGCCACGACCATGGCAGTAGGATCCTGGAGCCCGGCCGCAATCGCTTGGTCAAGCCAGTGCTCGAACTGATCACAGGGATTGGGCTTCAGGTCCTGTTCGGTCAGGCCGCCTGCCGTGTACTCACGCCGGAAATGATCGATATCCATGGCCAGGGACTCACTTACTGCTCGAAGCGCTCATCGTAGATGCGCTCATCGAACTCGAAGGTGCGCCAGGCCTTGTAGCCGTTGCCATGATCGAAGTAGCCACGCCCATGTTTCTTGTTGGCAACCCAGTTACCGACATATTTGGTACCGTCTTCCCAACGATAGGTGCCTTCACCGAAAAACACGTCATTCTGGAAATGCCCGAAGTAGTTCTCGGTGTTTTCGCGCAACCATTCTTCGGTATAACGGTCTTCTGACCAATCCGGCACGCGAAACGCCTGCACGCCCATGCCGTTGCGGCGATCGTTGCGCCATTGACCCATATAGACATTACCGCCCTTGTCCCACAGAGTACCGCGGCCTTCCTTTTTGCCATTGCGGAAGCGGCCTTTGTAATGCTCGCCTTCATCGTTGTAGGTCAGGCGCCCAAAGCCATGGAATTCCCCTTTCAGGAAATCCCCGCGATAGGTTCGCAGGCCGCGATCGGTCTCTTCAACCAGGGTGCCTTTGCCGGTTATGCAGTCACCGCTCAGGCAGCCCAGTTCATCTTTGTCTGCAGCCAGCACCTGGGAGCCCAGGAGCAGTGACAGCAGCATCATGGTGTGACTGGCAGTGAATCGCATTGCGTTGATCATCCTTTATGCTGATATGCTGAAATGAGTTGGCAAACAGGAACTGTCGTCCTGTCTATCTTTCAGTAAGTGTGGGGATTGTAGCCGATAATTCAAGACCACCCTAACCGGCCAAGACCACCCTTAAAGCGTTAGACGCCCGGGCAGTTGGAAAGGTTGCGCGGTATTACCAGTAATTTTCGGTGGTGATCTGCCCGGGCTTGCGGCGCAGGTTCTTGGCAAAGCCCCTGGCCTTCAGCAGGTCGACCGCATCCTTGACCATGTCGGGATTGCCGCACAGCATAATCTGGGAGTCGGCCACGGCGAGGTTCAGGCTAACGTTTTTTTCCAGGCTGCCATTTTCCAGGGCTGCGGGAATGCGACCCTGAATAGCGCCGTTAACAGCCTCACGACTGACAAAAGGCTGGAAGCGAAAGCGGTCCCCATACTTGTCGGAGAACCCGTTGATGACATCCTGGTACTGCAGGTCATCGTGAGTGCGCACGCCCTGGATAAGCACCAGGTGCTCGTATTTTTGCCAGGGTTCGTCGGTTTTCAGGATGGACAGAAAAGGGGCAATGCCGGTGCCGGTCCCGATCATCCACAGATCCCGGGACTGGGGGACTTCGTCCAGCGTGAAAAAGCCGTTGGCAGGATCCTTGACCAGTACCGTGTCACCCACCTTGAGATCATAGAGCGCATTAGACAACGCGCCACCGGTGGCCGTGTAAAAGAAAAATTCCAGGGGCGATTCGTGGGGGGCGCTGAGAAAGGAATACGGTCGGGCGACCTGCTCGCCATCAATGTCTAGGGCCAGGCTGGCAAACTGGCCGGCCTTGTAGGGCGAAATGGGGGCATCAATCTTCAGCGTGAACAGACTGTCATGCCAGCGGATATTGTCGACTACCTTGCCTTCCAGCCAGTCGGACATGGGCGTTCCCCCTTCAATCAAACAAGACACAAGCTTAACACCCCGGCTGCACGGGATGAAGCGAAAGGGTTATCGGTCGGGATAGCGAAGCGATTGCTAATATGCGTGCCCCCCTTTTATCCAAAAGAACTCTTCCACCGGATAAAGTGACAACGCGGAAAATCGTAGGTCGGCATAGCGAAGCGTTTGCCGACATGGATATACCTATTGTCGGCAAACAGGCTGCGCCCTATGCCGACCTACAACTCTCGGGACTGTTCTAGTATTCTTGCCCGATCAATTTCACGAAGCAGGATTCGCATTATGAGTTGCAAAGTTGCCTTTATCGGCCTCGGCGTCATGGGTTACCCGATGGCGGGTCACCTGGCCAATGCCGGCCATGACGTTACCGTCTATAACCGCACCGCCGCGAAAGCGGAAAAATGGGCGAACACCTACCCGGGTAAAACCGCCCCGACCCCGGCTGCCGCCGCTGACCGTGCCGATTTCATTTTTACCTGTGTCGGCAACGACGATGACCTGCGTGCTGTCACCATTGGTGATGACGGCGCCTTCAGCACAGTCAAGCCCGGCGCTGTCTTTGTCGACAACACCACCACGTCTGCCATCGTGGCGCGCGAGCTTTCCGCGATTGCCAGCGAGAAAGGCTTTGTCTTTATTGATGCGCCGGTCTCCGGCGGTCAGGCCGGCGCCGAGAACGGCAAGCTGACCGTGATGTGCGGTGGTGACGAAGCCGCCTTTGAAAAAGCCAAACCGGTCATTGCAGCCTTTGCCGCCAGCGTGAAACTGCTGGGACCGTCCGGGTATGGCCAGCTCACCAAGATGGTCAACCAGATCTGTATCGCTGGTGTCGTTCAGGGCCTGTCCGAAGGCATAAACTTTGCCAAGCGGGCCGGCCTGGATATTGAGAAGGTGATCGACGTCATCAGCAAGGGGGCGGCCCAGTCCTGGCAGATGGAAAACCGTTACAAAACCATGATGGCCAACGAGTTCGAGTTCGGTTTTGCCGTGGACTGGATGCGAAAGGATCTGGGCATCGCCATGGAGGAAGCCGACAAGAACGGTGCCTCCCTGCCGATGACAAAAATTGTCGATGGCTACTACGAAGAAGTGCAGAAAATCGGTGGCAACCGCTGGGATACATCCTCGCTGATTGCCCTGCTGGAAAAAGACTGAGTTTTCGCGCACCCGGGCGCCGGCAGGCACTTTTGTTGGCGTTCGGCAAAGTCTTTTTAAACCGCCGGTTAATTTTTTCGCCCCGTGTTGACGCGTCGGGTTTTTCTGGCTAGAGTCAGACCTGAATCAAGGCAAGTCAACTGTAGGATTATGGAATTAGTCGACAGTCACGCCCACATTCTCCGACTCAATATTGCTGGTCACCCCGTCGAGTGGCTCACCTGGCAGGAAGCCACTACCCTCTACGCAAGGCAACTCATTACCTGGACTCTCGGGTCACCCATCCTGAAAGTACGCGGCGGCACCTCTCGCCTGACCGGTGAACAATCCAGCATCGAACTGCACAGCATCGTCGCCTGCGCCGGCGAGCTGCATACCGGCCAACCGAAAAAACCGGCCCTGAGCAACCGCATCCTGTTTCGCCGTGACCAGAACCTGTGCATGTACTGCGGCAAAGAATTCAGCGACAAGGAACTGAGCTGCGATCACATCGTGCCGACCTCACGCGGTGGCGCCAACACCTGGGTCAACGTGGTGGCCGCCTGCCGTCGCTGCAACCATTACAAGCAGGACCGCACGCCGGAAGAGGCGCACATGGAACTGCTCGCCCTGCCCTTCGAACCCAACCCGGCCGAATACCTGGCGCTGGTCAACAGCAAGCGCATCAGGGCCGACCAGATGGAATTCCTCAAGTCGCAGTTTTCGAAGAACTGTCGGCTCCAGTAGCTTCTCAATCGTAAAATTATTTTTTGGATAATCGCCGGATGACGGCCCTGCGGGCCTCTTCCGGCCCACAGCAAACGTTTCCAATGTCTGTAATTGTATTGGGCTTTATGTCGGCAAACGGGCTGCGGCCTATGCCGGCATTGTGAACGAATCATGTAGGCCG
>JBMTQX010000048.1:0-22970 GCA_049446715.1 Pseudohongiellaceae bacterium
GGCCTGAATACCAACGACATTGCCTCGGACCTGTCGTTGAGTGTCAAAACCGTGGCCAATTACCCGACCCAGATCAAGGAAAAACTGGGTGTGACCAGTACCGCAGACCTGGTCAAACTGGCGATCCGTAATGGCATTATCAAGATGTAAACACCGACGTTTTTTGTAGGCTTCCGGTCCTTTCAGAAAGACCGCCAATCATTCAAAAAAATTATGGCAACCACGTATAATGCCGAGGTTTCACCCGAGCCATCCCGGAGTATTGATGTTGTTATCACCCGTTCCCCGCAAAGCCCTGTTTGTTGCCCTTTTGGCTGCCCATGCCGGTAAGGTCATGGCCCAGGCGACAGACGGTGCCATTGAGGAAATCCAGGTCGTGGGCACAACGCCGGGTTCGGGGCTCGGGGTGTCAGCCGACAGGATTCCGTTTGCCGTGCGCACCATCGGCAGTGACGACCTGGCCAATGCCCAGAGCCTGGATCTCACGGACTATCTCAATACCAACACACCGGGTGTGAATATCAATTCGGCCCAGAACAACCCGTTGCAGCCCGACCTGCTGTTTCGTGGTTTCACGGCTTCACCCCTGCTGGGACTGCCCCAGGGCATTGCCGTGTACCAGAACGGCGCGCGCATCAACGAGCCGCTCGGCGATGCCGTGAACTGGGACCTGCTGCCGGAGTCGGCAGTACAGAGTGTTGATCTGATCAGTGGCTCCGACCCGCTGTTTGGTCTGAACACCCTGGGCGGTGCGCTGGTGCTGACCATGAAGGACGGTTTCAGTTTTTCCGGTCACCAGGCTGAACTCACGACAGGCTCATGGGGACGCATTAACACCTCCCTGGAAAGCGGGGGCAACGACGGCAGCCTCGGCTACTACGTCAATATCTCCCATTTTGAGGAAGATGGCTGGCGTGAGTTTTCCCGCTCCCAAAGCCAGAATTTTTACGGCGCCATGAGCTGGCGTAACGCGGCTGTGTCCAGTCTCGATCTGACCTACCAGCGCGGCGACAGTAACCTGCGTGGCAATGGCCCCGCTCCGGTTGGCCTCATAGCGCTCGATCGTGAAGCCGTATTCACCGCGCCGGATATCACGGAAAACCTGATGGACATGGTGACACTCGATGTCACCCATCACCTGGCGCCGAATATCCAGTTCGCCGGTTCTGGGTTCTGGCGCAAGAACCGCACTCATTCCTTTAACGGTGACGCCTCTGAATACGGGTTGTGCAATTATGCGGGTAGGACCCAGTCACTGTTTGAAGATTTTGAGGACCTGGAAGAAGGCCTGGAAGGTGAACTGGGTATTGAACTGGATGATATCTGTGCCGGTGAAGATGACAGCATCACCAGCCTGGCCGACCTGGAAGACCTGATATTCCACCAGGCCACGACAGCGGGGCTCAACCCCGAGGATTTCGAACCTGAAGACATCAGTGGTGATCTGTCCGGTACCGGCCTGCTCAGTGAAGATGCTATCAACAACATGAGTGACCGTAACCAGGTTTCCGAGGGCTTCAATGGCAAATTCATTTTCAGCGATGACCTGTTCGGCCGCGAAAACCATTTCACGGTTGGCGGCAGCTACCAGCGTGGCACGGCGCTGTTCAATGCCGTGGTGGAGCTTGCTGACCTTGATCCGGTGACGCGCAGCACGGAAGGGCTCGGCGTGGGTTCCTATGTCGACGAACTGGAAACCCATGTGCGTACGGAAACGGAAGTGTTCAGCCTGTATGCCGTCAATGTCATGGATATCACCGACCGCCTGACCCTGACCCTGGGCGGTCGCTACAACGATACCGACGTTACCCTGCGCGATCGTTCCGGTGAACGGCCCGAGCTTAACGGCGATCACAATTTTACCCGGTTCAATCCTTCCGTGGGCATGACCTTCGATGCCACGGAGAACATGAACCTGTACGCGTCGTACAGTGAATCCAACCGCGTACCGACACCGATTGAACTGGCCTGCAATGAATACGTGTTTGAAGTGGCGCAGGAGTTTGCCATTGCTGCCGGCGAGGATCCTGACGAAATTGAATTTGAATGTCGCCTGCCCAATGCCTTCCTGGCTGATCCGCCCCTGGATGATGTGGTCACCAAGAGTGTGGAACTGGGCATGCGGGGTGAAACGGCGTTCATGGATTACCAGGTCGGCCTGTTCCACGCCACCAACCAGGATGACATCCTGTTCCAGACGACGGGGCGCGCCACCGGCCTGTTCGCCAATGTCGACAAGACCCGGCGCTGGGGACTGGAGTCGGCATTCAGCGGGACGATTGAACAGTTTGACTGGTATGCCTCACTGTCGGTGATCGAGGCCACCTTTGAAGACGATTTCGATGTGCTCAGTCCCAACCATCCCAATGCCGATGATGAGGGCGTGGTCATGGTGTCACGTGGCGACCACATTCCCGGCATTCCGGAAAGCCTGCTCAAACTGGGCGGCGATTACCGATTCGGCAATTTCTCGGTTGGTGCGGAAGCCATCTACAACGCGGCGCAGTACCTGCGTGGTGATGAGAGCAACGACCTCGACAAGGTCGACGGTTACATGCTGCTGAACTTGAGAGCGTTGTATTCCCTGGGGGATAATTTCTCGGTGTTTGCCCGCGTCACCAATGCCCTGGGCAAGGACTACGAAAACTTCGGGCTGCTCGGGGAAGATCCGTCAGAAGTCATCGACGGCATAGACGACACGCCGATCTTTCTGGGAGTGGGTGCCCCGCGCGCTGCGTGGGTCGGGCTGCGTTACCGGTTTTAACGCCAGGGGCAGGTAGCGTCAGCAATAGTTCTGCAGCCCATGCCGACCGGCATAGTCTTCGCTATCAGGCGAACGGGTGCCTCAGCATGATCGTTTCTTCGCGATCCGGACCGGTAGAAATGATGTCTACCGGGGCCTCGATTTTCTCTTCAATGAACCTGATGTAGTTGCGTGCATTCTCGGGCAGGTCGTCCAGGGACTTGGCGCCGAAGGTGGATTCTTTCCAGCCCGGCAGTTCCTCGTAAACCGGTTCCAGCGTGTCATAGACCTCGAAGTTGGTCAGGCAGGTCATGGAGTCTTCGCTGATGCCCTTGTAGCCGACACACACTTTCACGGTATCCAGGCCATCGAGCACATCAAGTTTGGTCAGGCAGATACCGGACACGGAGTTGATGCGAATGGACATCTTCAGGATGACAGCATCAAACCAGCCGCAGCGGCGGTTGCGGCCGGTGGAAGCACCCAGTTCCTTGCCCACGGTAAACATGTGGTTGCCGACATCATCAAACAGTTCAGTCGGGAACGGACCGCTGCCGACGCGGGTCGTGTAGGCCTTGGTAATACCCAGCACGTAATCCAGGTAGAGCGGACCATAGCCGCTGCCGGTGGCGACACCGCCTGCCGTGGTATTGGAAGAGGTCACGTAGGGGTAGGTGCCGTGGTCGACATCCAGCAGGGCGCCTTGGGCACCTTCGAACAGGATGTTCTCACCGTTCTTGCGCGCGGTGTGCAGGATCTCGATGGTGTCCGATACCATGGGGCGAATACGTTCACCCTGCGCCAGGCTTTCATCCAGTGTCTGCTGGAAGTCGATGGCCTCGGCCTGGTAGTAATTGGTCAGCACGAAGTTGTGGTAATCCAGAACTTCCTCGAGTTTTTCCGCAAAGTGCTTCGCGTGCATGAGTTCGCCCAGGCGAATGCCGCGGCGCGCCACCTTGTCTTCATAGGCCGGCCCGATACCGCGACCTGTTGTGCCGATTTTCTTGTCGCCTTTACGGGATTCTCGCGCCTGGTCCTGGGCTATGTGATACGGCAGGATGAGCGGACAGGCGGCGCTGATTTTCAGGCGGTCGCTGACGGTGCCGATCTTGGCTTCCAGTTCGTCCAGCTCCTTGAGCAGGGCGGTGGGTGAGAGCACCACGCCGTTGCCGATGATGCAGGTCACGTCTTCACGCAGGATGCCGGAGGGCAACAGGTGCAGTACGGTTTTCTCGCCGCCGATGACCAGGGTGTGGCCGGCATTGTGACCGCCCTGGAAGCGCACCACGTTGGAGGCTTTGTCTGTCAGCAGGTCGACAATCTTGCCTTTCCCTTCGTCACCCCACTGGGTGCCGAGCACAACTACACTTTTTCCCATCTTCAGCCCTGGTTCCTACAAATCAAATTTGGTTAATGTTCGGTAATGTTCTGGTGTTTTCTAAAGCGGTGTGACCTGCCAGCTGTCGCCGGTCCGGGTCAATGCGTGATTGCAGCCCATCTCGGCGGCTGACTCTGTTTGCCCGGCAAATGCACACACAACCTGCTCGCCACTGGCGCGCAGATCGTTGATGGCCGTGGCCAGAGCCGGGTCATCACTGGCCGGGGCAAAGATGCGTCGGGGGGTGGCCGGTTCACGGCAGCTCTGCGCGAGCAGGATTTTCAGGTCGGCATCAAAGCCGGTGGCTGCACGGGCACGCCCGAAGACTTCGCCGATGGCGTCATAACGGCCACCGTTGGCAATGGCTTCGCCGTAGGTGGACACGTAGGCCGCAAACACGACACCGGTGTGGTATTCGTAGCCGCGCAGTTCTCCCAGGTCGAAATACAGGGACTGCTCCGGGAAGGCGGCGGAAATGGCGGCGGCGATCTGGCGCAGCTGCTCAATGCTGGCGCTGATTTCCGGCAGCTCGCTGTTGAGCTCGATCAAGCCGCGGTCAAGCACGCTTTCATCACCATGCAGGGAAGACAGCGTCTTGATGTTGGCAATCAGGGTGTCATCGGCATTGCCGTCACGCAGCACCTGTTCGATTTCGCTGGTGGATTTGCGCTGGAGTGCGGCAAACAGCTTGGCTTCCAGGGCTGTTGGCAGGTCGGCGGCACCGGTCAGGGCGCGGTAGATGCCGACATGGCCCAGGGCCAGCTGCGGCTTGATGATGCCGGCCTTGTCCAGTGTGTGCAGCATCAGGGTGATGACCTCGATGTCGCTTTCAATGCCGGCATGGCCATACAGCTCGGCGCCGATGGTAAGCGGGCTGCGGGAGCCTAACAGACTTTTTGGCAGGGTGTGCAGCACGCTGTCGGCATAACACAGGCGGGTCGGCGCTTCGCGCTGCAGGACATGGGAATCGATGCGGGCCACCTGCGAGGTGATGTCGGCACGCACGCCCATGCCGCGACCGGTCAGCTGGTCGACGATCTTGAAGGTTTGCAGCTGGAGTTCATTGCTCGGCAGGATCAGCAGGGAGTCGAGGAACTCGATCAGCGGGGTCATGACCAGCTCGTAGCCCCAGGTGCTGTAGAGGTCGAGGATATCCCGGCGCAGGGTTTCCAGCTGGTTTGCCTGGGGCGGCAGGATTTCATCAACGCCGTCTGGTAACAGCCAGCGATTCACTTTGGTCATGAGGGTCAGCGTCTTTTAAAGCTAGTTAACCAGGTAAAGTAAAACGATGCCTGTCACCATGCTGCCAAGGCCGATCAGGCGCAGGGTAGCGTTATCTATGTCGGCCAGCATAGCCACCAGCTGACGCCAGCGGCCGGGATACAAAAACGGCATTATACCTTCTATTACCAGCATCAGGCTGATCGCTATACCGATTTCCCGCCACATGCCGGTGTGCCGGGCGCTCAGTTGGCGTCCGGCATACTGTTGTTCAGGTACCTAAAGAAGTCGCTGTTCGGGCTGATGATCAGGACATCGCTGCTGTCATCAAAGGTATTTACATAGGCATTAAGACTGCGGGTGAAATTGTAGAACTCCGCATCCTTGTTGAAGGCCTCGGCGTAAATCGAGGCGGCCTGGGCATCACCTTCACCACGGATGAGCTCGGCATCCCGATAAGCTTCGGCCAGGATGACCGTGCGCTGGCGATCCGCATCCGCCTGGATACCTTCCTGCAGCTCGCGACCGGTAGAGCGCAGTTCTTGCGCTTCTTCCTGGCGCTCAGTGTTCATGCGCAGGTAGACCGATTCACTGACATTGGGCGGCAGGTCGATCATCTTGACGCGGATATCCACGACCTGGATACCCAGTTCTTCCTGGGTAATGCTGTTCATGCGTTGTGTCAGTTGTTCCATCAGCAGGTCGCGTTCACCGGAAACCACCTCGTGGACGGTGCGAACACCGAACTGGTCGCGCAGGCCGGTATTGATACGCTGCGCCAGCAGGTTATTGGCGGAGTTCTCGTCACCGGAGGTGGCGCGGTAGTAGTCCGCGGTGTTGTAGATACGCCACTTGGCATAGGAGTCCACTTCCAGATAGTTCTTTTCAGATGTCAGGTAGCTCTGGGTGGGCGCATCCAGGGTCTGGATACGGCCGTCAAACAGGCGCACGGTATGGACGCCCGGAATCTTGAAGTGCAGGCCGGGCGGGATCTCGAAATTGGTGACTTCGCCGAAGGTCAACAGAACGGCGCGGTCGATCTGGCGCACAACATAGAGGCAGTTGTAGCCAATGATGATGACCAGCGCCATACCGACCAGGGAAAACAAGGTGGAGTTCTTCATGGACGTGATCTCCTGTCTGGTGCGGAACGGGTGGGGCTGTTGGAGAAGTCGCGCAGCTGGCTGTTGCCGTTGGATTCAAACGAGCCACTGACTTCGGGCAGGCGGCGGCCGGACTGGATGATCTGGTCCAGCGGCAGCACGATCATGTTGTTGCCGGAACCGTCGACATCGACCATGACCTTGGAGACGCTGCCCATCACCCGTTGCAGGGCATCGATGTACAGGCGCTCGCGTGTCACTTCCGGAGCCTTCTGGTATTCAACCAGCAATTGTTCAAAGCGGCGGGCTTCACCTTCAGCCTGCGCCACAACCCGGTCCTTGTAGGCGTTGGCTTCCTCGATCTGGCGTCGGGCCTGACCGCGGGATTCCGGCACAACCTGGTTGGCATAAGCGCGGGCCTGGTTCTGGAAGGACTGGTTGTCTTCGCGCGCCTTGATGACATCGTCAAAGGCTTCGCGCACCTGCTGCGGCGGCAATGACTGGTCGATGTTGACCTGGCGAATGGTGATGCCGGTACCGTACAGATCCATGTAATCTTGCAGGCGCAGGGCGGTGTCCTGGGCAATCTGGTCGCGGCCCAGGGTAATGGCATTGTCCATGGTGGATGAGCCGACGATGTGGCGAATGGCGGATTCGGCTGCATGCTGCAGCGAAATTTCCGGGTCTTCCACTTCGAGGTAGTACTTGCGGGCATCGGTGATGACGTACTGGACCGTCATGGTGATGTCGATAATGTTGTCGTCCTCGGTGAGCATGGTGTCACTGAAATCGCGGTCGTAAACGCGGGTGACGTTGATGAGGGTTACCGAGTCGACCAGCGGCGGATTCCAGTGCAGACCGGGCAACACCACGGCTTCCTGCGCGACACCGAAACGCAGCACGACACCGCGCTCCTGTTCGTCGACGGTGTAGAAACCGGCGCCGACCCAGATAATGCCGAGGATGACGATGACACCGACAACCAGGCCGCCGGAGATGGTTTCACCACCACCGCCATCGTTGCCGCCTTTACCTCCTTTACCACCTTTGCCACCGCCAAAAAGGCCGGTGATCTTGCTAATAAAGGAATTCAACACTTCCTCGAGGTCAGGAGGACCCTGGTCGTTACCGCTTGGGCGGTTACTCCAGGGGTCGTCCTTACGATCGTCGTTGTCAGGCTCATTCCAGGCCATCAATTTCTCCTGATTCCGGATTCTGGGTATTCAAAACGTGCGTGGGTTTTTGCAAACGCGAGGCGCGATTTTAACGAAATTTCGGTGCCATTGACACCGCTTTCGGGGTGTCGACAGTCCGGTTTGGGGGCTTTGAATGCCCGCATTCCGGGCACTTTAGGGCAGGGCCGGGGCTTCCTGTGCGGTTGTGTCGCTGCCGGGAGAGGGCGCAGGCAGGTATGGGGCCGGATCCATGCCTTCTTCTTTCAGCAACCGGATAAAATTCTCCCTGGGCAGGCGCAATGACAGCTTAATGGTGCCCCGTGCATCCACCGATTCCGCTTTCACCACACCCTGGCCGTAGAGCCGGGCGCGCAATTTGCCCTGGCGCGGTTCCAGCGGCAGGGTAGGTTCAATTAGGTCTTCGCCCAGCAACTCGCCGATAGCTTGGCGCAGTTCCGTCATGCCGGCCCCCGTACTGGCGGAAACCCAGACCCGCCACGGCGTGCCGTGTTCGTCGCGGTCCACCTGCGGTTTGCCGCCAATCAGGTCGATCTTGTTGAACACCAGCAGGGTGGGAATTTCATGGGCGCCGATCTCGTGCAGGACTTCATCAACCTGATCCTTGAGCAACTGGCGCTCCTCATTGTGGCAATCGATCACATGCAGCAGCAGGTTGGCTTCCACGGTTTCTTCCAGCGTGGCCCGAAAGGCATCCACCAGCTGGTGGGGCAGGTTGCGAATGAAGCCGACCGTGTCAGCCAGAATGGCCGGGCCAAAATCCGGCAGCTGGATCTTGCGCAGCGTGGAATCCAGTGTCGCGAAAAGCTGGTCGGCGACATAGATATCCGACTCGCTCATGCGGTTGAACAGCGAAGACTTGCCGGCGTTGGTATAACCCACCAGGGATACTGTCGGGATTTCGGCACGCTTGCGGGCACGGCGGCCCTGGTCACGCTGCTTGCGGACTTTTTCCAGGGACTTGTTGATGGCCTTGATGCGCCCGCGCACCAAGCGCTGGTCGATTTCCAGTTGGGTTTCACCAACACCCCGGACACCGATACCGCCTTTTTGCCGGTCAAGGTGAGTCCAGCCTCGCACCAGGCGCGTGAGGGAATGCTGCATCTGGGCCAGCTCGACCTGCAGCTTGCCTTCATAGGAACGGGCGCGCTGGGCAAAAATATCGAGAATGAGACCGGTACGGTCAAGTACGCGGCATTTCAGGTCGCGTTCCAGGTTGCGTTCCTGGCTGGGTGACAGCGCATGATCGAACAGCACCACTTCGGCCTGGTGCAGGCTGATCATGTGCTGGATTTCCTCGAGCTTGCCGGTGCCGACAAAAAAGCGCGGGTTGACATGCTTGAGGCCGCCGCTGACCATTTCCACCGGGCAGGCGCCAGCGGAGAGTGCCAGCTCCTCGAATTCCCTGGGGTCAGGCTCCTGCTCTCCATCCAGCTCAAGCTGGACGAGGATCGCTATTTCGCCACTGTCGGGACGCTCGAAAAAGATAACTGGACCTCAACCGAAACGGTTTGTGTCACCTGTGCTGGATATCAAACGGGGTCAGATGAAATTGCCCGGACTGTCGTGATCTGCACCTGCTTCACCACCGGCCATGGGAACACGGACCTGGCGACTCGGGACAACCGTCGAGATGGCATGTTTATAGACCATCTGGTTAACGGTGTTTTTCAGGACAATGACAAACTGGTCAAAGGACTCAATTTGGCCTTGTAATTTAATGCCACTGACAAGGTAAATCGCCACAGGGACTTTTTCCTTGCGCAGGACGTTCAGGAAAGGGTCTTGTAAAGAATGCCCTTTAGACATGATGTCTCTCCAAGTATTTTTTATTTTGTAAACGCCTCAGGTGGAATCCAATTCCACAGGGCATGAATTATAGTGCCTCAGTTCCAGCTACCACTAGCTGTTGTCAGTATCCGAGAGAATTTTCAGGCACTTCTTCACAATTATTCCTCTTTCACTGCTCGTTTCCGCCTCGATGCGCCTTAAATCGGGCCAGCTGCGCAGCCAGGTCAGCTGGCGTTTGGCCAGCTGGCGGGTGGCGGCGATGCCCTTGTCGATCATGGTCTGGGTGTCATATTCACCTTCCAGGAAGTCCCAGACCTGGCGATAGCCTACTGATTTGATTGCCGGTAGCTCCCTGTGCAGGTCGCCCCGGGCATGCAGTTGCCTGACCTCTTCGACAAAACCTTCATCCAGCATGGCATGAAAACGTAACGCTATTTGCTCATGCAGGGTGGCGCGCTCGGCGGGATGAACAGCGACGAAGACCAGATTGGACAAGAAATCCGGCAAATCGTTCGACAGTTTCTTGCCTCGCTGGTGGTGATACGTAAGAGAACGCCCAGTGGTTTCATAGACTTCCAGTGCTCGCATCAGCCGCTGCGGGTCGGTGGGGTGAATGCGCGCAGCAGCAGCGGGGTCAATCTCCGCCAGGCGGGCATGTACCGCCGGCCAGCCCTCAGCATCGGCCAGGGCCTGGATGCTGCTGCGCACGGCGGAATCGGCCGGAGGCATGTTGGCCATGCCTTCTGCCAGTACCTTGAAGTAAAGCATCGTGCCGCCACCCAGCAGCGGGCGTTTGCCCCTGTCGATAATGTCACGTGCCGCGGCGATGGCATCGTTACGAAACTCGGCGGCGGAATACGGTTGCGCCGGATCCCGAATGTCGACCAGATGATGAGGGGTTTCAGCCAGCGTGGCCCGGTCGGGTTTGCCTGAACCGATATCCATACCGCGATAGACCAGCGCTGAGTCGACACTGATGATTTCGAAGTCATGATGCCGGGCCAGCTCTAGCGCGATAGCGGTTTTGCCGGCGGCGGTGGGGCCCACAAGACACAGCACCGGCTTCGATGCGTTGGTTTGTAAGGTTTTGGCTGAAGGTTTACTGGACAAGGCCGGGAATCGATAAAAGGACAAAGGGATGAAAGGATAAAGGGCCGGCGGGGCAGGGTCTACTGCTCCCGACCTGGATTCTGCAGGCAGGAAGAGGCCCTGGTGCCGTCATCTGGCGGCTTTGATAAGGAAACGAAGAAAGGAGGAAAGGAGGAAGGGAGAAAAGGGGGGCAACTGCTCCTGCAGTATAAGCGTAGTAGGTCGGCATAGCGGAGCGTTTACCGACAGTCATGGGATACACACAAAATCTTTATGTTGGCAAACGGGCTTCGCCCTTTTATGCCCCAGAGGGTAAGGCCGACCTGCACTAAAAGGTTTGATTCTCACCGGTGCCCCTTTCTCCTTTCCTCCCTTTCTCGAACACCTAAGCTACAATGCCCACCATGCTTACCCTAGGTAGATTGAAATGAATCCCGACCGGCCCGTGGGCGTCTTTGATTCGGGTGTGGGGGGTCTTTCCATCCTGAAAAAAATTCACCAGCACCTGCCGCACGAGTGCCTGCTTTATGTCGCTGACTCGGCTCATGCCCCCTACGGTCCCAAAGGCATCGCTTTCATTCTGGAACGGAGCAAGGCGATCGTTGATTTTTTTCTGGCCGCTGAGGTCAAGGCGGTAGTGGTAGCATGCAACACAGCGACGGCTGCTGCCGTAGAAGAGCTGCGCGCCGAGTACACGATTCCCATCATTGGAATGGAACCCGCCATCAAGCCAGCGGCAGTGAAAAGCCAGTCCGGTGTCATTGCTGTGCTTGCCACTGAAGGCACACTGGCCAGCGACAAGTTCGTCGACCTGAAAAGCCGTTTCGACAAGCAGGTGGAAATAATCACGCAACCCTGTCCGGGCCTGGTGGAGCAGATCGAACAATCTCAGCCGGACCTCAAAGTCATCGCCGAACTCGTCAGGCAGTACGTATTACCGCTATTGGCAAAAGGCGCCGATACCCTGGTGTTGGGGTGTACCCATTACACCTTCATTACCGAACAAATCCGCGCAGTGGCCGGCGACGGGATCGCCATTATTGATACCGATGATGCTGTCGCCCGGCGTCTGGGCAGTGTGCTCGCTGATGAACAGTGCCTGGCACCGGCCGAGCAGTCCGGGGTCGTCCAATTCTTTTCCAGTGGTGATAGAGCGGTGCAGGAAACGTTGCTCAGTGCCTGCTGGGGAGAACCGGTTTCGGTGAGGCGTTTCTGATGGGCGGCTTACTGCCCACGCATGAACAGCTTGTCCAGCTCGTTCAGTGACATCTGCACCCAGGTAGGGCGACCGTGATTGCACTGGCCTGAGCGTTCGGTGCGTTCCATATCCCGCAAGAGGGCATTCATTTCCGGAATCGTAAGCTGGCGATTGGCGCGTACCGAGCCATGGCAGGCCATGGTGGACAGGATTTCATCGCGGTGCGCTTCGATGCGGTCGCTGGCGCCGTGTTCGAGAAAATCCGACAGCACATCGCGCACCAGCTGTTCCACGTCGGCACTTTTCAGGATAACCGGCACCTGGCGAATGCTGATGGTCTCCGGCCCCTGACGCTCCAGGGTCAAACCCAGTTGCTCCAGCGCCTCGCGATTTTCCTCGGCGCAATCGGCTTCGCTTTCACTCACCGCGACGGATACCGGCACCAGCAATGGCTGGGAACGAATGCCCTCATCACTCATCGCGGTTTTCATGTGTTCGTAGGTGATGCGTTCGTGAGCGGCATGCATGTCGACCAGGACCAGGCCGTGTTCGTTTTGCGCGAGGATGTAGATGCCATGGAGCTGGGCGATGGCAAAACCCAGTGGCGGGATTTCTTCATCATCGGTGGCCGCAGGCATAAGCTGTCTTGGCGCAGACGGTGCGGCAAAGTCCCTGAAAGTAGACAGTTGCGATTCAACCTGATGGCGTGACAACCCGAAGCCCTGCTGTCGGGGAGCGCTATAACCGGGTTCCGCAATGGAATTGACACTGCCGATGCGTGCCGCGGGTTCCACAAAAACCTCTTCGTGTTGAGAGTCGGTTATTGCTTGAGGCCGCACATCCGCCAGCGAGCGATGCAGGGCGCTGAAGAGAAAGTCATGCACCAGGCGACTGTCGCGAAAGCGCACCTCGTGCTTGGTCGGGTGGACGTTCACATCCACCAGGGATGGATCCAGTTCAAGGTACAGCACAAAGGCCGGGTGGCGGCCGTGATAGAGCACATCGCGGTAAGCTTGCTTGATGGCATGGGTAACGAGCTTGTCGCGGATGGCGCGGCCGTTGACGTAGAAATGCTGCAGGTCGGCCTGGGAGCGCGAGAAGGTCGGCAGGCTGACCCAGCCCCACAGGCGCAGGCCACTGGATTCCATATTGATGGCGACGGTGTTGTCGATGAAGGCGGGACCGCATACCTGTGAGACGCGCCGGCGCTGTTCGGTTTCGGTGATGGCGGCCTCAAAGCGATGCACGGCACGGCCGTTATGCATGACATTGAAAGCGACATCGAAACGGCTCAGGGCGAGGCGGCGCACCATTTCATCTATGCGTTTGTATTCGGTCTGCTCGGTGCGCAGGAATTTGCGCCGTGCCGGGGTGTTGAAAAACAGGTCGCGTACTTCGACATTGGTGCCCGGCGGGTGGGCGGCCGGGCTGACCGTGGCGGCCATGTCACGGCCCTCGGTTTCCACTTTCCAGGCTTCTGAAGCCTCTGCCGTGCGGGAGATCAGGGTCAGGCGGGAGACGGAACTGATACTGGCCAGCGCCTCGCCGCGAAAGCCAAGCGAGGCCACATGTTCGAGATCGTCGAGTTCGCTGATCTTGCTGGTGGCATGGCGGTTGAGTGCTAGGGGCAGGTCGTCCTTTTCCACGCCGCTGCCGTTGTCGCGCACGCGAATGAGCTTGATGCCGCCTTTTTCCAGTTCAATGTCGATGCGGCTCGCGCCGGCATCAAGGCTGTTTTCCAACAATTCTTTGATCACGGAGGCCGGGCGTTCGACGACTTCACCGGCAGCAATCTGGTTGCTCAGGCGCTGACTCAGGAGTTGAATGCGGGCGTGCTTGCGGGGACTGCAGTCGGCAGGCATAACGATACTGTTCGGGTGATTCCTCTTTTACCAGGAGGGTATTTTGAGTTTCTGTCCGACGCGAATGGTATCACTATTCAGTTGATTGGTGTCGCGAATGCGGTCCAGCGGAATGCGGTAATTTTCCGCGATGCCCGACAGGGTTTCGCCACGGGCAATGGTGTGTTCGACAAAGGTGATGTCCAGTGTACTCATCATGCCGTTGGGTATGGTCAACTCCTGGCCAATGTGGATCGTGTTGGAGTCCAGGTGGTTGGCTATTTTTAGCTGGGCCAGCGGCACATTGAAACGTTCGGCAATTTCGCCGAGGGTGTCGCCACGGCTGACCACATAGCGAGACGGCGCGCCACCGTTTTCCTTCTGCCAGGACACCCAGGTCCCCGGCGGCGGATTGTTGAAGAACCAAGCCGTGATGCCCTCCACCACGGCGGCAGCAAAGCGCTGGCGCCAGGCGGCCGAGTCCAGGTTCCTGGCATCCGTGGGATTGGTGATATAGCCGGATTCCACCAGCAATGAGGGAATGTCAGCGCTGCGCAGCACCACAAAGTTGGCCTGCTCGACATTGCTACGGCGCATGTGGGTAACCTTCCCCAGCGAGGCGATGATGTTGTTGCCGGCCTCGATGCTGGAGGCAATGCTGGCTGTCATGCTCAGGTCCAACAGGACCGAGCGCAACACTTCATCCTTGTCATCCAGGCGCACCTTGCCCAGCCCACCGATGAGGTCGGCGGCGTTTTCCTTCTCTGCCAGCAGGCGGGCATGCTCACTGGTGGCGCCGCGCTGGGACAGGGCATAGATGGTGGTGCCGCGGGCCGAACTGCTGCTGAACGAATCGGCATGGATGGCCACAAAAAAATTGGCGTCGTTGGCGTGGGCGATGCGGGTACGTTCCTGCAGGTACATGCCGTAATCCCCGTCCCTTACCATCACCGCACGATAGCCGGGCGTGGCATTGACGCGCTTTTCGATTTCCCGGGCTATGGCTAGGGTCACCTTTTTCTCCTGCAGCTTGCCGAAACCGATGGCACCGGGGTCTTCCCCACCGTGACCGGCGGAAATGGCGATCACGATATCGCGCTTGTCATTGGCCAGGTCGTCGGCGGAACGCTTGACTTCCTTTTCGGCACTGGCGACATCGCTGTCGTAGAAATCGATGACCAGGCGGCTGCCATACTGATCGTTGGGTTCGAGCAGGAAGGAACGCGGCTGGGTCCTGGCGCGCATGTCGAAGACAACGCGGTAATCACTGCCGTTGCGCGGCGCCGAGCGAATATTGCTGATCGGGGTATTGTCCAGCTCAAGACTGCTGAAGTCGGCGGTCAGCTCGGCATCGCTGAGGTCGACCACGATGCGGTCGGGATTCTCGAGGCTGAAGACCTGGTGGTCGAGGTTGGCGCTGAGGTCAAAGACGAGGCGGGTGTATTCCGGGGCGCGGTACGCGCGCACATTTTCCACGACGGCCGCAAAACCGGGTGCTGCCAGTGCCCAGCAGCCCAGTGCAAAAAACAGCCTATAGATGTGTTTTGCCACCCGTAAATCCCTGAAAGCTGGCGAAATAGCCTAGCAATCTTGCTTTAAAAGCTATAATTTACAGTTATTTACAAGCAATTTCTACAAAAAATATGAGGTTTTGTCTGATGTCTGCGCCAGGTCACGCCGTGGCAAGCGCTGCGGCCATGGCCTCGCCCCTGGGGGTATGGGCCTCCCAGGTGATCCGGCGTCCGCGCTCTTCCAGGCTCAGTATGAGCGCCAGGTCGGCCGGTGGCAGGACGCCAAAGGCTTTTTCGGGCCACTCAATCAGCACGAGGGCGCTGTCAGCGAGATAGTCCCAGAGGCCGATAAACTCCAGTTCCTCCGGGTCTTCGAGGCGATACAGATCGAAGTGGAAGATGCGGACAGCGCCTATTTCATAGGGTTCCACGAGGGTATAGGTGGGACTTTTTACGGCGCCTTCATGGCCGAAAGACTGAACGATGCCGCGGCTCAGGGTCGTTTTGCCCGTGCCGAGATCGCCGCTGAGGGTGATCAGCGCCTGGCCTTCAGTGGCCCTGGCCAGAGCACGGCCAAAGGTGACGGTGGCCGCTTCGTCGGGCAGGAAAGTGGAGCGGGTCATAGGGGTTACGGGTTCACCAGGCGTTGTATGGTGCCAAGCAGGTCGGTGGCGAGCATCCCGCGTTCTCCGTGTTCACGGGCGACAAGATCCGCGGCATGGCTGTGAATGCAGGTGCCCAGGCGGGCGCTGTCTGCTGCCGGGAGACCCTGAGCGAGGAGTCCGCCAAGCACACCGCTGAGCACATCACCCATGCCGCCACTGGCCATGCCGGGATTGCCATGGGCACACTGGTCAACCTGGACGCGCTCGCCCTGACGGTAAGCCACAAGCGTGCCGGCTCCCTTGAGAATGCTGACGCCGCCAAAACTCGCCTGCAGCCGGGTAACCGCTGCAACCCGGTCCTGCTGGACATCCGCTGTGCTGGTATCCAGCAGGCGGGCCGCTTCGCCGGGATGCGGGGTGATGATCAGATCGCGGACATGCCCGATGTCGTTCATGCCCACGCTCTGGCTGAGAAAATTCAGGGCATCGGCATCCATGACCAGCGGCACCGGCCTGGTGGCCAGCGTTTGTAAGGTCAAGGTTAGGCACATACGCGACCAGTCGCTTTGCCCTAGACCCGGCCCGAGCACAATCACGCTCGCAGATGACAGCAGGCAGACGAGATCATCGCTGTCCTCGACGGCTTTCACCATGAGTTCGGGGTAGCGGACAAGGAAGGCGGCACAGTGAAACGGATGCGTCGCCACGGAAACCAGCCCGGCGCCGGTGCGCGCGGCGCTCATGCCGGCCATCAGTGCAGCGCCGCCAAAGCCTTTGTCACCCCCGATCACCAACACATGGCCAAAATGGCCTTTATGGCCATCGTGCGGGCGCGCTTGGAGCTGGTGCTTGAGAGTGGCGTAATCGATTTTGCGGGGCTGGCTTGTCATGGCTCGGGCTTCAAAA
This sequence comes from Pseudohongiellaceae bacterium, assembly GCA_049446715.1. Lineage (GTDB taxonomy): Bacteria > Pseudomonadota > Gammaproteobacteria > Pseudomonadales > Pseudohongiellaceae > Eutrophocola. Next base: position 16,580 of record JBMTQX010000048.1, read on the forward strand.
CATGTAGCATTCATTATAGCCTGAAGCGGGCTTTGTACTGTGCATCTGGCAGGGATGTCCCGAAACGGGCAGAAAATTTATTGCCGCCATTTATCGTATCCCCACAACGAACAAGGCCCGTGTTCGACGGGCCTTGTGGTGGCCTGGGTGACCAGGCGGAATTCTGGAAAGTTTTGGCCGGTTAGGCCTGAACCTGAGTATTATTATCGTTAAACTGTGTCAGTTAGCGTGGCGTTTGCCCAGAGTAATGTGGCGTGGGCCTGAAGTGGCGACCTGTCCGCTAACGCCGAGCGGGATTTGCTGAATTTTTCCGCCCTGGGCTAGGAAGGCTGCAACCTGATCCTCAATGGCGCCGCTGGTGAAGTCTTCAGTCTGTTCTTTGACGGGTTTGCTTTTAACGCTTTTTGCACTAGCCATATTGATCCTTTTCTAGTTATCAAAATGTTGTGGTCTCTCGAGGTGGTTGCTGTGACAGGCAACGCCTACGAACGCGCTGTCTTTCTCTGATTTCCCTGAATTTGGCTCCTTAGAAACCGCAGCGCGGCCAGGCATTATAGCGATTAGCAGCTTCTTATTCATGTGGCAGCTGGCAAATACCCCCTCCTCGTACAAGGACACACCTGTAACTGGCTTGATTTGCTGCGAAATTCAGCTGTCAGCGGGTCACACTCACGAGACGAATCGCGAGCGCGATGAAGACCAGTCCCGCAAGCCGGTTCAGGACAGTCTGGGCTGTGACAGAGCCTTTTAGCCCGTCGGCGATGAAACCTGCCATGGCAGCGATGCCGGTAAACACGATCAGTGCGACCAAGATGAAAATTCCGCCCAGCAGAAACAGCTGAGCGGGCATGCCCCCGGCTTGCGGATTGGTAAACTGGGGCAGGAAAGCGACAAAGAATATCGCCACTTTCGGGTTGGTGATATTCATGATGATACCGCGCCGGTAAAGTGCCCGGGCGTCAGGCACGATGGCTTTTTGGGCAGAAGCAATCGGCGTGGCAGCAGCCCGAAAGGCGCCCCAGGCCAGCCATAACAGATACCCCGCACCGACCAGCTTCACCGCTGTGAATGCGATCGCGCTGACCGCAAAGATCGCTGCCACGCCTAGGGCGACGGCGGAAGTATGCACCAGCAGGCCGGTGCATAGGCCCAGCGTAATCAGGATGCCGGAGCGGCGCCCGTACAAGGCTGACTGAGACAGCACAAAGATATTGTCCGGGCCAGGCGCCAGGGACAGCAGGGTTGAGGCGATGGCAAAAGCGATGAGGTTCTCGGGAGTCATGATTCAGGGGGCTTGCAGGTGAAGGTTTAGTGCTGCATGGGTCTGCTTATTCGAACACCTATGCGACTCAAGCGGCTCCGGCATCGGGCAGGTATGTCAACGCCATTCACGTCAGACATGGCCCCTTGCAGATGCGGCTCTTTATACCCGCACCGAAAAGTACAGCGTAGATCAGAAAAGCTGGGCCTACCGCTTAAAGTGTGTCCTTGCTTACCTGGAAATTAGCAAATAATCAGTCGTGATGGCCGATCTCGCTGTCATTGAACAGGTAATCCTTCAGCGCTTCATCGAACTTGGGATCGCGGCGACGGATCCATTCCAGGGTCATGGCCGCATGCTCTTATTCCTCGTCGCGGTTGTGCGTGAAGATTTTCGTCAGTTCGGGATCTGTGAGGCATTGCAGCGCTGGTTGGACCAGTCCACTGCTGCCAGTTCTTTCATCAGGCTGACAATGGCCCGATGCATCTCTTTGGTTTCATCTGACAGATGCTTCGGATCTTCATGGAAGCCTTCATTTGCCATGACGTTATTCTCCTTACTTCAAGCTCACAGCAGCTGGTGTGCTTACTGTTGGTTTATGACACTCAGTGGCAGGCAATGCTAGGCAGCCAGTGGCTGCGATATCGGATGACGGCCCTAAGCGCCTTATAAGACCTACAACACATCGGGGACCAGGTTGGAATTGTAACCGCAGAAAATCAGATGCCCTTGCTATCGATCAAAAGCCGGCGACCTTGGGAGTCGCTGCTAGTGCACGCTTCTAATGTAGTGGTTGATGGTTGGGCAGGTTTCCGGTGCCAGCAACTCCTGGATTTTTCGCTGCACCATGGCGTCTTGTTTGCTGATTCTCTCATGCTGGCGCAAATGATCAAGCCAGCTGGCCACCTGGTAATGCTCCTGGAAGGTGTTGGGTTTGCCGATGTTTTCCATGACGTTCCAATCCCAGGCGCCATCGCGGCGACGGGCCTTGCCCAACTGGGCCATGATCTGCAGGAATTCAGCCCGGCATGCCGGGCGCACCTGGTAGCTGATGCGAATCATGACCGGGCCCTGGCCAGGCTGGATGTCGAGTTTTGGCTCAGGCAGTTTCCAGTGCCTGGACGGCGTGTGGTCCAGCGCTTCGTTGCCGCTTACCGGCCAGCGGCGGGTAAAGAATGCTGACACCATGAGGCAGCTGCAGGCCGTATAGATGGCCATCGGCACACTGGTAGCCTGGGCCAGGCCACCCCAGATGGCCGGGCCGATGGCCAGCGAGCCCATGAAAAAGGTCAGAAACACGCCCATGCCGCGTGAGCGTACCCAGTTCGGCAGGGCAGTTTGCGCCGCGGTCTGGGCTGCGGTCATGACCGTGATCCAGGCCGACCCGCACAGTGCCAGGGCAAACAGGGCGACAGAATAGACCTGGGTGAAAGCCGTGATGATCATGCCTGTCGCGAACACGATTGACGCCCCCGTGATCAACTGGTCGTTGTCAAAACGCGCGCGCAGCCGCGGCAGCATGAGGGCATTGATAATGGCGCCGACACTGATGAAGGCAAACAGCACGGCATACCCGAATTCATCCGCCCCGAGCAGGTCGCGTGCAATCACGGGAAACAGCGCCCACATGATGCTGGCAAAAAAGTAGAAGCCGATACTGCGGAAAATAGTCGATAGCAGGGCCGGGGAATGCCGGGCATAACGCAGCCCCGTTTTAACGGCAGGGACCAGGGGTTCCGGCGGCAGGTTGGTTTCCGGCGGTTGCCGGCGCCAGCGTATCAGCACGATAATAATGAAGGTAAAGGTCAGGGCATTGGTGAGAAACACAGCCCCAGGGCCCAGTGCTGCCAGAATGATGCCTGCGACCAGCGCGCCTAGGACGCGCGAGATGTTCATGCCCATTGTGTTCAGGGCGATGGCGCCGGACAGGTCGCTGCGCGCCACCACTTCCGGGATGATGGACTGCCAGGCCGGCATCACCATGGCCGTGCCGATGCCCAGGCAGAGGGTCAGCGTAAGCAGGGACCATACTTCCACCAACCCTGTGATAGTGAGTAATCCCAGTGTTGCCGCCACAACTGTCTGGAACAGGACGGCAGTGAGCAGGTACAGACGGCGATCAAAAATATCCGCCAATGCGCCTGACGGCAATAAAAGAAAGAAGGCCGGCAGTGAAGTGGCTGTCTGCATCAGTGCAACCACAAAGGTGGAGGTGGTGAGTTCGGTAGCCAGGAAGCCAGCGCCAACATCATGCATCCATGTGCCGATGTTGGAAACTAGCGTCGCGATCCACAGGAACAGGAACACGCGGTTATTCTTCAGCGGCGTCCAGGGTGACAGCGGCGGTGTCTTGGCGGGTTGCGACATGGCCTTGGGTTCCGGTGCCTGTCAGCGACAGACGTGGGTGGGTTCAAAAGCGGTCGGTTAAAACGCAGCGATTATAACGGAATTGCTCAGTCGCCGACTTCCTGGATGCCGGTCAGGCGTGCGTCCTTGTCCAGTTGCCGCATTGTCGGGCTGAACAGGAAAAAAGCCAGCACGACCACGATCAGCACCAGGCAGGCCACGAACATGGTGTGGGCAATGCCGAAAATTTCCGCGAAGTAGGCAACCGGCAACACGCCCAGTGGGGTCAGGCCCACGGTCAGCATCATCAGTGACGACATGCGTCCGCGTACTTCGTTGTCCGCCAGCAGTTGTATCAGTGTCTGGTTCAGCGTCTGGCTCATGTTGGCAAAGATATTGGCCACAAGCAGAATCGGCAGCGCCATCAGGTACCACGGGCTGATGCTGAAGCCGGCCAGGAACACGGCGAAGACCATGGCGGAGATCATCATCACACGGGTGCGTCGCATGACATCGCCAAGCCGGGCCACCAGCAGCGACCCGATGATGCCACCGACACCTACACTGCCCATCATGATGCCCAGGGCGGTTTCACTCACCCCCCAGACCGATTCGGTAAACACCACTAGGAAGCTGATGATTGGGAGGGAGAGCAGCATGGGAAATAGGCCGAAGCACAGGCATAACAGGATAGCGCGGTTGCGCCCCACATAAATGAACGAGTAGGTGACGTCAGTCAGAAAACCCTTGCGGGCTTTGTTCTCGGGGTAGGACTTTGGCAGCATCAGCATGGCAAAGATGGAAAAGCCATACAGCAGGATCGACACCAGGTAGGCGCCTTCCATGGTGATCAGGGGGATCAGCAGGCCCATACCTGCCGGGCCGACAATGCGGGCGATGTTCAGCGAGGTGGCCTGCAGTGCCATGGCATTGCCGAGTTTTTCCCGGCCGACCAGCGAGTAGATCATCGCGGTCCGGGTCGGCATAAGGAAGGGGAAGTTGACGCCGAGGATGAAGGCGGTGGCCAGCAGATGCCAGAATTCGAGAATGCCCGACACCAGCAGTACCAGCACCACCAGTTCGTTGAGCAGCACGATGGTCTGGCTGATGATGGTGAGGCCGCGGCGTTCCACGCGGTCGATGATGGCACCGGAAAACAGCAGGCCAATGGACATGGGCGTGGCAATGACCAGGTTGACCATGGCCAGTGCAAAGGGGCTTTCGGTCAGCTCGTAAGCGAGCAGCGAGCGCACGACCAGCTGGCCCTGCATCGCCAGGAAGAAAGTGCCCAGGCTCGACACTAGCCAGCGGAACGGTATCGATTCCAACGCGGCAAACGAGCGCGGCAGCGTTTTGGGCGGAACAGCCGCCGTGCCTTCGGCAGGCTTGGTGGGCTCAGTGTCGGTCATTCACGTATTACGGGTCTGGGACGGGAAGGGCCGCGATTCTACGTGAGCCACCGGAATGGCACAAGAAAGTGCCGGCGCAGGAGAGGGGGGCAGCAGGCATGATCGGCGGCAATACTTTCAGCTCCGTACCATAATCTGTGCCGTGTATGAGGGCTTCAGCCCTAAGCGATTGTCATAGATAACCACAAAGTGGCGTCACCCGGATCATTCTGGCGTCAGCGCCTCCAGCACAAACGTAATGGCTGAACCAGTATTAAGCAGGGTGAAAGTGGCGCTGTAAATATGGCCGTCCAGGCTGTCCACCTGCTGCGTACCGATGGTCAGCTGTGGAATTTCCAGCACACCGCCGCCCAGATTAATGCTTGCATGTTGGGCGCCGGGCGTCTCGCTGGTCAGGGTTACGCTAAGCAATTCAAGGGTCACCGGCCACGACTCAAACACGCGCAGATAGGCGTCATAGACCTGTGTGGTGCCGCTCTTGGTCGTCACATCCAGTACCGGGATAGACAGGGGCTGGCTCAGAGGTTCAAACACAGAGACGCCTTTACCAGGTCTGGCACTGCTGCCGGTCGCGGCGGTATCGAGCTGAAACAGGCGGTTGGTAAACGCCGCAGGTGATTCTGTGAGCCCTTGAGCAGATTACGATAGACGCGCAGGATCTCGCGATACCAGTCCCGCTGATGGCGCTATCCAGGTCAGCGAGATCCGTTTCCTCCAGCTCCTGCGCAGCTTCCAGTGCCGCCACCTCGGAAGCCATGCCCTGCTCCAGCAGACTGTCATAGAGCGCCTGCACATCGATATTGGAGAACTGCCCCTCGGATAACCCCGCCGCCTGATCGGTGATGCCATATAGGGTTAACAGGCGCAGGACAGCATCCATAGGCCGCTGCTCCGACCCGGCAATGTTGGCGAAAATGTCGTTTTTCCCCTGCGCGTAAAAAGTCCGGTACAAGTCACGCGCCATTTTTTCCTCCTACCTCATATAGACCAGGTTGGCGGTTTCATCGGCGTATGGTGTTTGCGCAACTGCCTGTTGTGACAGCAGGGGCAAGGTCGTACAAAGCAGGGTAAAGGTCAGAGCAGTAAGGGTATGGTGCACGTCCATGGTGTGTCTTCTGAAGATGGTTAGTGTCTTCAGGACAGCGGGTGACCGGAATCTGCTTTTGACAATCATCAAATACCGATGTGTTTTTGATTGCTAGAGCACCACTCGGAAATCCAGTATGATGCAGGCCTAGGAACCGGTGAGGTCCTGCCATTGTTGGCAATTTTCTGAAAACCGGTTTCGGTCTTGATCAGCGCCCGTAGCTCAGCTGGATAGAGCGTTGCCCTCCGGAGGCAAAGGTCATAGGTTCGAATCCTATCGGGCGCGCCA
>JBMTQX010000049.1:0-21994 GCA_049446715.1 Pseudohongiellaceae bacterium
GTACCCTATTACCTTGGTGTTTAAGGAGACGAATAAACAGGTGCTGGTGTCGTCGACACTATCTACCACCAACGATCAGCTTTTGACAGATGTCGCTCCTGACGCGAGTGTTCCGATGTTTTACATCGATCCTGGCGCTGGGGGTGTGGGCCTCGATTACTGGCACAACACCCTCACGGGGGATGAGCTATATCTGCCAGCCGGAGTGCTCCCCCCCTATGCTTGCTATGAAAAAGTTGCATCGAACGTTTTCTCTGTGCTGCCCGTGGGTCAAGGCGCATTTGATGTGCACTTGTATCTGGATGATAACGGTTCAACCTTGCTGTTGAATCAAGCGCAAGCAGAAGTGTTGGGAGCGATTGAGGACGGATATGACGATTTAGGTGCGGTATTTGCCTCATCAGCGGCTCTCAGCGACCAACAAATTCAGCTGATCGGCATTCAACCGGAGTTGTTATCATGAAAATAATGCTTTATGCGCTGTGCTTACTACCCGGGTTGGTATCCGCGCAGCAAACGGAAGATGCGTTATGGGCTATTTCTCTGAAGGCCGGAGTCACCGATGAGATAGTCTCTCCCACGTTTTCCACCCACTTGAGTAGCAATGTCCAGGTAATAGGGAGCCTGAAGGATACTAACGGTCGCGCATTGAATGTCGCCTTGTCGCGAGAATTTTCCTTTTCTGAAAAGCCTCGTCGCATTCGTCTTGGCGCAGAATATACGCAAGTGAAAACAGAACCCATTGTGACCCGAATCGGCAAAACCACGATACCCACGCCGCTTGATCTGACGCTAGAAATTGCGCTGCTGGAAGGTGGATACCGATTTTTCCAGTCAGATGAACGAGCATTCGAAATTTGGGGAAGTGTCGCCGCAGGCATAGCCTCTTTCAGCAATTCCGGTACGGTGACGATCAATCGTTGCAACTGCTTGGAAAATACTAATGAAGCAGACCGTGTGATACGTCCGTCGCTGGAAATGGTCTATAAAGTAACGGACTCCATGCGTATAGGATTGGAGGTCAGCCGCTATTTGTTAAGTGAGAAAGGAGCATCTGACCGGTACCCAAGCACCAAATTTGGGTTCAACGATTTCACTGCGCTTTCGGCAACGTTGCGTTTGAATTTTTAGCCACAATTTATTATTTGAAGCATCTATAACCTAGCATAATATCAATAGGTTAACTAAAAACATTGCTTCCAACTGATAGTGATCTGCCCCCAAATTTGACTCCAGCAGGTTCTTAGTAAGGCCCACTTTTGAGGCACGGGACTTGTTTATGTTCCAAATCACTTCTCAATACCGCTGTCCGATAAACACCGTAGAAGCCCGAAAAACTATCGCTGGAAGCCATTCTCGAGGGGTAGCAGTGTTGGGGTAATATGCAAACGTACATAACAGGTGCTGAAATTGGCCCTAAATGACGAAAAATTACCGGCACCGGGATGAAATAGAAAAGTAGCGGCAGATTCATCCATTTGTGCATGGATCCTCGGACAGACATCTGTCCCTAAAAAAACCTCTGGGTAGTTTTAGGGGCATTGAAGGCTTTTTTAATTCCTGAGAGCAGGCTGGCCGGGATAAGGCCAGTATTCACTGAATTCACCATGTTTTCGTTTAGCCAACCGCAGATATTGTCTATCGTCTCCATTTTTCCTTGCTTGGCTAACGTCTGTAAAAATTCAATCGTCCTCACCGCTGTGATTTTATGGATGGGTACTTTGCCTATTTTAGGCAAGACATGAAGCCTGAGCCTGCTGGTTATTTTCTTGTAGTAGGGAGGGGCTGATATTGTCCTGTTTAAGTAACAGCCATTGCTCCACCACATGCTCAAACGTATTAATGTGTACCAGCCTGTTTGCCTTTTCCAGCTCCAGCTTCTTGTCCTTTGGGTCGATGTCTTTGGCAAGCAAACCTTTGTATTCTTGAGCCTTGGCTCTGGCTTCTGCAAGGGTGAGATTTGGGTATTTTCCCAGACTGAGGTTGGCTCTTTTTTTGGTGTAAGGACGGGAGTAATTGAACAACTAAAGCTTGGTGCCGTTGGGCTTCACTCGAAGATACAATCCGTTCCCGTCAGCGAGGTTATATCTCTTTTCTTTAGGTTTGGATTGCTTAACTTAAGCGTTAGTGAGGGGCTTGATGGTATTGGCCACGCTGCATCCTTTATTTTTCCTGATGTTACAATCTGTGTAAGATCAAATTCAGGATGTTACAAAACATCAGCATACAGCAATGTACGAAGAATACTGTGTGTTCTCAGGTATAGTGCAGGTCTGAGGATAGATACGGGTATTATTAGATATTGATTTGGTGCCCAGGAGAAGAATGTCCGGCACCTGATTATTGAGACCGGCGATGGCATCGAGGCCACTATGAAAAACACGTACCTGATAACCCAGTGTGTCGAGATAGCTCTGTTACAGAAGCGCACTGGGCACGCTATCTTCGACAAGATAGATCTGGGCTTTATCGGTCATGAAACTACGGGCTCCTTGGCAGCCCAGACCTGGTCAGCCGGCCATCATTAAGAGCAAAATCAGATGTCAACGCGTTCCACAACCGGAAACACGACTACCTGACCGATCTGGATTCGGCCCGCATCAACATCGGGATTGTACTGGCGAAACAGCCACATTGGCACGGAGCGTGAGCGTGCAAGATTCACCAGAAATTCACCACGGGTGATGCTGTGCTGTTCAGTTTCGGTAATACGCCAGCTCTGGAAAAAGTCTGTCTGCAGGTTGCGGTGATATTCACGCCGCCGTTGCTCAAATTCGGCAGCCGTGACGTCGGTCTTGCTGAAATCAAGCTTCAGACGCTGACCGATAATGACCGGATCATTGTATTCCAAGCTATTGAGGCGCCGGATGTCCGAGGCGCGGACACCCAGCCATTCGGCGTAATGTCCAAGCGTTTCTGCGGCCTGAATTTCTATGCTGCTGTCGTTGCCTACCTTATAGTCGGACGGATCCGACTCCAGATCGGCCAGCAACTGGGCTTCGTCTTCGCGCGCATTCGATTCGACCGCTTGCGCGGTAGAGTCCACCAGCGAAACACTTTCTTCATCTATACCGGCTATACCGGCGTCTCCAGCATTGCTGGCGATATCATCCATGTCCTGTGTCGTTTCTTCTGCTTCTTTCTCAGATGCAGCACCCGCAAAGGCAACCACCACCGGAGCCGTATCTGGCACCTCCGGCTCGCTGCTGCGCAGGACCAGCTTCTGTCCGGGAAAAATTGTGCCGTTACTGTCGAGATTGTTCAAGGCCATGACCGTTGCCAGGGGGACACTGTGGCGCTCGGCAATCAGCGACAGCGTATCGCCACGACGCACCTCATACTCGCCACTGGCGGGAATGGCCTGGGGATCATCGATGTTGACCAGCAGGGTTGGGATGGAGCCGTCCTGTTGCGGGAGCAGTAATGTCTGGCCGATGCGAATGGTGTTGCGGTCACGCAACTGGTTGATGGCCACCAGCTCAGACACGGAGGTGTTGTAGCGGTCGGCAATGACCGACAGACTGTCTCCGCGCCTCACGGTGTAACTCAGATCAGGCACCTGCTCGCTGTACAACTCACTTAGCGCGATTCCTGTCACGCTGGCCAGCAAATCCCCCCTGAAGGAGGCACGGTCTATTTTCAGGGCATAGCCCTTGGGCACGCGTTTGGTGCCGGACCACACAGCCGATTGCAGGGCAGGATTATCCCGTTTCAGGTCATCCAGGCTCACTCCCAGACTGTTGGCAACCACGCGGGCATCTACAAAAGCATCCATGGTCATGCTTGCAAATTCGGGTGCCCGGTCTCGCAGGATCGGCCCAAAATATTCCTCGGCATGACTGTCTACTTCCAGCGCCGCCAGGAACTGCGGGTAAAAATTGCGGGAGGCGAACCCAAACCGGGGACCGCGATATTCAGCAATGATGCGTCCGATATCGGTGGTACCGACATCTCTTACCGCGCGTGCCATGCCATTGGCACCGTGGTTGTAAGCGGTCAGGGCCAGTGGCCAGGTGCCCAGGGCATTGTAATTGTACTCCAGCAGCGCCATGGCACCCGAAGTCGCCGTGTAAGGATCAAGGCGCTCATCCACCACATAGTCTGCTCGCATGAAGCGTTGGGCTGTCGCCCTCGTGAACTGCCACATGCCGGTGGCGGCGACACGTGAATAAGCACCCGGATGGAAAGAGGATTCGACATGGGGTACCACGGCCAGTTCAGGCGGCAGCTGTTTCTCGCGAATCACATTATCGATATGGTCGCGGTAGGCGCCGGAACGTTTCATGCCTGCCATGAAGCGGTCTGACTGGCCCAACTGCCAGCGCACATTTTCAGCCGCCTGTTCGAAACGGGCATTGGTCGTGTTGGTCCCCCACAGTCTCAACAACTCCTGCTGCGCTGCCGTCAAACCGTCACGCTTGCCGGTGGCCAGAACCCGCAGATCATCGCGTATTTTTTCTCGGGTGCTGTTGATGGTGTCGCGATCACGATCGAGTCTGTGGTAAATGATACGTAGGTCATGGGGGTCATGCAGAAAACCGCTCTGGGTGTCGACTTCCGTGTAAACCTTGATCCAGAAATTGATGGCGGGCAGCAGGTTGTCGGAAACGGGGAAGTCACTGGTCGCGGTGTGTCCGGATAATGGCAAAAGCACCAGAATCACGGCGCAAAAACGACTCAAACTGCGGCGAAACATGTGGGTGTAAAAATGGCAAAAAGCGACTGATTTCACGCGCACAGGTTAAATGACAAAACACGGCTTTACAAGCAGGGACACAGCGCCCAGCCCCTGTGCCACGGGGGTTTTACCCCTGCCAAGCTTGCTGCAATGCAACAGGCGACACTGTGGCAACCCCCTCATATTCCCTAGTGGGTCATGGCGTAAATGACGTAGTTCAGGCCGAACCGGTATGCCAGTGCCGTCATGGGTTCCGGATAACAGGCATCATCGGCGTGCTCCCAGGCATCCCCCATGTCCATGTTGAAGTTGATCGCCACGATCATGCGTCCTTCATCATCGTATATCCCGGCCCATTTCTGGGGCCCTTCCAGGCGCGCCTCGGTGGCACCACAGTAATAAAGATGGCGCTCACCCGGAATCTGGGTGACCTGGTCAAGATCATAAAGGGCATGAAAAATACCATGGTCTGGATTCAGTTGAACAATCGGATAGCCAGGAAGAATTTTCTGCAGCGCATTAACCACCACAGTCCACTGGTAGGTGCCATGGAAGTCATCAATGACCAAGAAACCGCCGCGCAACAGGTATTCACGCAAGCGCTCGGCTTCTTCATTGGTGGGTGACCAGTTGCCCTGCCCTACCTGCTGGGCAAACAGCCAGGGGTAATCGTAGAGATCGTCATCCATGATCTGCACGTGCTGACTGTCTTCGGCCACGTTAACGTTGGATAGGCGACGCACGCCACGGGTGAAATGGTATTCTGCCGACGGATAATCAATCGCCCACCAGCCGCGCCTGAAGCCCCAGCGTCCCCTGCCCGCGGTGCCGCCATCAGCATAGACCATGCGTGCCATATGAAATTCTGCTTCAACATGACGATCGGCATCAGGCGCTTGGGCTATCACGATCTGACCGGCCAATACGCCAGTAAGCAGCAGGATAAATACGGACAGGATTTTCATGCAGGGATATCGCGTGAATGATCAGTCAAGGAAGCCAACAGCATAACCAGTTTGGCGAAACGAGTCACGACCACTCTGCCGTTCAGATGTCTTCCAGTCTGAACACATCATAGGCCGGTTCTTCGTAGGGATGCGCCTGCTTCAGGGCCGCCACGACATCCCTTATCAGGCTGTCCTCACACACCAGTTCCACCTTGAATTCGGCCACCTGTTCGATGCCGCCTTTGCTGCCTACAAAAGGATCACTGCCTTCCAGGCCACGAAACTGCCCGGTACCCAGTGTTTGCCAGCAGCAACTGTCGTAATCGCCAATCTTGCCTGCCCCGGCAGCAAAGAGCGCTGCCTTAACACTTTCGAGATGACTTTCCGGCACGAAAAAATTCAGCTTGTACATACGCTTAGCTTACCAGCCCCATCACATGAACAAAATATCTGCCTTGGGGCTTATGGGTTACGCGCAATGACTCCCCTCGCAGGATTGCGTCAGCTTGCCACTATGTTCAAAGTGCAAATTGAATTCCAGTTAGATATCACAGGAAGCTATCAACGCCAACACCACCCGCTGACATCTGTTTCTGGTATAAATACTGTTCTGATCAAAGAGGGGACTTTATGTTGATGCACACGAAAACACTGGGGATGGCATTCAGCCTAGTCACATTGCTGGTTTCCTGCTCGGAAGCAGCACCACCACCCCAACCCACACAGTCAGTCGCCCCACCTGCAGCGGCCACCCAATCTTACAACACCGATATCACCATCCGTGAAATCATGGCTTCCCTGGTCGACCCTCATGCGGACGCTATCTGGAATTCTGTTCGGGTTGTCTCTGATGCCAATGGCATCACCGAATATGTGCCGGAAACCGATGAGGACTGGCTGGCCTTGCGTATCGGTGCAATCAGCATTATTGAAGGCGCCAATGCATTGATGATGCCTGGCAGGCAGGTAGCACCACCTGGCGCGGAAGGTGAGTTCCCCGAGTACGAATTCACGCCTGAAGAGGTGGCCGCCAAACTCACAGCAGATCCGGATTCCTGGATTGGCTTTGCCGGTGGTTTACAGAATGCCGCCTTTGAAATTCTCGGCGCCATAGATGCACGCGACACCGACCGACTTGTTGAATGGGGAGCCCACCTGGATGAGACCTGTGAAGCTTGCCACTCCGTTTACTGGTATCGCGCCGGCATTTAACCACCCTGGCACGACACACTGGCTTTGGGCCACCGTGGCAAGTTGTAGTTCTCATTTTAGGAGGCACCAGGCGCATGCTGACCTGAGGCCTGCCCAGTTTAATTTCAGCGTTATTCCAGCCAGTTCCTGGCATTCCGAAACATGCGCATTGTCGGGCTGTCTTCACCCCACTGGTCCCCGCGCCAGGAATTGCTGACCGTACGGAACACTCGCTCGGGATGCGGCATGAGAATGGTGAATCGTCCGTCATCATTACACATACCGGTAATACCTGCCGGCGAACCGTTCGGGTTGGCCGGGTATAAACTGGTGATGTTGTCATAGTTGTCGACAAACTGCAGCGCGACATGACCACTTGCCAGGGCCGCGGATTCTGCAGCTGTCGTGGCAAATTCAGCACGGCCTTCGCCATGGGCACACGCTATCGGAAATACTGAACCAGCCATACCGCGGAAGAATACCGATGTTGAATCAGCAACCCTGACCAGAGCCGTCCTGCCTTCGAACTGCTCAGAGCGATTGCGGACGAAGCGTGGCCAATGACTGGTGCCCGGAATCAACTCATGCAGGTTCGACAGCATCTGGCAGCCGTTGCACACCCCCAGCGCCATCGTGGTCTGGCGCCTGAAGAAGTTTTCAAATTCCCTGCGCGCCACCTCGTTGAAGAGAATCGACTTGGCCCAGCCTTCACCGGCACCCAGCACGTCACCATAGGAAAACCCGCCACAGGCCGCGAGCGCATTGAAATTCTCCAGACTGACACTGCCACCGATAATGTCACTCATGTGGACATCGATACAATCGAAACCGGCACGCTCGAAAGCGGCCGCCATTTCCATCTGTGAATTTACCCCCTGCTCACGGAGAATTGCGATACGGGGTCTTTCACCCAGCGCAATAAAGGGATGGCTGATGTCTTCGGCGGGATCAAAAGTCAGGCTGGCATGGAGCCCGGGGTTGTCAGGCTCGGCAATGATGCTGAATTCTTCTTCAGCGCAATCGGAATTGTCACGCAAACGCTGGATGCGGTAACTGGTTTCTGCCCAGAGCTGCTGCAGGCGCACCCGGGTATCATCAACCACCGTCTCGCCATGCATGGTGATACGAATAGTGTCATCGGTGCTCGGCGTCCCGAGATCACAGCAGATGTCAGCCAGCCCGGCCTCATCAGCAAGCTCCCTGAAACGTGGCAAGTTGGCTGCAGCGATTTGCACTACTGCCCCCAGTTCTTCATTGAACAGCGTCTCAAGCGTGTCCTGCGCACTGCCGGCCTCATCCAGGGTGATCGCCAGACCGCATCGACCGGCAAAAGCCATCTCCGCCAGCGTTGCCAGCAGACCTCCATCCGAGCGATCGTGATAGGCCAGCAGGAGCTGCTCGGACAGGCAGTTTTGAATCAGCTCAAAGAAGGATTTCAAGTCACTGGCGCTGTGCACATCCGGGCATTCCCTGCCAATGCTGTTGTAAACCTGGGCCAGCGCGGATCCGCCAAGGCGCTTGGCGCCCAGGCCAAGATCCAGCAGTATCAGGCGAGTCTCGCCCTTGTCTAGGCGTAGCTGTGGTGTGCAGGTATGCCGGACATCCTGTACCGGGGCGAAGGCGGAAATCACCAGTGACAGCGGAGCCGTAACACTTTTTCGGGCACCGGCGTCTTCCCAAACTGTGCGCATGGACATGGAGTCCTTGCCAACCGGAATGGTTATGCCCAACTCCGGGCACAAGTCCATGCCAACGGCCTTGATCGTGTCGTACAAGTTCTTGTCCTCACCCGGGTAACCCGCCGGCGCCATCCAGTTCGCAGACAGCCGTATATTGCTGATGGCACCGATGTGAGTACTGGCAATGTTGGTGATGGCTTCTGCCACGGCCATGCGACCTGACGCAGGTGCATCGATGAGCGCGAGTGGCGTTCTTTCGCCCATGGCCATGGCTTCACCAAAATAGCTGTCATAAGACAACGTGGTCACCGCGGCATCGGCCACAGGCACCTGCCAGGGGCCCACCATCTGATCACGGGATACCATCCCGGTGATACAGCGGTCACCAATGGTGATCAGGAAACTCTTGCTGGCCACGGCCGGCAGTCTCAACACGCGCTCCACCGCTTCCCGGAGATCGACGGTCGCGGTGGTGAAAGGCGCCAGGGCTGGCACGATTGCCTGCACATCACGATGCATGCGCGGTGGTTTGCCAAACAGTACCGACATCGGCAGGTCGATCGGCGTGTTGTCAAAATGACTGTCATCAAGGACCACCTGCATGGCTTCGGTCGCATGCCCCACGACCGCAAACGGACAGCGTTCACGGGTGCAGATGCCGGTGAAAGCCTCGAGGCGGTCCTCCGGCACAGCGAGCACGTAGCGTTCCTGGGCCTCGTTACACCAGATTTCCATCGGCGACATGCCCGGCTCTGCATTGGGGATTGCCCGTAACTGGAAGCTGCCGCCGCGATCGCCATCCTTGACCAGTTCCGGCAGGGCATTGGACAGGCCGCCGGCACCGACATCATGAATGAAGCTGATGGGATTGGCCGCCCCCATTGCCCAGCACTGGTCAATAACTTCCTGGCAACGACGTTCCATCTCGGCGTTGTCACGCTGTACCGAGGCAAAATCCAGGTCTTCATGACTGGTGCCTGAGGCCATGCTGGAGGCTGCACCGCCACCCAGGCCGATCAGCATCGCCGGGCCACCCAGCACAATCAGGTTGGCACCAACCGGGATTTCGCTTTTCTGTACGTGCTCGGCGCGGATATTGCCGATACCCCCGGCAATCATGATGGGCTTGTGGTAACCACGGACGCCATCAGGGGCTTCCTGTTCGTAGGTGCGGAAATACCCGCACAGATTCGGCCGACCGTATTCATTGTTGAAAGCCGCGCCGCCCAAGGGCCCCTCGATCATGATGTCGAGTGCCGAAACAATGTGAGCGGGTTTGCCGTAGTCCTGTTCCCAGGGTTGGACAAAATCGGGAATCCGCAGATTGGAGACGCTGAAGCCTGTCAGGCCGGCCTTGGGTTTGCCGCCAATGCCGGTTGCCCCTTCATCTCGGATTTCTCCGCCGGAGCCGGTGGAGGCACCCGGAAACGGGGCAATCGCCGTAGGATGATTGTGGGTCTCGACCTTGCACAGGATATGAATATCTTCCTGGTGGTAGGCGAACTGGCGCGTGTCCGGATCCGGAAAAAACCGACCCGCGACGAAACCTTCAAACACAGCGGCATTGTCCTTATACGCGGATAGGATACCGTCGCTGTTATTCTCATAGGTGTTCCGGATCATGGCGAACAGGGACTTGTCCTGGTCGCGCCCGTCGATGGTCCAGGAGGCATTGAAAATCTTGTGTCGG
Source organism: Pseudohongiellaceae bacterium (assembly GCA_049446715.1). Classification (GTDB taxonomy): domain Bacteria; phylum Pseudomonadota; class Gammaproteobacteria; order Pseudomonadales; family Pseudohongiellaceae; genus Eutrophocola. The sequence continues at coordinate 10,186 of JBMTQX010000049.1, forward strand.
CAGTGTTCCGAATTGGCCTGGGCGAACATCATCAGTTCAATGTCATTCGGGTTGCGGCCCAGTTCTGTAAAACTGTCCACCAGGTAGTCGATCTCATCCTCGGCCAGGGCCAGTCCCATCTCGGTGTTGGCCTTGACCAGCGCGGCCTTGCCCCCCGCCAGGACATCGACACTGGTCATTGGCCGGGGGGTGGAGGCACTGAATAGCACGGCGGCCTCTTCGGTGCTGTCCAGCACGGCCTGCGTCATGCGGTCATGCAGCAAGCCCGCCAACACGGCTGCATCAACCTGGCCCTGGGTCTCAATGTAATAGGCAATGCCGCGCTCCACCCGGCGCAGTTTATCCAGGCCACAGTTGCGTGCGATATCGGTCGCCTTGCTCGACCAGGGTGAAATAGTGCCCGGGCGAGGGGTCACCAGGTACAGCCGGGCGCCTTCACCGGGTTCTGATTCCGACTGCCGCGGACCATAGGTCAACAGTCGGTCAAGCAAGGCCTGCTCATCAGCCGTCAGGTCGGCAGAGAAATCGGCAAAGTGGATGTACCAGGAATGAATGGCAGAGACGGCAGGTAAGGTGGCGCGAAGGGTCTGGAGCAGCTTTTGGCGTGAAAAATCGGATAACGCTGGCGCTCCACGCAAGGTAAGCATCGAAGTCTGGATTTCCCTGGCAGGCGTTAAAAAATGGAAGGCGGTATAGTACTAAAAACGAGGCTTCATTTATAGAAATATCCCGCCGCGACACCGGGCAGATTCCGCCACTTTTGGCCGCTTGTTTTGCCGCTTGCACAGCCACTGTTACCAGGGTGTGTCACCCTGTGTGCAGATATGAAACAGGGTGAATCTGTCTCGCACCAAATCAGTGCATCAGTATTGTGCATCAACCTGATATCAGGCTCTCAAATAGTGCCGGGAGAAATTATATTGTTATGTATTTCAATAGGTTAACAATATTCAAAAAGTTGGCACACCACATGCATTACTTATAGCAATGGTCAATATCATTTCTCCCCTTTGATGATAGTTAAGCCATTATTTCCCTTTATGAGACCCCCTAAGTCTCTCATTATTACAGGCCCCTTCCCCCAGGGGCCTTTTTTTTGCCTTTGATTTCAGTTAGTTAACATCACACCCCTGGCATCTTGACCGGGGCGGCAACAACAACCTTTGTCCTGGAATCCGGCCTACACATCCGGGATCAGAGCATGGACACATCCTTGCCAAACTTGCTGGCTACCACTTCCTGGAAATACTCGCCCAACTCTCGGTAAAACGTGCGTAAGGGCGAGGTATCGCGCCAGGCCAGCGCATGTATGCGGTGGATGGATTCACCGGCAATAGGCATTACCTTCAGCGCATCCCGATCCATTATTTCAGAGCGGATATACAAGGCCGGCATAAACGCGATTCCCATTTCCATGTAAACCATCTGGCGAATGGAATCGAGACTGGTGCCCTCATAATCGCGAAGGATGTAGGCGTTGAACTGCTTGCAGAGGTCCTCGACCTGCCGGTAGAGCAGATGGTGTTCTTCCAGTGTCAGAATCTCCATGCCGGCCAACTGATCACCTCGGATCGTCCGGTTTTTGGCCAGGGGGTGTTCCGCACTCATGACAAGATACAGGGGTTCACGAAACAGTGGCATGACCGTGATGCCCTCTTCCTTCAACGGCAGCGTGGTGAAAATCAGATCGTAACGGCCGCCATACAGGCCTTCGGCCAGTTTGTCCGGGACCTCCTCACGCACGAAAAGCTTTACGCCGCGGTATTTGCGGTGCACTTCCGGCAGGATCCAGGGCAAGGCATATGGCCCAAGGGTATGACTGGCGCCGAGACGGAACGTACCCGAGGGCCCCTTGGTGGCAAAATTGGCCGCATCGATAATGACTTCAGCGGCGTTCACGGCCTGCTGCGCCTGCTTGAGCAGGTCCCGGCCCAGGGGGGTCAGGGTGACGCCGCCCCGGCTGCGCTCAAACAGCTCCACGCCCAGGGCATCTTCGAGCTTCTGCAGTTGGGCACTGAGTGATGGCTGGCTGATTTTCAGCTCACGGGCGGCCTGGCGCAGACTTTCATGTTTGGCTGCGACAAGGTAGTAACGCAGCTGCTTCAGGGAAATATTGAGGTCTTTCACGGCATCTTCTGTCAGGGGTTTTATGCTATGAAAGCATTTTCCTATCATTAAATCTATATTATCACCGATTGATGTTCACTATATTTCTTTAATGAGCAACTAGAGTACTTTGATGGGTATTCCAACAGTGAAGCCTTACAAAAGAAATAAACCACACCGTTCACGGTCCAACACAAATTGACTGACAAATACTGACCTGACTAAATCGATTAACAGAAGAGGACACATTAAAAGATCATGCAAAAACTCATCGATGGCATTGCCAAGTTCAAAAGCGCCGATTTCGAGGAACGCAAGGAGCTGTTCAAGTCACTGGCTAAAGGCCAGTCACCCGAAGTGCTCTTCATCACCTGCTCGGACTCGCGCATTGACCCGAACCTGATCACCCAGACTGATCCGGGTGACCTATTCATTGTCCGCAATGCTGGCAATATCGTGCCCCCGCACACCGTACCCGGCGGCGGTAACACGGCATCCATCGAATTTGCGGTACAGGTCCTGGGCGTAACTGATATCGTGATCTGCGGCCATACCGATTGCGGCGCCATGAAAGGCGCCATGAACCCGGACAGCGTGAAAACCCTCCCGCATGTGGCCAACTGGCTGGGCCACAGCGCGGCTGCCCTGGCGCGCGTGCAAGCTCGCAACAAGTGCGAACTTGGCGCCGAGCACATTATGGAAATGACCCGTGAAAACGTCATTCTTCAGATGCATCACATTGAGACCCATCCGAGCGTCGCGGCTAAACTGGCGACGGGCGAAATTACCCTGCACGGCTGGGTTTATGACATCGAGAACGGTGTTATTGAATGTCACGACAAGGGCTCTGAAAGCTTCATTCCAGTCGAGAAGTGGTACGAGAACTACGTCAGTAAATAAACCCGGGCATGAATAAAGGATCGCGGTTCAGCGGCAATGCATAAGAACACGCGATGCCAGCCAAAAGACAAATTTGATTTATACCGGCCGGTTATTTAGCGGCCTTTTTACCGCAATACTTATTGCAAACCTGAGGAGTTCAACAACATGATCAAACTCGATACCAGCCATATCCGTGGGGATATTTATGGCGGCATCACGGCAGGCGTTGTGGCTCTGCCACTGGCGCTGGCCATGGGGGTCGCTTCCGGCCTTGGCCCTATCGCCGGTATATATGGCGCCATTTTCGTCGGCTTTTTTGCCGCGCTGTTCGGTGGTACAGAGCCACAGATTTCAGGCCCCACCGGTCCCATGACGGTTGTTGCCGCCGGCCTGGCTGCCAGTATCGCCGCACATCCGGATCTGATGGAAAACACCGGCCTGATTTTTACCGCCATCATGCTGGCGGGCCTGTTCCAGATCGTCATGGGCGTATTCAGACTGGGCGAATACATTCGCCTGGTACCCTATCCCGTGATCAGCGGCTTCATGAGTGGTATCGGCGGCATCATCATCATTCTGCAGATTGCCCCGATGCTGGGCCATGAAGCACCTGCCGGCACCCTGGATGCCTTGTTCTATACGCCAACAGCTGTAGGTGACATCAATTTTGTTGCCCTTGGTATCGGTGCCATTTCACTGGCCATCGCCCTGAAGTGGCCCGCAGCCCTGGGTAAATATGTGCCAGGCGCCCTGGCAGCTCTGATCATCGGTACGATCCTCAGCCTCGTGGTTGGTGGTGCCCCGATTCTGGGTGACATCCCGTCCGGCCTGCCTGCCATGCATTTCCCGACAATCGACACAATATCTTTCTTCATCATCGTGGAAGCGGCTTTCGTGCTTGCCCTGCTAGGCGCCATCGACAGCCTGCTGACCTCGCTGGTGGCAGACAACATGACCCGCACCCGGCACGATTCCAACAAGGAACTGATCGGTCAGGGTATCGGCAACATGTTTGCCGGTTTCTTTGGCGGCGCCCCTGGTGCCGGCGCCACCATGCGCACCGTGGTCAATATCCGTACCGGTGGTCGTACCCGTATTTCAGGCATGATCCATGCCCTACTCCTGCTTGCGGTAGTGCTTGGCCTGGGCTCACTGGCCAGCTACATCCCGATGGCAGTGCTGGCCGGCATCCTGATCAAGGTTGGCCTGGACATCATTGACTGGAGTTACATTAAGAATGCCCACCGCGGACCGCGCTGGGACCTGGCTCTAATGGTCATCGTGGTCGGCCTGACCATTTTTGTTGACCTCATCACTGCCGTCGCAGCCGGTGTGGTACTGGCCTCCATCGCTTTCGTGAAGCAGGTCGCCAAGGACCAGATGGAACGCCTGCACCAGCAGCACCTGATCCGTCATGACGCTACCGTCAGGGAGAAGGAAATTCTTGATGCACTGGGTGACAAACTGACCGTGTTCGATTTCGGCGGTCCACTGAGCTTCGGTGCTGCCGCAGACCTGGGCCACCATGCCCGCTCACAACTCGAAGGTGGCGCGCTGGTCATCATCCTGGACTTTGAGCGCGTACCGTTCCTGGACGTCAGTGCAGCACTTGCGGTGGAGACCGTTGCCCGGGACGCCAAGCAGGCGAACCGCAAGATCTACCTGTGCGGCATGAATGAGGATGTCGAGGAAACACTCAGCGCCCTGGAAGCAGACAAACACATGGATCCGAGCGATCACTACAAAACCCGCGAGGAATCCATGGAGGCTGCTCTGGCCTACCTGGGAAAAGGCAATAGCCGTTCCCAGGGTGATGGTGACCTTAGAACGGCTGCAGTCGTCTAAACATATTCACGTTAGACCCACTGCCAGTGTTGGCATTTAAGGGCCGTATCCGAATTTTCCTCCTCATCGGATACGGCCCTTCTTTTGTGGGCGCACGATAAAAAAGACAGACACACTTCCCGCACATCCATAGGCTGACATTGCCCTGGTTGGAAACACCTTACAGCGGCATGCTGACGAGTTACTTACGCTGCTTTTGATAACCCCGCCAGCGTCTTGCCAGGATGACTCATGACAACCTGCTGTTCCTGAGTGGTTGACCGGCCTCATGATGATGGCGCTCCCTCTTGGTTTGCCTTCTTCTCCCATACACATATCGGACGGCTTCAAGATTACACGCTTGCGATAATCCCTGGCCGGTGATGCATTTTTTCCGGACAAAAAAAACCGGCGCCTGTTGGCGCCGGTCTTTCGTAGGCTTGTAAAACTGTAACTTACAGTTCGAAATCCATGCCGTAGGAAACCACGAATTTGATTTCGTCGTTATCGCGAGCTGGCATATTGGCGTAGTCTTCGAAACCGTCGCCGTCACCATCAGAATCCAGATCGGTCATGGTGACCATGGCTGAGAAGCCATCCTTGGAGATGCTGATGTTGTAGTCCAGGTAATCTTCAGTCACACCGTTAAATGAGTATGCGAAGTCACCTTCGTGGAAACCGGCGTGCAGGCCAAGCTCGGCACCGCTACCCAGGGGAATGGCGTAGTCTAGAGACAGGTAAGAAGCTTCACCGAAACCAAAGTCTTCGCCCGGACCTTCATCAGGCTCGGCGTAAGTCAGCAGCCAGTAAGTGGCGCTGAAGTTGCCTACACCGATAGAGCCGTAGATTTCACCGAAGTCGTAACCGGCATTTTCATCGTAGTTGTAGTACAGGTAACCGATGTCGTAGCTAAAACCCTCAGTTTCGCCAGCAAAACCGAAGTAGATGTCGTGCTCGTAAGAGTAGGCATCGTCTGAGTCATAAGCCACGTTGGAAACCCAGGTACCAATGTAGAAACCGGATTCGCTGGCGTAGTCCAGGCCACCCTGTACAGCTGATTCGTTGATGGACTGGGTCAGACCGCGCCAGATGTAGTTATTGGTCACGCTCACGTTGCCAGAGAGTTCAGCGTAAGAAGGCGCTGATACTGTGGCTACCGCCATGGTAAGTGCTGTCACAGCCAGAGGCTTTTTGAAAGTGCTCAGCGATTTTTTCATATCGTTTTCTCCTAGTGAGTCTTACGAGCGCAAGACTTTTATTTGGTTTGTGCAGGAAAGCATTTATTTCCTGCCCATCTCTTAGCAAGGACCTTGCCAACAAAACCAACCCACTGATTTACATGGGATTTAGGAGAAAAGAGTATGAAAAACGGGGGGTGTGACACTGTTTACGATCAGGGTATCGCCTTGTTCTGGTGCGCTGACCCAGGGCGGAGCACTCTTTTGGTGCGCCAATCTGGTGCAAACTGGCGAGAAATCGCCAATGACTCTCATGACGATATCGCTGCAAGCCAGTATTTACGGGTCTTGCAGAGTAGTTAGCGGAACACGTTCTGTTGCCAGTTTTCGGTGCAAACACCACAACACCGCGATGATGACCAGGCAAAATGGCAGCCCCATACTGATCGCGCCCGCCTGGAGTGCCGCAAGCCCACCGATGGACAGCAGGATGATGGCCAGCAGGCCTTCCATCGACGCCCAGAAAACCCGCTGCCAGACGGGCGGGTTGGGATGTCCGCCGGAAGTCAGCATGTCAACGACTAACGATCCGGAATCCGAGGAGGTGATGAAAAAGATCGCTACCAGCAGCATGGCAAGCCAGCTGGCCAGCCGCGGCAGGGGAAAATTCGCCATGAGCGCGTAAATGGCAGTCGCCGAATCCTCCTGAACGGCTGCCGCCAGGCCAGCATCGTTGAACAGCTCCAGGCGAAGTGCCGCACCGCCGAAAATGCCGAACCAGAGCAGGCTCAGCAAGGTCGGCGCGATCAGCACTCCCAGGACGAACTGGCGAATGGTGCGTCCCCGTGAAATACGGGCAATGAACATGCCGACAAAAGGCGACCAGGACAACCACCAGGCCCAGTAGAAGATGGTCCAGGACTTCTGCCATTCCAGGTTCCGGAACGGATGCGTGCTGAGGCTGAGCCCGGCAATGCCTTGCAGGTAATTGCCCAAGTGGTCCGGCAAGCCTCTAAGCAGTGCTGCAGTCGGACCGGTCACGAGCACAAACAACAATAGCAGCAAAGCCAGCAGCATATTGCATTCACTGAGACGGCGAATGCCCCTGTCGAGGCCAAGCACGACAGAACAGGTAGCACAGGCGGTGATGACAACGATGATCAGGACCTGGGCCGTAGCTGACATGCCGGTGCCGAAAAGCACTCCAAGTCCTGCATTGATCTGCGCGGCGCCCAGTCCCAGTGACGTGGCAAGTCCGAACAGCGTGCCCAGCACGGCGATGATATCAATGGCCTTGCCCGGCCAGCGATGCGTCATGCCCCCAAGCAGCGGTTCCAGGGTGGAGCGTATGGAAAGCGGCTTGCCGAAACGGAAATGGAAATAGGCCAGTGCCAGCCCCAGAATGGCATAGATGCCCCAGGCATGGAGTCCCCAGTGGAAGATGGTGAGACGCATGGCTTCGCGGGCTGCCGCGACTGTCTGCGGGTCCGACTGCAACGGGGCGATGAAATGGAGTACCGGTTCGGCAACGCCATAAAAGACCAGGCCAATACCCATGCCGGCACTGAACAGCATCGACACCCAGGCAACTGTGCCATACTCCGGCTTGCTGCCATCCGGGCCGAGGCGAATATGGCCGTAGCGGGAAAACGCCAGCCAGAAAGCGTAGATCAACAGTCCACTGACTGACAGGGAAAACAGCCAGGCAAAGTTGGTGACAATAGTATCCTGCAGTCCGATCAGCCATGCGTTCGTCCCGTTGCGGCTGATCACGGTCATGACCAGGATCGCCAGTACCAGCCCGAGCACGGTAAAGAATATGACAGGGTCTGAGGCCAACTGACGCCCGCTACCGTGCTTCTTCCTGAGGCCCCGCCCTGCTTCCGGCTCAGTCATCGGCTAACGGCTTCAGCCCGGTTTACGGAAATGCAGGATGCCCCAGGCTAGGTAGCCCTGGTCGGCCGCATCCACCCAATGACCCAGCCCGGCAATCATGCGATCCATATAGTCCTTGCTGATTTCCTGGACGAGTTCGTCATAGCGGAATTCCAGCACCTCCTTGACGTTGGCATAGTGGTTGCGCAACTGAGGCGTCAGGTAAACCATGTGCTGCTCCCTCAACCCACGTTCAGTCAGAGCCTTGCGGTACCAGGCAAACGACCCCATGGAATCCAGGTCAAGGCGGTCATAGACCGGCTGAAGCACGCCTTCAGGACAGTCATCGGCCTGCATCGGATCGGTAAAAATCACATCGCCGCCAGGCGCCAACACCCGAACGACTTCTTCCATTACTTTGTCCTTGCGGGCACTGTGCAGAAAGGAATCCTGTGACCAGATCACATCAACCGAGGCATCCGGCAGGGGAATTTCCTCGAAGCTGCCGTGCTGGACATCGATCTGGCTATCCAGTCCCTGCGCGGCATTCAACTCCCGGTTGCGCTGATTCTGCACTTCACTGATGTTGAGACAGATCACCCGGCAACCGGAATGCTTGGCCATATAGCGGGCAGACCCCCCATAGCCGGCGCCAAGATCCAGCACACGACTGTTCTTGTTGAGGGATTTCAACTGGGCCGTCATGGCCTCCACCGTTTTCCGGCTGGCTTCAAAAATATTGTTTGTGTCCATGTAGAGGCCAATGTGAATGTCCTCACCGCCCCACACTTTTTCGTAGAAGCGGTCGGCATCACTGCTGTCGTAATAGCTCTCGGTCTGGACTTCCTGTGAACTGCGCTGTGCGGTGGCGTTATTGGGCATGGTAATCCTTCTGGGCAATGTGAACATAAAAGTCGGGATCGTCTTCCTTATAGGTTTCCTGGAAGTCCCCGAAGGTTTCAATTTTCTGGAAGCCCGCGTCATAGATCAGGCCACGCAGATAATCCCGACGCAGCGGAAACATGTTCAGGTGATGCTTGGAACCGTCCTCGAAGGCATACTCGAAACGCGCCAGGCCGTCATCGACATGAACCGGTTGCGCTGACACCTTGTCACCACAGTAGTAGTACTTGTGCTTGGTCTTGAAGCCGTCATCCAGAATCGAATCATAGTTACGCTGGTCGATGATCAAGACCCCATCATGCTTGAGCACGGCATAAAACTCCGCCAGGGCACGGCGGCGGTCATGCTCTTCAAACAGGTGGGTAAAGGAATTGCCGAGACAGATGACCGCATCAAATAACTGGTCCTGGACATCGCGGTTGAGCCAGCGCCAGTCGGCATGGACTGTCTGCATGACATGGCCATGATCCTTGGTATTTTCAAACGCTTTCACCAGCATCTGGGCGTTGCCATCAGCACTGGTCACGTTAAAGCCGGCCTTGAGCAGCTGGACAGAGTGGAAACCGGTCCCTGTTGCGACATCGAGAATATTGTGCTTGCCCATTTCCTTGAGCTTATCGATAAAAAAACGTCCTTCGCCAGCGGCACGGGCATCCCAGTCGATCAGTTCGTCCCAGCGTTCAACGAAATTTTCCACGTATTCCGACTGATATTTCTCGGTATCACGCACTTCACTGGGATGGTCGCCATAGTCCTGCTCCTTCGGAATCTCATGCAGGGAAGGCAGTGGCGAGGCAACCGGGCCCGTGCCCGATCGTGCATTTTTTGGCGTATTTTCAGGCGAATGCCCGCGATTAGCTTCAGTCATAATTAGCACTCTTTTACTGCGTATTCAATGTATTTGAAAAGTATAAAACTAGATAATTAATAACCAGAACTGAATCTATATCACTGTTTTTATGGCTTTATATAGATTTTCAGGTAATGCATATACAGCTCAAAAAGCCATAAGCCTGGGTAATATTAATTAGTATACTAAATATATTGTCGGGCTGCTCACTTTTGGACCGGGCATCCATGTCCACGGCGATGCAGGTATGGCATGATTAGGGCCTGAAACGTCTGGAGCAACGCCTCAGACCCACCTTCCAAGAGCTCGCCGCCACCAAACGCATGAAAGACAAGAAAATCAATGATGTCCTGATTGCCCTGCGCAGACTTATGCGGGCAACGGATCTGCATTCCAGGGAACTGGTACGCACGACAGGCCTCACGACACCACAGTTACTGCTGCTGCAATCCATCAAGTCCAGCGGTGAAGTCAGCATCGGAAAACTGGCCGAAGACATCAGCCTGAGCCAGGCCACCGTAACCAGCATCCTGGACCGACTCGAGCAACGCGGCTATGTCACACGGGCCCGCTCCACTACTGACAAACGCCGGGTACATGCCTACCTGACAGAGCTGGGCAAACAAACGGTGAAAAAAGCGCCCGCCCTGTTGCAGCACAGTTTTGTCACCCGGTTTGGCAAGCTGGAAAGCTGGGAGCAGAACATGATCATCGCGTCGCTACAGCGGATTGCATCGATGATGGATGTACAGTCGCTGGATGCAGGACCGGTACTGGATGTAGGCACACTCGACCGCCAGGCGGTCGGCAATGGGAAAGAGGACTAGTTTTTAGTGTCGCCAGTACGCTCACGCCTGGCACGAAAGAAATTTTTCATCAGGGCACGGCACTCATCGGCCAACACGCCCTCTTCCACCTCAAGCTGATGGTTGTAAACAGCAGACTGATGTAACTGCAGATTACTCACTAACGCCCCCGCACGGGGTTCACGCGCCCCGAACACCACTTTGCTTATGCGCGCATGAATCATGGCGCCCACACACATTGTGCAGGGCTCTATCGTCACATACAGGATGGCACCCGGCAGGCGATAATTACCTGTACTGGCGGCAGCCTCACGAAGCGCAACGATTTCGGCATGAGCAGTGGGATCATGGCTGGAAATAGACTGGTTAAAACCAACACCGATAACCTCATCGCCTTGCATGATAACCGCACCAACCGGCACTTCTTTCTTCAACAAGGCTTGCCGCGCCTGGGTCAATGCCAGCGACATCCCATGCTCTCTTGCACTAATCATGATTCGGGAAGGAATTGTTAGGCCTTACTCCCACTCCATAGTGGGGCTACGTTTTTTTATAATAAAACAGCTTGTCACGCTCTCTGAAACAATATTTGCAACCACGTTGCAAGTCAGAGCAATTTTCACACCCAAATGTGTTTGTTTAATCCTACTGGCAACCAAATGCCTGCAACATTTGCACTTGCAAGCTTTATAACTACGGCTTATCGACTACTGTCGCATAATGGGACATGTTCTGGGTATTCGTCTAGTATTTCACACTTTTTTAGACTACATCAAAGAGAACCTCTTGGCTTTCTATGGGTAAGAATTGATGGCGAAGGCCTAGTAAAGGAAGAACTGACTGGCATAGATATTCATCCTGACAATTTAAGACTCCAAGCAGATGCGACCAACTCTAAAACCAACAACCTGGGGAGAGAAAATTGCTTGTTGTATTTCTACAACCTGCAAAGCAGTGTCCTCCTTAGCCGAAATTTATCTTGGCAAGCCTAATGCCCCCGTTAAATCGAAGTCCCGAAAAGACAATAGTACTTTTTGACTTAAGAATTGCCAGAACTTCGAAAAGCCAGGATGCAGGACGCTAGAGCCTTGGCTACAACTTTCTGAGTTATACGATCGCTTATTATTTGATAAAAATAGCCTTCTGCTTCGTCCATGCCATCAAGATCTAAAAGCATTTTCATGAAAGTGTGACGCTAGCTTTGTGATGTTATAGCTGGTTCACAAGAATTTAAAAACGCCATCCATGGTGCTTTAATTTTTTAGAAGTGAATCAAAATAATCAAACGCGTTTTGAAGAGCTTACTGTTGACCAAGTGATCATGCCGTTTTTGATAGAAAATCGCTTATGAGCCGTCAACGGTTCCATCGGCACATGGAGTCGCT
>JBMTQX010000050.1:0-21796 GCA_049446715.1 Pseudohongiellaceae bacterium
AAAACTAGCCTGGTCAATGACGGCTATGACACCCTGAAGTCGCCCCTGAGGCGCGCCGCTTATCTCCTGAAGCGCCAGGGTGTTGACCCTGAGGAACACAACCAGGCCCACTTTGGCGAAGACTTTCTCATGCATCAGCTTATGCTGCGTGAAGAGCTGGAAGCCCTGTTTGCCAGCGAGGACATGGATGGGCTGGAGGGTCTCAAGCGTCAGGTCGGCCAGGACCGCGATGCGGCACTGGACCGTTTTCAGGCGCAATTCGATCAGCAGGATTTTCCCGGTGCCAAACGCACATACAACCAGATGCAGTTTCTTGACAAGTTGCTGACCGAAATCGATACGGTCGAAGAAAAACTTCTGGACTACTGAACAGCACAACATAACAGCGATTTACTGTGGCTTTACTGAACATAGCAGAACCCGGGCAAAGCAAGCCCAAAGCACACGCCGTTCGTAAGCGCGCCGTTGGCATCGACCTGGGCACGACCAATTCCCTGGTCGCAGTGGCCAATGAAGGCAAGGTGCATACCCTGTGCGATCATGCCGGGCATTGCCTGGTGCCATCCGTGGTGCATTACCAGGGCGACGGCATAAGCCGGGTCGGCGATGAGGCTGTAGTCCAGGGGGCTGACGATTCCGCGAACACCATCTCTTCTGTCAAGCGCCTCATGGGTCGTGGCTTTGATGATATTCAGTACGAGCTGCCCTACGAAATTATTCCGGACTCGAACGGGGGCATGCCCCTGATCAGGACTGCAGCCGGTGACAAGAGCCCGGTGGAAGTCTCTGCCGATATCCTGAAGGTCCTGGCACACCGGGGCGAAGAGGAGTTTGGTGGTGATATTGACGGTGCCGTCATCACGGTGCCCGCATATTTTGACGAAGCCCAGCGTCAGGCCACCAAGGATGCGGCAAAACTGGCCGGCATCAAGGTGTTGCGGCTGCTGAGCGAACCCACGGCAGCTGCCGTGGCCTATGGCCTTGATCGCAAGCAAGAAGAAACGGTCATCATTTACGATCTCGGTGGTGGCACCTTTGATGTGTCCCTCATGCGCCTGGAGCAGGGTGTGTTCAAGGTCCTTGCGACCGGTGGCGATGCCGCGCTGGGCGGCGATGATTTCGATCGTGCCATCATGGCGTGGGTACTGGACCAGGCCGGCATGGAAAACACGATCTCGTTTGGCGAGCGCAATGTCCTGGCAGCCGCCGCCCGCCAGGCCAAACATGCCCTGACCGACAGCGATCGCACTGACATCCGTTTTGCGGACTGGCAGGGCACCCTGACTCGGGAGGTGTTCGACGCCCTAGTGGATCCAATGATCGACAAGACCATCAAGGCCTGCCGCCGCGTACTGCGCGATGCCCAGGTGTCCCTTGATGAGATTGCCGATGTGGTCATGGTGGGTGGTTCGACCCGAACGCCCCGGGTACGTGAGCGTGTTGCCGAATTCTTCCAGTCAGAAGTGCATACCGAAATCGATCCCGACCAGGTGGTTGCCGTGGGCGCGGCCCTGCAGGCCGATGTCCTGGCCGGCAACAAGTATGGTAATGAAATCCTGCTGCTCGATGTCATTCCGCTGTCCCTGGGCATCGAGACCATGGGTGGACTCATGGAAAAAATCATACCCCGCAATACCACCATTCCCGTCGCCCGTGCCCAGCAGTTCACCACCTCCAAGGATGGTCAGACCGTTATGTCGCTGCATGTCCTGCAGGGAGAGCGGGAGCTGGTGGCCGATTGCCGCTCACTGGCGAAATTTGACCTCAGGGGCATTCCGCCTATGGTCGCGGGTGCAGCCGTCATCGAAGTGACCTTCCAGGTTGATGCCGATGGCCTGATGGAAGTACATGCCCGGGAGCTGAGCACCGGTGTAGCCAGCAGTGTCGTCATCAAACCCTCCTATGGCCTGGCGGAAAAAGACATCGAACGCATGATTACCGATTCCTATGCCGCGGCAGCCACCGACAAGGCGGCGCGTTCGCTCCAGGAAAACCGTGTTGAGGCGCAGCGTATTATCGAGGCGCTTGAGAGCGCCCTGGCCAGTGATGGCAAAACCCTGCTCAACGCTGAGGAATATGCAGCCCTGGAATCCGGCATGGCAGCTCTGGCCCAACTCATCAAGGGTGAGGACAGCGAAGCCATTCATCGGGCCGCCGAAGCACTGAATGAGGCCAGCCTGGAATTTGCCGGGCGCCGCATGGATTCCCAGATCAAGACAGCCCTGGCCGGTCACAAGATAGAAGAATACGATTAATTACCCCGAGGAAAGATCCGCGTTATGCCAACCATCCGATTCTTACCGCACCATGATATTTGCCCGGAAGGCAAGGAAGTGGATGCGCCTGCCGGCGAGACCATCCTCAATATTGCTCTGAAAAACGGCATCGCCCTGGAACATGCCTGTGAGAAGTCCTGTGCCTGCACGACCTGTCATGTCGTCGTTCGTGAGGGGTTTGATTCCCTGGCGGAGTCCACCGAGGAAGAGGATGACATGCTGGACAAGGCCTGGGGGCTGGAACCGGAGTCCCGTCTGGGCTGCCAGGCCAGGGTGACCAATACCGACCTGGTCGTGGAAATCCCTAAATACACCATCAATATGGTGTCAGAAAATCACTGACACGCCGGAGCTCACCATGAAATGGACAGATACCCTGGATATTGCCATCGAGCTGGCGGAAAACCACCCGGATACGGATCCCCGCACCATCAATTTCGTGGACCTGCACCGGCTTGTCTGCGAACTCGATGGCTTTATTGATGACCCGAAACGTTCCGGGGAGAAGATCCTTGAGGCTATACAGATGGCCTGGATTGAGGAGTTGTAGCCGCTATTGGCGGCTATAACTCCACGTGCCAGACCAACCCCGATGGGGTTGCTCAGGCACAGACTATGCGAATGAGGTGAGCCTGATAATCAGGGACAGAGCGCTTCGCGGTCTGTCCCCTGGAACGGGCGCAGCCCGTTCCGCCTGCGGCGCCTTCGCTCTCTTTCAGGTACAAAATCTGGGCAAAGGCGCGTACAATACGGCGTTTTTCCCGACCCGGTCCCCGGGTGCCAGGGAATACCCAGAATAATGATATCCAAGCGGAGAACAATGCATGTCAGTTGAACGTACTTTATCCATCATCAAGCCGGATGCCGTTGGCAAAAACGTGATTGGTGAAATCGTCACCCGGTTTGAAAAAGGCGGTCTGAAGGTTGTTGCCATGAAAATGGTCCAGCTGGACGAAGACTCTGCCGGTGGTTTTTACGCTGAACACAAAGGCAAGGGCTTTTTTGCCGATCTGATGGAATTCATGACCTCAGGCCCGGTGATTGTCCAGGTCCTGGAAGGTGAAAACGCTATCGCCCGCAACCGCGAGCTAATGGGTGCCACCAACCCGGCCGAAGCTGCTGCTGGCACCATCCGTGCCGACTTCGCTGTGTCCATCGATGCCAATGCCGTCCACGGTTCCGACTCCCCGGCATCTGCCGAGCGTGAAATCGGCTACTTTTTCAAGGACGAGGAAATTTGCCCGCGCAAATTCTGATGAGGTAATTCCAACATGCCGCAACAGCTGACCAACTTGCTTGGTCTGAGCAGGCAACAAATGGAGGCTTTTCTCTCTGAACAGGGGGAAAAGCCTTTTCGCGCTATACAGCTGCTGAAATGGATTCATCAGTTCGGGGTCACCGACTTCGATGAGATGACCAACATCAGCAAGGACCTGCGCGCGCGCCTGAAAGAAACCGCGGAAGTCAGGCCGCCCAGGGTCAAGCAGCGTTTCGATGCCGCCGACGGCTGTTTCAAGTGGGTTGTCGAGGTGGAAAGCGGCAGCAGCGTGGAAACGGTTTTCATACCCGAAGCCGGACGCGGCACCTTGTGTATTTCATCCCAGGCCGGCTGCAGCCTGGACTGCGCCTTCTGCGCCACCGGCAAACAGGGCTTCAACAGTGACCTGACCACCGCCGAAATCATTGGCCAGTTGTGGCTGGCCAAGCGCGAACTGGATGCCTTTGGCACCAAGAAACCGCGGAGGGTGACCAACGTGGTCATGATGGGCATGGGCGAACCGCTGCTCAATTTCGACAATGTCCTGAATGCCATCAGCCTGATGATGGAAGACAACTGCTACGGGCTGTCCAAGCGCCGTGTCACCATCAGTACCTCCGGTGTGGTACCGGCACTGGATCGCCTGCGTGAATACACCGACGCATCCCTGGCCATTTCGCTGCATGCGCCCAATGATGAGCTGCGCAGCCAGATCGTGCCCATCAATCGCAAGTACCCCATCAAGGAACTGCTGCGCAGTACCAACGCCTACCTTGAAGCGTTACCGGACAGCCGCGTGGCTACGATTGAATATATCCTGATTGCCGGCGTGAATGATCATCGCCAGCATGCCCGTGAACTCGCTGAGCTGCTGCGCGACACTCCCTGCAAGATCAACCTGATTCCGTTCAACCCGTTTACCGGCTCCGAGTTCCGCCGTTCCAGCAGCTCGGCGGTCTCCACATTCCAGAAAATTCTGCGCGATGCTGGCTATACGACAACCATCCGGACCACCCGTGGCGACGATATCGGGGCGGCCTGTGGGCAGCTGATCGGGCAGGTGGATGACCAGACCCGACGCAGTGCCCGGTATCTGGCCAAAATGCAGCAGAGCGGGGAACAAAGCACCCCGGTGCAACATCTAAAGATTCAGTAAAATAAGGTAAAATCAGCAGATTTTTCGGGCAGATTGCCCGCTAATGCGTCTTTGGACAGTTTTCGACCAGTAAATGAGGCAAGCAACGCAGTGAATATACGCAATATCGTGCTCATGGCTACGTGCATCCTGTGCCTGCTGACTGCCTGTACCACCGAAACCATCAATCCCGTCTTCAACGTGGAAACCGATGACGAGGCTGCTCTGGAAAACTACCTGAAGCTTGCGGTTGGGTACCTGGAAGAAAACGACCTGGCCAATGCCAAGCGCCACCTGCGCAATGCCGCCGAAATCGATGCCAACAACAGCGAGATGTTCGCCACGTGGGGGCTGATTTACGCCAGGGAAGGGGAGCCGGAACTGGCTGATGACAATTTCCGCCGAGCGCTCCGGGTGGATAATGACAATTCCAAGGCCCGCAACAATTATGCTGCTTTTCTCTTTGCCCAGGGCGATTTTGAAGCCGCCTACGAGCAACTGGCCCAGGTCGTGGCTGATACCGAGTACCCGCAGCGTTCGCAGGCTTTCGAAAACATGGGCATCGCGGCACTGCGGCTCAATCGCCCGGATAATGCTGAAAAGGCTTTCATGCGGGCCATGCAGCTCAATGCCAACCAACTGCGCTCAGCGCTGGAACTGGCGGCCATCAACCTCAGTCGCAATGATGTTCTCCAGGCCCGTGCCTACTGGCGCAACTATCTCACCCTGATCCAGTTTTACCGTGTGGGCCACAGCGCCCGCAGCCTGCTCATCGGGGCCCGCCTGGAACAGGCCTTACAGAATGAGGCAAATGCCCTGCAGTATGGTGAACTGCTTCGCACCAATTATGCTGACAGTACCGAATACACGTTGTTTCAACAGGAATTTGAATGAACGACAGTGAGTTCCAGGATAATCCGGCAGAAGCAGCGGCAACGCCCGCCGTTTCCGACTGGCCGTCTCCTGGTCAAAAACTGAAAAAACACCGTGAGGAACTGGGCCTGAGTCATAACCGTGTGGCCGATGCGCTGCACATGACCGCGCATTACGTGAAGGCGCTGGAAACTGACCAGTACGACAAGCTGCCGGGCAAAACTTTCGTCAAGGGTTACTTCCGGGCCTATGCCAAACTTCTGGATGTGGATGTCGAGGAAGTCATGACCTGCTACGAGCGGTACGTGTCGGCCTTGGAGGAATCCGAGGAAACCGAAGCCAAAGTGATTCGTGCCAAAAAAGCCTACGACCAGAATATGCGCTGGATGATCTGTGCAGCACTCATCATCGTCATGGTCATTGGTGTGAGCTGGTGGTACTCCAGCCACAAGACCTCTTCAGCGACGATGGCCGCTTCACCACCTGCCAATGTGGCGCGGGCCGAAACTGCAGCCAGCCCGGTCGCCCCCCTTGAGGAGCCTGTTCAGAAAGCCGCCGAGTTGGCGGCAGATCAGGCCGGCCTGGTTGAACGTGCCGCCACCGCGCCCGAGGGGGATAGCGAAGATAGTCTGGATGCTGCCGGGGTTGTTGCTGCCAGCGCTGCACAGGCTGCAGGCACGGATCTGGCTGTGGCCATGACAGAGAATGACATAGAGGCACCGGTATCGGCGCCTGATGCGATTGAGGCATCCCCCGTTACGGTCGCTGCTGATGCCATGGCGGAAGACGTGACAACGCCAGGGCTGACCCCGGCAGGTTTGCCCGATGACACCATTGTCGAGCTGGCAGACAGTCGCCAGGTGAATCTGGAAAGTGAGGGTAATGACCTGCTCCAGGTACATTTCAGTGGAGCCAGCTGGATCGAAGTCGACAATGGTGAAAACACGCGCCTGTATAATGACATGCTCAGCAATGGTGACGACCTGACCATTCGTGGCATGGCGCCATTTAATGTCCTGGTCGGCGATGCCAACATGGTCGATATCACTTTCAATTCCCGCGCAGTGGACCTGACGCCCAGAATGCGCACTGACCACTCTGCCCGGATCATACTGGAGCCGGAAACCAACTAATGCGTACAGAATCCCCGATCAAACGCCGCAAATCACGCCAGATCATGGTGGGCAATGTGCCCGTGGGTGGCGATGCACCCATTGCGGTCCAGAGCATGACCAATACTGACACCTGCGATGTGGACGCCACGCTGGCCCAGATTGCCGACCTGGAAAAAGTCGGCGCCGACATCGTGCGCGTCTCCGTGCCGACTATGGATGCCGCGGAAGCCTTCCGGAAAATTCGTGAGCGTACCCGTGTGCCGCTGGTGGCGGATATTCACTTCGACTACCGCATTGCTCTCAAGGTGCTGGAATACGGCGTGGACTGCCTGCGCATCAATCCCGGTAATATCGGTCGTGAAGACCGCGTCAGGGCGGTCATTGAGTCCGCCCGCAGCAAGGGCGTTCCCATGCGCATCGGCGTCAATGCTGGTTCGCTGGGCAAGGAGCTGCTGCGCAAGTACAAGGAACCCAATGCCGATGCCATGGTGGAATCCGCCATGCGCCACATCGATATCCTGGATTCTTACGATTTCCAGGACTTCAAGGTCAGTCTGAAAGCCTCGGAGGTCTTCATGACTGTCGAGGCATACCGCAAGCTGGCACCACAGATTGAACAGCCCCTGCATCTGGGCATTACCGAGGCCGGCGGCCTGCGCAGCGGAACGGTCAAGTCCTCCGTGGGCCTGGGTCTGCTGCTGATGGACGGTATCGGAGACACGATCCGCATTTCCCTGGCCGCCAACCCGGTCGAGGAGATCAAGGTCGGTTTCGACATTCTGAAAAGCCTCGGGCTGCGCCGGAAAGGCGTCAACCTGGTGGCCTGTCCCAGTTGCTCTCGCCAGAACTTCGATGTCATTGCCACGGTAAACGAGCTGGAAGCACGCCTGGAAGATATCACCACACCGATTGATGTGTCGGTGGTCGGCTGCATCGTGAACGGCCCGGGCGAGGCCAAGGTGGCCGACATCGGCCTGACAGGGGCAACGCCGGTCAACATGTCCTATATCAATGGCGAAACCCACCACAAGATCAGCAATGAAAACCTGGTGGACGAACTTGAAGCCATGATCCGTCAAAAGGTCAGGGAAAAAGAGCAGGCACAGAACAACGAAAAGTCACAGGCATGACCCGGTATTGAAAAGACGCTGTCACCGTGGCCATTAGCCCCGTCAGTTCACGTTTTGACACTCCCGATCCGTAAATCCAGAAGAAAGGCAGAAAGCAGTTTTGGCTAAAATCCAGGCAATTCGCGGCATGAATGATGTGCTGCCGGACCAGACTCCCGCATGGCACTACCTTGAGAACACCATGCGCGACCTGCTGGCCGCCTACGCATACCGGGAAATCCGCTTCCCGATCGTGGAACAGACCCAGTTGTTCAAGCGCTCGATCGGTGAGGTCACCGATATCGTGGAAAAGGAAATGTATACCTTCGAGGATCGCAATGGCGACAGCCTGAGCCTGCGACCGGAAGGGACCGCTTGTTGTGTGCGATCCGCGGAACAGCATGGCCTGTTGTACAACCAGACGCAGAAGCTCTGGTACATGGGCCCCATGTACCGCCATGAGCGTCCCCAAAAAGGCCGCTATCGCCAGTTTTACCAGATGGGCGTGGAGGCTTTTGGGATGCCCGGCGTGGATATCGAGGCGGAAATCCTGCTGCTGTGCCATGACCTCTGGCAGCGTCTCGGCATTGCTGATGTCATCACCCTGGAGCTGAACAACCTGGGCACCAGCGAAGACCGCGCGCGCTATGGGGAGGCATTGCGTGAGTACCTGAAACAGCATGAAGGTGCTCTCGACGAGGACAGTCACCGGCGTCTGGACAAGAATGTATTACGCATACTGGATAGCAAGGTCCCGTCAACCCAGGCCTTGCTGGCTGAGGCACCACGCATGCCGGATTTTATCTCCCAGGCCTCGGCTCAGGGCTTCAGCCAGTTGCTTGAGATGCTGACCCGTGCCGGCATCCACTATCAGGTCAATGAACGTCTCGTCCGTGGCCTGGACTATTACAATGGCCTGGTATTCGAGTGGACCACGGATAAACTGGGTTCCCAGTCAGCCGTGTGCTCCGGTGGGCGCTATGATGGCCTGTCAAAACAGCTGGGCGGCACCGATACCCCGGGCGTGGGCTTTGCGCTTGGCATGGAGCGCATGATTCTGCTGCTGGAAGAACTGGCCCGCCTGCCGGCGGACATTGACAGGTCGGTCGACATTTATGTCGCGGTCATCGGGGAAGGCGTGCAGGAGCAGGCCATGCTGCTGGCGGCCGATTTGCGCCGTGAACTGCCGGGTATACGGGTTTTGACCCACTGCGGTGGCGGTAAATATAATAGCCAGCTCAAGAAAGCCTATGCCAGCGGTGCCCGGTGGGCCGTGATATTGGAAGGCAGCGAGGAGCTGGCAGAAATCAAGCTCAAGACCCTGGATGAAGACGGTGACGTGGCTACTCTGTCGCCCGCGGGCTTGTGTGAACATTTAAAAACCTGTTTGTCATCAAACAGGGTTGACCCATAACATTCAGCAGGCCGCCAGGTACTGCTGTTTTATTAACTGACTTTACAGATTGGAGAAATCTTTTGGCTAGTTACGGAAGTGATGAAGAACAATTAGAAGCCCTGAAAAACTGGTGGAATGAAAACGGTACCTCTCTGCTTATGGGTATTGCGCTCGTGCTCGTGGTGTTTTTTGGTAACCGCTGGTGGCAGGGCAATGTGAATGCCGAAAAAGAGGATGCCTCGGAAATCTATGCCACCATGATGGAAACCATGGCCGTCAACCTGGACAACGCGGTCAGCGACGAGGACCTGGCGTCAATGCGTGAAACTTACAGCCAGCTGCTGGGCGAGTTTCCCGACAGTATTTACGTGCGCTACGCCGCCCTGATGCTGGCCAGCGCCTATGTTGGCCGGGAAGAATATGACGCAGCGGCAGAACAACTGGGCTGGGTTCTGGATAACCAGGAGCTTGGCTTCATGCAGGAAGCCGAGCCTGAATTGTTCCTCAGCACACGCCTGAAACTGGCCCGCGTCAAGCTCGCCCAGGAGGAGCCGCAGGCAGCACTGGACCTGGTGTCTGCGGTTGAACCCGGTGGCCTGGCGGCCAGTTATGCGGAAGTGCAGGGGGATGCCTATGTCCAGCTTGGCCAGATTGAACTGGCCAGGTCAGCCTACGAACGTGCCCTGGCATTGCTGCCGGAGAACGCTGCCTTTATTGACCTGAAACTGAGCAGCCTTAGCAGCTGAACGAGTGCCCATCATGACTGTTCCACTGCGCCTGGCCTATCTTTTGACTGCAATCCTGTTATTGGCAGGGTGCGGCTGGAATCCGTTCAGTTTCCTGTCTGGTAACGATGACGTGGAAGCGCCTGCCGAACTGGTGGATTTCGATGAGGAAGTCGGTCTGCGCCGGCAGTGGAATATCAGCATCGGCAACGGGCAGGGCGACAAGTACAACCGTCTCAAGCCTGCCATTTCCAATGAGGTGGTGATCGCTGCCAGCAATAACGGCAACGTGGTGGCCGTCAACCGTGAGAACGGCAACCGGCTCTGGCGTACGCGCCTGGATTATGAAATCACCGGAGGGGTCGGTATCGGCGGCGGCCGAGTCTTTGTCGGTACAGAAAACTCCAGCGTCATTGCTCTGGACGAGGACACTGGTGAGGTGCTCTGGGAAACTCAGGTGACCAGCGAGGTCCTGTCGGCCCCGGCAGCAAACAATCGCTACGTGGTTGTCGAAGCCATTGACGGCAAGCTGACTGGACATGATGCTGCCACCGGTGAGCAGCTCTGGATTTATGAAAATACCGTACCGGCGCTGACCCTGCGTGGTACCAGTTCGCCGCTTATCATTGAAAATTTCATCCTGGCCGCCTTTAGCAATGGCACCGTGGTGTCACTGGCCCTGGATAATGGCACCCTCCGTTGGGAAGAGCGTGTGGCGGTACCCACCGGTACCTCCGAAATCGACCGCATGGTCGATATTGATGGCGATCTGTTTGTCACTGACAACGGCCTGCTGCTGGTGCCGAGCTACCAGGGTTATCTGGCTGCCATAGACGTTGTTACCGGGCAAACGCGATGGCGCATCCAGGAATCCAGTGCCAATGGCGCCAGCTCCGGTTTTGGCAATATTTACATCGCTGATGAGCGTGGTCATGTCAAAGCCTATCGTGTCGGCGAGGATGACCTGGTCTGGAACAACGAGCAGCTCGACCTGCGTGATCTGACCGCGCCAAGCAGCTTTAACAACTATGTTGCCGTCGGCGATTTCGAGGGCTACCTGCACCTGTTGTCACAGGTGGATGGCCGTTTTGTCGGTCGTACCCGTGTGGACAGCGATGGCATTCGTGCGCCGATACAGTCCCGGGGCAACACGCTCTACGTTTTTGGCAACGGTGGCAACCTGTCAGCGTATACCGTGCAGTAACGGCGCCAAACCGGCATCGGCGCCTGCAGACATTACCCGTTACAATACCCCTCCCATCCATTAACCGAGTCTACAACCATGACCCCCGTCATCGCCCTGGTGGGCAGGCCCAATGTCGGCAAATCGACACTGTTTAACCGGCTGACCCGGTCCCGGGATGCGCTGGTGGCGGACTTCGCCGGCCTGACGCGTGATCGTCAGTATGGTGAGGGTGATCTTGGTGAGCGACCCTTCATCGTCATCGATACCGGCGGTATTACCGGCCTGGAAGAGGGCATCGACCTGCGCATGAGTGAACAATCCCTGCAGGCCATTGAAGAGGCTGATGTGACGTTGTTGCTGGTGGATGCCCGTGACGGCCTGATGCCAGGGGACCAGTTGCTGGTGGATTATCTCCGCAAGCAGGCAAAGCCATACTCCCTGGTGGTCAACAAGACCGACGGGCTGGACCCGGACGTGGCCATGGCGGACTTCCACCAGTTGGGGTGTGAGGCCAGTTATGCTATTGCTGCCAGCCATGGGCGTGGTGTCAACAAGATGCTGGCCGAGATACTGGCGCCTTTCCCGACTGAGGCCGAAGTCGAAGCCGGAGACGATGACAGCAGCGGTATCAAGATCGCGGTGGTTGGCCGTCCCAATGTCGGCAAGTCCACGCTCGTTAATCGCATGCTGGGCGAAGAGCGTGTGGTGGTATATGACCATCCCGGCACTACCCGGGACAGCGTCTACATTCCCTTTGAGCGTCGCGGCAGGCACTACACGCTGATTGATACTGCCGGTATTCGTAAGAAGGGTAAAACCAGCGAGGCTATCGAGAAATTTTCTGTCGTCAAATCCCTGCAGGCGATCAAGGATGCCAATGTCGTTGTGCTCCTAATCGATGCCCGCGAGGGTATCGTGGAGCAGGACCTGCATTTGCTCGGGTATGTCCTGGACGCCGGCCGGGCCCTGGTCATTGGCATCAACAAGTGGGATGGCATGGACGAATACGCCCGGGATGAGGTGAAGAGAGCCATTCAACGCCGGCTGGTATTTGTCGACTTCGCCAAAATCCACTTTATCTCAGCCAAACACGGCACCGGTGTGGGTGATCTGTATGGCTCTGTCGAAAAAGCCTATAGCGCAGCCAGTCGCAAGCTCAGTACCAACAAGTTGACGCAGCTGTTAGAACGCATTACTGCGCAACATGCCCCGCCGGTGATCAACAATCGCCGCATCAAGCTGCGTTATGCCCATCCCGGTGGCAGCAATCCGCCGCTGATCATCATCCATGGCAAGCAGACAGACAAGGTGCCTGTGCATTATTTACGCTACCTGGAGAAGAATTTTCGCAAGTACCTCGACCTGCAAGGCACGCCTGTGCGTATCGAACTGGTCAGTGATGACAATCCGTTCGTGAAAGGCGAAGAAGATAAGTCTGACCGCCAGATTGCCCGCAAGCGTCGCCTGCAGAAAAGCCGCGAATTTGCCGGTAAGGGCAAAAGTCCGCGCGGCAGGTAAATCACACGCCAATCCATGTCACGTATCCTGATTCTCAAAACCGGTGAGACATTACCCGCCCTGTCAGCCACGCTGGGAGATTTTGAAGACTGGATTGTGACCGTTGCGGACAGGCCAGCAGAGGATTTCCGGACCGTATCTGTGCATCTTGGTGAAAGTCTGCCAGCGCACGCGGATGTGACCGGCATCATCGTCACCGGATCCCCAGCCATGGTGACGGACACCGATGCCTGGATCCGTGACAGTGAAGCTTTTTTGCGCCTGGCGGTTGAGCGTAATGTCCCGGTGCTGGGCGTTTGTTTCGGGCATCAGATGCTGGCACAGGCGCTGGGTGGCCATGTCGACTACCATCCCCGCGGCAGGGAAATCGGCACAACCGAGCTGACCCTGCACGCAAGCGCTGCTGATGATGCGCTGTTCAATGTATTGCCAGGCAGCTTTCCGGTGCATGCCACCCACATGCAATCGGTCATGAGGGTGCCTAAGCATGCAGTCATACTAGCCGGAAATGCCTTCGATCCCCATCACGGCGTGCGTTTTGCTGACCGGGCATGGGGGGTGCAGTTCCATCCCGAATTCGATGCCACCATCATGGCTGGCTATTTGACGGAACGCGCGGAGCAGGTAAATGCTGAAGGGCTCGATGCGCAGGCGTTACTGGCGCAGGTGAAGGAAACGCCGGAAGCCGCCGCCTTATTGCGCCGCTTTGCGTCATTGTGCAATCAAGAGAGTCACTGGCCGGTGTAGGTTTCCAGCAGGGTCTGCTGAGCGCTGCGCGGGTTGGCGTTACCCGGCGAACTTTGCTTGTAACGGCCATCAGACTGCAGCTGCCAGGACTGGGTGTTGTCTGACAGGTACACTTGCAAACCCTCCTTGAGCAATTTTTTCTTCATGCGCTTTTCCTCGATCGGAAAGCAGGTTTCCACGCGCCGGAAGAAGTTGCGATCCATCCAGTCACCACTGGACAGGAATATTTCGTAGTCGCCGTCATTGTGGAAATAGAAAATGCGGCTGTGTTCGAGAAAGCGGCCGACAATCGAGCGCACACTGATATTTTCCGAAACACCCTTGAAGCCCGGACGCAAACAGCAGATGCCGCGTACGATGAGGTCGATTTTCACCCCGGACTGGGAGGCGGAATACAGCGCCTGGATGATGCTGGGTTCCACCAGGGAGTTCATCTTGGCAATAATGCGGGCCGGTTTGCCTTTCTGGGCGTTTTCCTGTTCCCGCAGGATCAGGTCGAGCATGCCTTTGTGGAAGGTAAATGGCGCCTGCAGGATTTTCTTGCGCTTGCCGGGTTTGCCCAGCGCGGTGAGCTGCTGGAAGACCTTGGCCACATCGTCTGTGATCGCCATGTCACTGGTCAGAAAGGAGTAGTCGGTATACTGCCTTGCCGTGCCGGCATGGTAGTTGCCGGTACCCAGATGAACGTAGCGTTTCAAATAGCGGCCTTCCCGGCGAATGACCAGGCTCATCTTGGCATGCGTCTTGTGACCAACCACCCCATAGGAAACATGTGCCCCTGCCGACTGCAACTCGTTGGCCAGCTCTATATTTTCCTCTTCATCGAAACGCGCACGCAGTTCAATTACAACCGTGACCTCCTTGCCCTCGTTGGCTGCCTTGATCAGGGCATCCACGATGCTGGAGTCGTCTTCGGTCCGATACAGCGTTTGCTTGATGGCGAGTACATCGGGGTCCACGGCTGCCTGTCGAACGAAATCAACGACCGTGTTAAATGACTGGTAAGGGTGGTGTAGTAAGAGATCGCCTTTCTTGATGGCATCGAAAATATCGGGTGTCTTGAGCATGCGGGGATGCACACTGGGTGTGAATGTCGGATAACGCAGTTCGGGACGTTTGACGATGCTGGAGATGGCCATCAGGCGATTCAGGTTCACCGGTCCGTTGACCTGGTAAACATCGTTGCGTTGCAGGTTGAACTGGTGGGTCAGGTAATCGATCATTTCCTGTGGGCAGTTATCCGGTACTTCCAGGCGTACTGCCTCGGCAAACCGGCGTGATGGCAGCTTGCCTTCCAGGGCGCGCATCAGGTCACCCACTTCTTCCTCACTGACCAGCAGATCCGAGTTACGCGTGATACGAAACTGGTAACAGCCGGTGACGGTCATGCCGGGAAACAGGTCGTTGGCATGGGCATGAATGATGGACGACAGGAAGACGAAATCGTAGTCGTGGGAAGAGCAGGAAGCCGGCAATTGGACCAGGCGGGGCAGTGCACGTGGCGCCTGCACGATGGCAATGCCGGAGTTGCGCCCGAAGGCGTCCTTGCCTTCCAGTGAAATGATGAAATTCAGGCTCTTGTTTAGTACTTGCGGAAACGGGTGGGCAGGGTCCAGGCCAACCGGACTCAGGATCGGCAACAGTTCCCGGTTGAAATAGCTCTTGATCCATTCCTGCTGTTTCTGGGTCCAGCTCTTGCGGTCGATACAGTGGATACCGGCCTTTTTCAGATCGGGCAGGACTTCCTCGTTGAGGACACGATACTGTTCATCGACGACTTCATGGGCCACATCACTGATGCGCTGGATCTGCTCGGAGGGTGATAACGCATCGGGGCCGCTCTGAATGGAGCCAAAAGCCACCTGTTGTTTCAGGCCGGCGACACGGATCTCGAAAAATTCATCCATGTTCGAACTCGCGATACAGAGAAAGAACAGGCGCTCCAGTAGCGGCGTGGACTTGTCCCTGGCCAGTGCGAGCACGCGGCGATTGAATTCCAGCAGGCTGAGTTCCCGGTTGATGTAATACTCCGGGCTGGAGAGATTGATATCCTTGCTGGCAGTCATTTTCGGTATTCCGGTGCCGTTGTTGCTTACTGCCTGATGATCAGCAGGTAGCCATCCTCTTCAATGGGGTCTTCCAGTTCCACCTCGATGAGTTCGGCGTCGTACAACTTCTTGCATTGCTTGGCCAGTTTCAGGAAAGGTGAGCGACCTGGATCGGCAATGATGATGGTGTCAACACCGTTCTTGAGGGCTTTCTTGATGAGTTTCAGGAGCGGGTCGATCAGTTCGTTCCAGAAACAGATGTCGCCGCCCAGGATCATGTCCTGTTCTGCCAGCAGACTGGCCTTGAGATTCTCGTAGCGGCTGACCTTGTTGGTCACTTTCGCCTTGTTGAGCTTGGCGTGCATGTCCAGATACGGAAAGACGTTCTTGTCGGCATCAACCGCGGTGACATTGGCCTTGAACTCCTTGTTGCAATGGATCGCCAAGATGCCCCAGCCGCAGCCGATTTCCATGATATTGGCTTTTTTCTTCGGCGGGTTTTCCAGCAGGTAATCGTGGATCAGGTAGCTGGAAAACCAGACCTTGTCGCCATGTATTTCCGGCGTGCTGGTGTCCTTCAGCAGTTTCTTGATGGCCTGGTGTTTTTTCTTGTAGATCTTGAGTCCGCGGACTTCCTTGATATGTTTTTCTGCTGTGCTCATAAGTCAACTGCCATGGTATAGAGTAAGTGTACAAAAACTGTATTAGGAATCTGTTAAGAGGAGGGCTGGCCGGACCGGGTAACCGGTTCTCAGGAAGGCTGCAGTCCGCCGGTGAATTCCTGCTTATTTTTCTTGTCCTGGCGGGGCGCGATTGGACCTGGCATCGCCAGCTTCAGTCTCCGCCGTGCCTCCGTTTTGCAGGGCAATGGATTGCGTCACGGTACTGACAAGTTCACCGTCAAAAAGCCGGGATCGAATTGTATCACCGGGTTTGATGCTTTGGTATGAGCGTACAACCTGTCCATTTGGGGTCTGTGTAATGGAATAGCCACGAGCGATGGTATTGAGCGGACTGACTGTGTGGAGGGTGCGACTGCTCTGGCCAAGTCGTGTTTTGCTTTGCTGCAGCCGATGTGTCATGGCCTTGTGCAGACGTCGTGACAAATCCTGCTGGCGCTGTCCGCAGGCACTGACTGTGCGCAGTGGCGAGTTAGCCCGAATGCCCTGGTGCAAATGCCGCACATCACTGTGCATCTGGTCCAGACGGCTGCGCAGAGCCCGGCGCAGGCGCAGTTCCGTGTCGTCTAGGCGCTGGGCCTGTTCCTGTAATTTGCGGCCCGGGTGTTTGAGTTGACGCGTCAGAAACTGCAGGGTCTGTCGCCGACGTGCGAGCAGGTCCCTGGCCAGCGTACTGAACTGGCGCCGGTAGCCGCCAAACCATTGCAGGTACTCCTGCTGGTCGGGGCTCAGGATTTCAGCCGCCGCGGTAGGTGTGGCGGCGCGGGCATCAGCCACGAAATCGGCAATGGTGAAGTCCACTTCATGTCCGACAGCGCTGACAATGGGCAATTCACTGGCGCGGATACAGCGGGCAAGGTTTTCAGCGTTGTAGCTCCACAGATCTTCCAGGGAACCGCCACCTCGACCAATCACCAGGACATCGAGGTCTTCCAGGCAACCCTCGCGGCGATTGGCCAGTTCGATCGCGGCGATGGTTTCCCGGGCTGCAGCCTCACCCTGAACCGTCACGGGTATGACCGTGATGGCAATGGCCGGAAAGCGGCGTCTGAGGGTACTGATAATATCGCGGATGGCGGCACCGGTTGGGGAGGTGATCACACCGATATGCCTGGGCAGGCGGGGCAGGGGGCGCTTGAGGCTGTCATCAAACAGGCCTTCACGGTAGAGCTTTTCCTTCAGTGCTTCGAAAGCGCGGAGCAGGGCGCCGTCGCCGCGTTCCTCCATCTGCTCCAGGATCATCTGGAAATCGCCCCGGCCCTCATAGAGGCTGACCTTGCCCTTGACCAGCACCTGCATGCCATCGGTGGGCCGAAACCGGACGCGCATGTTGCGGTTGCGGAACATAGCACAGCGCACCTGGGCATTATTGTCTTTCAGGGTCAGGTACCAGTGCCCGGATGCCGGGGTGGCGATATTGGAGATTTCACCTTCCACCATGATGGCCGGGAAATTGCCTTCGAGCAGGTAGCGCGCCTCACGATTGAGATCGCTGACGCTGAGCACGATGTCGCTGGAGGAGGTGTCAAAGAGATCCATAGGCCAGCCATCATACCCTGAACACCAGCGGCCGCTAAGGGCATTTGGCAGAAGAATATGGATTTGGGCTACAATGGCCGCAATTACTATCACTCATTAACCATGCCCTTCGGAGTTGCCATGCGCCAGGCCATTTTCCTTACATCGCTTACCCTGCTGGTCCAGTTGTTGCCCGTCACGGGCTTTGCCGCCAGTGCTGATAGCCGGGCCTGCAACCAACAGGGCCGTGAAATCGCCCTGCGTATCAGTGAGGAAGTCCGGGGTAGCCTGGATACGGCCGAGCGCAACAAAATCGCCGCCATTGCCGAGGAAGTCTGTCTCGATTTCGCCACGCCGGCCGTCCAGTCCAACCGGCCGGTCATCGGCCGCCCAGCGCCTGCCCAGCAGGCCAATGTCGCAGCGGCGGTAGTTGCGGCCCCGGAAACTAAAGTCGAGAGCGAATCGGATGAAGCGAACGACGGGGATGAGGAAGGGCTGTTAGGCAATATCCGCATCATTCCCGCGGAGGAAAGGGTGAGGCGCCCGGGCCTTAAGCGCAAGTAATCTGACCACTTTGGTGGCCCTTACGGGCGCCAAGCATTTACGTGAATTTCCCTGATGGAGTATAATGCGTCGATTTCCCGCAACGGGATATCAGGTACCCCGAACCATGCTGCGCATAGTTGAAGAAGCTCTCACATTTGACGACGTCCTCCTAGTTCCCGCCCATTCTCAGGTGTTGCCTAACCGGGTCGACCTGAAAACCAGTCTCACCAAGACCATCACCCTGAACATACCCCTGGTGTCATCCGCCATGGATACGGTGACCGAGTCCCGCCTGGCCATTGCCATGGCCCAGGAAGGTGGTATGGGCATTATCCACAAGAGTATGAGTATCGAGCAGCAGGCCCGCGAAGTCCGCACCGTGAAGAAGTATGAAAGCGGCGTGGTCACCGATCCCATCTGCATCACCCCCGACACGACCGTGCGCAAGCTGCTGGAGCTGACCCAGGAACACCGTATTTCCGGGTTACCGGTGATCCGCAGCGAAGGCTCCCGGGATCTCGTCGGCATCGTCACCAGTCGTGATGTGCGATTCGAGAATGACCTGGAAGCCGCAGTGGAAAAAATCATGACGCCTAAAGAGCGTCTGGTCACCGTCAAGGAAGGTGCCGACCTGGATGACATCAAGGTGCTGATGCACAATCACCGCATCGAGAAAGTGTTGGTGGTCAATGACAGGTTTGAACTCAAGGGGCTGGTCACACTCAAGGACATTCGCAAGTCCGAGGATTTCCCCAATGCCTGCAAAGATGCCATGGGGCAACTGCGCGTTGGCGCAGCGGTGGGTGTAGGCGCCGAGACCGAGGAACGCGTCAAGGCGCTAGTCACTGCCGGTGTCGATGTCATCGTGGTCGATACTTCCCACGGGCACTCCCAGGATGTGCTCAATCGTGTCAGCCAGATCAAGAAAGCTTTCCCGAACCTGCAGTTGATCGGTGGCAATGTCGCCACGGCTGCCGGTGCCGAAGCTCTCGCAGAAGCCGGTGTGGATGCCGTCAAGGTGGGTATTGGTCCCGGCTCCATCTGTACCACCCGGATTGTAACTGGTGTTGGTGTGCCACAGATTACCGCCGTGGCCAACGTGAACCAGGCCCTGCGTGGGTCCGGTATCAGCATCATTTCCGATGGCGGTATACGCTTCTCCGGCGATATTGCCAAGGCTGTCGCGGCCGGCGCCAATGTTGTCATGATCGGCAGCCTGCTCGCTGGCACCGAGGAGGCTCCTGGTGAGGTCGAACTGTACCAGGGCCGTTCCTACAAGGCTTACCGGGGCATGGGCTCGCTGGGCGCCATGTCAGCAGCACACAGTTCAGCCGACCGTTATTTCCAGAACATCCAGGAAGGTGCCAGCAAGCTGGTACCGGAAGGTATCGAGGGACGTGTTCCTTACAAGGGGCCAATGTCTGCGATTATTTTCCAGCTCATCGGCGGTATCCGTTCCAGCATGGGCCTGACCGGGTGCGCGAACATGGAGGAAATGCGGACCAAGCCGGAGTTTGTGCGGATCACCGGTGCCGGTGTCAGTGAAAGTCATGTCCATGACGTGAGCATCACCAAGGAAGCACCGAACTATCGAGTGAGTTAAGGCCTCCATGGGTACCCGTCTTTCACCGGCGGTATCGAACCATAATCAAAGAGGCTGCTGTCGGCCTGTCCCCGGGCAGGCTGTTGTATTCATCTAACGGCCGGAAGACCGTATGTCGCAAAATATTCATGACCATCGGATCCTGATCCTGGATTTCGGTGCCCAGTACACTCAGCTCATTGCCCGCCGGGTTCGCGAAGCCGGTGTCTACTGTGAAATTCACCACTACAGCATGTCCGAGGAAGACTTCCTCGCCTTCAATGCCAGGGGGGTCATTTTCTCCGGTGGCCCCGAATCCACTACCGTCCTGGATTCGCCCCGGGCACCCGACTATATCCTGAATTGCGGTCTGCCGATCCTGGGCATCTGTTATGGCATGCAGACCATGGCATTGCAGATGGGCGGCAAGACCGAAAGTTCGAACAAGTCCGAGTTCGGCTACGCTGAAATTGAAATCACCAGCGGTAATCTTCTGCTGAGCGACCTTGAGCATTCCCGCGCCGAAGGTGACAAGTTCTACCACAGTGTCTGGATGAGCCATGGCGACAAGGTTGTGGCAGTGCCAGAAGGCTTTACGGTCATTGCTTCTACCGAGAGCGCGCCCATCGCGGCGATGATGGATGAGAGTCGCAAGATGTATGCGGTGCAGTTTCACCCGGAAGTGACCCATACCGACTCGGGCCAGGAAATCCTCAACCGTTTCGTACATGAAATCTGTCAGTGCGGCCGGCTGTGGACGCCGGCCAATATTATCGAGGATGCGGTGAGCACCATCCGCAATCAGGTTGGCAGTGACAAGGTGTTGCTGGGCTTGTCTGGCGGTGTGGATTCCTCCGTAGTGGCGGCACTGCTGCACAAGGCCATTGGCGACCAGCTCACGTGCGTGTTTGTCGATAACGGCCTGCTGCGCCTACACGAAGGTGACCAGGTGATGGAAACCTTTGCCAGGAACATGGGGGTGAAGGTCATTCGCGCCGATGCCGAGGACATCTTCCTAGGCAAGCTGGCAGGCGTTGAGGACCCGGAAGCTAAGCGCAAGATCATCGGCAACACTTTCATCGAGGTATTTGATACCGAAGCCGCCAAACTGGGCGACGTCAACTGGCTGGCCCAGGGCACCATCTACCCGGACGTCATCGAGTCAGCGGCTTCCAAGCACGGTGTCGCGCATGTCATCAAATCCCACCACAATGTCGGCGGCCTGCCCGACGACATGAAGATGTCTCTAGTGGAGCCCCTGCGCGAACTGTTCAAGGACGAAGTGCGACGCATCGGTGTTGAACTTGGCCTGCCACGGGAAATGGTTTATCGCCATCCCTTCCCGGGTCCCGGGCTGGGAGTTCGTGTCCTCGGCGACGTAAAAAAAGAATACTGCGACATCCTGCGCCAGGCCGATGCCATCTTCATCGAAGAGCTCCGCAATGCCGGCTGGTACGACAAGGTAAGCCAGGCCTTTGTGGTGTTCCTGCCTGTCAAATCAGTCGGTGTGGTGGGAGATGCCCGGCGCTATTCCTACGTCCTGGCGATCCGCGCCGTGGAGACCATCGACTTCATGACCGCACGCTGGGCGCACCTGCCTTATGATTTGCTAGAGCTGGTGTCCAACCGCATCATCAACGAAATACGCGATGTCTCACGGGTCAGCTACGATATCAGCAGCAAACCGCCTGCCACGATTGAGTGGGAATAGTGTTGTTGACTTAAGCCCTTGTTTTATAAGGGTTTAAGAGTTACAAACTTCTTACAAACTCTAAAAAGTTAGACAATCGACTCACGCGAGATTTGACTGAGGATGAGTTACATCAATTGAAAGCCATTTATATCAGCATACACATGGGTACTGCTGTGAAATCTCCCCAATGTAAAGAGAGGGCAAAAGTAAAAAACTACTACAAGCAACAAGTCTATAGATTGCTACGCAAGGCAAAGGCAAATATTGAGGCCGTTGAAATAGGGGAGTTTGGAATTGGACATTGATTTGAGAATAAATAAGCATGAAATATAGAGCGGAAATTGATGGCTTGCGAGCAATAGCCGTAGTCAGTGTCATTCTTTATCACGCA
>JBMTQX010000051.1:0-20667 GCA_049446715.1 Pseudohongiellaceae bacterium
GAAAGCCCGGTCTCAGAGTCGGCACCGGAACACCCGATTGCCACCTCTTATGAAGCACTGGATTTTCCTGCTGCGGGCGATCCTGAATTCAGCATCGTCATTCCCTGCCACAACCAGCACCTGTACACCTTCCACTGTCTGAAGAGCATCCTGGATCACCTGGCGGATGAGCGGGTGGAAGTCATCGTGGTTGATGACGAATCCAGCGATGAAACATCAGCCATGCTGGCCGGTATCAGCGGCATCACGGTGCTGCGCAACGACGAGAACATGGGCTTCATCAAAACCTGCAACCGCGGTGCCGAAGCCGCCAATGGGGAATACCTGGTCCTGCTGAACAACGACACCGAGGTCACCGCCGGCTGGCTGCGCGCCATGCGCGATACTTTCACCGAGTTTCCCGATGCCGGCATGGTCGGCGCCAAGCTCCTGTATGCCGATAACGGCCTGCAAGAAGCCGGTGGCATTGTCTGGCAGGACGGCTCGGCCTGGAACTTCGGCCGCCGAGACGACCCCAGCAAACCGGAATATTCCTACTGCCGCCGCGTTGATTACTGTTCCGGTGCCTGCCTGATGCTGCCGCTGGCAGACTTCCGGGCGCTGAACGGGTTCGATGAACTGTACGTGCCTGCCTACTACGAAGATACCGACCTGGCCTTCCGCATCCGCGACACCGGCAAGCAGGTGTACTTCCAGCCCAATGCCCGGGTCTACCATTTTGAAGGAATCACTTCCGGTACTGACCTGACATCCGGCATGAAGCAATACCAGGTGGTCAATCGCGACAAGTTCTTCGAACGCTGGCAGCAGACGCTGGCCTCACACCGCCCCAACGGCAAACTGCCGCTACTGGAAAAAGACCGCGGTGCTGACCAGCGCATCCTGGTCATTGATGCACGCGTGCTGATGCCGGACCAGGACTCCGGTTCCCTGCGCATGTTCAATATCCTGAAGATCCTGCGCAACATGGGCCACAAGGTCACGTTTGTGCCCTCCAACCTGCTCTATGACCCCCACTACACTCCGCTCCTGCAGGCCGCCGGTATCGAATGCCGCAACAGGCCCCATGAGACACTGATCGAGGATTACCTCGAACAACACGGTAGTGAGTTCAACACCGTCATCCTCAGTCGGGCTGATTATGCCGATCGTTACATCAACCCGGTCAGGGAACACTGTCCGGCAGCCCGAATCGTATTCGATACGGTAGACCTGCATTTCCTGCGCGAGCAGCGTGAGGCCGAACTGTCGGGCAAGGAAGAGGACATGAACAGCGCCACCCTGCGCAAGGTGCAGGAACTGAACATTGCCCGCAAAGCGGACATCACATTAGTGGTGAGCCCGGTAGAAATCGAACTGTTCCGCGAAGAAGCCCCCGATGTGGACGTGCGCCTGTTATCCAACATTCACAGCATCTACCCGACTGCCGGCAGTTTTGCCGAGCGCCAGGACATACTCTTTATCGGCGGCTATGAACACCCGCCCAATGTCGATGCCATGACCTGGTTTCTGGACGAGATCATGCCGCGGGTGGTCGAGGCCAATCCCGCCATTCGCCTGCATATTGTCGGCGGCCACCTGCCGGAAGCCCTGGCAGCGCGCGCCAGCGACAACGTGTTGATCGATGGTTTTGTCGCCGACATTACGCCGCTGTTCAACAGCATTAGGTTGTCGATTGCCCCGCTGCGTTATGGTGCCGGGGTCAAGGGCAAGATCAATTCCAGCCTCTCCTATGGCGTTCCCATGGTCGCCACAAGTATGGCCGCTGAAGGCATGGGGCTGGTGCATGAAAAGGACATATTGATTGCCGATGATCCCGAGGCGTTTGCCCGGGAAGTTGTCAGGCTCTATGACGATGAAGCGCTCTGGCAGCAACTGTCCGTAGCGGGCAAACAGAATATCGAGGACCGGTTTTCGTTTGCGCTGGCGGAAAAACAGCTCAGGGCTGTTTTGGAATAACTCAAGGCTGTTCTACAGGACCGACCTCAGAATCCGGCAGGTCGAGCTTGATCGGGTGCCGCCATTGGCCAGCCACTTCCTGCACGGCAAAATACAGCAGCGACATAATGCCCAGCATCAGGCCCGTGACCACCCCCGTATCGATGATGCCACGCCAGGGCTGTGGGGTGATGCGCAGCAGCAGGATCAGGCCAACGATGACGCTGGTCAGGGTCCAGGACACAATCATGCGTTTGCGGGTGGCGTGGAAATAGCCCATGCAGAAAGCCGGGGCCAGCAGCAGCAACAGCGGTTTGCCGGAGACGGTTTTCAGGTAGCG
The DNA here is from genome assembly GCA_049446715.1 of Pseudohongiellaceae bacterium. Taxonomy (GTDB): domain Bacteria; phylum Pseudomonadota; class Gammaproteobacteria; order Pseudomonadales; family Pseudohongiellaceae; genus Eutrophocola. The sequence continues at coordinate 2,279 of JBMTQX010000051.1, forward strand.
CGCCCGCGCGACAACGCGCGGCGAAAAGGCACGGTGAAAACCCTTGTAGCCTTCAGCCCAAGCCATCCACAGCGTGAAACCGACCAGGACCACCCATTGCAGGGCGGACAGGGAGTAGTCGGTCAACTCGCCGATACGGGGGCTGAGCCGTAAAATCGCCGTCAGCAGGAAGGCGATGACACCGGCAACACCCCAGTAAAAACCCAATGAACGCAATGCAAACCCTTGTGTGGCTGTGAGGAAATAAAGCGCGCAATTCTAGCAGACATTCAGGCCCTTTTTCGCGCCCGTGATACAAGGTTCGCGGTCAGGACTTTTTCGCTATAATCCCTGCATCCTGACCGGAGCACCCGGTTCTCTTCAGTCCGGGACGCCCTTTCCCGCGGAGTAGCGCATGACCGTCAAGCTTGCCGTAGTGATGGATCCGATTAAGGCCATCAATTTCAAGAAAGACACCACCCTTGCCATGCTTGATGCCGCCCAGAGGCGGGGCTGGCAGCTGTTCTATATCGAACAGCGCGGACTGTACCTGGAAAACGGCAAGGCCATGGCCATCATGCAGGACCTGAGCGTGACCATGGATCCGAGTGGCTGGTTCACCCTGGGCGAGGAACGGCGTGCCGCACTGGCGGATGTCGATGTCATCCTCATGCGCAAGGACCCCCCCTTTAACCGCGAATTCATCTACAGCACCTATATCCTGGAGCAGGCCGAACGCGAAGGCGTGCTGGTGGCCAATAAACCTTCGGCCCTGCGCGATTTCAACGAGAAGGTCAGCGCCACCCTGTTTCCCCAGTGCTGTACCGATGTGCTGGTGACACGTGACAAGACCCTGCTGGTGGATTTCTACAAGGCCCATGGTGATGTCATCTTCAAGCCGCTGGACGGCATGGGCGGCACCGGTGTTTTCCGCATCAAGCCCGGCGATCCCAATGTCAGCGTGATTATTGAAACCCTCACCGAATACGGCGGTCGCCAGATCATGGCACAGACCTTCATTCCCGAGATCACCGACAAAGGCGACAAGCGCATCCTGATGGTCAATGGTGAATCGGTGGGCTACGCCCTGGCGCGCTTTCCGGCCCTCAACGAAACCCGTGGCAATCTGGCCGCCGGCGGCAGCGCCACAGGTGTCGAACTGACGGACAGGGATCGCTGGATTTGTGACCAGGTTGGCCCCACCCTGAAAGCGAACGGGTTGCTCTTTGTCGGCCTGGATGTGATCGGGGATTACCTGACCGAGGTCAACGTCACCAGCCCGACCTGTGTGCGGGAACTGGATGCTGCCTTCAACCTCGACATTGCCGGCCAACTGATGGACTGCATCGAAAGCAAACTTAACGGCACAGCCTGATCACCCCGATTCCGGCTTCGCCCTTTGCTGACCCCATGAACACGGCCGTCATACCTGACAACAGCAACATGGCCAACGAACGTTTCGGGTTCACCCTGTTCGTGTCCATCGCCCTGCATGTGGTACTGATCCTCGGCGTCGGCTTCGGTATTCTGGAACAGGCCAGCTCCAGCACCAGCCTGGAAATCACCCTCGCCCATTATCGCAGCCAGGACGCCCCGCAAGAGGCAGACTTTCTCGCCCAGGAAAACCAGCAGGGCAGCGGCAGCCTGGAAGACAAGGCAGCGCCCAGCACCCCGGTGGAATCCCGTTTCAGCGATGACCGCATCCAGGATGTCAGCCCCTTCATGGAGAGCAATGACATCGAACAGCAGAGACAGGAACAGGTCATCACCTCCACCGCGGACGCTCTCCAGGTAAAGGACGAGAAAGTCATCGAGGAAACCCCGGAAGTTGCGGACCAGCCGCTGGAAAACCTCACTGACGCCGAATTCAACCAGCGCCTGTCCAGCCTGCAGGCACAGCTCGCTATCCGCCGTCAGGAATACGCCAAGCGCCCGCGTCGCTACACCATTTCCTCAGCTTCTACCCAGAAAGCGCGCGATGCCATTTATCTGGATAACTGGCGCAAGAAAGTCGAGGCTGTCGGCAACCTCAACTATCCGACGGAAGCGAGCACCCAGGGTATTTACGGCAACCTGCGGCTGCTGGTGTCCCTGCGCGCTGACGGCAGTGTCGCCAACATCCGTGCTCTGAGTTCTTCCGGCCACAAGGTGCTTGATGATGCCGCTATCCGCATCGTCCACCTGGCCTCACCTTTTGCCCCGTTTCCGGCGGATCTGCGCCAGGAGGCGGATATCCTGGACATCGTGCGCACTTGGCAGTTCCAGCGCAACAACTCCCTGCGCAGCTTCTGAGCAGCGAACTGGAGCGGGTCTGCTATTGAAAGTTTTTTCGTGACCCCAATATCCGTTTCAGTAAAGATCATTCCCTGAAGACGATGAACGAAAAACTCGACCTGACAAACCACTTCCTGATTGCCATGCCGCAACTGAGCGGTTCCTATTTCGGCAACACGGTGGTGTACATGTGGCAGCATGGTGACGACGGTGCCTTGGGCATCGTGGTAAACCTGCCCCTGCAGATCAAACTGAAGGAAATCTTCAGCCAGCTGGATATTCAGGTCAGCCGCCCGGAATGCGGAGAAGACATAGTGCTCTCCGGTGGCCCAGTCGAAACCGACAAGGGCTTTATCCTGCATGATGCCGACGGCCACTGGCAGTCCACGCTCAAGATCACGGACGGGCTCTGTATCACCACCTCCAAGGACATTCTGGATGACATCGGCCGCGGCGAAGGCCCGGAAAACTTCTTGGTCGCACTCGGCTGTGCCGGCTGGAGCCCCGGTCAGCTGGAGCAGGAAATTGCCGACAACGCCTGGATTACCGTACCGGCCAGCAAGGACATCATCTTTTCCCGTGAATATGCCCGTAAACCGGACCTGGCCGCTGCCCAGCTCGGTTTCTCCATGGCCCAGCTCACCACTGACGTGGGACACAGCTGATCATGTCCGCGAGGCATTTCTCCTGAGCGCGCCGGCCAGCATACTGATTGCTCTGGACTACGGCACCCGCAAATTCGGTGTTGCTGTCGGGCAGACCATCACCGGTACCGCTTCGGCACAGCCTGTCATTCGGGCCAGCAACGGTGAGCCGGACTGGGAGGCGCTGGATGCGCTGGTCGCGCAATGGAAACCCGTTGCTTTCGTCGTTGGCATGCCGTACAACATGGACGGCACAGACAGCGACATGACCACGAAGGTGCAGGCCTTTGTTGGGGCGCTTGCAGCCCGCTATGACCGCCCCTGCCACACCATGGATGAACGCCTGAGCTCACGCGAAGCCCGCGAATTCAGCCGCGCCAACGCCGAAGCCGGCGGCCGCAAATTCAATCACCGCCTTGAAGTGGACAGTTTTGCCGCGCAGCTAATTCTGGAATCGTGGTTATCGGAACACGGATAAAAGGCCAGCGTGGCGGGCACGGATTTGGGGTCAAGTTTAGCATCCCAAATTTCGTGATTTTTTGTTACACATTTAGGATTGCTCTTGTCTACAGCGGATTAACGTAAATAGCGGATACAGTAGAACCGTTTGCCTTTTATCCTTTCTTCCTTATATCGAAAAAAAGCCGGCTCTCGCCGGCTTTTTGGATCAAATCTGGCTACCGTCTTTCGCCTTGTGCGCGGCTTCAGCGCGATCCACCAGGCCTTTCAGGCACTGGTCGAGGGTCTGCATACCGACACTCTGGCCTGTCTGGATGGCCGAGTACATCTGCGCGATCTTGTCTTCACGAATCAGGTTTCGGATCGCCGAGGTACCGATCATGATTTCATGCGCGGCGACACGGCCACCGCCGACTTTCTTGAGCAGGGTCTGGCTCACCACCGCCTGCAGGGATTCGGACAGCATCGAACGCACCATGGCTTTTTCCGCCGCAGGGAATACGTCGACGATACGGTCGATAGTCTTGGCCGCCGAAGTGGTGTGCAAGGTACCGAACACCAGGTGACCGGTTTCCGCCGCGGTCAGGGCCAGGCGAATGGTTTCCAGGTCACGCAGCTCACCCACCAGGATGATGTCCGGATCTTCACGCAGGGCTGAACGCAAGGCTTCGTTGAAGCCGTGGGTGTCGCGATACACTTCACGCTGGTTGATCAGCGACTTCTTGGATTCGTGCACGAATTCGATCGGGTCCTCAATGGTGAGGATGTGTTCGTACTTGGTGGAGTTGATGTAGTCGATCATGGCCGCCAGGGTGGTGGACTTACCGGAACCGGTCGGTCCGGTCACGGCCACCAGGCCACGCGGATTATTGGAAATCTTCTTGAACACCTCGCCCATGCCCAGCTGTTCCATGGTCAATACCTTAGACGGGATGGTACGGAACACGGCAGCGGCGCCGCGGTTCTGGACAAAGGCGTTGACCCTGAAACGGGCCAGGCCGGAAATCTCAAACGAAAAGTCTGACTCCAGGTGTTCCTCGTACCCTTTGCGCTGCTTGTCGTTCATGATCTCGTAGATCAGCGCATGCACTTCCTTGTGATCCATGGGATCGACATTGATGCGGCGGATATCACCGTCCACACGAATCAGGGGCGGCATGCCGGCCGTGACATGAAGGTCGGAGGCGCCCTGCTGAACGCTGAAATTGAGAAGTTCCTGAATGTTCATAGCAGCCATATTGCCACTGTTTATTTTGTCTTTAATTTATGCGTTTTATCTGGCAACGTGAGCGCTGCCCGGGTAATCATCGAGGAAAAAACATGCCGCCGAGCATACCAGAAAATCTGGAAAAAGTTCGTTTTCGGATGTCACAGTTTGCGCAGGCCTACGACCGCGCTGCGGGCACTGTAGAGCTGATCGCTGTCAGTAAAACGCACCGCCCGGACAAGGTGCGCGAGGCATATGCTGCCGGCCAGAAACACTTTGGGGAAAACTACCTGCAGGAAGCCCTCGACAAGCAGAGCGCCCTGCTTGATACCGATATCATCTGGCACTTCATCGGCCCGATCCAGTCCAACAAGACCCGTGACATCGCCGAGCATTTTGCCTGGGTGCACAGTGTCGACCGGGAGAAGATTGCCCGTCGCCTCAGTGAACAGAGGCCGGACAGCCTGCCACCACTGCAGGTCCTGCTGCAGGTCAATATCAGCGGGGAGGACAGCAAGAGCGGTGTTGCCGTGAACGACCTGCCGGCCCTGGCGGCGTTCGTTTCCGGGTTGCCCAACCTGCTGCTGGCCGGCCTCATGGCCATTCCGGCACAGGCTACCGGACTGGAAAACCAGCGCGTGCCCTTTCGCCAGTTGCGGGAAGCGCGCGATCACCTCATCAGCCTAGGGCATAAGACCTGCCAGCACCTGTCGATCGGCATGAGCGGCGACTTTGAAGCGGCCATTGCCGAAGGGGCAACCCTGATCCGGATCGGCACCGACATCTTCGGGCCAAGAGAAAACCGATAACGTCGCGGGTCCGTTTGTAGGTCGGATAAGCGCAGCGCCATCCGACATAGCGGCAACAGGCCGCCTGATCTCGGGATCAATACCGATCTGAATCCCCACGAGATAATACGTCGGATGGTGGCCTGACGGCCTTATCCGACCTACCTCTTTATCGGTCCTATCGTGAGCCGCCGGTTATAGTACAATGCCCTGATGTCCCGCTCGTCTTCCAACATCGGCTTCATCGGTGCCGGCAACATGGCCGGCGCCCTGATTGATGGCCTCATCGCCAACGGCTTCGACGCCGGCAGTCTTGCTGCCTCGGATACCGACGCCGCGCGCCTGGCCACCTTTGCCGAACGCGGCGTGTACACCAGCACCACCAATACCGACATCATTGCCCGCAGCGACGCCGTCATCCTCGCCGTCAAACCCCAGGTCATGCATGCCGTGCTGGCGCAGTTGCAGGAGGCCCTGTCGGCCCGCGACTGCCTGCTTATCTCCATTGCGGCCGGCATTCCGATGCACTCCCTGCAGGCCTGGACCCATGGCGGTCAAGCAATCGTGCGGTGCATGCCCAATACCCCGGCACTGGTGCAAACCGGTGCCAGTGCGTTGTACGCCAATGCGCAGTGTTCGGTAGCGCAGCGTGAGATGGCCGAGGCCCTGCTCAATGCTGTTGGCATTAGCTGCTGGCTGGACAGTGAAAACGACATGGATGCGGTCACCGCCCTGTCGGGCTCGGGCCCGGCTTATTTCTTCCTGCTGATGGAAGCCATGCAGGAAGCCGCCATTGCCATGGGCCTGACAACAGATACCGCCCGGCAGCTTTGCCTACAGACCGCCCTGGGGGCTGCCACGCTGGCCTCGCAAAGCGATGTTGATGTCGGTGAGTTGCGTCGCCGTGTGACGTCCCCCGGCGGCACCACGGAAGCCGCCCTCAAGCAGTTTGCATCGGATGAGTTCAATGCTATGGTTGCTCGCGCATTGATCAAAGCGGCGCAGCGCTCGCGCGAACTGGCGGGCAATGCCTAATTCTTCAAAGCAGATCAAACAATCATCAAACAGGCAGTAAGCAATGAGTGAATCTCTTGGACAGGTCGTGGTACTGGTGGTCAATTCACTGGGGCACCTGGTCATGCTGGCCCTGCTCTTGCGTTTTCTGCTGCAGGCCAGTCGCGCCGATTTCTACAATCCCGTGTCGCAGGCCCTGGTGAAAATCACGGCGCCTGCCCTGAACCCGCTTCGGAAGATCATTCCGCCCTATCGCAGTTTCGATATTGCCACGCTGCTGCTTTCACTCGTGTTTGGTACCCTGGCCACGGCCCTGATGATCTGGGCAGCCGGCTTTGTCTTGCCGGGAATCGGCACCCTGATCAGCTGGGCCTTTATCGGCATGCTGTCCTACATATTGAAAATCTATTTCTGGGGATTGCTGATTGTGGTGATCGTCAGCTGGGTGGCACCTTACAGCGGCAATCCGGCACTACTGCTGATCCACCAGATCATCGAGCCCCTGCAAATGCTGTTTCGTAAAATAATACCGCCCATGGGCGGCCTCGACCTGTCACCGATATTTATCTTTCTCGGCATACAGGTGGTGGAAATAATGATCGTGGGTACCCTGAGACAGGGGCTGGGTCTGGGGCCGCAAGGCGCCCTGTTTGTCATCGGCATTTGAGCCTTGTGTGCGGGTTGCACACAGGACAACTGGCAGAAACAGTTCCAACCTCGACGTGTTATGACGTTTTAGCTTTACCATATACTCCTAAGAATTAATACGTTGCTCCCGAGGGGGCAACAGAACTGACACGCTATGGCCAAAACCATTCCAGCCGATTCAGTCGGACTCGTGACCCCGGAGCTCATCCATTTCGATGAGCCGCTGGCGTTGCGCAGCGGGCGTGTCATTGACCAGTACGACCTGATGGTGGAAACCTACGGTGAGCTCAATGCCGACCGTTCCAACGCCGTGCTGATCTGCCATGCACTTAGCGGCGACCATCATGCGGCCGGTTATCACAAGCCGGACGATGAAAAGGAAAAACCGGGCTGGTGGGAATGCTCTATCGGTCCCGGCAAGGCCTTTGATACCAACCGCTTTTTTGTGGTCTGCCTGAACAACCTGGGCGGGTGTGCCGGCAGTACCGGACCATCGTCCATCAATCCAGAAACCGGCAAACCCTTTGGCCCCGACTTTCCCATCATTACCGTGCGTGACTGGGTGAAAAGCCAGGCGCGCCTGGCGGACCGGCTGGGTATCGAGAAGTGGGCCGCCGTCATCGGAGGCAGCCTGGGCGGCATGCAGGTCATGCGCTGGGCCATTTCCTATCCGCAGCGTTTGCGCCATGCCATTGTCATTGCCTCGGCCCCGAAACTATCGGCACAGAACATTGCCTTCAACGAAGTGGCTCGCCAGTCCATCACCAGTGACCCGGATTTCCATGACGGCCGCTATTACGACTTCAACACCTATCCGAAGCGCGGGCTGATGCTGGCGCGTATGGTCGGGCACATCAACTACCTGTCCGACCAGGCCATGCGCGATAAGTTCGGCAAGGATGCCATCGAAGGCAACTTTGGTCGTGACCTGCGCACCGGCAAACTGAATTTCAGTTACGAGGTGGATTTCCAGGTAGAAAGCTACCTGAAATACAAAGGCGAAACCTTTTCCAGCAAGTTCGACGCCAACACCTACCTGCTGATCACCAAGACGCTGGACTATTTCGATCCGGCCGTGGATTACAACTTCGACCTCAGCAAGGCCTTCGAGCAAAGCGAGTGCAAATTCCTGGTGATCTCCTTCACCAGCGACTGGCGTTTTCCGCCGGAGCGCTCCCGCGAAATCGTCAACACCCTGCTCAAGGCGAAAAAACCGGTAAGCTATCTCGACATTCGTGCCGACCAGGGGCATGACGCCTTTCTCATGCCGATACCACGCTATATCGAAGCCCTGAAATCCTACATGGGCAAGGTATCCGAGGAAGTGAACGGCGCCGCCGGAGGTAGTGACTGATGGCCTTGCGTGCCGATCTGGAAATCATCAAGCAGTGGATCGAGCCCGGCGAACGCGTGCTCGACCTCGGTTGCGGTGACGGTTCTTTCCTGGCCCACCTGAAAGAGGAAAAGGGCATCGGCGATTGCGGCCTGGAAATCAACCCGCACAACATCAACCTGTGCCTAGAGGCTGGGGTCAATGTCATCGAGCAGGACCTGAACAAGGGCCTGACCAATTTCATTTCCGACAGTTTCGATACCGTGTTGCTGGCACAGACACTGCAGACTGTGGAGCGCCCTGACATCCTGGTCGAGGAAATGCTGCGCATCGGCAAGCACTGCATCATCACTTTTCCGAACTTCGCCTACTGGCGTCATCGCTTGTGGCTGCTCGGTCGCGGCTACATGCCGCAGTCCAGTGCCCTACCCTATGAATGGTATGACACGCCGAACATCCATCACTGCACCATCCGCGATTTCGACACCCTGTGCAAAAAGCGCAACATCAGGATCCTCCAGCGCACCGTGGTCGACTTCAACAACCGCAGCAGCTTCCTGATGAACCTGCACCCGAACCTGTTCGGCATCAACGCCATTTACCACTTCACGCGCTGATCATGACACGCCTGCTGTTATCACTCGTTCTGCTGCTGCCGGGTCTGGCGCTGGCCGAGTCTGCCACCTTCGGCGACTACACCGTCTACTACCAGGCCGTGAACAGCACGTTCGTGAATGCCGATATTGCCGAGCAGTACGGCATCGTGCGCAGTGACCGTCGCGCCTTTCTTAACGTCAATGTCAGCAAGACAGAGACCAATGGCCGACTCAACGCCGTCACCGCCAGTATCATCGGCGGCAAGCGCAACCTGCTGGGCCAGGTCGATGATATCGCCTTCCGCGAAATACGCGAGGGCGAGGCCATCTATTACATCGGCGAGTTCGAATTCTCCAACGCCGAAATGGTCCGTTTTACTCTGACTGTCAAACCAGAAAATCAGGGACCAGAATACGAGATCCGCTGGGAAACCAGGATGTACAACAATCCCTGAAACCCGACCTACTACACTGACCTGAGATATGATTACCGTAAAATATCGACGCAAAGTGTTCAGTTTGCACGGGTCGCCCTTTCCTCCTATTCTCCCTTCCTCGAAGTGCAAGTCAAAGTCGTAGGATGACGGCACGGCGTGCCTCTTCCGGCTTACGTGGTATATCACTCTGCAGTCTTTTCCTTTACCCTGTCTGCCCTATGCCTTCATTCGAAAAAATCGTTCTCGCCAGCAGCAACGCCGGCAAACTGCGTGAACTGCAGGCCATCCTGGCGGACAAGCAGGTGACCCTGCTGCCGCAGTCGGATTTCAATATTCCCGATGCCATCGAGGACGGCCACAGCTTCGTCGAAAATGCCATCATCAAGGCGCGTCATGCCAGCAAGTTGTCCGGGCTGCCGGCGCTGGCCGATGATTCCGGCCTGGTAGTGGATGCGCTCAATGGCGAACCCGGCATCTATTCGGCACGCTATGCCGGTCTTTCCGGGGATCGTGAGACGGTCGATGCCGCCAACAACGAACTGCTGCTGGAAAACCTGGAACAGGTACCTGAAGAAGATCGCAGTGCCCGCTTCCAGTGTTGCCTGGCCCTCGTGCGTTTTCCGGAAGATCCCATGCCCCTGATTTGCCAGGGCAGCTGGGAAGGACGCATCCTGTTCGATGAAGCCGGCGCAAACGGCTTCGGGTATGACCCCCTGTTTTATGTGCCGGACTATGACTGTGCTTCGGCCGAACTGGACCCGGCTGAGAAAAACCGCATCAGTCATCGTGCCCAGGCTCTGCAGCAACTGGCAGCTCATTTCCCGGGCTGACACACGGCCATGCCGATCCCGCTGCCACCATTGTCACTGTATGTGCACATCCCATGGTGCCTGAAAAAGTGCCCTTACTGCGATTTCAATTCCCATGCCTTTACCGGTGAATTACCGGAAGCTGCGTACATTGATGCCCTGCTCGATGACCTGGCCAGGGACAGCGCACACGCCCAGGGCCGGGAACTGGTCTCAATCTTCATGGGAGGCGGCACGCCCAGCCTGTTTTCGTCAGCCGGCATGGCCCGACTGCTAGACGGGATCCAGGCACAACTGCCTTTTGCGCCTGACATTGAAATCACCCTGGAAGCGAACCCGGGTACATTTGAGACACAAAAGTTCCGCGACTTCCGCCAGGCCGGCTGCAACCGCCTGTCACTGGGCATCCAGAGTTTCGACCGTAATTTCCTGACTGTGCTGGGGCGTGTTCATGATGACCGCGAAGCCCTGGCAGCAGCCGGCCAGGCCCGCGCCGCCGGTTTCGATAACTTCAATCTCGATCTGATGTTCGGGTTGCCGGGACAACAGGGCGAGCAGGCCATAGCAGACCTGCAGACGGCGCTGGAGATGGCGCCGGCACACCTGTCCTGGTACCAGCTCACCCTGGAACCCAACACCGTGTTCTACCGTCGCCCGCCCACGCTGCCCGATGATGATGACATGGCCGCCATGCAGGCAGAAGGCATTGACCTGTTGGCAAAGCATGGCCTGGCACGCTATGAAATTTCGGCTTATGCCACCGCAAACCAGCAGTCACGGCATAACCTGAATTACTGGCAGTTTGGTGATTACCTCGGTATCGGTGCCGGCGCCCATGGCAAGATCACGCAAGCCACGTCAGGCCGCATCGTGCGCACACGCAAACGCCGCCAGCCGAATCACTACCTGGCCGCAGCAGGGAATTATCTCGCTGAAACCACGGCCGTGTCGGAAGCAGAACTGCCACTGGAATTTTTCATGAACGTCCTGCGCCTGCGCGACGGGGTCGACACAGCGTTGTATACAGCCCGCACCGGCCTGTCCCTGGAGGCACTGGCACCCGTGCTGTCTGCACTGCATAAACAGGGTTTGCTCAGGCCTGATCGGCTGGCCACCACTGCGACGGGTTTTGATTTTCTCAATGACGTACTGGCAGCCTTTCTGCCGAATGATGATCAGCCCGGTCAACACACCACGGACCGAATTCCGGTAAACTCCGTGAACTGAATCTGATACAGCCCTATGGTTGCCATGCCGCCATGAAAATCCCGCTCTATGTTGTCGATGCCTTCACGAACCGCCGCTTTGGCGGCAATCCTGCGGCTGTCTGTCCACTGCAAGAGTGGCTGGACAATGACCTGATGCAGGCCATCACGGCGGAAAACAACCTCTCTGAGACTGCGTTCTTCGTCAAATCCGGTAACAGCTATGACCTGCGCTGGTTCACCGCAAAAGTGTAGGTAGATCTGTGCGGCCACGCCACCCTGGCGACGGCCTTTGTGCTAAGCATGGACAAGACTTCTGCCGCAGACAGCTACCGCTTCGAGACCAGGAGTGGCGAGCTGGCCGTGAGCAAAACCGATGACGGGTTCGTGTTGGACTTCCCGGCGCGCTCGCTGGAAGCCCCCGAGCAACCGGATAAACTTACCGCGCGCGTGGGAGAGGCGGTCGGCGTGACACCGAAGCAGGTCATGCTGTCCGGAGGCAGCTGCCTGGCCGAATTCGACAGCGAGGCCATCATTCGTGCCATGACCCCGGACATGACTGGCATCCTGGCCCTGGATCAGCGCGGCCTCATCATCACGGCACGGGGCGATGACTGTGATTTCGTGTCACGCTTTTTTTGCGCTACTCGTGGGCATCAATGAAGACCCGGTCACCGGCTCCATTCATTGCAGCCTGATACCCTACTGGCACCGCATCACGGGCAAACAGGCCTTGCAGGCACGCTAGGTATCGGCCCGTGGCGGTGAGCTGCGCAGTATTTTTTCCGGAGAGCGCGTGCAGATTGGCGGGCAGGCTGTGCTGTTCAGCCAGGGTGAGATCAGGCTGTGGCCTTTTCTACTGTCGGAATGTCATGTTCGCGGCTAAAGCCGCTCCTACGGGGCCCAGTTATTTCAGCATAACAGTCCAAGCATGTGGTAGCGGCTTCAGCCGCGAACGAAAAGGCCTGGCAAACGGGGCGTGGGTATGGAACCATAGCTGTCACCAGCCTTTCGGAACAATTCCACTATCCATTACATAACCAGCAAAATTTTTGAGTAAACTGATGAGCGCTGATCCTTACAACATTGCCTGCAATCACGGCTTCATCCAGGCCTCCTGTTCAGACTGCAACCTGAAAGGGCTGTGTCTGCCGATTGCCATGGACATCAAGGACATCGACCGGGTCAATGACATCATCCGTCGCAGCCGTCCCATCCAGGCCGGCGAACACCTGTACCGGACCGGCGACGGCTTCATCTCCATCTTTGCCGTACGCTCCGGCTCCATCAAAACCTACCTGCTCGATGATGACGGCATTGAACAGGTGACCGGCTTTTACCTGCCTGGTGAAATTCTCGGATTCGACGGTATCGGTACTGAACAACACGGGTGCAATGTTATGGCCATGGAAACTTCCACGGTCTGCGAGATTCCGTTTGAGCGCCTGGAGGAACTTTCCCTGCAGATACCCCAGTTGCAGCGGCATTTTTTCCAGCTCATGAGCCGGCAGATTGAATCCGATCATCAGATGATGCTGACCCTCAGCAAGAAGAATGCCGAAGGCCGGGTCGCCACCCTGCTGCTCAGCCTGTCGCGTCGTTACGGCCGCCGCAACCTGTCATCCAACTCGCTGCGCCTGCCCATGTCCCGCATGGACATCGGCAACTTCCTCGGCCTGACCATTGAAACCGTGAGCCGCACGTTCAGCCGCCTGCAGAAAGAAGGTGTCATCAATGTCGGCGGCCGCGAAATTCACATCAACAATCACGATGTCCTGCAGCAAATCTGCCACGCTGCCCGCTAATACCCCGCCTGTGAGGCAACAACCTGCCTGATTCGGTTGACCTGAATCAAGCAAGCCCGGGAACCCCGTTGCCGGGAACCCCGATTACAATCAACAATAGTCCGCATGAGCAAAGTCATTTCCATCACACCGATCAGAGAGGTGAACGGCAAGACCCTGCCGCCCCCGCATGCGGTTCGCAAAACCTCGTACTCACGGCGAACTACCCTGAACCATCTGTGCGCCTCGCTGGCGGATCCTGAAAATCAGCGCCGCTTCCGTTCCTTCACGGAAGGCTACTGTCGGGACTTTGGCTTGTCCCTGGAGCAGATCCACGCGGTGACCGACTTTGATGTCGTACGCCTGCTCAGGCTGGGCATTTCCTCTTCTTCCCTGCGCCTGCTGTTCAGTGTCTGTGGCCTTAACGTGCAGTCACAATGCCAGGAGCAGACTGGCAGGCCCCTGTCGGAAATCCTTAGGGAGCACTGATCACCGCCGCCGATTTGAGATAATCCCCGGCTTGCCGGATAATCCGGGCCTGCTGCCATAAACCCCGCTGCAGACCGGCTTTGCATGTTCAACACCCTGTTTTTTTACCTCTCCAAGATTCTCTGGGCGCTGCTTTCACCAGCCAATGTGCTGTTTGTCCTGCTGGCGGCCGGAACCGTGCTGTTGTTTTGCAACCGCATACCACTGGCGAAATGGATGCTGGGCACTGGCGTGATATTGCTGGCACTGGCCGCCTGCCTGCCCATCGGCAAATGGCTGGCCACACCGCTGGAAACCCGTTTTGCCACCAATCCGGAACAGCCCGATGACATTGACGGCATTATCATGCTGGGCGGTGCTGCCGATGCCCTGTCTTCCTACCTCTGGAACCAGACGGAAATGGGCAGTGCTGCTGAACGCTACCTGGCCTTTGCCGCGCTGGGTAAGCAGTACCCAGATGCACAGATGGTGTTTACCGGTGGTGCGGGGACCTTGCGCGACCAGGACTTCAAGGAAGCTGATATTGCGCTTTATGAACTGGCGAACCTGGGGATTGCGCGCCACCGCCTGGAACTGGAACGGGAATCGCGCAACACCTACGAGAACGCCATCAACAGCAAGGCCCTGGTCAACCCGGCCCCGGGCGAGCACTGGATACTGGTCACCTCCGCCGCACACATGCCGCGCTCGGTCGGGGTATTCTGCCAGCAGGACTGGCCCGTGATTCCTTACCCGGTAGACCATATAACCCTGCCCGGTTACCAGTTTCGCCTGAGCTTGGAATTAGCAGGCAATCTACACGATCTTGATGTTGCTTTTAAGGAATGGGTCGGCCTGCTGGCGTATCGGCTGACGGGAAAAACCAAGGCCCTGTATCCGGGCGGCTGCGCCTGAAGTCGTAACAGGACTTATCGCATTAAAAGGAGAATACCGTGGCTTTGTGGAAAAAATCCGCCACTGTCGAACAGGTCATGACACTGACCAAAGGCACCATGTGCGAACATGTGGGCCTGGCAATCACCGAACTGGGTGACGACTATCTCAAGGGCACCCTGCCCGTGGATCATCGTACCCAGCAACACATGGGTATCATTCATGGCGGCGCGTCCGTTGTGCTGGCGGAGACCCTGGGCAGCGTGGCCGCCAACCTGTGTACCGACTACGGCTATCACATTGTCGGCCTGGACATTAATGCCAACCATGTCCGTCCCGGCAAACCGCCGCTGGTGACCGGCATCGCACGCCCCGTCCATATCGGGCGCACCACCGTTGTGGTGGAAATCAACATCACGGATACCGAGGGCAAGCTGGTGTGTGTTTCCCGTCTGACCGCCGCGGTATTAAAAGACAAAGACTCATAAGGAAAAACGATGTCATCACTCGCCGATACCCCCATAGTCCTGTCCAAGAAAGGGGATGCCCCCATGCCCGCCGCCGAGGCTGAGGCCCTGCTGGAGCAGGTGCCGGGCTGGCAGATCGTGTCAGAAGACGGGGTCGACAAACTGACCCGTGATTTCCGGTTCAAGGATTACCTGGTCATCATCGACCTGGCCCACAAGGTCGGCCGCATCGCCGAACAGAACGATCACCACCCCGAGATGCACGTGGCCTGGGGCAAGCTCACCGTGACCTGGTGGACCCATGTCACCGGAGGTCTGCACAAAAACGACTTCATCATGGCCGCGCGCTGCAACCGG
Organism: Pseudohongiellaceae bacterium; assembly: GCA_049446715.1. GTDB lineage: Bacteria > Pseudomonadota > Gammaproteobacteria > Pseudomonadales > Pseudohongiellaceae > Eutrophocola. The sequence goes on from JBMTQX010000051.1 coordinate 17,642, forward strand.
GCCGCGATGCTGGTGTCAGCACCCTAGGATTCCGGCACGATGACCCAGTCTTTCCACCAGTTATTCAACGCCCTGCTGGCCGAGCATTCGGTGAGCTCCATCAATCCGGCCATCGACCAGAGCAACATGGGCGTGATCAACCTGCTGGCGGACACCTTTGCCGATCTGGGGTTTGTCTGCGAACTGGTGGAGGTGCAAGGACAGCACAAAAAAGCCAATTTGATAGCGACCCTCGGCACCGGTCCCGGCGGCTTGGTGCTCAGTGGCCACACTGACACGGTACCGTTTGATGAAGCGTTGTGGCAGACCAACCCGCTGGCGATGACGGAAAAGGACAACCGCTTTTACGGCCTCGGGGCCACCGACATGAAAGGCTTCTTTGCGGTCGTGCATGAAGCCGTACAGGATTTCCTCGAGGCCGACCTGCAACAGCCGCTGATCATTCTCGCCACGGCGGATGAGGAAAGTTCGATGGAAGGCGCCCGCACCCTGGCCCTGCAGGGCCGGCCCAGGGCCCGCGCTGCCGTCATCGGCGAACCCACCGGCCTGCGCCCGATTCACATGCACAAGGGCATCATGATGGAAGGCATCCGCGTGCAGGGTCAAAGCGGGCACTCCTCCAACCCGGCCCTGGGGCGCAATGCCCTGGAAGCCATGCACGATGTCATCAGCACGCTGCTGCGCTTTCGCCAGCAGCTGCAGATGGAATACCGCAACCCGCATTTCGTCATCGATGCGCCGACCATGAACCTGGGCGTCATTCATGGCGGCGACAACCCCAACCGCATCTGCGGCCACTGCGACCTGGAATTCGATGTGCGCCTGCTGCCCGGCATGGTCAGCGATGCCATTCGTGAAAAGATTGATGCGCTGATCGCACCCATTGCCAGCAAGCATCAGGTGGACATTCGCCTGACCCGCCTGGTGCCGGGCGTGGAGGCCTTTGACAACAAGGACAGCGAACTGACGCGCCTGGCCGAAGTCCTGACCGGGCACGCGCCGGAAAGTGTCGCCTTTGGTACCGAAGGTCCCTTCCTGCAGCAACTGGGCATGGATACCGTCATTCTCGGCCCCGGCAGCATCGACCAGGCCCACCAGCCCAACGAATACATGGCCGCCGACCAGGTCAAACCCTGCATCAACATTCTGCAGAGCCTGATCAAGCAATACTGCCTGTAGGCCGGAAAAGGCTCGCAGAGCCGTCATCCGGCAACGGCGATACGGATAACGTGAACCGGGATGAACCCGTAGGTCGGCATAGACGCGAAGCGTCGTTTGCCGACATTCACGTGACACCATGGGCCTGTCGGCAAACGGCCTTTCAGGCCCATGCCGACCTACGGATCAGGCACGCAGCAAAAATCCCTAGATTTTTCAGTCGGTTCCGTTACAATACTCGCCCTTTTCCACCGGACAAGCAGCAGATCACCTCAAGTGAACGACGATGGCCGACGACACTACCCAGTACGTGACCTGGTTTCGCCAGGCGTCACCTTACATCAACGCCTACCGCGGGAAGGTGTTCGTCGTTCTGTTGCCCGGTGAAGCCCTCGCGCACGACAACTTCTACAACATTGCCCACGACATCAACCTGCTGAACAGCCTCGGCGTCCGGCTGGTGCTGGTGCATGGCGCACGTCCACAGATTGAAGCCGCACTGAAAGCGGCCGGCCTGAAGGACAAAACCCATGACGACGTTCAGGGCCAGCTGCATATCGACCTGCGCATTACCGACGCGGCCAGCCTGGAAGAGATCAAGCGGGTGGTCGGCGCGCTGCGTATCAACGTGGAAAGCATTTTTTCCATGGGCCTGCCCAACTCGCCCATGCACGGGGCTGAAATCAATACCGCCAGCGGCAACTTCATCGTCGCCAAGCCCTATGGCGTGCACAACGGTGTCGACTACGGTTACACAGGCGAAGTGCGCAAGGTGGACAGCGAGGCCATTCGCAAGCAGCTGGACGCCGGCAATATCGTGCTGCAGTCTAACCTGGGTTTCTCGCCCACCGGTGAAGTGTTCAACCTGACCGTCGAGGAAGTGGCGGCGAGCATGGCCATTGCCCTGCAGGCCGACAAGCTGCTCATCTATGCTGAACAGTCCGGCATTCTTGATGAAGACGGTGACCCCATCAGCCAGCTCAACGCCAAGGAAGCCGAGGCGCTGATCAAGGCCAAGATCGCCAATAAGGGCCTGGACATGGAACTGCTGAATCTGGAGCTGGGCGTGAAAGCCTGCAAAGCCGGTGTTAAACGTGCGCAGGTGATTTCCTATGTCGATGACGGCGCCCTGCTCTCTGAACTGTTTACCCGGGACGGCAGCGGCACGCTCATCACCGAAGAAAAATACGAACAGCTGCGCAACGCCACCATCGACGATGTCGGCGGCATCATCGAACTCATTGAACCGCTGGAAGCCGCCGGTGTGTTGGTGGAGCGGTCGCGGGAATTGCTGGAAACCGAAATCGAGCAGTTCACCATCATCGATCGCGAAGGCATGATTGTCGCGTGCGGTGCCCTGTATCCGCAGGAAGACGGCAGCGGCGAACTCGCTTGCATGGCCACCCATCCCGAATACCGGGACAGCGGCCGGGGCCAGGAAATTCTCGACGCCATCACCAAACAGGCGAAAAAGGCCGGCCTGAAGTCACTCTTCGTGCTCACCACGAAAACACCGCACTGGTTCGTGGAAAGAGGCTTTGCCGAAAGCGACATCGACAGCCTGCCCGAGAAAAAGAAGAGCCTGTACAACTACCAGCGTAAGTCGAAGATTTTTACCAAGAAACTATAGTCGGTAAGAACCCCCAGCAAAAACGCCTGCCCGTTAGACGGTGGTGACTCAGTTTGAGTCGGCCGGACCCTATGTTCGGGGCTAAAGCCCCTCCCACATGGTGCAGATGTGCTGGGAAGATTCGTTGAGCCGTTTGGGAGGGGCTTTAGCCTCGGACAATTCCTCGCTGAAATTCAAACTGGGGCATTATCCGGCAGACACAAAAGTACACTTATGCTCCGCCAGCGACTAAAATCGC